>CACKOO010000055.1 GCA_902601765.1 Hydrogenophilales bacterium | reverse complement strand
TCTTCTTCGTAAGAAGAATAGAGATAGGCAGTGTTAGTATCAAATTCACCTGCACAAGTATCAACGCGCTTGAATACCGGTCTTAATTCGAATTGCCAACGTTTTTCCCTTATATTGTCCTCGGATTCACCAAGCGCATTCGCTATAAAACTGTCTGAGAAACCTTTTTTCTTCAAACAAAACATATGATTCTTGGTTAATTCATCAATTTTGAGATTTTTCAAATGCTCTTCTTCTTTAACTAAGTCCTCGATTTGAGCTAGAAACCAAGGGTCAATCTTCGTAATGCTGTGTAATTTATTTAGAGACATACCGATTCGAAACCCATCAGCCACAAAAAATAGGCGCTTATCGCTAGCGTTTCTCAGCTCTTTTTCAATAATTTCCAACTTTTCAGAAAATTGATTAAATCCATCTACTCCGACTTCTAACCCTCTCAGGGCTTTTTGCAGACTTTCCTGAAAAGTTCTTCCAATGGCCATCACTTCCCCAACCGACTTCATTTGCGTTGTTAGTGTGGTATCAGCCAAGGGAAATTTTTCAAAAGCAAATCTTGGAATTTTGGTAACTACGTAATCTATCGCCGGCTCAAATGAAGCTGGTGTTGCCCCTTTGGTAATATCATTATCTAATTCATCAAGCGTGTAACCGACCGCTAATTTTGCCGCTACCTTAGCTATCGGAAACCCAGTTGCCTTAGACGCGAGTGCCGACGAGCGTGAAACTCGAGGGTTCATCTCAATAACAATCATACGACCGTTTTTTGGATTAACTGCGAACTGAACGTTTGATCCTCCCGTATCAACACCAATTTCTCGAAGCACCCTTAAAGATGCGTCACGCATTATTTGATATTCTTTATCCGTGAGCGTTTGCGCCGGAGCAACCGTTATTGAATCTCCTGTGTGAATACCCATTGGATCAACATTTTCAATCGAACAAACTATTATTGAGTTATCCTTACAGTCTCTAACCACCTCCATCTCGAACTCTTTCCAACCTAATACAGATTGCTCGACAAGGATTTCATTAACAGGCGACGCTTCAAGCCCACCTTCAACTATGTTGAGGAACTCTTCTTTGTTGTAAGCAATACCACCGCCAGCACCACCTAGAGTAAACGAAGGCCTTATAATAGCCGGGTAACCAATAGTTTCAACGACTTGCATAGCCTCTTCAGTATCGCGGGCGATCAATGACTTGGGAGTATCAAGGCCTATTTTTTTCATGGCTTTTTTAAATTTCTCGCGATCCTCGGCCTTATTGATAGCACTCTCGGTAGCTCCTATTAACTCAACACCATACTTATCCAAAATACCCTCGCGCGAGAGAGATAGCGCACAATTCAAAGCCGTTTGACCTCCCATCGTTGGCAGTATCGCGTCTGGACGTTCCCTCGCAATTATTTTTTCCACCATGGGAACGGTGATTGGCTCTATGTACGTTTTGTGAGCTACTCCTGGATCCGTCATAATAGTAGCTGGGTTTGAGTTAACCAAAACAACCCTGAAACCATCGTCCACGAGTGCTTTACAAGCCTGAACTCCGGAATAATCAAACTCACATGCTTGCCCAATTACAATCGGACCAGCTCCTATCAATAAAACTGACTTAATATCCTCTCGTCTTGGCATCTGATTTTTTATCCCATCATCTTTATAAAATTATCAAATAAATAATCCACATCATGGGGGCCTGGACTGGCCTCTGGGTGTCCCTGGAAAGAAAATATTGGTCGATCACGAACTTTGAGACCCTGCAGAGTTCCGTCGAAAAGAGATACGTGGGTTACCAGTAGGTTACTAGGTAAATTATCTTTTGTAACACAAAAGCCGTGGTTTTGACTTGAAATCATAACTTTACCGGTAGAAAGATTTTTTACAGGGTGGTTAGTCCCATGATGGCCAAACTTCATCTTTTCTGTATTTGCTCCAAAGGCCAGAGCCAATAGTTGATGTCCCAAACAAATTCCAAAAATCGGAATATTTTTTTCCCCAAGTAATTTTATTGCTCGGACCGCATAGGAACAAGGTTCAGGATCTCCTGGTCCATTTGAAAGAAAAATTCCATCTGGGGAAAGTGCCAAAA
>CACKOO010000054.1 GCA_902601765.1 Hydrogenophilales bacterium | reverse complement strand
TTCCCTTCAATCCTGGAAAATTTATTGCTTTTTGCAAGGCAACTTTTCTATCACCCTCCCCGACCATTAAGCAACCATTTTGGGCGCCTTTCTCTCTCAAAATCCTGGTAAGTTTACGAGTATCAATCCCAGCTATCGCCGGAATTCCTGAGGATATCAAATATGAATTAAGGTCCTGTGTTTCTCGATAATTACTAGATCGAATCGGTAAGTTTTTTATTATTAACCCTGAAAGATATAATCCAGAGGATTCAACATCTTCGCGATTAATTCCTACATTACCAACGTGGGGGTATGTAAGTGTGACTAACTGCCTCTTGTAGGAGGGGTCGGTTAGGATTTCCTGATAACCAGTCATCGAGGTATTAAAAACCACCTCACCCTCGGAGAATACCGAAGCACCTACAGATATTCCCTCAAAAGACGTCCCGTCCTCCAGCACTAAGATAGCGCGCTCTTCGCTGAGCATTGTCAATTACCATACTCCTTGGAAATTATGAGATCAAACTTAAATTAATTGAGAAGAGAATTTCATTTATGTACATATCCTCATCCGCAATTGTACAGCGGTTACCAGCTTTAACTCAACACCACGTCTGACCAAAAAACACCAGTAGATCATTTTACTGATTAATTTTATCTAAGCCTAACACGTCGGTCATCTCATAAAACCCTGGAGCCTTCTCCACTAGGAACTTAGCCGCTCTGATGGCTCCCCTAGCAAAAGTGGATCGGTCAGCCGCTTTATGTGATATTTCTATCCTTTCCCCCGATCCGGCAAAAAGGGCGGTATGGTCACCAACAATATCACCGCCTCGGATGGTGGCAAACCCAATTGTTTTAGCTTTACGGGCTCCAGTGTTTCCTTTTCTCGCAAAAACGCCATCTTTACCTAAATCTCGGCCCATAGCTTTTGCTACAACTTCTCCAATTCTCAAAGCAGTTCCCGAAGGGGCATCAACTTTCTTTCGGTGATGCGCCTCGATAACCTCGACGTCAAAGCTCTCACCTAAAACATCAGCAGCAATTCCTACTAGGTTAAACAATACATTTACTCCGACACTCATGTTGGGTGACATGACGATTGGTATAAGTTTCGCGGCGTTTTTAATTGTTTGGTTTTCCACATTGGAGAATCCCGTAGTTCCTATGACAAGGGGAATTCGTTTTTCAATACAATTCTCTAGATGACTAAGGGTTCCTTCTGGTCTAGTAAAATCAATCAGAACATCACACTTTTCTACCCCTTCTCTCAAGTCAGAACCAATGAGAATTCCTCTCCCTGAACCATGCAAGACACCAGCATCTTGTCCGACAAATTCGCTACCTAAAACGTCAAAAGCCGCTCCCAACTCAAGACCGCGATCATCTCCGATAAGCTCAAGTAAAACCCTGCCCATTTGCCCCGATGATCCGGTAATGCCAATTTTTATCATTTTCGAAACCTACAATTTGTACAGAAGTAATTAGTCTTGCCCTTGGATTCGTGAAAGCTTGTCATTTTTAAATATCAAGGTGAGATCCCGTTTCTTTTCAGTACTACCTGCCTCACCCTCTAAATAAATGTAATCCCAACGATCAGGATGAAACGGATCAGCGACCAACGGTGTCCCCAGTATGTAAATTACTTGGGCTCTAGTCATGTTGAGCTTTAAAAGAGAAACCATTTCGTTGTCCACAAAATTGCCCTGTCGAACATCAATTTTGTGCGGTACTAAAAAACAACCATTTAAAAAAATACATAAAATAATCAGTAAAATAATTCGCATAAGTACTATGTTTTTATTCCTCTTAATATTTTTCTCAATAGTGATACAATAGCATAAACGACATTTTCTTTTGTAAGCGCGCTAAGATCGAGATAAAATTTAGTGGCGATATGCCAAATAAGCATTAAGGCGGGAGGGATTAATGACATCTTTGCATGACTTAAAAAGTATCGGACTCAAAGCTACTTTACCGAGATTAAAAATCTTGTCTTTGTTCGAGCAAAGTGAAAAAAGACACCTAACTGCTGAAGAAGTTTACAAAACACTAACGGACGAGGGCCTTGAGATAGGCCTCGCAACTATTTATAGGGTTCTAACACAATTCGAA
>CACKOO010000053.1 GCA_902601765.1 Hydrogenophilales bacterium | reverse complement strand
TGTGTATGATTTTATTGATTAAAATTAATTAGAACAAAATGTGTGAATTTATAAAGTTTATATCTAATAGTTAATATCGAGTAAAAACATAGCTGCACCCTCGGCAAAGCAAAGCCGTGAAGGCAACAAGTTATAGCTAATTCAGCGGGGTCCGGAGGAGGGAATAATATCGGTCCTAATCAATCGGCCATCCCTATATTCTTCTTCAGCTATTAGTTTTGTTGATTTTCCAAAGTATTGCCATACCCGATCTTTTATCCCATCGACATAGTTCCCGCGGGCAAATAGGTTTCCGTTTGAGTGATACTCTAACCATAATCCGTGGATTTCACCCTCTTTGTAAGTTCCTTCCCAAAATACTTGGCCGTTATTGTAGCGCTCTGTCCAAAGCCCTTCTCTTTGCCCCTTTTGCATCTTACCAGTAGGGTTTCCTGTTACATAACCACTAAAAAGCTCCCCACTTTTCCTCATATAATAACGCCCATTTTTATTTTCAAGCTCAGCGTATTTTATTATATCCGCACCCCGAGCCGGCAATAAAACAATGACTAGAAATATTAGCTGGGTGTATTTCATCTTTCTATTCTCCATCGAAAGTATCGCCAATGTTATATCGCAAAAAGGTTTTTAGTTATTCGAAACTAGGTCTACTGCTCCTACCTAGCAGTACTATAAATTGTTTTTAACGACAGACTTGTTTCATCCATTTTTCTTCAGTAAGGGCCTTTTGGCTTGTGTAAAATTCGAACTATCAGGAGAAATAAGAACGGACCGAATTACCCGCCCTGTGGTGTCGTGCAAAACGATACTTCTCATAATCAGTTTATCACGCTTACAAATTCCAGTACATTTAACCCTCCGGTATCCAAGCTTGGAATTTTGTCCACTTTCCTGTTCTCTGAGTAAATTTTAACAATAAATTTGATTAAACCTTCCGACGTAGGGACTGTTTTTGTCTTCAACTCATAGACTTCACCACTACTTATATTGGAAAGATTTGTGGGAAATTGCTCCGCAAAAGTGAATGCCGGAAAGAAAAAATACACTTTTGAGAGTATTAATACCACTCTGATTTACTTCGGCATATAAAAATAAAAGGCTTATGATTAAGTTTCTTTCGAATAGTTCCTCTGTTTTTTGCATCGAATTAATTCAAATCCTATTTATCAAAAAATTTAAATAAGATTTTTTACTTCTACCAGTTGGGTGGTATCGCGAGTAGCATCATTCCCACAACCATGAGAGTAAGTAGAAGCCTCATTTGCTCATACCATTTGGGGAGGTTAAGTTCAGCAGTTAATAGTTTTTCTACCTTGAAATGAATTAAGTAGATAAGACTCAAAAATATTAGGGCAAATAAATGTGTCAGTAAAATTGCTATCATCCCGCAAATAGCGGGGATAACGCCCCAAACAAATATTTTATTTTGTATACTTTGCTCGAAAGAGCTAAAAAGCGCGATGCCCCAAAGGATTGCTCCCGTGAAACTAAGTATAATCGCACCATAGCAAATAAACCATTCAGTAAATTTTGCGTTATCTGTAATCCATATGAAACTTAAAAATATTGCGAACGGAAGTAAACCTCCAATTCCTAAAATAATGGCCGTTATATGAGGATTAACTGTTTTCATAGAGCAGATGTAATATTACAAATAAAATTTGACACAAAAGCTGGTCAGAAAATTTATTAACCGTTTAGAAATGGGTTTTCAGTCTGACAGTGTATCTAGGAGTGATTTCGCTCCGGGATGAAGTGTTTTGAGATTTTTCATATCCTCAACTCGGTCTATAGAATCGAATGTCCCACTAGATTTAATTAAAGCGTTTGTAACTAAGTATGCAAGTGTATCAGGAAAGTCAGCACGAACCACTAATTCTAAATCACCCAAAATAAAGATTGTTCTTAAATCAATGGCTTCAAAATCACGGAATATCCCCGATGGAGATCTCATCATTTCAATATTATTTTTCGATAAAATGGCGAATTGCATTTGGTTACTTTTCAATAAGGAATGGGCTCGAGTAAGATTTTTTGCCCTGGCAGGTCTAGCCTTAGCCGATGGTTCAAGCTTGTTTATAGCAGTTACTAGTTTTTTTGATGCCT
>CACKOO010000052.1 GCA_902601765.1 Hydrogenophilales bacterium | reverse complement strand
TATAGCGAGCTTTCTCTCTCTATCCGACGCGTTCAGTACTTCTTTTAAAAAGTTGTCTTTTGCTTCTGTTTGCATCCTAAGCATAACCTTATTTAAAGATTCTTTCTTTTTTTTATATGAAAATACTATTTTAAAATAGTTATCGGTCAACCCAGATGTAAAAACAAACTTATCAACTTCCGATGTAACCGTGATTTCCCAAAAATCCCCTAAAAAACTATTGAGCTGTTTGACTAAAGACCCTCGATTAAACTCATGATGCCCGTTATAAACAGCATTTTTTATACGGTAAACTACAGAATCATCACTCAAAATGTTATAACCAGCCGACGCTTTATCTTCTCTAGCAAAGATTACATTCAAGCCACTGCGCGTATGAAATTCAACTAAAGCGTCTAGAACAATTTTACGAAATATCATTTGACTTTCAAATAAGTTATCCTCATGATTTTTTACGTGGCTTTTTTTAACATTTGTTAATGAAATGCCATGCCAATCTTTATACAAATAATCTAAAAATTTTTGTTCAAATTGTTCAAAACCTAGATAGAAAAGGGCTTCTGGTCCAAACCGGTCTATGATTGTCTGATGTATTTTCCCTCTGAGGGATCGATGATATAGCTTGGCAACATCTATCTTTGGCAGATCAACCGTCGATAAAATTTCTTTTCCTACATTCCCCAGTAAATATAATTGCTCGATTGTAGACTTGACAATACTTCCCTTGATCATTGTGTCGTCTAAGTCATCAACCGTGAAATTTTCCACGTTAGTCATTTCGATTCATTTTTTTCTAAAAGTTTTTTTATTTGTGCAACACTTTTATTTAGCTCTAAAATATTATTCTCTATCAAACTTAATCTTTCCTTCTCTACAACTTCAGAGAGAGGTTCATAAGGTATTTTAATTTTCGGTTTGTCAGATTTCGGTTTATCGCGTTTGCGACTTTTCACAGAATAAACTTTTATTTCTCTGCTTATACCCTTCATCTTAATTGCTTCTTGCTGCTCCGCTTTTATCATATCCTCCGCGTGAGCATAGGATTCATATGACATCAAAATTCCGTTAGCCTCCGCTGCGGCCTCCAGGCGTTGCGCAACATTAACTTCACCCCCTATAATTGTGTAGGTGAGTCTTTGATCGCTCCCAAAATTTCCTACATTACAATACCCGGTATTCAAACCCATACGCACTTCAAACGGATCTGAAAAGCCTTCTGAAAGCCATTTTGCTTTTAAGTATGACATTTTTTCTTGCATAAGTAATGCCATCTCAACGCATGCGCGAGCATCTTCCCTTTCCCCTCTACTATCAGGATCTCCAAAAAATACCATCATAGCATCTCCAATATATTTATCGATGGTAGCGCCAAGTTTTATTGCAATTTCTGTCATTTCGGAAAAATATTCGTTAAGATATTTTGTCAAATCTTCGGGCTGAAGATTCTCAGATGTCGAAGTAAAATTTTTGATATCGCTAAAAAAAATAGTTAATTTTTTACGACGAGTTGTAATGCCTGTATCGTAATCACCTTTCAATAATGCTTGATGTATTTGCGGAGGTAAATATTTCCCGATTTGATAGGATAGCTTCTCAATTTTAGATTTTTGTTTTTCGGCGTCATCGAGAACATTTTGTATTAGAGCTTCTCTAAGGTTACTTTTTTTTAGCCAAATAATTTTTTCCTGAGAAAAATTTGAAGCTTTCTTAATAAAATTTATATTCCAGAATAAATTTGAATACCCATATGCAGCATTTGAATTCTTCCTATCAAAAGTAATTTCAACGTTCCAATATTTGCCAAAATATTTCGCATACACAAACTCCATAGCCCCGCGATTAAAACTCTCTTGGTGCATCTCCAAGGCCATGGTTACTTCAAAAACATATTCGGCTTCCTTAAGCTTATGGACTTTAGCTCCGTAATTTACCCCTGAAACACCTTCCGTGGCAATTTTAATAACCCTATCTGAGGATTCGCAGTGAACTCGTATCTGATTCTCTAAGCCTTTGTAGTTATCCGTCTTTTTTTTAGACTTGAATAACATTTCGTTGGCTTGATACGCCAAACTGTTTGCTTGAAACAGCGTTAAATCAAATTTCTCAGCATGATTAAATCCAAATGACCTCAAAGCAACCTCTCCGAACCGATCAAATGCGACTCGATGTATCGCCGCGCGTAATTCGTAGGGATACTGGTTATCCTCGTCTATTTTCGTTATTCCATATTCTTTTAAGACATTTTTGCCTAAACGACCAAATGTCTCCATAGTTTCTAGAGTAGATTGTATAACTTTCCCAGAAATAGTGACTTTATCTGACACCGAATGACTAGCCTTTGCAAAAAAACATAAATTTTATTACGAACTATCGATTGTTTTTTAATGATGCAACCTCAGTTGTTAAGTTTTCTACTTTCAGTTCTAATGATTTAACTAAATCTATTATTTTCAGATTTTCTTCTTGTTCTAACGCTTTTTCCTTGTCACTTTTCAAAATTATTTTATCATTGGATTCCACCAAGT
>CACKOO010000051.1 GCA_902601765.1 Hydrogenophilales bacterium | reverse complement strand
AGGCCGTTAGCACCACCTTCGTCATATGGAGTTAAAACAATATGGAAAACCTTATCCCCCATAGCCAGTAGACCAAAGGCATCTGTAACTTTACGTTCTAACTTTTTGACTCCTTCCGACCGCAACTTTGATAGCTTTGACGCTACCTCTAAATAGTTATGCCGAGCTTGTTTTTCGGCTTGACCTAAGCTCTTAGAATCAGCTTTGTGCTCAAAACTATTTATTTCTTTCTCAATAGTAACCTTGAAGTCGGGAAGTTTCTCAGGTGGTTTTTTGTGCTTAGCCGACACCGCATAAATATTGTCCACATATTTCTCTAACTCAACTAACCGATCAGTGTCATAATCCAACTTTTGTGTGTAGTTTTTAGCAAACAATAAGACCTCACTAAGCTGGATTTCAGCCGCTTCGACCATGTCGGATATTTCTTTGAAACTAGAGTCATGTTCCATCGCAGACTCTATTACTTTTTTTGTAGTTGACATTTGATCCAGGGTGGAGTTTTCTCCTTCGGAGACAAGTTCAAGAATTCTTCTGATAGTCACGGACAGGGTTTCAACATTACTTAGTCTTTTGTGCTCAGCCGCAATGTTTGGCCACTCCTCTGGAGTAAAAGTTACAACCTGTAATTCCTTGTACTGCCACTTTAAATAATCCAGTTGTTTAGCATTTGCGTCCGCTTCCGCATTTGCTTTAGCAACCTCTTGGCTTGCTAGTTCGTAAACATACCACTTACGAGATACTTCTCGGGAAAGTTCTTCAGCCCCTACGAAGCAATCAAGACACTGTCTTTGTTCCGTTAGTTGCATTAGAAGTTGGTGATCATGTTGCCCGTGAATATTTACCAAATGTATTCCAATATTTTTTAATTGACTTAAGGTGGCTGGAATACCGTTTATCCAGGATCGAGATCTCCCGGCTCGATCAAATGTCCTTCTCAGGACGCAAACACCAATTTCGAAAAGATCATTTTCCTCTAAAATGTTTTGGACTAGACCTAAACCTTCTATGTCAAATTCGGCACTTATTTCGGCTTTAGCACAACCATCCCTGACAACCCTTCCATCTGCCCTCTCTCCAAGAATAAGGGATAGTGCACCAACAAGAATCGATTTTCCAGCACCTGTCTCTCCCGTCAAGGCTGTAAATCCATTCGAGGTAAACTCAAGATCCAGGTTTTCAACAATTACAAAATTCTTTATTGTGAGGGCTTTCAACATAAAACATCTGCACTTAAAGTGAATCACTCCAATGTAGCTTTTGCCTTAACATAGTGTAGTAGTTATGTCCCTGTGGGTGTAACAATCGAACAGGGCAGGCACCACTTCTAACTACAATACTATTATTTTCAGTGAGATCAAAGTCAGAATGGCTATCAAAATGAACGCGACAATCAGAGGCTTTTAAGACCTTAACTTCTATTACTGATTCTTTCTTTAATATTATTGGACGATTCGACAACGTGTGGGGACTCACAGGAACTAGACCAATACAATTAAGGCTCGGATGTAAAATCGGACCCCCAGCAGACAACGCATACGCAGTCGACCCCGTTGGTGTCGTTATAATTAGGCCGTCGGCTCGCAGAAAATAAGCAAAATCTCCATCAATGAATACCTCCAGCTCAATTAATCCGCCATCTGGTCCCTTGTTAATAGAGACATCATTGAGAGCTAACACCGGCTTTTCTTGCACCATATTCCTTGTGACTCTAGCCTCTAGAAGCATTCTCTCCTCAACCACGTACTTACCCTCCAGTATTAGGGCAATGCTTTTTTGCATCCCACCGATAGACAAATCAGTGAGAAATCCTAACCTGCCTTGGTTCACACCCACAATTGCAACATCATAAGGAGCTAAAGTACGCGCGATATTTAACATCGTTCCGTCGCCACCAACCACAATTGCCAAATCTGCGCTTTCACCAATCTGGTCTAGCGTAAGCGACGAATACCTTTTCGAGCCTATATTTTCCGCTGTCAGGCTATCCAAAACAACCTCAACATGTTTTTGTAGTAAAAAGTCTCCCAATCGAGTTAGAGGTTCCTCAATCTCTGGACTTTTATATTTGCCTATTAGAGCAACTCGTTTAAACTTGTTCATGTACATAATTAAATCATATTTTTAGTTAAAATCATGCAATAAATACTATTGAACGATAAACATCATGCTGAAAGATAGAGCGAGAATCTTATTAAAAACATTAGTTGAAAGATATATCCACGACGGACAACCCGTCGGATCGAGGGCTTTAGCTAAATTTTCTGGACTCGACTTAAGTCCAGCTAGCGTCCGGAACATCATGGCAGACCTAGAAGATATGGGCCTAATCTCCAGTCCGCATACGTCTGCGGGCCGAATCCCAACCGCCAGCGGATATCGTTTTTTTGTGGATACTCTGTTGACCGTAAAACCACTGAACCAAATTGAAGTTAACCAGTGGGAAGGGCAACTTAATTCAGATAATGCTCACGCCCTGCTAACCTCAGCCTCCCAGTTGCTTTCTGATCTGACCAGATTTGCTGGAGTAGTAATGCCACCCAAACGAGGTG
>CACKOO010000050.1 GCA_902601765.1 Hydrogenophilales bacterium | reverse complement strand
GCTATATGAGGAACCGGCCTTGGGAGAAGGTTTTAAAAAATACTCATGCAGAGAGAACGTTGGATTTAGTGTGTAGTGATGCATCATCCGTATGAAAACTTTGATTTGGCTTAACGGGATCGGCTTAATCATTTTTGGTACATTTTCTGCCGGTTTGGCTTGGGTGTATTGGGGGATATTACCAAAAATAGGATTTCTACAAATGCCTCCCGTGGATGTTCAACAAGCGATTTCCCAGACATCAGATTTGGAGGGATTAAGACAGATGGCCGCTGTTCTACTAAACCATCTAACGGTGCAAACCACTGAAATCAATAATATTTTTTATATAGTGGTTTTCGGTTTATTCGTGTACGGTTCCATAGTAGTTTTATTGGTTACTGGTAATTTAGCTGTGATTTACCATTACAAAAAATTTAATAAGTAAGCCGGGTAATTATAATGTAATGCTGGCGAACATTCTCGCAAGGTTGTATCATCCATCGAAAGAGTATCTAAAATGGTGATTAAAATGAAAGATATAATTTTATTAGTTACGTTCGGCTTTGTCATAACTGCTGGTTCTGCTTTTGCGGAAAGACCTAAACCTGATATTCACTGCATTCTTAAAACTAATCGGATTCTTCCAGAGGGAAGAGAATGTGTGTATCGGTGTGCTGATAAGGCGCGCATGCAGTACATTCAAAGGGAGAGTGATCGATGTCCTACTCGTATTTTTAAAAAAAATAAAGGGTAAGTATTGTGTGGTTTAGTCAGTCGAGGCTTTTCGTGGCGGAACCTTGATCCAAAGAATGATTGCAAAAATTACGCAAAAGCAGTAAAGGGTTATAAAAAAAACTTCGGGAAGATTCCAATACAGAAGTCGGTTCACCCAATACCCGATGAAAGACTGCTGGGTGGTTGAGTTTCGAAGATATGCCTCTAGTAATGTTAAGGGGCAAGCGAAGCCCAGCGCTGACTCAACCATAATGAATATCATAAGGCTAATATGGAGTTGACGAAATCTCCTTGCCGAGACCCACTTCCATTGTAAATAGGCTCCGATAGGTATCAAAACAAAATTAAGCGCTAGGAAAAGAGCAAGTAAAAAGTGTGTAATAAGAATAATTGTCGCGGCCAAAATTTTAATCCTAACGTTGATGAAGTCGATATTGGCACTCGCCTGTACAATCGAATAACACATACTACAGTCTTCATAGGCATCAAAAAAAGACTAATAAAAATTCTACCAACGATGATCTATTGAAACAATCTGACAATTTGGTAAAGAAGCATAAGAAGACGGTGTATGATAATTATAAGGCATTATCGGATGGGGGAAAGTGAATCGAATGAGCCAAGAGCAAACCAAAAAATCTCGGGTATAAATAAGGTTCTGTAAATTTTATTTCACTTCGATTCGTTTTGCTTTTTCAAAGGAGCAATCTAATATAAAGTGCTCGACCCTAAGATAAGTTGATCGTGACCACCGGCGTACTACAAATTTAGCTTTTTTTGCTGCTCCGGGGCGTGATAAATATTGGTAGAGCTGGTCTATGGATCGTACTAACTGATCATCTACAGAAATGAGCAAATCCCAATTTTGAGCACCGCAGATGCTTCCGGGTGATCCATTTCGTATATTAGCGATATAGACAAAGAACCCATCTAAAGCACCATCCGCTCCTACTCTTCGAGGTTTAGCAAACAGAATGCCTCCAACGTCTATCCCATAATTTCCCAAAATAGGATCAGTTGGTGTTACATTAATTTCCACCTTCAATGTTTGTTGATTTCGAATAATACTGAGCGAATTTATTCCAGTTTTTCCTCGAAGGGCCGTTATTAATTCGGCTGGGTTTTTGACTAAAGTGTCATCCCCAATACTGATTATTTGGTCTCCACTTTTTAGTTCAGCCCATCCATCTTTTCCATCTCGAGCGATGAAAATGTTGTCAGTAGTAAGTCTGCGACCAAAGGTAGCTTCGATTTTGGGTGGAAGGGGCGATTTTCCCATTTTAAGAAGGTTAATTATTGGACAGACATGCGATATCGGAACCGCAAAATTAAGCCCTTCAGCTTTTTTTTCCTTTTTGCTTAGTTTTGCAGTATTGATTCCAATGACCTTGCCCGATACCAAATCCACCAGGGCTCCTCCAGAGTTTCCCGAATTAAGCGCGGCATCGGTCTGCAATTGTTCGTATCCTTCTGTATAGCGGTAGGCTGATACTATACCGCGGGTGGCAGTAAAGCGGAGTCCCCAAGGGTGTCCAAAAGCTGCGACCTCTAAACCAATTTTTGGTCCTTGCGAGCAGTCTAGCCGCGCGGCTTTCGATTCTTTGGGAATAGTATCTGGATTTACACCAATAATGGCAATGTCAAAATAAGGATCAATATAAATTCGCTTAGCTGGATTAAAAGTTTGTTCCTTGAAAGCAACATCTATGGGTCCCGGGGAGTGTTGTGCAACATGTGCATTGGTAAGTATCCAGCCTTTTTCTCTATCAATTAGGAATCCTGCACCAGAACTGGTGCCTTCTTCATTTGACCCGAAGGCGTATTGGACTTGAGCATATATTTGAACGGTAAATAAGTTGGCGTTTTCGAAAATTTGTCTCAAGTTAAGAGATTGTTTTGTAATGTTTTTGTCTGCGCCATAAGC
>CACKOO010000049.1 GCA_902601765.1 Hydrogenophilales bacterium | reverse complement strand
CCTTGGTGTGTTTTGATGGAGATTTATTTGTTTAATAGGACTTAAAAAGAAGAGGGTTTGCGATGCATGAAGTAATAGATCCTAGCGTTGTCAATTTAACAGTTTTTGTCTTAGCAGTTTTTGTAGGCTACCATGTTGTGTGGAATGTAACTCCAGCATTGCACACCCCGCTAATGGCAGTCACTAATGCGATTTCCGGTATTATTTTAGTGGGTGCTATGTTGGCTGCAGGTCCAGACGATGTTGATTGGGGTGCAATAGTTGGTTTTTTTGCAGTTTTACTGGCTAGTATCAACGTATTCGGGGGGTTTTTGGTAACTCAAAGAATGTTAGAAATGTTCAAGAAGAAAAGTAATAAAACACGTAAAAACAATTGATTTAGACATTGCATGCCCTATGTTAATTATTAAAAATTCTATTTAACGATGAAAATAAATCTAATTGCGATAGCTTATCTTATTGCGTCAATATTTTTCATATTATCCCTTCGAGGATTGAGTTCACCACTATCGGCCCGTAGGGGTAATCTTTTTGGTGTAATAGGGATGGCCATTGCCATCGTTGCTACTCTCACGATGACCAAAAACTGGGAACTTATAATTTTGGCTGTTGCGATAGGGGGTACCATCGGCACGATTGTTGCGCGACGGATAGAGATGACACAAATGCCTGAGCTGGTCGCCGCAATGCACTCACTGGTTGGATTAGCTGCTGTGCTAATAGCTATTTCTGCAGTTAACAATCCAAACGCGTTTGGTATTTTTTCTGAAACAGGAGGGCTTCCTTTGATCAATCGGTTAGAGTTGTTCATAGGAACTTTTGTTGGAGCAATAACTTTCAGTGGATCAATAATAGCTTTTGGAAAGCTGTCTGGAAAACTCAAGAGCGCTCCTGTCGTGTATTGGGGACAACATCAATTAAATCTGGTAATCGCGCTAGCCATGTTAGGTTTTGGTTTTGTATTTATGGTCACAGAACACTGGCTACCATTTATTGTTATGACTTGCCTGGCATTTGTGCTGGGGATTTTGATCATTATTCCGATAGGTGGTGCTGATATGCCCGTAGTGATTTCTATGCTCAACAGCTATTCGGGTTGGGCTGCGGCCGGTATTGGGTTTTCCTTAAACAATACAATGTTAATCATAAGCGGCTCCCTGGTTGGGAGTTCAGGAGCGATATTGTCTTACATCATGTGTAAAGCCATGAATCGTTCATTTTTCAGTGTTATCCTTGGCGGATTTGGTGGGGATAGTGAAGGTCCCTCTGCTGAGACTGGTGCAAAGAATCATCGCTCCGGAAGCGCAGAGGATGCTGCTTTTCTAATGTCCAATGCCGAGTCGGTAATTATTGTCCCGGGGTACGGGCTAGCGGTAGCAAGAGCACAACACGCTGTTAAAGAAATGGCAGAAAAACTCACCTTAAACGGGGTGAAGGTACGTTACGCTATCCATCCAGTTGCCGGCAGAATGCCGGGTCATATGAATGTCTTACTCGCAGAAGCGGAAATCCCGTATGATCAGGTTTTAGAAATGGATGAGATAAATAGTGATTTTTCGACTACTGATGTTGTTCTGGTTCTGGGTGCTAACGACGTGGTAAATCCCGCCGCAAATGTTCCCGGTAGTCCAATCCATGGGATGCCAATTCTAGACGCATACAAAGCGAAAACTGTTCTCGTTGTTAAAAGGTCCATGGCGGTAGGTTATGCCGGGTTAGATAATGATCTTTTTTATATGGATAAGACAATGATGATTTTTGGAGATGCGAAAAAAGTTGTCGAAGGTATAGTGAAAAATTAAAAAAACCATTTTAAAAATATTATCCCATGTGGCATACTTTGAATTGTGTTTATTCGAACAATTACGATTAGAATTTAAGGGACAAAAATGGCTATTTCTCCAGTCAACCAAGGGGGTATTTTTGAACAAGTCGTTGCTCGGTCTAAGGGTCAAACTGAGCCTTCCGTGGATTATAAAAACGCTCCTGTGCAAAAGCGACTCAGCCTAGCGGGATTTGAGAAAAGGATGACAATGAATTTTAACGATGCCACCAGCAACACCGACTATAACACAGCGGCGGCGGCCAGGGCTGGAGCCGGGCGGTTTGTTGATGTGAAGGCCTAGTCTAAGGGAGATTATGGTTTTTTTTTAGTTGCTGTAATTGTAGTTGAGTATCGATATCCTCTAATACTCCAGAGTCGTGTGTGGGAATAAATACCGTTGAGTCAACGTGCCTATTAAGTATCGTTTTAGCGCCCGTATCTCCTTTTAAATTAAGTAATTCTGGCTCTAGTTTGGCCGAAATTCCAACTGGATGACCATTCGTAGATTTATACTGAGGCACTGCTATCAATGCTTGCTGATGTAAAGCATTTAAAACCAGCCTTATGGTGTGTTCTTTTACGAAAGGCATGTCTCCGAGGCATACAATCCACCCATCACATTTTTCACAGGATTTTATGCCGTGAATTAAGCTTTGGGACATTCCCATTTCTGATGTTGCACAAAGCTTAATTTCGACATTGGCTTTTTGATACATATCTATAGTTTGGTGATCATTGGCGTTTACTATCGCTATTGAGTCAGGCACTACTTTGATTAGTTTTTGATAGGACACCAACCCGATTTGATCACCAGTGGGCATTTGAGCAGTCATTTTACCGCCTCCAAATCGTGTGCCGGATCCGGCTGCCAATAAGATTCCGACAATCTTCATATATTAAGGAGTATTCGCAGGATCTTGGAGGTACTGCCTGATACCGGCAAGAATAGCCTTCGCCATTTTCCATTGATACTTGTTTTGTCTCAATTTTTTTTCTTCTGATGGATTGGTTAAAAATGCAGTTTCTATTAGTACCGAAGGAAGCGTTGGGGATTTAAGCACCATAAACCCAGCTTTTTCAACTTTCTTCTTATGGAGTTTATTAATTCCTGAAATCTTTTCCAAAATATCTTTTGCGCATCTATGGCTCAGCATTCTTTTACCGGTAAGAGCCATATCAGTTAATGCGTACTTTACGTCTGCTCCTTTATCATCGTAATCCTTAAGGTTAACCCCTCCAATAAGGTCTGCCTGATTCTCCTTATTGGCTAGCCATCGGGCTTGAGCCGATGATGCACCTCCTTGAGACAATATGTACACTGATGACCCTCTTGCTCTTGGTTTCATAAAAGCATCGGCATGAATTGATATAAGCAAGTCCGCTTTTTTTCTTTCTGCAATTTTGTATCTTTGTCTCAGTGACACATAATAATCTCCTTTTCTTACCAAAAACCCATTTATTTGAGGATCCTTGTCAATTAACTGT
>CACKOO010000048.1 GCA_902601765.1 Hydrogenophilales bacterium | reverse complement strand
AGTGGGATCTGGGTGATGGGTCCAGAAAGGTAACAACTCGAGAGGTCGAGCACACCTACCGTGACGGCGGTAATTACACCGTCACCCTGAAGGCAACTAAAGGAAGGGTCGTCGAGACCAGTTCAATGACTCAGGCCGTTATAAAGAGTTGTGAAGATAAACTCGAGAATGCCTGTACTGGGCCTAATTGCAAATCTGGTAGTGTGGTGGGTAATCGGGCTGGTGATGAATTTACAACCACCGTGAGCGCGGGGGCTGGTGTGTCATTATGGTGCTATAACAACACCAGTGCCCGAGAGGATGCCACGATAAAATTCATAGTGTCTAGTGGTTTAACAAACAAGCATAAGATGACTCTTGTCTTTTCAAACCATACAGTGACGGACGGAGTTGTAGTGCCCGGTGTTGGTAGTTCACCGGCGGGTAATGTTGTTGAGTATTCGCCAGAGCCAGTGACTCGTGGAGAGCTTACTCTAAACGAAATTGCAGAGCTTGAAAGACAGGATGAGGAAAACTATCGACGGGCTTGGCATAATCGCCATCATCAGAGAGAAAGGGAGACTCAAGAGATGGAGGCCAGGAGTCCATTGGCAACGGCGGGCTCTCCAGCGGGTTACTCAAGGTCCGATGCAGCTCCACAGAAATCGCCTTCGATTGGTGCCACTAAGAAATGGTATGAGCTAACAGCAAAAGATTGTCAGACATCACGTGAACCCGATAATGTTGCGAATTGTCCTTACACGACAAAGCTGATTAAGAAATGTCAGCTCACATCGGGAAGGGAAGTTCTATTCTGGACAGATGATGCGTCTAAGACGGCCAACGGTGGAGATGTTTCTGATGCTGAGTTTGAGGATTACCGTGCTGCGGTATGTTCAGGGGTTGGAGATAAGCAAGGTTTCGATAAGTTGATTGGACTAACTGGAGATGTCTGGCTAGCCACACCTCGTTATCGTCAAAATATAGCTGGTGATGGCGATCGCAGCTTAAGTGCTTATAACAATAGTATGCAACCCTTCAACGTTATCTTTGTTAAGCCCCCTAACGGAACAGGATGGGGTGGATATGTCTGGTCTCTTAATGCCACCACGAAGGCTACAGGAGGGGCTTACGTGAACTCCAATGAGGCTTTGCTAACTTTCATTAACAGTACAATGAGCAATAATGCCGGCGGTGTTAATTACACCAAGTCAACCTTAATTCATGAGGTGCAGCACGCATTGAGCTACGCTTCTGCAAACCAAAGGGGCGGTTACTCAACCGCAACTGCTTTAGAAGAGGGCCAGGCCGTTACCTCTGAAGATATTATTACTCCATTAATGGTACCGGGTTACAACAAGGTCACCATTGGAAGCGGGAGTCGTTTGGCGAACTACCTCAAAACTAAGGGTGCGGTATCCTGGGCTGATTGGCCAAGTTTAAGTGGTAATCACTACAACATGGCGGGAGCTTGGGGAGCTTTCATGAATCGAATGGTGGGAACTAAGGCATTCAAAAAAGCAGGAAACGACTGTGCACGTTACACAGAGACCGTTGGGCGATCGACGGTAGCGTTCTCTAAATGTTATGAGATGGCGATTCAGAGTGAGGGAGCACTGTCCTTTGCCGACTTCTTTGGTCGACTGGGAGCTTCGGTCTTTGGAAATCTTGGAACTCAAAACTTGCCGCCATGGATAGGGTTTCCGGCGCAAGCAATCAATTCTAATGATAGACCACACGGCTTTAGTTTCCCTGCGGTTGATTTGACATCCCTTTCTAGTGACCTCACGGGCACTGGTAAAGTCAAGGGCTTCGATATGACTAGCCATTATTACCAGAGATACAGCATCAGTGGTTCAAGTCTTACTCGGACAGGTATTAAGGTTCCGGCTAATTCGAGTTTATATATCGTGATTCGAGATGAGCAATAGAGAATATAAATTATCTGCCGCAATAGTCGCACTCCTGTTATTTACGGTAACGGGAGTGCAGGCTCATCATTGTTCCAAGCCGTCAAGCAAAGACGTAAACGCCCAACAAGATGTGTATGAGGGAGAGGTATACAGGGTGGGCAACGACCCCGTGAGCGTTTTAATCATCACTCTTGACAGCGGCAAAGCTTATGAGATTGAAGCTAAAAACAAAGAAACTCAAAGGTTTATTGAAAACAGCCAATGGAAGCGAGTGAGAGTCCATGGGACAATAAGGAACGAGCCAGCGGTCCATGGTGACGGTTTCATATCGGTCGATCGAGCCGAGAGCGTGGAATAAATCAATGGGGTGGGTATTGAAGCGTGGTTATTGTATCCCGTTTCTGAAGCATTAATATACATCGGGTCTTTCCTTGCCTTTAACACCTGCTGTTTGATTGACTATGGACAATTTTTTCGCTATTGCTAAGAAAAAATCAGCAGCTAGTGGTTAAAATTTCCTCTTCACAGTCACCAAGTTTTAGTAATTTGGCAGATTGCTAAACTTAATGGTACTGTTACCCGTAATCATTAGGTTCGTAATTTTGAGTGTCTTTCTTTGATGTTAAATGGTTGAGCGCCGTCATAGACGAGGTGGAATGGGTAGTGGGTTACGGAATGTTTTTAATCATTAGCGTGGAGATATGATGGCGAAAATTTTAGCTTTTGCTGGAAGTGCAAGGAAAGATTCATGGAATAAAAAACTAGTTATTTGTGCGGCCGAAATAGCGAAAAAACAAGGTGCTCAAGTTACGGTTGTTGATCTGCAGGATTTCCCAATGCCCATCTATGATGGTGATTTAGAGAAAAACGTGGGTATGCCACAAAAAGCTGGAGAGTTTAGAAAACTCATGTGTGAGCATGACGGTATCCTTATCTCCAGTCCAGAGTACAACAGTGAAATTCCCCCTTTACTTAAAAATGTTATCGATTGGTCCTCCCGGCCTGATCCCAGCGACAAAAAACGACTTATGGCATTCAACGGAAAAGTTGGCGCGGTTATATCAGCCGCCCCGGGCTCCCTGGGTGGTACGCGAGTTCGAATGAGTCTTAGAGGATTATTATCTTATATGGGGGTAATCGTAGTTCCCGAGCAGTTTGGCCTTGTAAATTGCGGGTCTGCTTTTGACGATAACGGTTCATTGAGTCAGGAAGTTGATCAACAGTTGTTAATTGAAACAATTACAAGGATGCTTAATCTCTGCAGGAACTGAGCTGAATATGATGCGCATAATTTTATTAATTTTTTTGTTAGGTATTAACGGTTTCGGACAAACGGAAAATTGGATTGAAATTGGTGTTGATGCGGAAGCCATTTATTATTTGGATATGGATTCGGTTATTTGGCAAAAAGACGCGGTTAGCATTATGAAGAAAGGACTTTATAAC
>CACKOO010000047.1 GCA_902601765.1 Hydrogenophilales bacterium | reverse complement strand
TGTGATTTTCAGCATTTTTGAGAAATTCTTTTTTTCCAGTAGAAAAATTATCAAAAACAGTTACCGAATACCCCTGTTCGAGTAACTTATCAACCAAATTGCTACCTATAAAGCCGGCTCCTCCAGTCACAAAGGCCTTCACAAAGAAAATCCTGCTGAGTTAGCATCATCATAAAACATCTGAACCGTTTCCCTTGAGATTTTATCGAGATCTTTTCCCTTCAAATCAAGTTTCTTCATAATTTCTGGTGTAACAGTTATTATGTGACACCCAATTGAATCTGCTTGGTAAACATTCAAAACTTCCCGAGGACTTGCCCATAAAAGCTCTCCTAGAGGTTTACTTTTTAAATACTCCAAGGCTTTTACCATCTGGGGTATTGGATCAACTCCAGTATCGGCAACTCTTCCAGCAAATATTGAAACTATAGATGGCGTATTTTCATCGAGAGCATCCGTAACAAGTTCGGCTTGACTAGTTGTCAAAATTGCAGTCACATTCAGCTTAATGCCGTCGTTACTTAATTTTCTTTGAAGCGTGTAAGTTGGGGAGCCTTTAGTATTCATCACAGGGATTTTTACGTATACATTCTTACCCCAACTGTTAATTTCTCTCGCCTGTCTTTCCATTTCATCAATATCATCGGAGAAAACTTCGAAAGAAATCGGTTTTTCCGTGATTTCTTCAAGAATGCCTTTCGCAAATCCTACATAATCGGTAATCCCTGCCTTTGCCATCAAAGTCGGATTGGTAGTAAAACCTGAAACATAGTCGAGTTTATTTAATTCTAAAATAGACTGCTTGTCGGCGCCGTCTGCATAAACCTTGATCATTTGGTCTCTCCTTCTATCAGATGGTTGGGAATTCTCTAGCAAAAACTATACTCTAATTCGCTAGAAATATTGGTCAAGAACAATACACTAATGCCGTCAAAAATTCATGATAAAAATCAATCTGAAGGAAAACTCTTGATTTTTACCAGGAACAACTATTTTTTTAAAGTTACAGGGCGCAGTAAACGCATTAAATTTCTTTTTAAATAACGAGGAACGAGTGCTGTCACCAGAATCAATAAGCATACGTATATGAATGTTGACATTTTCAAATTATCCCAAGAAGCCACTATGGTTTCATACTTCCCAAATAGCGATCTTTGCGAGGATACTCCACCCAACTCATACGCTATCCCCCCAGATGTAATCTGCTCCAAAGCCTGTAATCCTTCCGGGTATGTTCGCTGAATCAAGTCTAGGTCAGCAGCTAATTTATACCTTATATTATATGGTGCGTGACTGCTGGGAAATACAATTCCTTGATGACAATAGCCAAAACCGCCCAGCTTCACCCAATCTTGCCATTTGGTGTTCTTTTGCGGATCAGAAATAATTACCGGCATCATGGATTCTTGTTTACAGCTCTCCAAGGGTTCCCCCCAAAATTCATCACCTGAATTTAGATAAACCACGAATTCGCCATCAACTCTCTTGAGTCCCTTATTCATGGCATCATATATGCCCTTATCAGGTTCACTTATTATCTGAAGATTAGAAATTTTACTTAAAAAAGAGCGCGCAACCTCGAGACTTCCATCCGATGATTTTCCATCGACTATTATCACTTCTTTGGGCGGAAAAGTTAATGCAACAACTGACTTAAGTGTTTTTTGCAACCCCATCCTATTATTGAACACGACCGTAATTATCGATACATTACTCATACCTAATTACTCATTTATTTCGAATAAGTGTCTGTCTTTTGGAAGAAAATAAGCTTTAGTATATTTGTGCACTTTTTTTTCCCTCTGAATTTTTTCCAAATCGATAAATTTCATATTAGAATGATCAGACTCTAACGACAAACCGCTGATATCACCCGTAAGACTTAACTCAATAGCACACACAATATAATGCGTTCCGAAGGATTTATCACTGAAAAAATTAGAATCGTAAAAGTGCTCGTATAGACCCTTGAATTTAATAGTATTAAAATCTTTTATGTTAAGATTTGTCTCCTCCTTGACCACACGACAAGTGGCGTCATTGAGGGTCTCATTTTTCAGCACACGGCCTCCCGGGACAAAAAAGAATCCCTTAGCCGGTTCATTTATTCTCTGACCTACCAAAACCGTATTAAAACGCATTATTATTAAGTCAATGGCAAACAGAACTCCATTTTTGACCAGTAATTTGAAGTCAGGCTCTGGTAGGAACATAATTGTTCATGATTTATGTCAAAACTGCGGGAGTATACAATTTAAATTTAACTAAATAGCTATCAATAATCATAGTGTAACCGGTTGAGCCAAAAAACAATCGCTTTGGTTGGTTTTTTGATATAGAAATTCATGACAAACTCACATTTAAAAAAAGCCTTATGTAAAAGTTTTGCTAAGTTAATATCGTATCACTGCTACAATCAATACGGCGACCTTTAAATTTTAAAAACCAATGATAACAGTTGCTTATATCTTACAACATCTGATAGCTCCCTTATACGTGCTAAGAAATGCCCGTTTTGTTTTCATTTTAATCTCCAGCATATCGATTTTCCTCATTTATTTTACAAAACCACTGACTGGTGATCTAGTTCGATACTCCGAGGCAACCGTTAATCCATATTTTGAACCGCTCTTCAATTTAATTTTGGTAACTCTATTATTGTTTACTAGTGATTCCACAATAACTATTTTAGCAGTCCAAGCCTTGGTGGCGTCATGTTTTATTTGGTTAGCAATGAAAATTTCGAAACCAAAACATTTTTCGGAAAAAATAATTGTCACAATATTTTGCATTGGAACAATTGCATTTACGCTTGGAGTGAATAACGTCTTGAGACAAGGGTTATGTGCCGTTTTAATACTTCTATCTATAAAATACATGAGCGATAAAGTTTGGCTACCATCAATCTTATTAGCTGTTGCAGCAATCCTGTGTCACTATTCGGGAGTAGTTTTCTTTCTGATATCGTTTTTTTACTTTCTCATTACGCAACATAGTATCAAAACACCTTATAGATCCGATAAGTTTTTCGTGTACTTCAGCGCTCTGCTAATCGCATTTTCAGTAGTGCCTATAGGAATATTAATACTAACCCAATTTGGCGAAATATTAGGCGCTAAGTATGCTGGTTATTCAAGCTTCGATTCATCGGACGACGAAATTCGGACCGACCCTCTTCCAAAATTATTACTGATTTCGAGTGTTTTTATTATTTCGAAATTTTTGATGAAGGCAAGCCACAAAAATAAGGATGCAGATATTTATTTTTCCGATAATTCTCGGACATTTTTCCTACTTGCATCTTGGGTCCTTATCCCCTTTCCTTTATTATCTGAGTTAATTACAAGGTTTACATATTATTATTGGGCTCTT
>CACKOO010000046.1 GCA_902601765.1 Hydrogenophilales bacterium | reverse complement strand
GATACTTTTGGGCGAAGTAAATGAAATAATATGGTGTAATCCATCTGCTGAAAAATTTTTTGATATGTCTTCTAATAATATTGGCACTAAAATAACTTATATTCTAAGACAACCTGAATTTGAAAAAATCCTTGTTTCTACGACACGAAAATCTAAAAATCACGAAAACAAGCCGCATATTATTTTAAGGTTAAAAAAAACATTCGAGGAATTGGTGCTCTCGGTAACACTAATACCATATGATAAAAAGAAAATTCTTGTACTGATTAAGGATGTTAGTGATTTGGAAAGAATTGAAAATACGCGTCGTGATTTCATAGCCAACGTATCTCATGAATTGCGGACGCCACTGACGGTGATTCATGGCTTCCTTGAAACCATGTCAAAACATAACGATAAGAAGCTAATACTATCACAGGCCCTCCCACTTATGTCAGAGCAAACTGTTAGAATGACTAGATTGATCGAGGATTTATTAACCTTCACAAAAGTGGAGAGTCAGGGGTTGAGGAACGAGGAAAACGTGAATATTCCTTTTATGTTGAGCACTCTAATTATAGAAGCTCGATCTCTTCCTGGAACAAAACATGAAATTTTCATAGAACATTGTTCTGAACTGTGGTTGAGAGGGAATGCGGAGGAACTAAGAAGTGCTTTTGAAAACCTATTGTCGAACGCCATTCGCTATACTAGCCCGGGAGGAACTATCAAATTGAAATGGGAAACATTAGCTAAAGTAATCCGATTTAGCGTGGAAGATAATGGGGTAGGGATCAATCAAATACACATACCAAGACTGACCGAGAGATTCTATAGAATCGATAAAAGTCGGTCGCGTGAAACTGGTGGCACTGGACTCGGATTAGCAATCGTTAAGCATGTAGCCAACCGTCATCAGGCAGAACTAAGAATTAAAAGCGAGGAAGGAATAGGTAGTAAATTTTATATAGACTTTCCTATGGAACGTAGCTTCACTAATACATGAATTTTACAAAACTTAATATTTGACGGCTTCAAAGATTAGTGCAATCCACCAATATCTGAGACCTTTGCCCAAAATCATTGCTAATAGACTTAAAAATATATTAAATTTTAACCACCCTGCTAATAAACATAATAAATCACCAATAACCGGAACCCACGAAAATACTAATAAGGCCGGCCCGTTTTTCTTCAAGATTTCAGTTAATTTTGGATAGGATGAAAAGTGCCTTAATCCCATTCCGAGAAAATATGTGGTTAACCCGCCGATAACATTCCCAATAGTTGCCACTGCAACAAGTAACTTCGGGGATAATCCCTCACTTATTAACAAGAGGAAAACTAATTCTGATGTGCCAGGAAGAATAGTTGCAGAGGAAAAAACTAGCTATCAGCAAACCAGTCAGTGACGCATACTCATACATTATTTGTGAATACCTTAAAACTGGCGCGCCTGGCGGGACTCGAACCCACGACCTTCGGCTTCGGAGGCCGACACTCTAATCCAACTGAGCTACAGGCGCGTTATTTTAGTCAGAATAACTTTAAACTTACTTTAGGCCTATTTTAGCTTTTTTCTAAAGCCTATTTTACTTATAATTATACCTTGTTCACAAATCAGCATTCAAAAAACATATTATGACAACCGTTGACACAGACACGTTAGTGAAAACACCGCAACAATTGATCACGGTAGTGCTTATGTCCTTTATAGTACCGCTTGCCGCGCTATTGATGATAGTTGAGTTCGTAACGGGTGGAATTAACGCTCCACCTCACGCTCTAAAAGATGAATATGTAGCAAATAGAATCGAGCCAGTTGGGAAAATACAGCTAGTTAATAAAAATAAATTACAAGAGACAAATAGTATTAGTTTACCGACACAGGAGCCACTAATAGCGCTAAATCAGGCCAAATCGGGAGAGGTTGTTTACCAAGAGGTTTGCGCTGCATGTCACAACATGGGGGTAGCTGGCGCGCCGAAAAGTGGAGATAAAATACTTTGGGCTCCAAGGATTGCCAAGGGCAATACCACGCTGTACGCAAATGCCATTAACGGTATCGGAATTATGCCAGCAAAAGGGGGAGCCATGAACCTAAGTGATGATGAGATTAAGGCGGCTGTGGATTATATGATTAAGTTGTGACGACACTTTATTGAATAATTAATTAAAATTAAAGCTTTAGATTACTATTTATACCAGACATGGCTACCTATGCAATAGGAGATATTCAGGGATGCTTTTCCCATTTCAAAAATTTGCTATCGATTATCAATTTTAATTCTCATAAAGATAGGCTATGGTTGGTTGGGGACATAGTGAATAGAGGCCCCGAGTCTCTTAAAACCTTAAAGTATATTAAAAACTTGGGGAAGAGCGTAACTATGGTCCTTGGCAATCACGATATTCATCTTATCAAATTAGCCGGAGGCAACGAAAATCAAAAGAATGGTGATACACTGAGTGAAACTCTGGCATCGCCCGATATCCAAGAAATTATCGATTGGCTCAGAAAAAAACCCCTTTTTCATTACGAAGAAGACTATGCCATGGTTCATGCAGGAATCCTTCCGCAATGGGATATATCTCAAACAGTTGCTCTTGCGAATGAAGTTGAAGAACAACTATCAGGAAACGAATGGCGTGTCTTTTTACCCGAAGTATATGGTGACTATCCTAATTTTTGGAATGAAAATTGGACGGGTTACACCAGGTTTCGTGTGATAATTAACGCGCTGACTAGACTTCGAACTTGCACCTCAGATGGAAAAATGGATTTTGAATATAAAGGTGGACTAGACCAGATTCCAAAACAACGTATGGCTTGGTTTGATATTCCGGGTAGAAAAACAAAAAAAATTAACGTGGTTTTTGGCCACTGGTCTTCCATAGGGTTGCACACAAAAAATAATGCAACTTGTCTCGATACCGGTTGTGTTTGGGGACGGAGCTTGTCAGCTTTAAGGTTAGAGGATCAAAGAGTATTTCAAACTGATTGCTTGAACGATGATTGAATTCTATCTCTAAGTAACTTGGCTAGTGTTCTTCTATCAAAGTTTTCCGCCTTTATTGGGTCACGAAAATTTAGCTCGACAAAAGTTTCTCGACTGGAGATTACACGTTTGAGGCTAATAAAAAAACTTTCATTATCTATATAAGCTGGCGCAAAATTTGGTAATTTATCAATTGATAAATAACGTATAGATGCTGGCACCACCCAAGCTTCAGCGTCAATAGCAACCTGTAGGAGAGACGATCTGAATGGCAGCACCGATATTCCCTTGCTGGTTGTGCCCTCTGGAAATAGAAAAATATTTTTTCCCTGTCTAATCAACTCAGCAAGTTGGCCTGAAACATGCCTAACATTAGTTTTTTTACGTCGATCTATAAAAATAGTACCTGCTTTCGAGGCTAAAAACC
>CACKOO010000045.1 GCA_902601765.1 Hydrogenophilales bacterium | reverse complement strand
CTTCCCTTGTATTTTTGGTGCGCTCAGTCCTTTCATTCCTTTTTCGAGAATAAATCCTTTTATATTATTTTCATGTTTTGCCCAAACAACAAATATATCAGCAACAGGAGAGTTAGTAATCCACATTTTTGATCCATTTAGTAGGTACCCATCTGCAACGGTAGTTGCGGTGGTTCGCATACTTCCAGCATCCGACCCAAAATCGGGCTCGGTAAGTCCAAAGGCACCAATATGTTCGCCCGAGGCAAGTTTTGGAAGGTATTTTTTTCTTTGTACTTCCGAGCCAAAAGTATAAATAGGGTACATTACTAGACTAGATTGCACACTCATCATCGACCTATAACCAGAGTCGATACGTTCAATTTCGCGCGCTATTAATCCATAACAGACATGACTCACCCCAGCACATCCGTATCCCTCCAACGTAGACCCCAGAAAACCTAATTTCCCAAAAGATAAAAAAATATTCCGATTAAATAGTTCTTCTGCATGGTTTTGTCGAACGTTGGGTAGTAATTCATTTTGGCAAAATTCGCGAGCTGTATCTTTAACTAAAGTCTCTTCTTCACTAAGCTGATCATTTAGCAGTAAAGGATCGTCCCATTGATATATTGACTTATTTAACGGCGCATTCATTTTTACTCCCAATAACGGTGATTTACGAATTGATAAACTTAGTGGTAACTTGGCCTAATTCCCCAAAATCTGCAAATATTTTGTGATTATCTGTTATCGGAATAGGGTTAACACATGTGCCTGTCGTGACAATATCTTTTTTTAGTAGTTGTCTATCATATTGTATTAGCTCATTTGCTATCCAAGTGAGAGCCAGAAAAGGATCCTCCAAAACATTTGATCCGAAGCCTTTGATGGGTTTTTCTTCATTATTCAAATATGTGAAAACAGTATGTTTCATGAGATCAACTTGGCCCCATTGTTTTTTGATTGGTTTTCCCAGGACAAGAAATCCAGCGCACGCATTATCAGCGATTAACTGCAATTCCCCGGCTTTTATAAAGTCGTGGTACCGAGAATCAGGTATTTCAATGGCTGGGATTAGGTAATCAATTGCACTTATGACCTCTTCGCGATTGTATTTGTTTTTTCTAGGTGGTAGGTCCCTTGCCATTTGAAAGGCAAATTCAACTTCAGCAACCCTCATAAGATTATTCTTGAGATTGATAGAACTGCCACTGGCTCTTACGTTTTTTTCTAACAACGATCCAGCTAGCGGTTGACTTACACCGATATGAGTTTGGCCAGCGTTACTGGTCGCTGCAATTTTCCATCCGACTTGTGGGCTGGCCGATTCTACTATAATGTTTTTTTGAATCTCATAGGCATCTCTCTTTGATTTTGGCTTTAGCTTATCGGAAAGTTCCAGAATACGAGTACCTGAATTCCAATTATTCCAGATAACTTTTCCTGTCTCTTTAAATAGATTTTTCACCATAGGACTGATCAGTATTCGAAATCAAATTGGTAAGCGCACAATATTCGCAGGCTTTTTTTTATTAAAAATGCTATCAAGGTTGCAAGCTATTTCTTTACATCGCCTTCGGATTAAGTTTTTTGTCCAGGCTGAAGCATGAGGAGTCATGATAACATTATTGAGTAAATGAAAGTCAAAATCTGAGGGCTTTTGCTTTTGAAGTGATTGCTCTGGGTACATGTACCATGTGTCAATTATTGCTCCACCAATTTGTTTATTTCTACATGCATTAAAAAGCGCGTCTTCCTTAATTAATTGTCCCCGACCAACGTTGATTATTACTGAATCATGTTTCATAATATCCAGTTCTTTATAACTAATAATGTTATTCGTTTCTTGATTCAAAGGAATCGACAGCAAGAGAAAATCAGATTGTCTTAACACTAGGTCTAATTCTTCTAATGGCGTAACTGTTGCTATCAAACTGTTGTCTTTAGGTAGGTTTCTATTTAATGTAATTATATTCATCCCGAACGCTTTGGCACGATAAGCTACCGCTTTACCTATTCTCCCATAACCTATAATACCCAAGGTTTTGCCCAATAATTCTTCATGAGGAGGGCCAGATAAAAAAGACCCTTCCCAGATGTTTTTCCGTAAAGCATCATCATGGTCTTTGATTTTAGTAACCCATTGCAGCATACCAGCTAATACATATTCTGAAATACCAATTTCATGTTCATAAACATTGCATACAAATGCTGATCTGGGGACTGCGGACAAATCTACACTTTCTGTACCAGCTCCTTGTAGCTGTAATAATTTTAAATTCGGGGCTTCCGGATATTGATCTGTCCATTCCATAGAAATCACCGCATCAGCTTTTTGAAATGCATGAATTACCGACTTACTATTTTTGAAATCAACCGAGATTATCTCCCAATTCGATTTAAGAAATTGCGGAATAAAATCGAAGCGTCCATTATTTTCATGGTCTTTTAATATTAGCCTTAATCGCATACTTACTTTTTTCTCAGAAAAGTATTTAAGTTTACTGCCTTTATTTTTCGCCTTATACCATTTTCTTCAATAATAATATGATCTACCATAATATTTTTTAGTTTTATGCCTTTTTCGATATTCTCATCAATACTAAAATATTTTACAGGCTGATTATTTAATGACACAACCGCCAGGCTTTTACTATTGTCTGTTGATTGTATTAATCCCCTGAGCTCTATATTTTTAACGCTCACCACATCGGTTAATTGCGTTTCAAAAATAAAATTCAATGAGCTAGGGATTGTAGTGTTTGATGGTTTGGTTGTTTGCGAGACAACTGTTGTACTCATTGGAGCTGTATTTTGGGAAATCCAATAGCCAGTGGAAAAAAATATCAACAAAAGTATTCCGCGCAAAATCATTTTATTAGGCAATTTTCTACTCCCTAGGTCAATATAAAGTGGTTATTCTCTATTCTTTCTAAAGATTATGCTCGGATATTATAACAATATTTAGTAAAAATTTATCATTACACAAATCTATTTAATTTATGTAAGTATGAATTTAAAAATAGGAGAAAATTCAAAATTAATGGGAAAAATTCTTGATGAAAAGGTTATTTTTTGTGCTGGACCTTGGTTAGAAGTTTCTAGGCAAAATATAATAATTTCTGATGAAAGATTAATAAAAGACTATTATAAAATTAATCAACCTAGTTATCCTAGTATTACAGAGGTCGAGCCAGTCGAAAAAGTATTTTGTAATTATCGTTGTAGCCATAGGGCTAGGCGTAATACACTTACGTTGCCAGGCTGACATATTAAAGATGGAGGAACTCTGTTATGCGAATCTAAAAGGAACCTTCACGAGGAATGCTCACTTGGGTCAAATGAATGGGTATCTTTAGGAGGTTATGTTTTAGACAGTAACCTTAGCAGTTCCAACGAGAATTTTTTTATCGCATAGAATTGTTTTCTAATTTCTCAGATTGAAAATGACGATCTTGAATTTGGTATTATTTGTCGAGTGAACTTTGAAGATTCGGTCACGCA
>CACKOO010000044.1 GCA_902601765.1 Hydrogenophilales bacterium | reverse complement strand
CCCCAAACTGTCAGCGTCTATCTGAAACGAAAGCGGCATGGCCCCCATAGGTGTCATGAGCTGGGCTTCACCCATAAAAATAATGCTACGATTTTTATCAAGGTTTCCAACAATATCTACTGGGGTTAACACTTTCAAACTGCCGGTTTTTCTATCGGTAAAAACTTCTTCCCTAAAAAGATTGTTAGGATTCATTTTAATATCTGTTTTTCCTTTGTTTGTATCTGTCATTGGTAGTGCCTCAATAGTTATATAAAACAATTTTAGACAATTGTATATTACTCCACTGTTGAACAAAAATTTACATATTACAAATGATTTTGATGTTTAAGTGGCAAATTAATTACTTCCCAGCTTGTCATACAAGCTAATTTATGTCTTAATTCGTTATGCCCGGCAGACGACTCGAGGAAATAAGAAGGTTTTTCCTCTGAAAATGTTTAGTCATCCGGCTATTATATATAAGCATTTGTAGTCGGAATGGCGAAACAGTGTTGCCGTCTCCGAGAAATTTCGCCATAGCAGGCAATAGTCTCTTTGGAATTTGCTTACAATTGCCTTAGATACTTGTTGTTACTGCATTAAAAAAATATGTTTAATTACAATATGACTTTTGAGTCAAAATTTTGCTTGAAAAAATTGATTTATCGCCACGGTCCATAACCTAAAATCAGGTAGTTGGTACGCTGGGTAAATTGAGTTTCTTTATGAAACTCCTACACCTTGTGCCATCGGGTATTTGGGTGGAAAGTTTTTATGATGAAGAAAAATCAAAATGAAGAAAATGCTTAGAAAGGTGATTTAGGAGTGAATAATTTAAAGATCATATCCGGCGGGCAATCGGGTATAACCAAAGGGGCGCTCGATGCAGCTCTAGCTATGAACATTACATGTGGAGGCTGGTATGCACAAAAAAGTCATGTTGATACGGCAGACGCGGAAAAATATCCTCTCGTTGTGTTAGAAAATTCTGATGATCGAGAAGGGGTGCGAAAGAATGTATTAGATAGTGATGCCTCAGCTATAATTTTCTTCAAAGTGCTGGAGGGGTGTGCTGAAGAGACTTTGGATGATTGTGTTCAGCAAGGAAAACCTTATCGTCTTATAGATGCAGACGAACTACAACCAGGACAGGCAGCTAAATTACTTTCAGAATTCCTTAGAGAGAGTGGGGTAAATTGTCTGAATGTTATTGGTCCAGAATCCAATGATAGTCCAAAAGATTACAAATATGGGCAAGACACTACTCGTTTGCTTATTGAATCGCTTCGGCGAGGTAAACAAGGCGGTGGGAAACGCGGTAATTCTAAACGTGGCCGACAGTCTGATGCATCGAAAATGAATAGTGCTAGTCGGTCTTCGCACGGAAAGCCCGGCTCGTCATCTCGAAAAAGAAGCAGGAAAAAATCAAGAAGCAGGCAAGGAGATGCGGCTAATGCTTCTAGTAACCACGTCAACCGCGGTAGCGCTTCCGGTAACTCAGGTGGTGTAGAAGTAATTGTTGAACATCGGGTTCCGAAGGTAAATTTGGCGAAAAGAGAAGAAAGTTAATTAGAGGATTCACTACATATCAATTCTGTAGCACCAAACCGAATTGGTCCTCCTAGATAGACTCCGTTATCATTCAAGTACCACTCTTGCAGGGCATAGGCCTGGTCCTCCATTTCTCTCTGACCGGCGCACGTATTTAAAATCTTACCACTTTTGTGTTGCACATAGTGAACTAGCTCATGAAGTAGTATGCTGTCATGTATTACTTCGTCCTTCTCGAGTGTAGTGTTGGACAAGAGAATGGTACCACTCTCGTGGACGGCCTCAATTTTACAGTTTTTTTGTGGGCAAAGTTTTTGTTGTAAAACTTTTTGCGGGACGTAGTCAACAGTTGGCATTTCGTGTGGAACGGGTTGGCTTAGAAACTGTGAAGCCAAGGTTAAAAGCATTGCAATTTTCTCATTCATTATTGGCGTCCTTCTTAATCAGATTCTTTTTTAGTATAAAATCAGTGTGGGATATGTGTAAAAGTTGTGCAAACTTCCTAATTAGGTGATCCTCATACTTATCGATATATCTGTCGGCTAATGCAACCCTCCACAACCCTTCTAGCAAAACCACCTTTTCATCGTATGACAACTCATTATTGAGGATGGTAATAAAAGAATGGTAAGAGGTCGGTCGGTTTTCAATTGCTAAAGCTTCATCAATTAAAAAGTTCGCAGCGGAATCATCTACGCGGTATACGTCTTTAAGTATCTGTTTAAAAACGAACATATCAGAATCTTCCACTTTAAAATCAGCCCTCATAACTTCAGCTAATAAAGTGACCACTGCCTGCAGAATTTCACTCTCCTTCGATTTCACGGGAAGATTTTTTTTGAATAACTTTTTGAAAATCACGATAATGAGATGTCAGTTTTTTAAAAAGGTTTCACAAATACTACCAAGCAATACAATTTTTAACCAATAAATTGCCGAACCTGACGTAATTTCTTATTTTAATCTCACCAAGCTCGGCAAACATTACGCTGAAAATCCGTATAGAACTATGCTTTATCAAGTGCCTGATTTATGTCAGTAATGATGTCTTCCACGTTTTCAATACCTATCGAAAGCCTTATCATATCCTCAGTCACTCCAGCACTTTCCCATTCTTTAGCTGAAAGTTGTCTATGAGTGGTACTAGCTGGGTGACAAGCAAGTGTTTTACAATCCCCTATATTTACTAAACGTGAAATTAGTTTAAGAGCATCTTGGAATTTTCTCCCGCTGGTTTCGCCTCCAACAATACCAAATGTCAAGATTCCAGAGGCTTTTGATCTCATGTATTTTTTGACTAAATTGTGGTTAGGGTGATTGGGAAGTCCAGCGTATTTTACCCAAGACACCTTGCTATGGCTCTGAAGGTGATTTGCCACGATTTCAGTGTTTTCGCAAATACGATCCATTCGCAAAGGTAGCGTTTCAACACCTTGAAGTATTAAAAAAGCATTGAACGGAGATATTGCAGCTCCCATATTTCTTAGGGGAACAACCCTAGCCCTGCCAATAAATGCCGCTTCTCCTAGTGCCTCAGTATAGACAACTCCATGATAAGATGGATCGGGTTCGTTAAGCCGGTTAAACTTTTGTTTGTGGTCTTGCCATTTAAACTTTCCAGAGTCTACGATTATTCCGCCAATTGAAGTTCCGTGTCCTCCCAAGTATTTTGTCAAGGAATGAACTACAATATCTGCACCAAACTCAAATGGTTTGCATAGATATGGAGTTGGGACAGTGTTGTCAACGATTAAGGGAACTCCGTTTTCATGCGCTATATTGGATAGTGCCTCAAGGTCTGAAATATTACCCAGTGGATTTCCGAGTGACTCACAATAAACCGCCTTTGTGTCGTTATCAAATAATTTACTAAATGAATCAAGATTTTTATAGTCGGCAAACCTTACCTCAATGCCAGATTGTGGCAGAGTATGAGCAAAAAGATTATATGTGCCACCATATAGAGCGCTGGAAGATATAATATTGTCCCCAGCTTCTGCAATAGTTTGTATCGCGTATGTTGTTGCAGCTTGACCAGATGATAGAGCAAGTCCCGCAA
>CACKOO010000043.1 GCA_902601765.1 Hydrogenophilales bacterium | reverse complement strand
CGTAGCTCCCAATCAAATACTTCGATTAACAAAAAGCATTTCATGTCTAAAGAAACTCAATCAAGATGTGCTTAAACTAGAGTATCAACCAATTTGTAGCATCTATCTTCAATATCCACAACACGTTAGGCTACCATATCCAATGGTTGGGATAGAAAAAGGAGTATGCCAGTGGGCATTTGACCGAGGGTTTTTATTAGGGCAAAAAGGGATTATTGGGGTTGTAATTAGTGGAGATGGACATCACTTAGGTCTTACAAATAAAGAACTCGCAGCCGCAGTTCACTCCGACCTCCAAAGAGAATTTAGGTTTCCTGATTTTGAGTGGCAACAAGTCATAAGAGAGAAAAAAGCTACCATCCAATGCTCTCCTGAACGTCAACATATAAGCAATGTAACAGAACTCCCCAATTTTTACATTGCAGGTGATTATACCGAAATCGATTATCCAGCAACCTTAGAGGCGGCTGTAATAAGTGGTACCAAGTGCGCACAAATGATACTAAAAAATGAGAAACCTTAATAACTACTCACCGCGGAAAAACCTCCTAGAAGGACGCGTTATATTGATCACAGGGGCGACACAAGGGCTTGGTAAAGCCTGCGCGTTGTCACTTTCTTCCTTTGGGGCAACAGTTGTTATCCACGGGAGAGATATCAATAAATTAGAGAAAGTTTATGATCAAATTCTGGAACAAAATGGAAGGGAACCTTTGGCGATCACCCTAGATTTTGACCAAGCCGAGGAAAGCGATTTTCTAAAAATGGCTTCAGAAATTGAAAAACAACTCGGTGGTCTAGATGGAATTATTCATAGCGCAGTTTACCTAAATAAATTATCGCCACTGAGATATCAGTCCCTCAGAAGCTGGCAAACCACAATGAATGTAAATCTTCTTGCACCAGCAGCTATAAATAGAGCTTGCCTCGATATTCTTTTGGAATCTGAAGATGCCTCTGTAATACATGTTTCAGAAGATCATGCAGACCAAAATTCTACTTATTGGGGACAATATGCGGCTTCCAAAAAAGCTCTAGAGGTTTTAGCGCATACTCAGGCTAAAGAATTGATTCACAACTCCACGATAAGGTCTAATATTTTGGTTCCTGGAGCTATAAAAACTGCGACACATCAAAGAGCTTACCCTGGGGAAGCAGTTGAAAATCAAGCTGATCCTAATGATATAATGACGACAATCCTGTTTTTAATAGGCCCGGACGGTAGAAATATAAACGGCGAAAAATTGTACGCCCAACCTACTAAAAGAGATCTCTGAACCATCTTGGTACCGGGCAAGGTTTTCCAGTGGACATATCAATCCAAACCATCACGGCCTCGGCCGACGCGAAACACTCCTCTTTTTTTTTACCTAAAATATCAGTCCACATGATAAAACTGGTATTACCCAACTTGCCAATAGCCGTGGTTACTTTAAATTTAATCGGGTAAATAGCTGGTTTTACAAAATGACAGTTTATGTTGGCAAGTATCGGACCCTGATCATTTGGCTTGTAGTTAATTGGTAAGCTGTTGAACCAAGAAATTCGAGATTCTTCAAAATACCGAAAATACGAAACATTGTTCATATGACCCAATGCATCCATCTCACCCCATCGCATATTCATAGTTTCCGCAAAAACTGCTTTTCTCGTTTGTTCCAAATTTCGCACCATCCCTTTATAATCTCAGAAATGTTTTATTATAGAACTTTAAATACTATCCACCACTCCATTGTACATCGGAGGCGTTTTAGAGGACACAGCATTGGCAGATCGTGAATGTATGGAATTCGATGTGGTTATTGTGGGGGCTGGGCCAGCTGGTCTCGGGGCTGCGATAAAAATCAAGCAGTTAAGCCAAGAGAGCCATAAGGAGCTCTCTGTTTGTATCCTTGAAAAAGGGTCTGAGGTTGGTGCCCACATACTATCTGGTGCAGTTATGGACCCGAAGGCACTCGGGGAGCTCTTGCCAGACTGGAAAAAGCAGGGCGCTCCTCTGTCTACTAAGGTTGAAGAGGATCGATTTGTTTTTCTCAACAAAAATTCTTCAATAAAAATACCAAACTGGCTTTTACCTCCTTGTTTTAAAAACCACGGTAATTTCATAATTAGTTTGGGCAATACTTGTAGATGGCTCGCGGAACAAGCGGAGGCCTTAGGAGTGGAAATTTACCCCGGTTTTGCTGCTACAGAGGTGCTTTACAACGATGAGGGAGAGGTGCGCGGTGTAGCCACGGGTGATATGGGTCTTGATAAAAATGGAATCCCCTCGGACAGTTATCAAAGAGGTATGGAAATTGTCGGTAAATATACTCTTTTTGGGGAAGGGTGTAGAGGCCATTTGGGGAAAGAACTGATATCAAAGTTCAGGTTAGACCAGGATGTTAACCCTCAAGTCTACGGAATTGGATTAAAAGAGTTATGGGAAGTCGACGACAAAGTACACCAAGAAGGTTTGGTTATTCATACCGCTGGATGGCCTTTAGGAAATGATGTTTACGGAGGTTCCTACCTCTATCACCTGGACAAAAATCAAGTGGCGGTCGGCTTTGTTGTAGGGCTCGGGTACAAAAACCCATATTTATCACCCTTTGAGGAATTTCAAAGATACAAAACCCACCCTTATATAAAAAAGTTTTTTACTAATGGGAAAAGGCTTTCGTATGGAGCGCGCGCTATAGCGGCAGGCGGCATCCAATCTTTGCCCAAGCTAACGTTCCCCGGAGGATGCTTAATTGGAGACAATGCTGGCTTTCTCAACGTCTCTCGGATAAAAGGTAGCCACTGCGCGCTAAAATCTGGAATGCTCGCAGCTGAGGCTGCGTTCCACGCGGTCTCAGCTGGAAGACAACAGGATGAATTGTCCAATTACACAAACAAATTTAATAAATCTTGGTTATATGACGAACTTCACAAAGCGAGAAATTTTAAACCATGGATGTCTAGGGGTTTAAGATTGGGATCTATCATGGTGGGTATTGATCAATTAATATTTAGGGGCAAGGCTCCTTGGACTCTCCGACACAACCAACCAGATCACAAAACACTAGTTCTTAAAAAGGATAGCGAAACCATTCACTACCCTAAACCAGATGGGATTCTTACATTTGACAAGCTTTCCTCAGTTTTTCTTTCAAACACTAATCACGCGGAGAATCAACCAATTCACCTTCACTTGAAAAACCCAGAGAATGCCATTACGACGAACTTAGAGCTTTATGATTCACCAGAACAACGATACTGTCCCGCAGGCGTATATGAAATTATTAAAGAACCAAAAAAAGAAGCTAGACTGCAAATTAACTCCCAAAACTGTGTGCACTGCAAAACTTGCGACATAAAAGATCCCACCCAAAATATTAACTGGGTAGCTCCAGAAGGAGGGGGGGGGGCCGAACTACCCAAATATGTAAAACATCACTTTTGCTATAAGGTAAAAATCGTAGACCCTACCGTTTTGCGATTTTCTAATTCTTCATGGCCCTTTGCAACCTGTTCAAATGGAAGGATTTGCTTGATACGGGCTTTTAAATTGCCAGACGCTAGCATTCCAAACAAAGAGTCCGCTCTTTTCCTCAGCTCCTCTGGTTTTTTTGTATATGTCATTAGCCCAGCCGCTGCTACAGACGCAGACCTCGCTCTTAGTAAATTTACATTTACTGGTTCCATCGGCCCAGAGGAC
>CACKOO010000042.1 GCA_902601765.1 Hydrogenophilales bacterium | reverse complement strand
GCTGGCGCTGTGGTTGGTGCTCTGGACCAGGCAGATGCTGTTCATCAAGGGGTTTTGGATGGCAGCCATGCTGTTCCTGCGTATTGGTACGGGAAAAATGATGCTCTTTCGCTGTTTGGAACTGGTCCATATCTAGGAGCTGACGCTAACATGATCTTAGCTTGGCTCGAATACGGAGGCGGCCAAAAGCTCTATACCGAAATGTACAACGACGTACTAAACCTTGATGTGGTTCCACTCGCCTATGGCGGAATGATGATGCAGCCCCTTGGTTGGTTTAGAAAAGAAGTAAAGTCAGCTGAGGAATTTAAAGGTATTAAATATCGGACGGTTGGTCTTGCGATAGATGTTTTTAAAAACATGGGTGCGTCTGTAGTAGCCATTCCGGGCGGGGAAATTGTACCTGCTTTGGAGCGAGGTGTAATTGATGCGGCAGAATTTAATAACCCAGCGTCTGATTTGGCTTTAGGATTCCCCGACGTATCGAAAGTATGTATGGTACAAAGTTATCATCAACCCTCTGAATTTTTTGAAGTTCTCCTTAACAAAAGAGTTTGGGATGGTCTTCCAGAGCAATATCGTGCAATTTGGAAAATAGCGTCAAAAGCTGCGTCTGCTCAAATGAGCTGGCATACGATTGATCTTTATTCAAAAAAATATGTCGAACTGCGGGACGAAAGGGGTGTAAAGTTTATCAAGACCCCGGATGATATATTGAAGGCCCAACTCCAAGCATGGGATAAGATTATCGAGGACAGAGGCAAGAAGAATCCGCTCTTTACCAAAATAGTAAACTCTCAAAAAGATTTTATGAAAAGAGCAGTAGCATATCAAACTACTTTCGTTGCTAGTCCAAAGCAGGCGTTCGATCATTACTTTGGATGATTATTAAAAGAATAAGGCAAATAAATTGGAGCGGGCTGGAAAGCCCGCTTCTATGTTTTTAAATGGTCTTGGGAGGGTAGTTGCGCGGTGGAAAAATTACAACCTGTGATAGATTTCTTAAGCGAATGGTCTGGCAAGGTATTCGCGTGGTGCGTTCTGATTTTAACACTCATTGTTTGTTATGACGTGATAATGCGATATCTGCTTAATAACCAAACACAGTGGGGGTTTGACGTAGCTTATATACTTTACGGGACTATGTTTATGATGGCCGGAGCTTACACGTTATCCAGAGGAGGGCATGTTAGGGCTGACATGGTATACCGAACATTAAGTCCTAAAACACAAGCATGGTTTGATCTAGTGCTTTATTTTTTGTTTTTTCTTCCAGGAATAATTGCCTTAGTGTATGCGGGCATTAAGTTTGCCGGTAATTCGATAGCTAATGCGGAGGTGTCTAGTGTAACGTCCTCGGGTGTGCCGGTTTATCCATTTAAAGTTGTTATTCCTGTTGCTGGTCTACTTCTTTTGCTGCAAGGAATCTCAGAAATTAATAGATGTATTGTGTGTATTAAAACTGGAATTTGGCCTCCACGCCCGGATGATGTGGCAGAGGATAATGTTGACGATCTGAAGGCGACAATAGAAGATGTTGAGGTAAGTGGAGGGCAATCAAAATGAGTAACTTGCGTTTGATAACGTTTGATGCGAAAACCATCGGATTTAGTATCGTTGGTTTAGTGGTTTTAGCCTATATCTTATTTCTACCACCCCCATCGCAAATCACCCATCCGCACCTAGCAATGGTGATGTTGGGAATGATAATTTGTTCGATAATTTTTGGTTTTCCTATAGCGTTCACACTGATAGGCCTAGGTATGTTGTTTGGATTTATCGCTTTTGGAAAGCCGGGCATTCCTTTCTTGGAAAATCCTGTCTTTGCTACAATGGTAAACCGCACTTATGGAGTAATGACCTTAGACGTTATTATTGCTGTGCCATTGTTTATTTTCATGGGTTACATAGTTGAGCGGTCAGGTATTATTGATCGGCTTTTCAGAAGCTTACAGGTGGCGATGTCGGGGGTGCCTGGAGCCCTGGCAGTTGCAACTATCCTTACGTGCGCAATGTTTGCAGCTGCTACCGGTATCATTGGAGCAGTGGTAACTCTGATGGGGCTTTTGGTTTTGCCACCTATGCTCAAAGCGGGCTATAACGTGCGTTTATCAGCAGGATCGATCGCTGCCGGTGGTTGTTTAGGTATTCTGATTCCTCCGAGTGTCTTGCTGATACTTTATGGTTCTCAAGCTGGAGTGTCTGTTGTACAACTTTACATGGGAGCCATTATTCCCGGGCTAATGCTTGCAGCTATGTACATTGGTTATGTTGTTATTCGTGTTTTATTAAGACCTGGCGACGCACCAGTTTTGCCAAAGAAGGAATACTAGAATTGGAACGAGGTGAAATGGATAAAAGAGTTTCTGGACTGGAGTGAAAACAATTAATGTTTGAATTTGCTGCAATTTGCCTGCTATTGACCCTAGGTGCCAGCCTCATAATAGCGGTAAAAGGGCCAACTATCTTTGATAGGGCACAGGCGGTCAATACTGCCGGAACCGTCGCCGTTTTACTTATTGCGGTCTATGGCTTTCTGAGTGGCCGTCCTGATTTTCTTGACCTGGCCATTATATATGGGCTTTTAAATATCATTGGCACGATAGCCATTTTAAAATTCTTCCGATTTGGTGATCTAGGGGATAGTGACGAAGAGGGCTCGAGTAAACATGATTGACTGGATCGATATACTTAGCTGGGGGTTTTTAACTCTCGGGGGCACTTTTTGTGTTGTAGGTGGTATAGGCCTGCTTAGAATGCCAGATTTTTTTACGAGACTTCACGCCGCAAGCATAATTGAAACCTTAGGAGCGGGCCTTCTGATTTTGGGGATGCTTTTGCAGGCAGGACTGAGTCTGGTTAGTGTGAAACTTCTTTTCATATTATTACTAATTTTCTTTTCGAGTCCCACCGCTACTCATGCTTTAGCCCGTGCAGCGAAAATAAAAGGTGTTAGTCACTTTTCTAAAAAGGCGAAGAATAATTGATACTTTAATTAACACATCATTGCTTTTTATGATGGCTATTACCACTGTAGCTATTGCTCGAACCAAAAATCTATTTGCAATTGTGATTCTGGGATCTCTTTACAGTTTTCTAATGGCGACAGTCCTAGTCGTGTTGGATGCAGTAGATGTAGCGATGACTGAAGCCTCAGTTGGAGCAGGCATAACGACTGTGTTACTTTTGGGAACACTATATCTAACCCGAGGCGAGAACGCTGCTCCTCTTAGAAAACCTCTGCTGCCGATGACAATAGCCTTTATTACTGCCGGTCTGTTAATTTACGGCACGTGGGGGTTGCCGGAATTCGGTAGTCCTAATAGTGTAATCCACCAACACGTCGCACCAAGATATATTAACGAAGGACCCATTGAAACTGGAGTCCCTAATATCGTAACGGCTGTGCTAGCTAGCTACAGAGGGTTTGACACGCTCGGTGAGACAACCGTAATTTTCACCGCTGGAGTAGGGGTAATTGCTCTGCTTCGTCGTCGTCGAAAAAATGAGGAAGATTAAATGAAAAATTATGACCGAGTGCTTCGCATAGTAGCAAAAATGATGATCCCTTTCATAATGGTATTTGCTCTTTATGTCCAGTTTCACGGTGACTTCGGACCGGGTGGAGGTTTTCAAGCTGGAGTAATTTTGGCGGCTGGAATAATTTTTTATAGTTTGATTT
>CACKOO010000041.1 GCA_902601765.1 Hydrogenophilales bacterium | reverse complement strand
CTAGTTTAGATGATATTCTCCCTCAGGCATTTGCTACAGTAAGAGAAGCCAGTAAAAGAACCTTAGGTATGCGCCATTTTGACGTACAACTTATAGGGGGTATGGCCCTCCATAATGGCAAGATCGCCGAAATGAGGACGGGTGAGGGAAAGACTCTAGCCGCGACTTTACCTGCATATTTAAACGCCTTGAGTGGTGAGAGCGTACATGTTGTCACGGTTAATGACTACCTCGCAAAAAGAGATGCTGAATGGATGGGGAAAATTTATAATTTTCTTGATCTTAGCGTGGGTGTTAATTTGCCTCAGACCGATCCAGCTTTGAAACGAGAGGCTTATGAAGCAGATATAACTTATGGAACAAATAACGAATTTGGTTTCGATTATCTACGAGATAACATGGTTTTTGAGACCCAAGACAGGGTACAAAGACCCTTGTCGTTTGCTATTATCGACGAAGTAGACTCAATATTGATAGATGAGGCTAGAACACCTTTGATTATTTCCGGACAGGCAGATGATAGCACGGATTTGTATAAACGAATGGATTCTATCGCCCCTAAGTTGATTTTGGGTGATGAAGAATCTGGCGACGGAGATTACCACGTAGACGAAAAGTCACATCAAGTTTTACTCACCGAATTAGGACATGAGAATGCAGAGAGGTTACTGGCTGATTTAGGAGTTCTCCCGAAAAATACTAGCTTGTATGATGCGGCTAATATTAGTTTAGTGCATCATCTCTACGCCAGTTTAAAAGCCCATAATTTGTTTCATAAAGATCAAAACTATGTGGTTCAAAACGGTGAAATTATAATTGTCGATGAATTTACTGGAAGGCTAATGGCTGGCCGTAGATGGTCTGAAGGATTACACCAAGCAGTTGAGGCCAAGGAAAATGTTAGCATTCAAAAAGAAAACCAGACATTAGCATCAGTAACTTTTCAAAATTATTTCCGAATGTATGGAAAGTTAGGTGGTATGACCGGTACTGCTGACACTGAGGCTTTTGAATTCCAATCAATATATGGCTTGGAAACTGTGATAGTGCCAACACACCAAAGTATGATCCGTGCTGATCATATGGATAAAGTTTATAAAACTGCTGAGGAAAAATATGACGCTATTGTGGGTGAGGTAAAAAGCTGCTACGACAATAATCAACCTGTGTTGGTAGGTACCACATCCATAGAAAATTCCGAATTATTATCAATGAGATTAAAAAAATTTGGACTTAAGCATCAAGTATTAAATGCTAAACAACATGCTCAAGAAGCACAAATAATTACCCAGGCTGGTCGACCTAAAATGATTACTATAGCCACCAACATGGCTGGTCGCGGGACAGATATTGTTTTGGGAGGTAACCCAGAGCCAGAAATAAATGAAATTGAGCAAAGTGATTTATCTTTGGAGAAGAAAAATCTCCAGGTAGATAAAATCAAAGCTGATTGGAAAAAATTGCACGATGAAGTTGTAGCGGCTGGCGGGTTATGTATTATTGGCACGGAAAGACATGAGTCCCGGCGAGTTGATAATCAATTGAGAGGTCGTTCAGGGAGGCAAGGAGACCCTGGGGCCAGTAGATTCTTTCTCTGTTTGGAAGATCCACTTCTTCGGATTTTTGCATCGGACAGAGTTTCTTGGATAATGGATCGCTTGAAAATGCCTGCGGGAGAAGCGATTGAGCACCAATGGGTAACGAAAGCTATCGAAAATGCCCAAAGAAAAGTAGAGGCGAGAAACTTTGATATTCGTAAGCAATTGTTGGAATATGATGATGTGTCCAACGACCAACGTAAAGTTATTTACGAACAGCGTAATGAGATATTAGAAACCGATAATATTTCCGAAATGATAAGGGCTACTAGAGAAGGTGCTATAGCTGCAACGGTTTACCAGTTTGTGCCTGAAAATGCCTTGGAGGAGGAGTGGGATTTAAACGGACTTGACAAAGCATTGCTTGGTGAGCTCGGTTTGGAGCTGGAAACAGCAAAATGGCTTTCAGATGATAATGAGATTACCGATGCCTTAATAATTGAGAAAATCATTAAAATTGCGCATGCTGCTTACCACAAGAAAATGGAGCAAGTTCCCTCCGATGTTGTGAATACCTATGAAAGAGCTATTATATTGCAAAGTCTCGATGGTCGGTGGAGGGAGCATCTAGCGGCTTTGGATTACCTACGGCAAGGCATTCACCTCAGAGGATACGCTGCTAAAAACCCAAAGCAAGAATATAAAAAAGAAGCGTTTCAATTGTTTGCAACGCTACTCGAGATGATTAGAGATGAGGTTTCCCAGGTTTTAATGAAAGTCAATATCCAGAGTGCCTCTGATGTAGAAGCGGTAGCAGAGGAACGTCCAGCATTCAAGGATATTGACTATAATCACCCAGATCATAAGGGTTTACCAGGAATTCCTGAGTCACCTCTTAATAATGATGAAAAAGGTAATAAAGTTCAGCCCTTCGTTAGGGATAAGGTAAAAGTAGGCAGAAACGAGCCGTGTCCTTGTGGGTCCGGAAAAAAATATAAACAATGCCACGGCAAGATATCCTAATAATTTATTGTCTATCGTCATTCATTCAAAAAGGAAACTGTGCAATATGCGGCAATTAATTCCTGTTTTGGGAATAGAACTAGGAGTAGTTTCGGCGGGGCTCAGAAATTCAAAGGCCCCGGATTTGTTAGTTATTCGTCTTGCAGAAGGCGGAGTAGTATCAGGAGTATTTACCCAAAATAGTTTCAAAGCTGCTCCTGTTCACCTTGCTCTAAAAAATCTCAAACACAACGATATTAGAGCTCTTGTAGTCAACACTGGATGTGCTAATGCTGGCACGGGCCAAGTTGGAATTGAAGATGCTTTTAAGGTTTGTGAGGAGTTAGCCACAATACTCAAAGTTACCCCTTCGCAAATTCTACCATTCTCAACGGGAGTGATAATGGAACGGCTTCCGCGAAAAAAAATTATTAAGTCCTTAGCAACTGCAGTAGAGAACCTGGTTTCCAATGGCTGGCGTCAAGCAGCAGAGGCAATAATGACCACTGACACTATATCAAAAGGCTTATCTTTAAAAGTGAGTCTTTCGGGAATCTCGATAACCATAACTGGAATCGCTAAAGGATCCGGTATGATCCATCCTAATATGGCTACAATGCTCGGCTTTATCGCTGTGGACGCTAAGATTAATGCTTCAGTACTAGATGAAATAATTAGTAGCGTGGTAGAAAGTAGTTTTAACTGCATTACTGTCGATGGTGATACGTCAACCAACGATAGTTTTTTATTAATTGCCACTGGAACTGCGAACAACCCCATTATAAAAAGTTCAGGTGACCCTCGTTACAAATTAATTTACGAAGCTATAGAGAAGGTAGCAATAGAACTCGCTAAAATGATCGTGAAAGATGGAGAAGGGGCTACGAAACTTGTAACAGTAGAAGTAGAGGGCGGCCGGAGTTTAGAGGAATGCAAGAAAGTCGCTTATTCAATTGCGAAATCACCTCTTGTAAAAACAGCTTTTTTTGCAGAGGATCCCAACTTAGGCCGTATATTATCTGCTATAGGTCAAACAGATATCCGGGAATTAAACATAAAGAAAATAACAGTTAGCATAGATAGTCTAGTGATCTTTGAAAGAGGTGAAATGTCGGTCAATTATGATGAAATTGAGGCAGGTAAGATAATGAAAAAAGATGAGTTTTCTCTGAATATTAACCTGTCTAGAGGGAATGCCGTATGTCAGGTTTGGACTTGTGATTTTTCTCATGATTACGTTAGTATAAATGCTGATTACCGGAGTTAAATTTATGACATCAGACGAGATTTTTTCAAAGTTGGATAAATTATTGGATCGCCTAGATAGGATTTCTTCCGGTGCAGTAGAAATTCCCGACTGGGATAAGCATTTTGCTTTCCGGTGGCGCAAAAAATTTGGAGGGAGGCCAAACTTTCAGCCAATTAATCTCATCGATACAATAAGTACAGGAGATCTAAAAGGCATAGAAAAGCAGAAAAACATAGTAGACCAAAATACAGTGCAATTTGTAGATGGTCGCCCCGCAAACAATGTGTTATTGACAGGTGCAAGAGGCACAGGAAAATCGTCGATAGTAAAAGCAATATTCAATAAATACTCTAAAAAGAAGCTACGACTAATCGAAGTTGGGAAGGACGACCTGATTGATTTGCCGGATATGCTGGATATATTTAGTTCTTCTGAATACAAGTTCCTAATTTTTTGCGATGACTTATCATTCGAAGCCAGTGACCCTGGCTACAAGGCAATGAAAGCTGTTTTAGACGGCTCAGTTTTGGCGATACCTAAAAATGTTTTAATCTATGCAACTTCAAATAGAAGGCATTTAATGCCGGAATATTTTTTAGATAATGCCTTAAC
>CACKOO010000040.1 GCA_902601765.1 Hydrogenophilales bacterium | reverse complement strand
GGATTCTCTAGCTTTGCTGCCACAATACCTCCAGCAATTAGTTATGGAAAGTAATGGGAAAAGTGTCGATCGAGCAGGAACCGATGTGTCTTATAACACCAGTGCAATCATTTGGGGTGATATAGGAACAAATTTTCAGCATGCTTTTGGACAACACCTTCATCAAAGCTCTACTATCACACCATGTGATTTTATATTAGTTATCGATTCTCAAGAGGGATATTACCCAGAAACTATGATAAAAGCCATAGAGCAACAAAATTTATTGATTGCGAATTGTCTTGCACAATCTAAAGCTCTTATGGAGGGGAAGGATGTGGAGTCAGTGAAAAATAAATTATATCGTGACGGATATTCGGATAATAAAGTCTCCAAGCTTGCTCCTCATATGATTTTACCGGGTAATCGTCCTAGCAATACCATGATTATGAAATCTATAAATCCAAAATCACTGGGTGCTTTAATCGCGCTTTACGAGCATAAAACTTTTTGTGAAGGAGTCATTTGGAACATAAACTCATTTGATCAATGGGGGGTGGAATTAGGAAAGACTTTATCGCAGGATATCTTTAATATTCTGACTAATCAAAATGAATCTCAGGATAATGATCAATCAACAAACAATCTGATAACCGTAATACGGAACTTTCAAAAGTAAGTAACTTCTGTAACGACGAGATATGGAATTCGATTCTAAATCTCATCACATCTTATTTTCTGGAACTCTGAGCTCAGATGAATATCCTTTAACCTGTTTAGTTCGAAACTATCAATCTCAGTTGGTGGAGTCATTATTTCTATAAATATTCTTTTAAAATTTCTCGTATCTTTATTTAAGACAGCCGAATGTAATCCTATTTTTTTCAGTTTGACTATAAACTGTCGAGCGCCCGATTCCTCAGAGAAACGCCCCATTGAAATAGACCAACGCATTTTCCCTGGGGTTGTATTAGGATATACTTTGAAACCGTTAGATTCCAACAACACTAATTTTTCAGTCATTGCGTCCAAAGACCTTTGAGGAGGAAGATATACCCACCATTTTGCTGTTGAGTTATCAGTTTTAATCTCAAACATAGGGTTAATTTTAGAAGCCCATTTTTTATAATCTTCATTCGAGTCGAGCAAAAAAACACTCCATACCCAGCAGGACTGCTCAATCTTTTCTTTTATCTGTAAATTACCCTTTGCTGCAGGTTGATTATTTTCTTTTGTTGAAGAATCTAAATTGTTAATAATAGAATCATGGTCGTCTTCTCCGATTATTATGAAAGTAGCTAATACAAAATTAATAATTATTAGAATTATTAGAATTAGTCTCATATTAATTTTTTTCCTATTATAATTAATCCATCGATAACTAAATTTTTACGCACTACACTATTATCGGGAAATTGATTTACCACACGACTTGCATTACCTCCACTGAGAACAATTTTTGGCCTTGATTTTCTATCAAGCATCATTTGCGATATCATTTCGTTAATTGCTCCTACAGTGGCTCGATATATTCCCGTCGTAATTGCGTCAATAGTTTTTTGCGGAAACGCTGAAACAGATCCGGCTGTATCTGATAATGCGTAAGTTTTATTAGATAAAGAACTAGTCATTAAATCAAAACCTGGCATTATTATGCCACCCACAAACCTACCACCTTCATACAGCATATCAATGGTAGAGGCTGTCCCCAACGATACTACCAAACAATCCCCTATCGCTAAATCATGAGTGGCAATTAATGCGGCCCACCTATCGGCACCTAAAGCTTCGGGATCTTTATAACAATTAGTTACACCACAACACTGGAGACTACCCATCACAAAAACTGGGTCACAACCCCAAAGATTTTTACAGATTAAAGATAAAGCCTTACCCACTTTGGGTCCGGCAACATTAGCAATGATACAAATATCGGGTTTTTCGAAGCTTTTCCATTTATTATTTAAATCAGGAATTTCCTTAATAGAGACTGACCCTGTACTCTTATCGCTTACTTTGAAATCAGCTTTCCACTTTAATCTACTATTCCCGGAGTCGATCGCCAGAATTTTTTTATTTTGGATCATATCTAGTTTTTATTTACCTCACGCAAGCTAATTTCTCCAACAGTGAATTCTATTATTTGACCAGATTTTTCTATTCGTAAAGCACCACGAGAAGTGACACCTTTAACCAATCCTAATAGATTTTTTTGATTATTTAAAATTAATTGAACTAATTTATTCTCGTAATAATGCCTACGTTGCCATGACTCTCTTAATGCTTCAAAGCCATGGTCCGAAAATTGTATTAAAACTTGATCGAGTTCAACGATTATTGAGGATAAAATTAAATTACGATCTAAATTGATCCCTCCAGAATATAAATCAGATGCGGACAGAGAGATGCTATCATCTATAAGGTGATATCCCCTTACATTTATACCAATTCCGATTATTATTGAAGTTTCCAACGGGGTAATTTTGCCTACTTCAACTAATACTCCTCCGATTTTTTTATTTTTCCGGATTATATCGTTTGGCCATTTTAGATAAAATTCAGTTCCACCTAATTTTTCCAAAGCTGTAATTACGGAAACTCCCACAGCAAGTGATAAACCAGATATCTCTTTGGGAGGTAATTTTAACGTTCTCATAACTGAGAAAGTTAAGGAACTTCCTAAACCACTTAACCAGAATCTGCCCCTTCTTCCCCGACCTTTTGTTTGCAATTCCGCCACTCTAACCGTTGGAACCAATTCAACATCTGTAGATTGTGATCGTAAGACTAGATCTGTATTCGTGGATTCTGTTGTTTCAATAAGCTCAATCATATATTTTTCTTTGATAGAACCTAATTTTGACCGAATAGATCTCTCAGATAACCATGTAATCGCATAAGCCAGACGATAACCCTGAGATTTTGAATGCTGGAATGGAAATCTATAGCTCTCAAGCTCTTTCAATGCGTCCATCACAGTCGATGGGGAAATTGTAAGTTTCTTACTAATATCAATAACATTCTGATATTCATGCTCGTTTAATATTTTGGCTATGCGAAATAGATGGTAGTTCATATTTTTAATAGTCATATAATAACTAGAACAATTTACTGTATTTAATTGTAAAATGAAAACTATGCAATATTATTTTTACTTAATCATTTTAGCTTTTACAAGTGTCACAAATTTAACGTTGGCAAATGTCCCGGAGGCTGAAGTCACTCTCATTGCCGATAAAACCTCGGTAAGACCTGGAGGCGAGATCAATGTAGGGGTCAATTTATCCATGCAAAATGGATGGCACACCTACTGGAAAAACCCTGGAGATTCCGGATATGCAACGCGCATAAAGTGGAAAATACCTAAAAATTATATAATTTGGGAATCGCCATGGCCTGCGCCAAAAAAAATTCTCGTCGGATCTTTAGTCAATTACGGATACGAAAAAGAAGTAATGTTAATCTCTACTATTAAAGTACCCCAAAATACTAAACTTAGTAAAATAAAAATAGAAGCTACAGTCGAATGGTTAGCGTGTAAAGAAATATGTATTCCAGGGCAAAAAAAAATACGGAAGTATGTAAATATTGCACCTAATGTAAAATTAAATGCTAGTGAAAGCCAACAGATCAAAAAAGCAAAAGAACTTATTCCTGTAAATATTAATCCCCGAGACTCCGAGATATGGCTTTCTAAAGACTATTGGAATATCCGAATCCCAGATAGAGTTGCTTCTAATTTAAGCGACTTGGTTTTTTTCCCTGATGAAAAAATGGTGATCGATGATAAATCACCACAAATTCTGATTAAAAAACAAAACTTTTGGCATCTTAAAATTGCTCTTAATTCGGAGGGAAACTCAGAAAATCCCTCACTAACTGGAACACTTTCTGCCACACCTGGATTCAACGACGGATCGAAAAGTAAAATTATCTTAGGTATTAATAAAAAGAATTTAAATCCGAAACAAGAAAATCAAAATTATTCTGATATCACGTTGTTTTCCGTACTAATTTTTTCACTACTTGGTGGGTTCCTTCTGAATTTTATGCCCTGTGTTTTTCCTATAGTTAGTATAAAAATATTAAGCTTTGTGGAAAAAGCAAAATCAAACTCTGGCGAGATCAGACTACAAGGTCTACTTTTTTCCTTCGGAATAGTGAGCTCCTTCTGGATTATTTTTTCAGTAATGGAGTTTCTCGTAAGCCGTAATGTTGAAATTGGTTGGGGCTATCAACTTCAATCTCCCATAGTTATTACGGTATTAATCTTACTATTTTTCGCCCTAGCGTTAAATTTAATGGATGTTTTTACATTTGGTGGTTCGGTACAAAAAATAGCTGGGTCAATCGATACAGATAAAAAGTACATCGGCGCTTATTTATCCGGACTTTTAGCAACCATTGTCGCAACACCATGCACTGCACCATTTATGGGGACTGCTATTGGAGTCTCAGTAATGCAACCTTTCCTAATTAGCTTTTGCATTTTTTCTGGCATTGGAGTTGGTATGGCCTCGCCCTATTTACTCTTATCATATTATCCGAAATTACTGAAATTTGTTCCCAAGCCTGGAAAATGGATGCAGATTCTTAAATATGTATTAGCTTTCCCTCTTTATTTAACGGTTGTTTGGTTGATATGGATTTTGGTCAACCAAGTTGGGATATCTTCAATTCCCAAAATCCTTACGGGGCTTGTTTTTATGTCAGGTTGTCTAATAGTATACGGAAAAGGGCAGTCGATTCATGCTGAGAAATACAAACAGCGAG
>CACKOO010000039.1 GCA_902601765.1 Hydrogenophilales bacterium | reverse complement strand
CTTATCTAATTTCTGTGATTGGTTATGGTACTCACGGGTTGCTAGATGCATGCACTTCGTATGGAACAGTTCTATTTTGGCCTTTTTCTAACCAAAGGGTTGCATGGAACATAATATCAATTGTCGATCCGGTCTTCACTCTAACTATTATATTTTTACTCAGTCTGTTCATCATAACGAGAAAAAAAATAATTTCGATATTTTGTATAGCTTGGATTTTTGGATATTTGACACTAGGTTTAGTACAAAATCAACGAGCCCTGGAGATTGTTAAAAACATAATTAAGGAAAGAAAGCATTTTCCTGATCAGGTAACAGTTAAACCGAGTATTGGTAATCTGATAGTTTGGAAGACTATCTACGAATATGATGGGATGTTTTATGTTGATGCGATTCGAATAACATATCGAACTTTATTTTGTGCAGGTGAGAGTGTTGAAAAATTTAATTTGAATAAGCACTTGCCAAATTTAAATAAAAATAGTCAACAAGCTTTAGATATTGAAAGATTCCGTTGGTTTTCAAACAATTATCTAGGGTTTATTAAAGCGAATAACTATATTATAGACGTTAGATATTCAATTGTTCCCAACAAAGTTGACCCACTATGGGGCATTGTTATAGATGAAAAAAGAGGTAATAACGAACATGTCATATGGCAAACTAAAAGAAAGTCAGAGAAAAGAGACTTGTCAAAAATTTTTAATCTGTTAACGCAAAATGAATGTTTTGATTGAAAAAAATTTGGACATATTTATTTCAATAAATCAATAAGCGATCTTTAATATCTTGCTTTTCTTTTTTTATAGAAGAATTATATTGAGCTTCAGATTCAAAAAAGAAACAGTTATATTTTATCCTTGAATCACTTTTAATAGTAAGACTTAAACTGACAAAATTGAAAGTAAACTCTAAGCGGTTTTTGGGATTGCTGTCATTGAGCCATATTATTTCATTATTATTTTTTTCTATGATTTTATGGGTAACGTTTACAACTTTTAACTTTCCCTGACTCATGTCAAAGCCAATGTATGTTTCCGCTATTACATTACTGTTAGTCTCAAGAGCCAAATGTCGATTAGGTATTCCTTGGCAAAAAATATAAGTTTTAAGACTATCCTGAGAAATCGAAACCGATGTGTTCAAAATTAAGGAGATAATTACTGTAGTTAATGTGCTATTTTTCATATTTATACGGAAATAGAGGAAAGTGTTTTTGGAGAGAAATGGCAACTTATCTTCCGCTAAATGTTATAACATAATTATAGATAATAAATAATCGTTGGATATATGAAGATAGTATATATTGCTATCTACAATAATGTCTTTATATAATAGAATGAAAATTTGTGATTAAACAGTGTTGACTTATAACGAAGAGTAAAATAGTGCGATTAGTTTATCTTGCGGCAAACCTCATCGATGCTCAGATTGTAAACGATCTGCTTTCTTCGGAAAGAATTTCAAGCAAAATTTTGAATCAAAGTGCCATCGGTGCTACTGGCGAAATACCTCTCAACCAAGTTTATCCTGAAGTTTGGATTCAACAAGATTCAGATTATGCTAACGCAAGAGTAATTATAGAGGAATTCGATAAACACATAAGCGTTGAAGATATACTGTGCAATTCTTGTGGAGAGTATAACCCTGGTAATTTCGAGTATTGTTGGAATTGTCATCAAAAAGTACTAGCGCACAGATAAATAGATAAAATTTCGAGCCATGCATCCTTGAATATATAATTTATTTCTCTAATACTAATGTATCAATATCGAATATAAAAAATATTATTTTCCCACGTCTCGATCAGGACAAACTCCGTACTTTACTAATGTTTTGTGGTCATCACTGTTTGGAATTATTGAGTACCAAGTCGCTGGATTAGGTAAAGCTATTGGATCTTCATTGTTTTTTTTACTTTTGGCTTCTACCAAATAATATTTGAGAAGATAACAGTCATACTTGGTTAATTGAACAATTCGGAAAGTGTCTCCGTTTTTTTTTACTAGATATCTTTGCCATACATATTTATGTTGACCGGCTGATTGTGGTGGTAAATTCCATTGCGTACTAGATGAAGATTGCTCTATGTTAACCCATTCACCAAAGACATGATTAGTTAACAGACACATGATACATAAGATTATGGTTTTCATACTCGGTAAACACCTTTAAGGAAAACATGCTAAATTCATTAACGAATTAACATAATTTGAAAAATCACTTCTTAATAGCAACTAACGTATAATTACCTTGAGAAAAATTATTTTTCATAAATTATATTACCGATTAAGGTAACTAAAAATAATTTATTTCGCAAATTTCATCATTAGCTACAAAAGGATAATATAGTATATTATTAAACTATAAAGTTTCCTGGATTTAAATAATCAAATGTTTGATATAGATGATTTCGTACACGATAATAGCCTTGCTTCTTCCGCGAGATGGGGTGGATTTCCAGAGTTCAATTTTGTAGGAGGGCATAATGATGAGGAATTAATACCCCTGCAACAGTTAGAAACAGCTGCCCGGAGCGCAATCCTTTATAACGGAAAAAATTTGGTTAAATATAATTGTTCCGGCCCACTCGGATATCTTCCTTTGAGGAAATTCATAATTGAAAAGTTGTCCAATGGAGCCAAAATGGAGTGCTCTGCAGATGACATCCTCATTGTCTCGGGCTCTTTGCAAGCCCTAGATTTAGTCAATGCTACCTTATTAAAGCCAGGGGATACAGTGATTGTTGAAGAGTGCTCGTATGGAGGAGTTTTTAGTAGGCTTCAGAGGTTGAATATTACAGTGAAGGGAGTTAGGGTAAATAAAGATGGAATGGATCCTTTGCATCTAGAACATATCTTGATTGATTTGAGACGCCAAAATATTGTACCCCGGTACATATACACTATTCCAACAATACAAAATCCCACCGGGACTATTTTATCTCTCGAAAAGCGAATCAAAATATTACAGCTATCCCAAAAATTTAACGTGCCAATCTTCGAAGATGATTGTTATGCGGATTTGATGTGGGGTGGGAATAGGCCAGCTTCAATAAGATCATTGGATACTGAAGGAAGGGTAATTTATTGTGGTTCCTTTTCAAAATCTGTCGCACCAGCGCTTAGGGTGGGTTATTTAGTAGCAGATAGCAGGGTGTTATCAAGAATACTACCCTACAAAACTGATGGTGGTAGCGGACTCCTCGAGCAAATTATACTGGCGGAATTTTGTAAAAAAAATTTTTATGATCACCTTGAAATTGTTAATAAGAGGTTAAAGTTTAAGTCAGAAGTAATGTGTCACGCTCTTAAGAAACATTTTGGAGATTATGTTAGTTATACCAAGCCTGATGGGGGAATTTATATATGGGTGAGATTTGTCAATCCAATCGACACATACACTTTATCCTTAAGAGCTTTAAAATCAGGAGTTGCCATTAATCCAGGGTGTGAGTGGTCAATTAGAAAAGACAGCAATCAATATTTTCGAGCGTGTTTCGCGTTTCCTAGTCAAGATGAAATCAACGCAGGGATAACTCAATTATCTCAAATATATAAGTCAGAGTTTAATAGATAAATCGTATCTGTTTTTATTTTTTGCATACGAGGTGATCCGTTAATCGCTTGTAAGTAATGCTGTCAGGTTCAAAATAATTCCATTTGTTTTTCGCGTCTCTATGATTAGTTGTATCTCCATTGAATCCTTTGTTATAACCCTTTATAATTTTTTCTTTTAACGCAGAGCAGTCGTATTTTATAAGCAACACCGCTCCAATCAACCAATGTCCAGCATTCCATTGGCATCGATCAGGGTTACACCAGGCTCGTATACCGTCCCAATCCGTTTTTTTGTTCGGAACCATTACAACAAATCGCTCCCAAATTAACTTGTATTTTCCCTCAGTTTGATGAGGAAGGTTCCATTCTCTCTGAGACATCTGAGCTTCTTTTCCACTCAGTTTGACCCATTCAGCACTTATATGTGATGAGAGAAATAACGTTACTATGAGAATAATTACTTTCATAAACAAATTATCGGATGTTGAAGAATTGGCTTTAATGCAATTTTCCTAAATATTTATATTATAGACTTGCTATTAAACAAATTCAGAGGGTGCTGGTGAGGATCAATTAAAAGAGGTTAACGTATTATACAAAAACATGGCTTAGGTTAGACTGCGTTACGCACCTCCTATTTCACCTGAGACAATATGTTTTATGTCTAAATCTTTTATTATTAAGGTCATTTCGACTTGAATTTTTCTATCGGAGGGAAAATTTTTCTTGTACCATTCCTTCTCGATTATCTGTTGAGAAGTTACTCCCACCTCTTTGAGAAATTTTCTTACAGACATATTTAGATTTTCACTCATTAACGGCTCCTTATGGTGTTTTGATAATTAATTGAGAATATAATCTAGCTGGAGTCCATGTTTTACTTCCCCTATCGAGTCTGGTGGTAATATCGTCACCGCTCCATGCGAGATTATATGGCTCTGCTATCGTAATATTTTTTTTTAAATATTGTAAAGTAATCACACACAGATAATCATTATTAATGGTCGTAACTGTTCCTATATAGCTTTCACAATTACTGCATGTTAAAAATTTAGCTGTTTCAGTTCCATGTTTGTATATTTTCACTTCGCAAGGATTTTTGAGTTCAAAGGTAACATGCCCTTGTGGGTCAGAACGGTACGTATGGTTTGTATAATTCGAACAAAAAGAACAATTATAACCTCAAACTTCTTTTCAGAGGGCTCCTGCCTTGTTGAAAAGCAGTAACCAAAATTAGTGCAATGGCATTCGCCAAAGTATTTTTTCAAAGTAATCGCAGACATAACCCAAATTTAGTTTTCGCAGATACCATATTTAATCAATCTTTTGTCCAGAATATCGTCTTGGACAATACTTACCCATTCTCCGTTGGGATCAACACCCATATTCCAATGCAACTCTTCTCCGTTCAAGCCGATCCAATAACTGTTTATAATTTGAAACTTTTTCGCGGGCGTAAAGCAATCAATTTTATAAATATTCACGTATCTAGCAGTCCAATTTTTATTTTTTG
>CACKOO010000038.1 GCA_902601765.1 Hydrogenophilales bacterium | reverse complement strand
TCAAAAAGCATCTGCAAAACATAAGTCATCTTACTTTTTTTAGTTGTTCTAAAATTGAAGGGTTTTCAAGAGTAGATGTATCCTGTGTAATTTCTTCGTCTTTGGCAATTGATCTTAAGAGTCTCCTCATGATCTTACCGGAGCGAGTTTTGGGTAGATTGTCCCCGAAGCGAATCTCCTCTGGTTTAGCAACGGGTCCTATTTGTTTTGTAACCCAGTTTCTGAGAATCTGCGCTGTTTGATCCGACTCATCACCAATAGGTAGGTCTCCCTGAAGCACTACAAAAGCGACAATTGTTTCACCTTTAACATTATCAGGCTTTCCTACAACCGCAGCTTCGGCCACAAGAGGGTGCGCAACGAGAGCTGATTCAATTTCCATGGTACCCAAGTTATGACCAGATACAACCAGTACATCGTCAATCCTTCCCATGATCCAATAATAACCATCGGCATCTCGGTTTGCTCCATCCCCAGCGAGATAATATTTTCCATCGAAATCATCTGGAAAGTAGGTTTTTTTAAAACGTTCTGGATCTCCCCATATATTACGAATCATTGAGGGCCAGGGTTTTTTAATTACCAAGATACCTCCTTTACCCTTTTCTACCGATTCTCCAGATTCATCAACAACATCAGCAACAATTCCTGGTAAAGGTAACGTACATGAACCCGGTTTTAGCGGAGTTATACCAGGTAACGGCGTTATCATGTGGCCACCTGTTTCGGTTTGCCACCATGTATCAACTATTGGACATTTCCCAGATCCTACAGTACTGTGGTACCAAACCCAGGCCTCTGGGTTAATCGGCTCGCCTACGCTGCCCAAAAGTCGAAGGGAAGTTAGATTATGCTGTTTTGGAAGGTCCTTACCTAACTTTATTAAGGAACGAATTGCTGTAGGTGCTGTATAAAAAACAGTAACAGAATGATTAGCAATCATTTGCCAAAATCTATTAGCATCAGGGTATGTGGGGACACCTTCAAATATGACCTGTGTTGCCCCAACAGCTAAAGGTCCGTATGCGATATATGTGTGTCCCGTTACCCAACCTACGTCTGCAGTGCACCAAAAAATATCCTTTTGTTTGTAATCAAAGCTCCATTTCATAGTTAGTTGAGCTTGTAATAAGTATCCTCCAGATGAATGTTGGACTCCCTTTGGCTTTCCGGTCGACCCGGAGGTGTAAAGGATAAATAATGGATGTTCGGAGCTAACCCATACTGGATTAGAAACATCAGGCTGATTTTGAACCAGATCATGCATCCAAATATCTTTTTTTGTATCCATGTTTATCGTAGACTTAGTGCGTTGATATACAACCACATGCTTTACGCATTCACATCCTCCTGACCCCAGTGCCTCATCCACGGTGTTTTTTAAAAATACTTCTTTTCCGTTCCTAATGCCACCGTCTGCGGTTATGACGCAGTTTGCTCCAGCATCGATGATTCTGTCTTGGAGACTTTTGGCTGAGAATCCTCCAAAAACTACCGAGTGGGTAGCCCCAATCCGCGCACAAGCTTGCATCGCCACAACTGCCTCAATAGACATAGGCATATAAATAATGACTCTATCACCTGGTAGTATTTTCAATTCTTTTGATAGGCCATTTGAAAGCTGGCAAACTCGATGATAAAGTTGCTTGTAGGTAATTCTCGTGACATTTCCATCATCAGATTCGAATATGATAGCTACCTTATTGGGCTGAGTCGTTAAATGCCGATCCAGGCAATTCCAGGAAACATTCAACTCCCCATCTTCAAACCATCGAAAAAACGGAGGATTATCTGAATTCAATATTTTGGAAAAAGGCTTATTCCAATCAATATTCTCGGTAGCCATCCGTGCCCAAAATCCTTCATAATCCGAATCTGCCTCAGTGAGTAATTTTTTATATTCCTGCCATTCACTGAGGTTTGCCTGTTCCGTGAAGTTTTGGCTAGGTTTAAAAATCCTGTTTTCAGTTAAGATCGATTCTATTGTGCTCATCTGATCGAATCTCCTAAAATAAATTTATTTGGAAAAGTCTTTATATTATCATTAAGGTTACCATTAATAAGGTAACCAAGATATACGTATAAATAATGGCTATACTTTGAGTTATCTTTTTGACGTACGCGGGTTTAATTTTAAACTGATAGGTTAAAAATATATCATAAATATATGATATATTTGACATAAAAAAATTTGATTACATGATAAAATCTGAAGATATTATTGAAAGCGTCGCTGATGCATTACAGTATATTTCTTATTATCACCCCATTGATTATATTAGATCATTAGCAGATGCCTACAACAAAGAGCAGTCTACCGCGGCAAAGGACGCCATGGCACAGATTTTAACGAACTCCAAAATGTGTGCTCAAGGTAAGCGCCCAATATGCCAAGACACTGGAATAGTTGTTGTGTTTTTGAAAGTAGGGATGCATGTTCGATGGGAAAATAAAAAAGACTCGCTTGAAGATATGATTAACGAGGGAGTACGCAGAGCCTACCTGCATCCAGATAATAAATTAAGAGCATCGATACTCAATGATCCCGCTGGAATGAGGGTAAACACGAGGGATAACACACCAGCTGTAATACATACCGAGATGGTGCCGGGGTCCTCTCTGGACATTACTGTTGCTGCTAAAGGAGGGGGATCTGAAAACAAGTCCAAATTCGTTATGCTCAATCCGTCCGACAGCATAGTTGACTGGGTAGAAAGAATAGTCCCAACAATGGGTGCCGGATGGTGTCCCCCGGGTATATTGGGGATTGGAATTGGTGGTAGTGCTGAAAAAGCTATGATTTTAGCAAAATCGTCTTTGATGGATCCGATTGATATTAATGATCTTTTGGATACAGGGCCAACCAGTAAGCTTGATGAATTGCGACTCGAGATATTTGAGAAGGTTAATGCTCTGGGAATTGGTGCTCAAGGATTGGGGGGCTTAACAACCGTGCTGGATGTGAAAATTAAAGATTACCCTACACACGCTGCGTCTCTGCCGGTTGCTATGATTCCAAATTGTGCGGCCACCAGGCATGTGCATTTTACCCTCACTGGAGCGGGTCCTGCAGATTTAGAGCCTCCAAAAATTGAAGATTATCCCAATATTACTTGGAGTCCATCGGATGAGGCAATGCGGGTTAACCTTTCCGATGTTAATCGTGCGGCTATCTCGTCCTGGAAACCTGGTCAAACATTACTATTAAGCGGGAAGATTTTGACTGGGCGAGATGCTGCGCACAAGAAAATAAAAGATTTAATCGATTCCGGGAAAGGATTGCCTTCAGGAGTTGACTTCACAAATAGGTTTATCTATTACGTCGGTCCAGTCGATCCGGTCAAGGATGAGGTTGTAGGGCCAGCGGGGCCTACCACCGCAACCAGAATGGACAAGTTCACTGATATGATGTTAGCCAAGACAGGGCTATTGGGTATGATTGGTAAAGCAGAGAGGGGTGTAACCGCAATAAGTGCGATCAAGCAGCATAAAGCAGTTTATCTTATGGCCGTTGGAGGAGCTGCATTTTTAGTATCGAAGGCCATTAAATCTTCTAAAATAATTGCATTTAAGGAGTTGGGCATGGAGGCCATTTATGAGTTTGAGATAGTTGATATGCCAGTTACAGTAGCTGTCGACTCGACAGGGGTCTCTGTTCATAATACAGGTCCAAAATTATGGAAAAATCAAATAAAAGGTATAAAAGTTACTTCGAAATAAAATTTTATCGAAACTAGATTAATGACCTGACCAACAAACGTTAATTAATGAGATAATAAAAATCACAGATTTCGAGGCATCGAGTAGTTTGGTTAACCTGGTCAGGTCTGAAAAGAAGCAGCCTACGCTTTGCTGCTCGAGTGCCTCGTAATAAAACATTTTTGTAATTGTTAATATTTATTCGAATATAATGAGTTCTCAAGCGTTAGCAATAAAATGGAGGCCACAAACTTTTGATAAAGTTGTTGGTCAGGAGCACGTCGTAAAAGCATTAAAGAATTCTTTGCGCCAAGATCGATTACATCATGCGTGGCTTATGACAGGTACAAGGGGTGTAGGTAAAACTACTATAGCAAGACTTTTAGCTAAAGCGCTTAATTGCTTAGAGGGAGTTAGCGAAGAGCCCTGTGGAATTTGTTCTGCATGTGAGCAAATCAGTCACAGTAGAGCGGTGGATGTAATTGAGTTAGATGCCGCATCAAACACCCAAGTCGATAATATGCGGGACTTGCTCGAGAGTGCTCTATACGCTCCCGCTGCCTTAAACTTTAAAGTTTTTATTATTGATGAAGTCCATATGCTGTCCAAATCAGCCTTCAATGCGATGCTGAAAACTTTAGAGGAACCACCACCACATATTAAATTCATTTTGGCCACCACAGATCCTCAAAAAATCCCAGTGACAGTGCTCTCTAGGTGCTTGCAATTTAATCTAAAAAAAATTCACCCAAAAAAAATCACTAGTCAGCTGCAAAACGTTTTGAGTAATGAAAAGATATCATACGATGACGAAGCATTGATTGAGGTGGCAAATGCCGCTGATGGTAGTATGAGAGATGCGTTATCATTAGTTGATCAAGGAATAGCTCTCGGTGACGGTAACATTTCAAATGATATAGTTACTGAAATGTTAGGTAGCGTGGACCATGGACAATTAATAAAGTTGCTAAGAGCAATTGGAAATGGTGACGGAAAAACGGCCGTTAAAGTCACCCAAGAGATATGCGATGGGGGAGTGTCTTTAGAGAAAGCATTGAGTAGTCTAGCCAATACCATCAGTAGTATGAACCTTATAAAGGAATTTCCAGAGGCTATAGATGATGAATTTGCTCATAAGCAGCAACTAGACGAACTGTGTAACCTCTTTTCATCCGAGGAGCTTCAGTTAATGTATCAGATAGCGATTTATGGACGGAGAGATTTTGAATGGGCACCGGATGAGTTTTCTGGATTTAGCATGGTGATTTTAAGAATGTTAGCCTTTATGCCAATTAACCTTGATCAAAACGATCCATCGGGGAACTCCATAGGAAAAAAAAAACTGATTAAAAGCAATACAGGAGAAAAAAGGCAAGATTTAAAA
>CACKOO010000037.1 GCA_902601765.1 Hydrogenophilales bacterium | reverse complement strand
AGACATTTTTGTTACTCGAGACTTTACCTCAACCGCTGGGTCAAAAATGCTCCAGGGGTACCGTAGCCCCTTTGACGCAACCGTAGTTGAGAACCTAAATCGGGCTGGTATGGTCACCTTAGGTAAATTGAACTGTGATGAATTTGCGATGGGCTCGTCGAATGAGAATAGCTACTATGGAAACGTTCTGAACCCATGGGATGAGAATGCTGTTCCCGGAGGTAGTTCTGGTGGATCAGCCAGTGCTGTAGCAGCTAGAATATCACCTGTTGCCACGGCAACTGACACTGGTGGATCAATAAGAGAACCAGCTGCATTTTGCGGCGTAACCGGCATCAAGCCAACTTATGGAAGGGCTTCGCGTTGGGGAATGATCGCTTTCGCGTCAAGCTTAGATCAAGCGGGTATAATTTGCTCATCTGCCAACGAAGCAGCTGTGCTTTTTGACGCTATGCTGGGGTTTGATCCAAAAGACTCTACTAGCCTGGATAAACCAGTAGAAAATTTTAGCCGCAACATAGACTTGAAAAAAAACAAGTTAACAATAGGAATTCCAAAAGAATTTTTTTCTGATGCAATAGATAGTGAGGTGGCAACAGCAATTCAATCCGCCCTAACCACTTTAGAGCAATTGGGATTTAATTTAGTGGAAATCTCTTTGCCAAATGCGCATCTTGGAATACCCGTCTACTATGTGATCGCTCCGGCAGAATGTTCATCAAACCTTAGTAGATACGATGGGGTTCGATATGGCCACAGAGCTGAAGCTTACCGCGATATTTCTGATATGATGAAAAAGACTCGCTCAGAAGGTTTTGGAGAGGAACCTAAAAGACGCATAATGATTGGTACTTATGTATTATCCCAGGGATATTACGACGCTTACTACGTAAAAGCCCAACAGGTTCGAAAACTTATAATTGATGATTTTAAAAATGCTTTTGAAAAATGTGATGTTATTGCGGGTCCTGTTACAGCAGGAACAGCTTTTGAATTCGGTGAGAAAATTAAAGACCCGATATCGATGTATCAATCAGATCTATTCACAATACCTGCAAGTCTGGCAGGCATACCAGCGATGAGCGTACCCTGTGGATTTAGTAGAGCAGGTCGACCAATTGGACTTCAGTTAATGGGGAATTATTTTGAAGAAGCTAAATTGTTAGGATCGGCAACCAAGTATCAAGAGAACACTTGTTGGCACAAGACTTTGCCAGAAGGCTTTGGAGAATAATCTTGTTTTCTGCTTTATTATTTTAAGGTATATCAATGGACTGGATTATCACAATCGGGCTAGAAACCCATGTGCAGTTAGCGACTTCCTCAAAAATATTTTCTGAAGCATCAACAAAGTTCGGACGATCCCCAAACTCTCAAGCTTCTTTCATTGACTTTGCTCTTCCCGGGGTTCTGCCAGTTATTAATGAAAAAGCGGTAGAGTATGCAATACGGTTTGGATTCGCGACGGGTGGTAAAATCAATCAAAACTCTATATTTGCAAGAAAAAACTATTTTTATCCCGACCTCCCCAAGGGTTATCAAATCAGCCAATATGAATCACCTATTATTGAGGGAGGAGATATACAGATATGGTCAAATGGGAGTGAAAAAACAATAAGACTAACAAGGGCCCATCTAGAAGAAGATGCTGGAAAATCCTTGCATGACAAGCATCCTACCCAATCGGCTATAGACCTAAATAGGGCAGGGACGCCTCTACTGGAAATTGTAACAGAGCCTGATATCAGCTCCTCCCAAGAAGCTGTGGCTTATGCAAAAACTCTATATGAATTGGTTACTTGGATTGGAATTTGTTCTGGCAACATGCAGGAGGGAAATTTTAGATGCGATGCCAATGTGTCTGTTAGGAAGACACTTAATGATGACCTAGGAACTCGCAGAGAAATAAAAAATCTTAATTCTTTCAAATTCCTGCAATCAGCCATCGATTATGAAGCAGCATGGCAAATGCATCAACTAGAAAATGGAAATAGAATAAACCAAGCGACTGTTTTATATGATTCCGTTAAGAACGAAACACGTTTAATGCGGACTAAAGAAGATGCTCATGATTATCGTTATTTTGCTGATCCCGATCTACTACCGCTAGAAATCGATCCGCAATTCACTGAAAAAATTAAATCGGAAATGTGTGAGCTGCCTAGTCAGGTAAAAGATAGATTTAAGAATCAATATAGACTCACAGATATCGAATCTTTGCAGCTAGTGGCTAGCCAAGCTATAGCAAGCTATTTTGAAAAAGCCGTTCGTGCCGCCAGAGACTTAGGTAAATTGAATGGTGTAGAAAAAATAATTGCTAATTGGATTCTTGGAGAAGTTTTTGCAAAATTAAAAAAGCAAGAACTTAATATTGATAAATGTCCATTAGATCCTGAAAAACTTGCTCGACTTGTTGCTAGAATCATCGATGGCACTCTTTCATCTAATTTGGCTAAAAAAGTATTTGAAGACATATGGGACTCAGACCAAACAGTTGACGGCGTAATATCGCAAAAAGGTCTCAAGCAAATTACCAACCAATCTGAAATCGAAGAATTAGTCTCATCCGCAATCGCTAATAACGCTCATTTGGTTGCTGAATATAGCGCTGGGAAAGAAAAAGCATTTAATGCCCTCATTGGTCATATAATGAAAGCAACAAAAGGAAAGGCAAACCCAGCCCAAGTATCACAAGTACTAAAAAGTAAACTTACAAGCTAGCAAAATTAGATCCCGTATTTATCCCTATACTCCCTAACACGCTTTAGTTTAGCTTGGTTTTCGATATCTATTCCCAAATAACTTACCAAATTCTCCAGATTCGCTATGGCAATCACCTGAATATTTAACTTTTCTTCTACTTCTTGAATGGCTGATTTTCGTGTATTGCCCTGCTCCATTCGGTCCAAAGCGACACACGCACCGGCCAGTCGCCCCCCATTCGACATAATTAGTTCGTTTGATTCATTTATCGATGTCCCTGCGGAAATAACGTCATCTAACAGTAGAACACGCCCACTCAAGTCGTTTCCGATAATATCCCCTTTTTCTCCATGGGTTTTAGTCTCTTTTCGATTGAAACTTATCGGAACATCCACGTTCTTTTTTGCTAAGGCCATAGCTGTAGCGACAACTATGGGAATACCTTTATAAGCTGGTCCAAATAATACATCAAACTGAATTCCAGACGACAGGATAGCTTTTGCATAGAATTCACCAAGCTGAATAAAATCATTACCAACCTTAAATAAACCTGAATTGAAAAAATAAGGAGACAATCGCCCCGCTTTAGTCTTAAACTCGCCAAACCGTAATACTTCACGATCTAAAGCAAATTTTAAAAACTCATGGCTAAAATTAGACATAAAAAATCTCTACAAATTATATCTCTAAACCTTAATGGATTGAGAGCTTCTGTTAAAAAAGGACTCCCGCAATGGCTAGAAAAGCAAGACCCCGACATTGTTTGCGTTCAAGAAATTAGAATACAAAAATCAGACTTATCCGATAGCTTAAAATCTATCGGAAAATTTAAAGGTATTTTCCACCATGCTGAGCGTCCTGGCTATAGCGGTGTTGGCATCTACTCAAAAATACCACCAGATTCCGCTCATTTCGGTTGCGGGATACCGGAAATTGACAAAGAAGGAAGGTTTTTACAAGCCCACTTTGGTCAACTGACAATCATTTCAATATACGCTCCTTCTGGTTCTGGGTCAGAAGAAAGATTAAAATTTAAGTTGTGGTTTATGAAAAAGATTATTCCCAAGTTAAAACAGCTTAGAGCAACGGGTTCTGAGGTCATCATTTGTGGTGATATAAATGTTGCCCACAAAAAGATTGATCTGAAAAACTGGCGTGCCAATCAAAAAAACTCCGGATTTCTTCCAGAAGAGAGAGAGTGGCTTTCGTACATAATTGATGACCTAGGGTTTGTTGATGTTTTCAGAGAAATAAATAGAGAAGAGGATCATTACACTTGGTGGTCCAATCGGGGTCAAGCTTGGAAAAATAACGTTGGGTGGCGTATCGACTATCAACTCGCAACACCAAAAATAGCTAAAACGGTAAATGCTGTATCTATTTTTAAAGAAGATCGTTTATCTGACCACGCGCCACTTATCATTGATTACTCCTACGAGATTAAACCAAATGCTTTCTCTTAAAAATCTAATACTACATAATGAGTTTTTCAAATTGTTTTATAATAAGAAGATAATCTTTATAACCCTTCTTGGATTTTCGTCAGGACTACCACTTGCGCTTTCTGGAGGTACTCTTCAGGCCTGGATTGCAACAACTTCAGCTGATATTACGACCATCGGGTTTTTGGGGTTAATTGGACTACCCTACACCGTAAAATTTCTTTGGGCGCCATTCTTAGATAGATATAGTTTGTCAAAACTCGGTAGACGAAGAAGCTGGATGGCAGTCACTCAAATATTAATCGCGTTGGTACTGATTTTTATGAGTTTTACTAATCCATCATCTGATCTTTTTCTTCTCTCAATGTTAGCACTTAGTTTGGCTTTTTTATCTGCATCACAAGATATATCTTTCGATGCGTTTCGAACAGATTCTCTCGAAGAAAATGAACGCGGAGCAGGCGCAGCGGTATCGGTTTTAGGTTACAGAATAGCAATGTTAGTATCGGGAGCTCTCGCGTTAATTTTTGCCGATCAACTTGGCTTCAGAGCAACCTATTTAATCATGTCTGGCCTTATGCTTATTGGAGTGGTAACTTCCTTGCTTGCGACTGAACCTCAGCCAAATATAATCGGGCCTAGTTCTTTTTACGAAGCGGTAGTTGACCCATTCAAAAATTTTTTTTCCAGAGGAAAATTAGCTGTTGCCTTTATCTCACTCGTAATTCTCTACAAGCTGGGGGATGCTTTTGCTGGATCACTAACCACTACTTTCCTAATCAGAGGGCCAGGTTTTTCGTTAACAGAAATCGGCACTATTAACAAAACATTGGGCATTGTTCTCTCAATTTTGGGGGCGTTATTGGGCGGAGCTATTTTATCGAAGATTGGTTTATATAAATCGCTACTTATTTTTGGAATTCTGCAGGCCGTTTCTAATTTGACCTTTATGGTGCTCGCGTACGCTGGCAAAAGCTATTTACTATTTGTTTTGGCCGTAGGTTTTGAACAGTTGGCGGGAGGCATGGGTACGGCCGCTTTTGTTGCTTTTTTGATGGACCTATGTGATTCCCGATACACAGCTACTCAATTTGCATTGCTATCAGCTGCTTCGGCCATTGGACGAGTTTTTGTAGGCCCTCCTTCCGGTTTTTTAGTTGACGCGATAGGATGGGGACCATTCTTTCTTGTAACTTTTTTAATTTCAATCCCAGGTTTGATTTTATTGATTGCATTAAGGGGCTTTTGGCAGGAACAGACTAAACAGGAGGTTTTTTCTCAAAACGATAAAACGCCAGACTTCCAAAAAGATTAGGTAAGAATTTTACTTGGTTTCCGTGATTGTCCAAAACAAATTTGTCCATAATTTGAAGAGAATTTTTTTCACAAAATTTCTCAAAGTCATTAATTGTGAACAAGTGAATGTTTGGAGTATCGTACCACTGGTAAGGTAATTCTCTTGACACTGGCATTTTTCCGAGAGCTACTTGAAAGCGATGTGACCAAAAACCAAAATTGGGAAAGGTCACTATTCCCTCCTTACCTATCCTTAGCATTTCCATTACCAAGCCTTCGGTATGCCTAACAGCCTGTAAAGTCAAAGATAGAATAACATAATCAAAAGAGTTACTCTCAAAAAGCGAGGAACCAATTTCCAAGTCACTTTGAATAACATTGATACCGTTCCTTACACTCTGGATAACTTTTTCATCATCTATTTCTACACCATAACCTTCCACTTTTCGTGTTTGTGATAAATACCGTAGTAATCCCCCATCTCCGCAACCAAAATCTAACACTTTGGCACCGGGCTTTATCCACTCTGCTATCGCTGCATAATCTCCTCGTGGATGTAATTCGATTTTAGTTGTTTTCATCAAACGGTAGCATTTCTGAGATATTG
>CACKOO010000036.1 GCA_902601765.1 Hydrogenophilales bacterium | reverse complement strand
CCTGCGCCATCCCAAGCGGGGCCCACCCTATAAGTCCTGCAAAAACCATTATAACTACAGTTTTCATCTATCTGCTCCATTAGTAAACGATGGTTAAATTCAGGATTTATATTACATCATTTTTTTTAATTTGAACATTTTTTTTTTAAAAAATTAACAAAATCCGCAATTTATGTCTGTTTTGTCGTTTTTTATGCTAATCGGATAGTTCACCAGGTCAAAGTTAATCATTGTTCAAAAAATCATTTTTAATAGTTACTTCTAACCCTTGTTCAATTGTTTTCGGTGCCTTCACACCAATATTGCTGATATCACTTTTAAATGTTGTTTCAGCACAAAACTTTTTAACTCGTACCGCACTTACACTGAATTTTTTTTTACTGATGCAAGCAAATATATCAGCTAATATACCCAAAGAATATCCAATTGCGTAGGGTACACGAAGCTTAATTTTTGGACTTTTCAACAAATGTTTTCTAATTTTTTCAACCAAATCATTCATATTTAAATCAGGCTTGTCGGCGTAATTGAATGTATACGACCCAGAACGAAGGTTGAGGGCAGAAAAAAGTGCGAATGCAACATTTTCTACATATGCAAGAGATTTTTTATTTTCGCCATCACCAATCATCACAAACCTATCTGTACTAATTTGATTTATAAGATTGTAGACATTACCTCGATTACCCTCTCCGAAAACCACTGTTGGCCTCAAAATAAAGAGCAGAAAATCATTATTATTGCCCTGAGAATACCATTCAGTATAAATCGTTTCCGCCTCTAATTTGCTCCGCCCATAATGATTGAAAGGGGCAGTCTTTCCACTCTCACCCACGTTGCTAGCAAATCCGTAAACGGCTACCGTGCTGGTAAATATTATTCTATGAATGCTCTTTTCTCGCGCAACTTGGACGATATTTTTCGCCCCTTTGACATTAACATCGTAATAGAGACTAGATGGGGAAATATCGTCTCTATGCTCTGCTGCTAAATTCACTAGGGTTTTGATACCCTCTGGCATCACATCTCTTAATTCTTCTAAGTTACGAACATCTCCAACCAGTGTTCTGTCTGGAAAAACAACACTTTTTTTCTTATCAAGAATCAGAAAATCATCAATCCCGAATTCAGTCAATTTTTGGCACAACCTAGTGCCAATAAACCCACTACCACCAATAATTATTATTTTGTTACCGGTGGACATTTTTACCACCCTCGAATTTTTTAAAACTCCGAAACCATCCTAAGGTCCAGAACAAGTGACAACCTAGAAAACAAAACAACATTTGGAACATGTCAAAAAAAGATTTTGTGGCCAGCAAAGCTGCCCCAAGAAGAAGAACTATGTAAATTAAAATTCCCAAAATTAAAATTTGATAAAACAATGGGTTAAAGAGGCCTAAAGTTCCTAAAGCCAGAGCTATTAAATAGGCCGCTGGCATTATCAATTGCCTCACGCCCGTTACAATCTTGTGTTTTTGTATAAAAAGACCTCTGCCTACACCCCAGTTGAAACATAGCCTGAAGAATTCTCTTATCGTTTCCCTAGGATAGTAATTTACCGTGATGCTAGAATCACTGAATACGACTCCACCGTTTTTTTTTATTCGGTAATTTAGATCTGCGTCTTCAGAAATTTTCGGTTGCTTTTCATCATACCAAGGTTGTGGAGGCATTAGGCGCTTGTTAAAAGCCCCCAGATAAACTGTATCAACCGGTCCTGCATAGTGATGAAGACGTCGATTTTTCCCTCCACCAAAGCTCAAAAAATGACTCATTACTTTTGCTATCAAACTTTGCTTTTTCCCAATACCGACTGGGTTGATGACTCCACCAACATTACTCACACCATGCTTTTCGGACAATTCACTTAACGTTTCCAAATAATCATTACTGATATGTGATCTCGCATCCAACCGGACCACCAAATTCCCTTGGGAACAACGGACTAGATAATTTAAGGATTCCGTTCGTGACAAGCCGGGCTTATGCCAAAAATGCAAATATTTTTCATTAACTCCAATATTCTTTCTTGCTCTGTCTTCTGGATAATTTCCGGCTTCAAGCACTAGGACTTCTACCCTTGACATGTCTATGGTTTGGTTGGATAGACCCGACAAAACACGGTCAAGGTTATCACCCTCGCTGTACGCGGTTATTATCACACTAATGTCTAACTTTGCTTTACTATCCATCTTACGGCATCTCTTAAATTAGTAACCGTGCAATCCGGCTTATCCCTCAGTACCTCATCATATTCATAATCGATAAATACCGTTCGGCAAGACGCAGCTTTTCCTGCAGAAATGTCACGCCAACGATCCCCGATAATGAAACTTTTCTCCATATTTATTCTATGTTTTTTTGCGGCATCAACTAGTAGACCCGGCTTCGGTTTTCTACAATTACACATTCCATCCCAACCCTCCCAACATACATAAATATCGTCTATTGGAAGTTTTTCGGCCAACAACTTATTCATCTTTTCTACAACAGATCGCTTTTGCTGCCCTCTAGCAACATCCGGCTGATTGGTCACGACTACCAGCAAAAAACCGGCCTCTTTCAAACCAGTCAATAGCTCATGAGCGTCCTCCACAATAAAGAATTCTTGCAATGATTGCGGGGGGTAAGGATTTTTGTTTTTTACTATGGCTTTATTTATAACTCCATCTCTATCCAGAAATACAGCTTTTTGAATCAACGAACTGTTTCCCACTTTGTCTCCGAGACTTTTAAAACAGGGTGAGAAACTATCGCATGCCATACCACTGCATGAAATGCCTCGGTGTGAGGGGTTACGTTTATGGGATTAACAGTGGGTATTACACAACACGCATCAGCCATCTTTGCAGTGTGCCCCCCATCACGCCCCACTACTCCTAGCACCTCAACTTTATTTTCCTTACAAAAATTTAACGCATGAACCAGATTGGCGCTAACATTTAATTCTTGATTTCCACCACCAACGGAAAAGACCAAAACGCAATCCTTAGAATTTACCCTGCTACCTTTTAACCACTCGAGAAATACGGTGTCCCAACCCTCATCATTAACCCTCGCAGTTAGCTCTGAAACGTTATCGGTCGGAGCGTAAGCCTCAAACCCGCATATCTTCCTGAAATCATTCACGGCATGTGATGCGTTAGCAGCACTCCCTCCGACTCCTAAAATGAACAACCTACCCTTCCTATCCCTACAATCCCTGAGAATAGTTACCATTTTTTCTATTGAGTTGGCATCAAGTTTCCCAATGATTTCCGTAGTTTCACTTAGATGCTTTTCTATATAAGTCATTGCGCGTGATCTCCTCTGCTCAAAACCTGCTCGCATTCCAAAATACCTTCACTCGATCCAATCTCATAAAACCTTTTTTTAGCCTCAAACATAGCCAATTCCCCACGCCCAGCTAATTTCTCATATATCTCCGACAAATCAAATTTCATTCCGTGCTCTTTTTTGGCAAAAACGCCCTTTGACAAAACCCCCAGTCCATAATCAATATATGTCATTTTTTGATTGATCATGTTTTTACTGTAAATCTGAATTTGACCGTCCGCAACCTCCACATTGCTTTTGTCCCACTGATTACAATTTTGATAAGTTACCATTAGGCTTGGCAGTTGACTTTTGAAATAAGATTTACAGACCGCTTTGTATTCAACGTCAAGAAGCGAATCCCCGTATTGAATAAAAAATGCGTCATTATCGATTTTAGGCAAAGCGTTAACCACCGCTCCTCCCGTACCAAGTAGATTTTCAGCTTTTTCTTCGGAATATACTATTTTTAGGCCATATTGTTGACCAGTTTTTACATATTCCTTTATTTCGTCTCCTAAATGGCCCACACAAATTACTACATCTGAAATATTTTGTTCTTTAATTCTACGCAGCTGGTGCGAAATAAAAGGTTGCCCTGCTATTTCTATTAAAGACTTTGGTATTTTTTTTGCAATATTACCCAGCCTAGTGGCTAAACCACCTGCTAAAATAACGACAGGCAGGTTCATGAATTTAACAAAAGTTTCGTGCCTTCAAAATCGAAATGAAATCTCACTTCCTCTAACCCTGCCTTTACCATAGTTTCCCTTAGAAGTTTACGATCTCTTGCAAGAAACATGAGAAACCCTCCTCCTCCTGCACCGACTAACTTACCCCCTATAGCACCATTTTCAATAGCCGTGTTATACCACACATCAATATTTGGGTTACTCATGCCCTCGGATCTCCTTCTCTTATGCTCCCAGTGCAAATGCATCAATCGACCAAACTCATCCATATTCCCAGATTCCAGAGCGTTTTTACTTTGAATGCCTAATTCTTTTACAAAATCCAAGTTCTTAAACATTTCAGAATCTCTAACCTCAGACTTTTGTTTTTGGTCTTTTAAAATACTCCCGGCACTTCGCGAGTAACCTGTAAAAAATAACAATAAGTTATCTTCTAGGTCATGAATAGTGTCTGTACTTACTTGCAGAGGCTGGAGCAAAACCTCTCCGCTTTTGTTAAAAGTCATAGCAGTAAGACCACCAAAAGACGCGATATATTGATCTTGCTTTCCTATGGGTTCGTGCAGTAGCTCTATTTCAATTTTACAAGCCAATTCTGCTAAATCTTTTTTTTCTATACTATTTCTCTTAAAAGCATATAGAGCTTTCAAGAGAGCGGTTGTGAAGCTCCCCGAAGAACCCAATCCGGTACCAGCTGGAATATCAGCCAACGTGGTTATTTCAATTTGTTTTGCAGAATCTCCGAAGAGCTTCAAAGTCTCGCGAATAATAGGGTGCTTGACATCATTTGGCTTCTCGACATTTTCCAAATCTGAATACTTGAGATATATACCAGGCGTAAAAGGCCGCATTATATTTACATAAACATATCTATCTATTGCCCCGGCTATCAGAAACCCTCCATTCACCGAATAATATGATTGTAGGTCTGTACCTCCCCCACCCAGGGAGATGCGTAGTGGGCTTCTGGCAATTATCATATCTTGCAATCCCCGTATATTTTTTCCACAATTTTTAGGGAAGCCTCTGCATCCTCTAAGCCTGCTGAAGGTTGGCGATTCAATAAAATGTGTCTGCTACCCCATTCACCTTTTCAAACTCTTCCCCCAAAAACCATCTCGACAAATCAATAAGATGTGGACCTTGATCTATTAGCTCTCCTCCCCCAGACAATTTTTTATTTGCCCTCCATTCTTTGTCATAACCCACTCGGCCTCCATGGCCATATCTGCCTCTCACAAACATCAATTCCCCAAGTTTGCCAGATTCAATTATTTCTTTTGCCTTCAACATAGATCGATGATACCGATGATTGAATCCTACTCTGACTTTTATTTGACCCGGACCGTCATTATAATTTTTTCTAATCAAACCAATTGCAGCTTGATTGATAGCTCCCGGCTTCTCAACAAACACATGTTTTTTGCCCTTGACTGCGTCAATTACGAATTTTGCTAGCGAGTCATGCCGCGTAGCCACAATAATAATATCTAAGTCATCAGCTATAACAGACTTAGGGTTTTTATATGCTGTCGCACTAAATTTGTTGGCCATTTTTTCAGCTCGACTAAAATTCAAATCAGAGCACGCAATCAACTTACCACGTTTCCCTAAGGCATCAGCCCGCTTATTCCCAATAAGTCCACAACCTATGATTCCAACCCTAAAGGGTGACTTGTCAGATTTCATACATCACCCCAATCAAAACCCCGATCTTTTGCAATAATTCTCCTCAACGTAAAAATATCACTCCCCATTAGATCTTGTTTATTATCTATAAATTTATCCCATTTATCCCAGTGAGCGCTAATTAACTTTCCCGAAATCCCGTCGCTGTTAGAAGAACCAAGAAATACAGCCAAGCTAACGGCTTTCTCTATTGGTGCACCACCTTCGGACTTTACGCCTTGCATTTTTTTATAATATTTCACACCTACGGTATTCGGACCTGCCTCTAAGACTTCATCAGTTAACCGTGTGTTAAGAGCACCGGGAGATACAGAGTTGGCATATATTGAAAACTCCTTATACTCTTCAGCAATTGTCTCAATAAACCTAACTACCCCAGCTTTTGAGGCGGCATATGCACTAAAAAATGGCATGGGACCTGTTGCACCACCTCCTGAAATTTGAATAATTTTGCCATATTTATTTTCTTTGAAGTGCTCAATTAGTCCCTTGCACATCAAGACGCTACCCATGAGGTTGACGTTGATAGCTAGACACCACTCGTCATCGGATATTAATTCTAATGGCCCGGTTCCTCCGTGAAGACCTGCATTATTAATTAGAATCTCAATTGAACCTAAGTTGGATATTGCCTCTTTAATTGTCTGTTTGATTTCCATAGGATTAGAAACATCCATTACATACGCTTTTACTTTTTGTCCATTAGAACAAAATTTACCGAGGTCTCTCTCAGCCTTTTTCAAAAAAGTTTCATCACGACCAGTTATAAAAATATTTGCACCAGCCAAAACATACCCTTGAGCTATCGAGAACCCTAGACCTCTGGATCCCCCAGTAATTATTGCATTTCTACCTTCCAAAGACCTAGCCATATTCTAAACCTACTTTTACAATTTCAATTGAAAAATCCCCTGAACCCAAAAGTTTTACATGGAAATTTTACATGTATGAGTACGATTTTATCATTTACAGAACCCATTCGTTTTTTTGTAAATATTGAACGGTAGATCTGACTCCTTCTTCGATAGACAAGGACGGGACCCAACCAAGACTTCTGACTTTTTTTGTGTCCAAATAAATATACGGATTATCTCCAACCCAACCTCTATCACCTTCACCAAATTTGATTTTAGGATTCACACCGAGAACATCAATAATCCAAGAAATTGAATCTCTGACCTCACAAAAACTATCCGTACCTAAATTAAAAATATTTACTAAGTCGTTGGATTTTTCTAGGCTTAACAGAATCGCATCTATGCAATCGACAACATATAAGTACG
>CACKOO010000035.1 GCA_902601765.1 Hydrogenophilales bacterium | reverse complement strand
TAATCTCACGCCCAATAGCCGAATTACTCGGGTAGCCCACCATTGACGAATCATCCAGCAATATCTATCTCGCAAAAGAGGGAAGAAAAGGCTTGTAACAACTATGCCAAACAAAGCTAATATAATTAACCCGAGATATCGAAAGCCTCGTTTTATGAAAAAAACAGAAGGTACTTGACTCAATTATCCCTTTCTCACTAAACACATTTTTCGAGCCGAATAGTATTATAAAATATGTCCAAACTCTTTATTAAATCTATTTGATATTTCCTCATAATCAAATTTGTGGTTCTGAGGACCTTGGGATCCAATTTTTATAGCCCCAAGAAGGGAAGACAACCGACCAGTTTTTTCCCAATCCATTTTATTAAGTATTCCAAAAATTAAACCAGCCCGATAGGCATCTCCGCAACCCGTAGGATCAACAGCATTAGAAACTTTTATAGGGGGAATTTCATGACACGCTCCCTCCGAAAAAATTAAAGACCCTTTTTCACCTTTAGTCAGAACAAAGGCGTCAACGATGTTTGCTATTTGCTTTAGTGATTTGCCAGTTTTGTTTACTAGCAATTTAGCCTCATAATCATTAGTTGCGACATAAGTTGCCATATTAATAAATTCTAGTAATTCATTTTTACTAAACATAGGAAGTCCTTGTCCAGGATCAAATATAAAAGGAATATTATTATCGAAGAACTCTTTCGCATGTCGCAGCATTCCTTCTCGACCATCTGGTGACACTATCCCCAGAGAAACCCTCGGAGCATCTTTAATATGATTGATAGCTGAGTGATTCATAGCACCCGGATGAAAAGCTGTGATCTGGTTACCATCTAAATCGGTAGTAATGAAAGCCTGAGCTGTATACTCATCCTCCATTACTTTTACATGATCTAATGAAATACCCCATTTTTTTAAACGAGAAGAATATGGATCATGATCCTTCCCGACAGTTGCCATAATCAAAGGTATTTCACCCAACATTTTTAGATTATAGGCAATATTACCAGCACAGCCGCCGAACTCCCTTCGCATGTCAGGAGTTAAAAATGCCACATTCAATGTATCTATCTCGTCTTTGAGAATATGATTCTTAAATTTGTCCTCAAAAGACATGATGGTATCGTAAGCTATTGATCCACATATAATTATATTCATACGAATTCCTTAATAAAGAGGGTTCAAATTAAAAAACCTTCTCGAGGTTGCATTAAACTTATGTTTGCACTAGTCGCCGATGGGTTTGAATACTCATTAGTAATCCCATTCCAAACAATATAGTTACCAAGGAAGTGCCACCATAACTGATTAACGGAAGAGGAACCCCAACAACCGGTAAAATTCCACTTACCATACCAATATTCACAAAAACATAGGTAAAAAATATAAGAGATAGTGCTCCAGCTAAAAGACGAGTGAAAAGCGTGGGCGCATTTCCTGCAATAAGCAAACCACGACCGATAATAGCCATAAATAAAAACATTAATACTAAATTACCTAGCAAGCCAAACTCTTCCGCAAAAACAGCAAACACAAAATCTGTGGTTCTCTCGGGTAAAAAATCTAACTGGGACTGAGTGCCGTTCAACCAACCTTTACCCATCAAACCACCTGATCCTAATGCTATGGAGGACTGTATTATGTGATAGCCGGAACCCAATGGGTCTTTCGAAGGATCGATCAAAGTAAGAATCCTCTGCTTTTGATATCCGTGCAATAAAGACCATACGAAAGGAATACTACCAAGAGTTAATAAAACAGAGAAGATAATGACTCGCAACGAAAGTCCTGCTAAAAATAAAACGTATATACCTGCTACTGCTACTAAGATAGCAGTCCCCAAATCAGGTTGCCGAGCAATAAAAAATACGGGAACAAATACCAATATAATTCCTATAAAAAAATTGGATCCGCGTAGAACAGACTCATATCTATCAAAATACCAAGCGAGCATTAAAGGAACAGCTATTTTCATTAGTTCTGATGGTTGAATTCGAGTGAAGCCTAAATTAAGCCATCGTTGTGCTCCATTTACAACATCACCGAAAAACTCAACAGCTATTAACAGAATTAGGCCTACAATATAGACTGGAAGAGCAATACGCGATAAATAATGTAATGGAACATTTGCGACGACCCACATCACTACTAACGCCACTAACACGTTCGCAACTTGGGCCATAGTACGAGACATATCACCACCAGACGCGCTGTAAAGGGTTAAAAGGCCAATTAGTAAAATCAACCCAACTAGCGACAACAACTGACTATCTAAGTGCTGAACAACATAATTTTTTAAATTTTTTTCCATAACACAGTTTTTTATATTGGTGGTTTTATTTTCTAATTCGATTTTTAAGCTTCGGCCCTTTTCCTAAAAGGTAAAAATCTATAACTTTTCGGGCTATTGGTGCAGCTGTTCTACTGCCATGGCCACCGTTTTCGACTAAAACTGCCACTGCAATGACGGGATTTTTCGCAGGCGCAAATGCAATAAATAAACCATGGTCCCGTAACTTCTCTTCGACTTCCTCCTCTTTGTATTCTCCGCCGTTCATACTGAATACCTGAGCGGTTCCAGTTTTGCCAGCGAATTCATATTGTGCTAAGTAACCAGCCCCCGCAGCGGTACCTCCCGGCTTAGTAACTCCAACCATAGCTTCAGTAACAAAATCAAGATTCTCCGCTCTAAGATTAACAAATCCTGTTTTTTGAGGTTGTATGGTTTTTACCTCAGATGATTGGCTATTTTCAATCTGCCTGACCAAATGCGGTTTCAAGAGCTGTCCTTTATTTGCAAGCGCCGCAGTTGCAACGGCTAATTGTAACGGTGTTGCCAAATTATATCCTTGCCCAACTCCCACTGATATGGTGTCCCCGACAAACCACTTTTGTTTAAATCGTCTCTGTTTCCAAGATTTTGAAGGCAATAGGCCGGAAGCCTCTCCTTCTAAATCAATCCTAGTCAGCTTTCCTAAACCAAACTGCTTAATAAAATTATGGATTGCATCAATTCCCAAATCATGAGCCAATTCATAAAAGTATGTATCACTGGACTCGACTATGGCTTTCCTCAGATTGACTTGACCGTGACCTCCCTCTTTCCAATCACGAAAAACATGCCCTGACTTTCCAAGAATAAAATATCCCGGATCATTAATGGTATAAGTTGGATCTCGTTTCCCCAACTCGAGAGCCGCTAGAGCCATGAAAGGCTTGAAAGTAGACGCTGGTGGGTAGACCCCCTGAACTGCTCGATTGTTTAGTGGATGATCCTCCGAGTTGTTTAATGCATCCCATATGGCAGTGTCAATACCATCTACAAAACGATTAGGGTCAAAACCCGGCAATGAAAGTAGTGCTAATACTTCCCCCGTATCTGGCTTTAACGCTACTAGGGCTCCCCGGTAATCTCCAAACGCCTCGGCGGCAACGTGCTGTAAATTAGCATCTAAGCTCAGAATCAAATCGTTTCCTGGAACCGACCCTATAGATTTAATTTTTCTAATAGATTTACCGCCAGCATCTATTTCGACATGGTCATATCCGTTGATCCCACGTAGTTCTTTTTCATACTGTTTTTCCAGTCCGATTTTTCCGATTGTATCCGATTTGGTATAATTACCCGCTACTCCCTGATCTTGCAGTCTTTTAAAATCTCTTTTGCTTACCCGACCAATATAACCAACCACGTGACTCGTTAGTTCATCGTTGGGGTAATTCCTAAAAAATCTGGCTTTTATCTCAACGCCGGGAAATAAGTAATGTTTGGCGGCAAAGGTAGCCATTTCCTGATCATTTAATCTTCGTCTAATCGGAATGCTAGAAAAATTAGGTGCCGTCTCGAGTAATTTAGAAAATCGCTGACGATCTTTATTGGAGACATCAATTATTTTTGATAAGTTATCAATTATTTTTTGTGGGTTTTTAACTTTATCAGGAATCAGTTCTAGCGTATACGCAGCATAATTACTCGCTAAAACCACACCATTCCGATCATATATTGCACCTCGCTTGGGAGCCATTGGAATTACTTTTATTCGATTCTGCTCGGCTAAGAGTCTAAAGTGCTCGTGCTGAACAACCTGAAGATAAACGAAGCGTCCTAGCAAAACAACAAACGCCAGTACTACAAAAAAGGCTGTGAAAACAAGCCTACCATGGAAAGTGTACAATTCTTTTTGATGATCTCGAAGCTCTACTTTACTGCGCATATGCCTATGACCGATTAAAGCTTGAAACTGCCAGATTAATAATAGAGTTTAGCAAGGGCCAAAACAAAACAGTTGAAGCGACGGGATAAAAATAACTCCAACCCGGAAATTTTACCCCCACTAAAAACAATACAGTCAAAGTACCAAGTTTTACCAGGAATAACGCAGGGAAAACATAAAGCATCTGGCCAATAGGCTTAAAAAGCCTAACTCTCCTATGGGTAGCAACCGCTATAAAAACAAAAACCAAGTAAAGAAGTGAAGTCTGCCCAATAATACTTCCGTTAGCCACGTCGCTCAATATTCCAAGAGCGAAAATTACAAAAAAATTAACTTTTTGTGGAGAGTTAATTCCCCAATACAGGATAACTAACAACAAAATATCTGGCCTGACTCGCTGGGCCCATCCGGTAAGAGGAATCAAGTTCATTAAAAATGCTACTATGATGATGACTATCAAAAGCTTGGTAGACATAGATTCAGCAATGGTATTACCTTGAATTTTTCCAATCATCTTAGACGATCTCGCTCAATTTGCTTACTAATCACGGATTCTTTCATCTGCATTAGGTTGTTCGGGATGAGGGGGAAAGGTGCTGCTTCTCGACAGCAAAAGTACTTGACGATGTTTCCCTATTTTGGCGACCGGTTTCACGCTTATGCGAGCAAACGGAAAGGATTCATCTCTATCAACTTTTGTAACTTGCCCTACCGGCAAATTAGCTGGATAAACTCCGCCAATACCGGAAGTAGCTAACGTATCACCTTCCTTAATATCCGCGTCAATTGGCATAAACCTGACCTCCAAACTACTATCGTAACCAACTCCAAACACAATTGTTCTGAGGCCATTCCGTGCGACTTGAACTGGTACCGGATGATCACGATGCGTAACCAGTGATATTTCTGAGGTCCACCGATGCAAACGCACCACCTGCCCAACTACACCATAAGCATCTATCGCTGGAGCCCCCAAAACCACGCCATTTTGGGAGCCTCTATCAATAATTACCTCTCTGGAAAATGGATCGCGAGTGTAATAAATTATTTCGGCAACCGTCTGGCTGGGCTGGACTTTAGGAATGAGATCTAATAGGTTTCTAAGATTCTCATTCTCGACTAACAGAGACTTTTGCTCTAGGAGTAATCTATCGGAATCAGTGCCAATTTGTTTCAGCCTGGCATTTTCTCTCCTCAATTCTGTGGTTGTGGTAAATACCTCTGAGATGTCATTAAATAATTTTGCCGGAATTAGCGCCACTGTTCTCAATGGATGGATAGCTATTGTCACTCCTGTTCGGATCGTTTCAAGGTATTTAAACCTTGCATCCGTGTACATAAGAGAGATACAAAATGCTATATAAAACAATAGCTTACTTTTTATGCTTGATCGCTGCTTGAAAAAAGCTGTTTTTGCTTGCATCTGCCGTGTTAATGTCGCCTACTTAATTATTTAGTTAGCAAACTAGTTAGCAACTAAACAGCTTGCTGTAGCTTACCGCTTAATCACTGGTAAATATTCCGCTCACTTCCATCATTTCTAGTGACATTCCTGAACCCCGTACAACGCAAGTTAGTGGGTCATCGGCGACGATGACAGGCAACCCTGTTTCCTCCATCAAAAGCCTATCGACGTCTCTTAAAAGCGCTCCTCCTCCGGTTAGAACCATGCCTTTCTCAGCAATATCGGCACCCAGTTCCGGGGGAGTTTGTTCTAACGCTGATTTCACCGCAGAGACTATACTGTTCAAGGGATCGCTCAAGGCTTCTAAAATTTCGTTGCTGGAGATACTGAAACTTCTGGGAATTCCTTCCGCTAAGTTTCTGCCTTTAACTTCCTTCTCGCGCACTTCGTTTCCTGGAAAAGCCGTACCGATTTCTTTCTTGATCTCTTCCGCAGTAGTTTCGCCAATCAACATCCCATAATTGCGCCTAATATAATTTATAATTGCCTCGTCGAACTTATCACCACCAACACGCACGGAGCCTGCATATACAATACCTCCCAGTGAAATGACTCCAACCTCAGTGGTTCCACCGCCAATGTCTACAACCATGGAACCTGTAGCTTGATCGACTGGAAGTCCGGCACCAATAGCGGCCGCCATTGGCTCCTCAATAAGTTCAGCTTTTCGGGCTCCAGCACCAAAAGCGGACTCCCTAATTGCCCTACGCTCTACTTGGGTTGATCCGCATGGCACACAGATGACAATACACGGACTGGGCGCAAAAAAACGACTATCATGCACTTTTTTTATAAACTGTTTAAGCATCTGCTCAGTAATAGTGAAATCAGCTATTACCCCATCTTTCATTGGTCTTATCGCTGTCATGTTTCCAGGAGTACGACCCAGCATCTGTTTAGCAGCTAAGCCAACCTCTTGGATCAGTTTTTTGCCGTTCGGCCCACCCTCTTCTCTTATAGCAACGACCGATGGTTCATCCAAAACAATACCATTGCCCCTAACATAAATCAGGGTATTAGCAGTTCCTAAATCAATTGCAATATCATTAGAAAAATAACTATTAATGAATCCAAACATATTTATTTTGTGATCTTTTTTATTAGTTATAAAATTTCCAGAAAGCTCTAACTCAATATGATAACCTATTAGTAGAGATTATTACTGAAAAAATAAATTTCCTTTGGCCCATGTATTCATACCAACTGCTTCCGTGCGTCGCGGCCAAGAACTTTAGGGTGACTTTTCTGTGCAAATAAGGTATTAAAACACATGACTCTTTCAAAAGGTGAAATTCAAGGTATAGCGAATTTAGCGCGAATCGATTTAGATGAGCAAGGGCAGCAAAAATTTGAAGAAGAGATCAACAGAATCTTGGAAATGATAGCCGAAATGCAACAAGTCGATACGACGAATGTTGCTCCTGTATCGCATCCACTTGGCGGGGGACAAAGGCTTCGTGGAGATAAGGTTTGCTCGCGGGACAATAGAAAATTAGTAATGCCCAACGCCCCATCCGCTGAAGCAGGCTTCTT
>CACKOO010000034.1 GCA_902601765.1 Hydrogenophilales bacterium | reverse complement strand
AGCCGAGTCTGCTTGCTGCCAGAAATCAGCCTCTGGATCAGGCCCAACATTCCAGTCGATTCTATTTTTAGAGATGTTTCTCATCCATCGATAGCGGTAAATCTTGATGCTTGTATCGCATGCGGTTTGTGCGAGAGAGCCTGCAGAGAGGTTCAAGTTAACGATGTAATTGGCATGGGGTTTAGAGGGCATGATACCAAGCCGGTTTTTGATCTCGATGACCCAATGGGATTGTCGACTTGTGTAGCTTGTGGTGAGTGTATTCAAGCTTGTCCTACCGGAGCTTTAATTGAAAAAAACTTGCTTGATAGTGAGTCGAAAGAAAGGGTAGTCTATCCTGATAAAACAGTTAAATCAGTGTGTCCTTTTTGTGGTGTCGGGTGTCAAACAAAAATTGAGGTTAAGGAAAATAAAATTATTAAGGTGGATGGAAGGGAAGGTCCAGCCAACAAAAATAGATTATGTGTTAAAGGGAGGTTTGGGTTTGATTACGTTAACAGTCCAGATCGATTAACAAAACCACTGATAAGGAGAGAGGGGTGTCGTAAGAAATGGGACACAAAAGTCACTCCGGAAATATTTAGGGAAACATTTCGTGAAGCCACGTGGGAAGAAGCATTGAATTTCGCGGCTCGGGGAATTAAAAAGATTATCAGTAAACACGGGGGAAATGGCTTAGCGGGATTCGGATCAGCCAAAGGAACTAACGAAGAGGCATATCTTTTTCAAAAGCTTGTTCGTCAGGGGTTTGGTACCAACAATGTTGACCACTGCACGCGGCTTTGCCACGCTTCTTCAGTTGCGGCACTAATGGAGGGCATTGGATCGGGCGCCGTAACGGCGCCGTTCTCCTCCGCAAAAGATGCGGACTGTATAATTGTAGTTGGAGCAAGGCCAGAGCAAAATCATCCAGTCGCAGCAACTTTTATAAAGCAGGCCGCAAAAAAAGGAGCCACATTAATTGTCATGGATCCCCGATACCAGGGGTTAATGAGACATGCGAATTACTCGTTGATTTTTAAGCCTGGAACAGATGTTGCTCTGTTAAATGCCATGTTGCATGTGATAGTAACGGAGAATCTTTATAACGAGGAGTACTTGGAAAACCACGTGGAGGGCTTTGAATCCCTTAGGCAAAAGGTGAAAGACTTTGATCCAGATGCAATGGCGGCCGTATGTGGTATAGATGCGCAAACAATTAGAGAGGTCGCTCGAGTGTATGCTACTTCTAAGCGCTCCCTCATATTTTGGGGTATGGGAATTTCCCAACATGTGCATGGAACCGATAACGCGCGATGTCTGATTGCTTTAGCTTTGTCCACTGGACACGTAGGGCGACAGGGGGCTGGGCTGCACCCTTTAAGGGGACAAAATAACGTGCAGGGAGCATCTGACGCAGGTTTAATACCTATGGTTTTTCCTGATTACCGGTCAGTTGAGAATCCTGATTTCAGAGGACAATTAGAAGACCTATGGGGCACTAAACTGGACGCAAATAAGGGGTTGACCGTCGTAGAAATTATGCACGCCATTCATGATTTTCAAATAAGAGGCATGTATGTTCAGGGGGAAAATCCAGCGATGTCGGATCCTGATCAAAAGCATGCTAGGCAAGCACTATCAATGCTAGAACATCTGATAGTTCAAGATATTTTTCCGACAGAGACAGCTTTTTTCGCTGACGTAATCCTGCCCTCATCTTCACAAGCCGAAAAATGGGGAACATACACAAATACCAACAGACAGATTCAAATCGGACGGCCGGCAATCGATCCCCCCGGAGACGCAAGACAGGACTGGGAATTGATAGTTGACATTGCCAACCGTATAGGCTGTGATTGGAAATATAAAGAGGTATCTGATGTTTATGAAGAGATGGGAAAAACCATGCCATCACTGGATAACATTTCCTGGGAACGTTTACTAAAAAATGAAGCGGTTACTTATCCGGCTAAAAGTGAAAATTTACCGGGGTCGGAGATACTTTTCGGAGAAGGCTTTCCCACACCTAATGGTAAGGCTAAAATTGTACCAGCAGATTTGATTCCACCAGATGAATTGCCTGACAAGGACTTCCCATTAGTACTAACTACTGGCAGAATGTTAGAGCATTGGCACACTGGGTCAATGACCTCTCGCTCAATGGCTCTCAATGCCCAAGAGCCGGATGCAGTTGTTAGTATGCATCCTCGAGATATTGGCAAGATGGGTTTTGTGCGGGGCGATAAGGTACGAGTTCAAACTCGGAGAGGTGAAATATCACTCAAACTTAGGGCTGATCGCGATGTTACGCAGGGGATGTTGTTTATTCCGTTCTGTTTTAACGAAGCACCAGCTAATTTTCTTACTAACCCCAGCCTTGATCCCATTGGGAAAATACCTGAATTTAAATTCTGTGCAGCGCGGGTTATCCGGGTAGCGCAATAAAAAATAGAAAAACAAACTAGTTTATGCGTGTTTTTGGAATCGCAGGATACTCAGGTAGCGGAAAAACGACTCTGATCGGTCGAATAATTGTTGAATTAAAAAAAATTAACAAAACGGTATCGGTTATCAAGCATGCTCATCATGAATTTGATATTGATCAGCCTGGCAAAGATTCATACAAACACAGAAAAGCTGGCGCTTGCGAAGTTTTGGTATCTTCCAGCCGGAGATGGGCTTTGATCCATGAACTGGAAAAAGAGGACGAACCAACGATAGGACAACTACTTAATTTTATTTCGAAATGTGATATTGTTTTAGTGGAGGGGTTCAAAAATGGACTATTCCCAAAACTTGAGGTATGTCGTGAAGGCGCTAAAACGCCTTTGCTTTTCAAAAACGATCAAACCGTAAAAGCAATTGCTACCGACTACAAAATTGAGACAGCGTTGCCTGTTTTTGCTATTACAGATTATACTAGCATTGCCAAGTTTGTTCATAAAGAAGCGGTCAATTCCATCGGTTTAAAGTGAATGCTATTGATCCTACAAAAGAAAGTTTCAAAACATTGAAAAACATAAAAATTCTTTATTTTGCGAGACTGAGAGAAACATTGGGTTTGGATCAGGAAAATATAATCCTTCCTGAGAACGTCACTGATACCCGACAGCTGCAAAAATATCTTTCAAATAAGGGTGATGTTTGGGAAAATGAGTTTTCACAAAAAAAAGCGGTTAGAATTGCGGTTAATCAAGAGGTTGTCATGGCTACTCAAATTCTGCAAGATGGAGACGAGGTCGCTTTTTTTCCTCCAGTGACTGGAGGGTAGAATGAGCGTAAGTGTTCAGAGACATGATTTTGATATTAGTGCAGAAATAACCGATCTATATGCTGGGAATACTAAAGTCGGGGCCATTGCATCTTTTATTGGCTTGGTAAGAGACATGAATGACGGCTTAAATGTAACGGAAATCGAGCTCGAGCACTACCCATCTATGACGCAAAAATGTTTGGAATCTATAGTTCAGCAGGCCGAAAAGCGGTGGGATTTGAACGGAGTTAGAATTATTCATAGATTTGGGACGTTAAAGCCAGCCGATCAAATAGTGCTGGTCATTGCTTCTAGCTCACATCGTAGTGACGCATTTGAAGCATGTGAATTTTTAATGGATTACCTAAAAACTCAAGCACCTTTTTGGAAAAAAGAATCTACCGAAGTTGGTGAGAGATGGGTGGAAGCAAGGAAATCTGATGATGAAGCGGCAAGTCGCTGGAACTCGAGTTAAATTGAATTGCTCGTGATTGATCATCCCATTGAAGGAGCACTGATACCACTTCTACTGAGTCTCAAAGTTGCATTTTGGGCCACGATGTTAGCTGGGTTGAGTGGGATTGCAACGGGATTTATATTTAGTCGAAGGGTGTTTTTCCTTCGGGAATTTTTAGACGCAGTTTTTACTTTACCGATGGTCCTACCTCCTACAGTTATAGGTTATTATCTATTGGTGTTGATCGGTCGCCAAGGTTTTCTTGGTGGGTGGTTAGATGAAAACCTTGGTATTAACTTGGTATTCACCTGGCAAGGAGCAGTTATAGCAGCCTCTGTAGTATCATTTCCATTGGTTTATAAGTCGGCTCGCTCTGCTTTTGAAGGAGTCAATATTCAATACAGGCAAGCTGCTGAGATATTAGGTAAATCGGAATGGGCTATTTTTTTTAGCGTTAGTCTACCGTTAGCTTGGAGGGGTATTTTGGCGGGATGTTTGATGGCCTTTGCGCGAGCTCTTGGTGAGTTCGGAGCCACTCTTATGGTTGCTGGAAGCTTGCCTGGTCGTACTCAAACGGTATCAGTTGCGATTTATGAGGCTGTAGAAATGGGAAAAGACAACTTAGCAAATTTTCTTGTGCTTCTAACGTCTGTGGTTTGCCTGGTAATATTAATAGGGTCTGGCCAGGTATTGAAATCTAAATATGAATCAGGCCGTAATTAACAAATATGAAAATTGAAGTTGACATAAATAAAACCTTTCACTCCACATCGGGAACTTTTGTTTTAAACGTCGATTTTACGGTTGAAGATAGTATTACTGTAATTTTTGGGGCATCTGGTTCAGGAAAAACATTAACTTTAAAAGCGTTGGCCGGATTGGAAAAGCCTGATAAAGGACGGATAGCAATTGATGGAGAAACTTTATTTAACTCTGAACAAAACATAACTGTTCCAGCTCGTCTTCGAAATATAGGATATGTTTTTCAAGATTATGCTCTTTTCCCACACCTAAGAGTGACGGAAAATATAGCATTTGCAGGTACTTCTTGGATTCACAAACAACCGAATAAACAGATGCTGGGTCGGGTAGAGGAGTTATTAGAAATATTTGAATTGAATAGGATAAAAAATAATTTCCCTTGGCAAATTTCAGGGGGGCAAAGGCAAAGGGTAGCGATAGCTCGTGCTTTACTTCTCAAGCCCAGCCTATTGCTTTTAGATGAGCCGTTTGCTGCCCTAGATCCTCTTTTGAGGATAAAAACTAGAGAGGAGCTAGTTAATACCCAGCGACATTTTGAGGTTCCGATTATTATTATTTCCCATGACCCTCAAGATGTTGTAGTTTTAGCTGAAAAGCTAATTATCTTTAAAGATGGATTAGTCGAAAAAAGCATACATTTGAACGTGCCCCCTTATCGAAATAAAGAAGGAAAACCAATCAGAAGTGAGATAAGAGAGTTATTGATGGAAACTGCTGGAATAAAAGAGGGGGGATCAACGCCTTGGTAAACACAGGGTAATTACGATCTTTATTTTATATGTGTAACAATAAAATTCTTAACAATATTTCTATAACTAATTTGATTTGGTTTGCAATTTTGTCATTCAGTATTAATTTATCTTATGCGCAAGAGAACGATAACAAACTGCAAGACTCTGACAGAGCTGTCGTTCGTAATGTTGAAAGTGAATTTCGTAAACTGTTGAGTGATTCTTTGAGTGATCTCGAGTCTATTGCTTCTGATATTAACAATAAAGCCTTATCTAAAGAAATTAATAGTCTCGCATCCCCTGACGAATTAACGCATACTGTTCTCGAGGAAAACGGAGAAGTTACTCTTGATACAGGTTTGGTTGTGCCCGACCCAAATCAACCTAATCTTCATTTTTCTTGGAAGCTAATTATATCTTTCGGTATTATTATTTTTGTGGCTGCGTTATAAGGGGAAGTTCAATATGGCCACTGATTTGTTTAGAAGTTTACGGTTATTCGTAGTAATAATTTCCTTAGGTTTTAGTAGTCAATCTTCATCAACTGAACTAATCGTGTCCGCTGCTGCAAGTTTGACAGATGTGTTCCGGGATTTGATAAAATTATACGAACAAAAAACACCGAGGTCCAAGGTTTTATTAAACTTGGGAGGGTCTGGAGCTCTTTTACAGCAAATTTATAAAGGCGCTCCGGTCGATGTTTACGCCAGCGCTAATATGACATTAGTTAACCAAGCTATAAGTCGTGAAGCTCTCATAGAGAGTAGTATCAAAATATTTGCGTCTAATGCGTTGGTCCTTGTTACACCAAATCGAACAAATTCGGTTAAAATTTCCAGCCTTTCTGATATTGCAAACGCAGGGATAAAGCGTGTTGCTGTTGCCAATTATGGAGTACCAGTAGGACGATACACTATTGATACGCTGAAGAAAATAGGTTTTTGGACTCAAATAGAGAACAAAGTTATTAATACAAATAATGTTCGACAGGCGCTCTCTTATGTTCTCAGAGGGGAAGTCGATGCAGGGTTTGTTTACCGAACTGATGCAGCTACTGAAGCTGAAAGAATAAAAGTGATTGAAGTGATACCTACATCAGAAAAAATTGTTTATCCCATAGGAATTACACAAAACACCGAAAAATTAGCCCAGGCATCGCATTTTGTTGATTTTATTTTTTCAGACACTGCCCAAGAACTGTTACAGATTCATGGGTTTGTAATTCCTAGGTAGTTTCAGTTGGAGGTGCATTGTGACCAGTCTGGGATTTTTTAGTGTAGCAATCGGAGCCGTAATTGGGGCCTGGCTGAGATGGGTTCTAAGCGTTGGTTTGAACAGTTCGTCGTCGCTATTACCTTTGGGAACCTTACTGGCTAATCTTATCGGAGCTTATCTAATTGGGGTGGTGGCTGAAATCTTATCTATGAATCAAAATATCTCCCCACAAATAAGATTGTTTTTCGTAACAGGCCTATTGGGTGCTCTCACAACATTTTCTACTTTTTCGTTGGAAGCAGTTACTATGCTAATGCGGCAGCAGTATGTGAATGTCATGCTGCATTTCGGATTTCATCTATTTGGGTCTATACTTTTCACTGGATTGGGAATTTTAACCGCTCGTTTTATTCGAAGGCTGACCATATAAAAAAACGGGACCGATTAAGGTCCCGTTACAAAGAATATAGTATTTGTTTTTACAGATTTTTCTCTGACATCTGTTTGGCTATATAATCCGCTTGTCTTATAGCTAAAGCTACTATGGTAAGTGTTGGGTTCTCAGCGGCACTTGTCGTGTATTGACTTCCATCTGATATAAATAGATTTTTTATATCGTGAGTCTGGCCAAATCCGTTACATACGCCGTCGCGAGCTTTTGCACTCTGTCGACATGTTCCCATGTTATGAGTTGAACCAAAATGTGAACGCGTATGAACTGAGGTGGCTCCGGCGGCCTCGTACACTCGTTTAGATGCCTCCCAAGCATGGTTTCGCATGGCGGTGTCATTCGGATGATCTTCATAATGCACCGCCGCTACGGGTAAGCCATACTGGTCCGTGACGGTTGGATGTAGGCTAACACTGTTGGTTTCCTGCGGCATGTCTTCACCTACTATCCAAAGGCCCGCAGCATTTCGATAATTTTCGACGTCCTTTGCATAAGATCTACCCCATCCCCCGGGTTTAGCGTAACTCGTAAAACCCCATAATCCAAACGCTGGAAGCGTTTCCAGTTCATATCCAGCGGCAAACCCTCGGTTTGGATTATGGTTTTGTTCATCCCGAATTATACCTGCCATTTGGGTTCCTCTATGAAGGTGAACTGGTCCAGGCATAATGGCGTAAACCGCACCAGTGAGATGAGCCATATAATTTTTACCTACTTGGCCCGAGGAATTGGCTAATCCATCACTGAATTTTGACGACTCTGAGTTTAGAAGTAACCGGGGAGACTCTATTGAATT
>CACKOO010000033.1 GCA_902601765.1 Hydrogenophilales bacterium | reverse complement strand
TCTAATAGTTTTACAATACTATTATATTATTTGATTAAATCCATGATATATATAATGAATACCTTGTCAGAAAAATATGGGCCGTCTGATTGACCCCATAGGACGATAGTGAATAAATTGCGTTATCAGCTCAACAAGAATGATACGACAATCACGGGTAGAGCTATTGCCTCAACGGTAAAGACGTTGTCTAACCTCGGTCCCGTTGGACAAGAGGTCCTCGATCGGATGGGTATTTCGGAAATAGATCTAGATAAGAGGTATCCATTTCAGATTCGCACAGATATGTTTGAAGAAATCTATCAGAGATTTGGTTCTATTTCCCTCTTGGCCTCTGGCTATGACGTGAGGGGTTTTTTCCCAGTTTTAGAACAGACTGTAGACGCATTTGTTGAAAAGCATCAGTCCGATTTGTCGGCTAATGGAGATAGAGTCAGATTAGAACGAGGCCTTGAAAAACTCATTAAATTTTATGCAGAACTAAATGCAGAGGCACTACGAGAAGCCACCAACAGCAAAAATGGGATTAATTATGGTGCAAGTGTCGAAAAAATTACAGCAAATAGATATCGGTTTAGGGCAATTCAGGCTTCAAAATTACGGTATGAGGCTTATATTAGAGGAACAATAATTTCTTCCATGCAAGACAGAGTTTCCAAATACTGGGAATTATCTATGGTCTTAAATGAGGAAATAAGTAAAGAGGGTGAAGATTGGGCAGAATTTGTTTGGGATATCAACGCTACTCCATCAACGTCAACCAAAAACTCAACAGAAATTACCACGGAGAAGCGTTTGGAAATTCGCAACAAATTAATAAACGAAGTGCTTTCGTATGCCGATGATCTAAAAAATCAGGCTGAAAGTCAAAAAAATAAATTAGAAAACTTATCAGACCAACTTGGAAAGTATGTTCCTCCTCAAATTCACAAGGCAATATTCTCTGGCGAATACGGCACGGAGATCACGACTCAGCGCAAAAAGTTAACCATCTTTTTTAGTGATATCAAAAACTTTACTTCAACCTCCGAGGGGTTGCAGCCCGAGGATTTAACAAAATATTTGAATGAGTATTTTTCGGAAATGACAACTATAGCTATAGATTGTGGAGCGACTATTGATAAATATATTGGCGATGCGATGATGGTGTTTTTTGGGGATCCTGAAAGTAGGGGAGAGCGTGAAGATGCTCGGGCATGTGTTGGGATGGCCTTAAAGATGCAGGAGAGAATGTCACAGTTACAGGAGAAATGGAGTCAAGAAGGTTTTGCAAATCCATTTCAAGTGAGAATTGGCATGAATACAGGCTACTGTAACGTTGGAAATTTTGGTAGTGATCAGAGATTGACCTACACGATTATTGGTGGAGAGGTTAATGTTGCACAGAGGTTGGAGGCTAACGCTGATGCCGACGGGATTTTGATGTCCTACGAAACGTATGCTCATGGCCAGGATATGATTGAAGTTGAAGAGCGTGAAGCGATTAAGATGAAAGGGATCAGTCGTGAGATTAAGGTGTTCTCTGTAATCGAAAGAAAAAGCAAAGTTGAGAACGAGAAAAAAGAAATTAAGAAGAAGCCGACCAAGAGAGAACAGTCTCAGATTGAGAAGTTAGAAAAGGATATGTTAGTTATGAAAAGTAACATCGAAGATATCAATAAAAATATGGAAAAGCTTCTGAACAAACCCTAATAGTTTGAGCAGAATAATAGATATATAGGAGTCTCACAAAAGCCCGTCAAAATAGGGGGGTCACCCCGGGGTTAAGTCCAGACGGTTTTAAAAACTACTGGGATATTAAGTGGGAAGTGATGCGTATACTGGGCGAACTTTGTTTGCGGTGTTATCCTGCTTCACCCATGGTTTATATCCATCCATAGGTCTTGAAAATGGGCTCGTATACTGGCCAGATCTGATTTTGCATGTTCCATATTTTGAAATGCCCGAAAAGGTCATCTATATTCGTGGTTCCTAATATTTCCTGAGTTTTTTTGGCATGAAATCTAGCCTTTTCTTCATTTCCTGCCATATGGTAGGCCATGCCAACCTGGATATGCCACCAGTGGAAGCTCGTATGTTGCAACGGAAGAAGCATCTCGAGGGCTTTTTCGCCTTCCCCAATAACATTGTAACAATTGCATAAGAGATAATTTTTATATGGAACGAGGTTACCAACATCTAATTCTACCGCTTTCAAGGCAAGATCCCAGCAACCTTTTTGCCACCGGCAATTACCAGTTACATAGGTGCCAGGCTTAGCATCTTTATCAGTACTCTGCTCAGTAGTGCAATCGCCTCCCACTGCCGTAAGCCATGCCCCTTGACCGTGCACAAAAGGGTTGCCCGGCAACAGTTCAATAGCCTTATCTACAGAGCTATACATTGTTTCCCAATCGCCATTGTAGTAAGCAACTTCTGCTTGTACTGAGTACGCCTCTCCATCTCCTGGATCAAGGCTTACAGCCTTAGCAGCATAATCCGCCGCATCTGTAAGTACTGATTTATCAGCTCCATAGGTTGAATATAGCCAGCTGGTGGTTAAGCCAAACCATCGCCAAGCATCCGCGTAAGAAGGGTCTAATTTTACCGCTTCACTAAGGCATTTAATTGCTTTATCGTTGTCTTCTGCACCTGAAACACCACCTATTGCGACTCCTCTAGCAAAGTTAACGCATTCATAGGCAGTCAAATTATCAGTACCTCTTTTTGCAACCCTCTTGTTCAGGTCTTTTGTTAAAACTGCCCCCGATCCGACCAGTTGCTTAACAATATCGCCTACGATTTCATCTTGGAGCAGAAATATATTGCTTCCCTCCATTTTTCGATCATAAGATTTGGCCCAAATGGAGGATATGTCAGCCGCGTCAATTAGAGCTATTGATACCCGAACATTTTCACCAGATGTTCTAACACTTCCATTGAGGATGTAGTTAGCTCCTGTACTTCCTCTCACCTCAGATAGATCTTCAGGTTTTTGATTCAAGGTTATTATAGCTAGATCATTAGCTACACGAGTGAGGTTGTTTCCAAGATCTTGTGATAGCCCAACTGCTAGACTTTGCTCCTCACTGCCTCCACCTGGGCTATCTAGAGGGAGCACAGCTATTCGATTGAATTCTGTGTCTTTCTGTTTACCCAAACCTGAAAATTGCAAATATCCAATGGCGATTATCCCTAACCCAACCAACCCAGCCACAACAAATTTCAACTTACTTTGCCGTGATTGATTAAATGGCTTAAATTTGCGAGTTTTTCCAGAGCTGGGATCTAAATCCACATAGAAAGCCCTAATCGGTTTTTCTACATTTTTTAGTGTTTGAAGTCCCTGGTCAACGAATTCAGCTTCAACTTTACCATCAACAACCGAGTGAATCATCTCTGATATGCAGATTCCACTGGGTGGCGAAATCCCCTCTAGCCGAGCTGCGACATTAACCCCATCACCAAAGAGGTTGTCACCGTCAATGATAACGTCTCCCATATTTATGCCCATACGAAATTCGAAATGATCATTTTTTTGGATGGTTTGGTTTCGTTGTTTAATTTGCTTCTGAATTGAAATAGCTGCTGACACAGCTCCTACGGGACTCGCAAATTCCACCATAAAGGCGTCACCAGCCGTATTAAAAATACGTCCAGCTTGTTCTTCAACAGATTTTTCTATGATTTTTCGGCATTCAGCAAGTTGCTTTAGAGTGCCGACTTCATCGGCGCCCATTTTAGCTGTGTAATTGATCACATCCATCGCCAAGATGGTTGAAAGTTTTCTCTGCTGCTTTGCTTCCGCCATGTTTTCTCCCTTTTAATCGGAGTATATATTTGAATCAGAATAAGAGCTAATTTTTATCTTGTGCTTATAGGAATCGGTCCAACAGCTTATGAAGCTCCGTGGCGATAGCTTTCACCGAGAAGAACATTAAAAACACAATCAATAGATTTTTTCATTTCACTGTACCCCTAGGTTATCGAACATCACTTTTTTAGACTGCATCTCTTTAATTTGAGCGGTGGTCATCCAGCACGACAAGAAGTAGGTAGCGTTAGTGACTTTTTGACCGAGTTCCTTTTTACTGATCTCTGAATCACTTGGCGATAGCAAGGCTATTTCCAGCCGTATTTTAAAAGAGTTGGTTTATTCCAGACAAAATAGTTTGGGTTCCAAACTTCAAATTGGCTTTCCAGCCACGCTAAGGTGTTTGGTGGAGCTTGACTGCGCGCGGTATTCAAAAACTTTTCCGCCTCAACTTCGTTTCCCAGAGCGTCGTGCGACATCCCGATCCAATAATTCCACCAAAAAAATCCTGGAGTCGGAATCAGCGATAAGAAATCAATGGTTTTTCGATATTCACCAACGTTCCAGTTATAATGGGCTAAACCGAAATTGTCGAAAGCGTAAGTATTAGCGACATCCAGATCGAACCCCTTTTTCCCGTATTCAAATGCGAGGTCGGAACGTTGGCAGGCATTTTTGTCAATTGCTACAGACGGCGTTAAACTTTTAGGAAAGTTGCAGCCTGCTCCTGATATTGCTAATACGTATGATAGAGTACCGTACGTTGCGCCATCGTTATTTGCCAAAGAGGCTGCTTTTTCTGCCATCAGTGCCAATTGTTCGTAATCTCTTAGATAAAAATAAACCTCCGCCCTTGTTGCGTATGCTTGCGAATAATTATTATCTATGTTTATCGCTTTATCTACTGCGTCCATTGCTTCGCTTAGTTGCTCTTTTGTGTGGGTGCCATAAAGCGAATATCCCCACGCTTTTAGATGGGCAAGTAATTGCCAAGCCTCTTTGTATGAAGGGTCATCTTCAACAGCTTGTGCTAGGCATGAAAGCCCTTTCGTATGCAGATCAGGTGATAAGTCTCTAAAAAATTGCCCTCTAACAAAATTCACACATGCGTATGCAGTCAAATTTTGGGTTCCATTTGTCATAACGTTGCGGGCTACTTCCCGAGCTAGGACTGATCCATTGCCAACCAATTCATCCACGATATTAGTGACTACATCGTCTTGAAGTGCGAATAAATTTGTGGCTGTGAGTTCTTTGTCATAATTTTCACTCCATATGGCTGCCATGGATTTTGCATCAATAAGGTTGATGGAGACCCTTATAGTGCTCCCGGCTTGTCGGAGTTGGCCAGTTAGTATGTACCGAGCATTTGCGCTATTCGCAATTGTGGAAAGATCCTCTGGTTTTTCACCAATAGTGACAATGTGCAGCTGTTTCGAAGACCTTGTTAACCCACCACTAATATCTTGCGTAAGTCCAGTGGCTAAATTTAATTGTTCTTGATTTTTCCCCTGAGTCTCAATGGGTAGCATTGCAATGGTATTATAGTCGCTATTGTTACTAGTCGACCTATTTTGAATAAACGTCAAGTAAACAATACCCAACACTATAATGCCGAACAATGCAGTTAATTTTAGGTTGAATGGTTTGCGACTTTGTGTCTCTGGTGTAAAGGTTTTCGGATTTGTTGAGCCAAATTTTATATCAGCATAGTACGCATTGACCGGATCATTAATGTTTTTTAGGTTTTGTTGTCCTTTGTCGATAAATCCACAGGATACCTTTCCTTTGACCACAGAATGAACTAGTCCAGAAATACAAATTCCTCCTGGCGGAGCGATCCCTTCAAGTCGTGCGGCTACATTAACACCATCGCCCAGAAGGTTATCTCTGTCAATTGTGACATCCCCAATATTTATCCCCATACGGAACTCAAGACCTTGTAATTTGGCAATATCTTCATTGTGGGATGCTACCTTTTTTTGAATCTCAATTGCTGCCTCTACTGCTCCGATTGTTGTGGGAAATTCAATCATAAAGGCATCGCCAGCAGTATTGAAAATACGACCTCCATTATCCTGGGAAGCTTTCTCGATTATGGCTTGGCAGATCCTTAACTGCGCAACTGTTTCTGTTTCATTTGCGCTCATCTTAGCTGAGTACCCGGCCACATCCATAGCAAGTATGGTTGTTGACTTACGTTCTTGATGTGCCATCATTCCTCCCGATCTAGGTATTTGGTGTTCACCCCGTTTAGGCTACTTTCCCATTATGCTGGCAAATACCAATGAGGGAAAGGTTTAAGGGTCACGGTTTTAGGGGTTTCCTCAACACACGTTATGGTCCATCGAATAATAATACCCCCATTGCTAGGGGAGGTAAAAAATAAGTGACGGGGGGTATTTTCAAAATCCACCAAATCTTTTGAGCAGAATAATAGATATATAGGAGTCTCACAAAAGGTCGTCGGAATAGGGGGGCACCCCGGGGTGGGGTTAAGTCCAGATGGTTTTAAAAAACTATTGAGATATTAATTGGCAATTGATGGGAGGTGTTTTTGAGGTATATTTGTTGGCACTGAGGAGGCTAGGTGAAAAAAATACTTATTGATAAAAAAAATATCGAACTTCCCGCTGCAGATGAATTAGAAATCTCGGGAGCTTTGATTAGTTCTACAATTAAACAAATGGCGAGTTTGGGGAGCGTTGGCGAATCCGTTTTAGAACGGCATGGTATCAAACGCGTTGGTCTAAAAAAAAGATATTCCAACAATCTGCGAAATTCTTTATGGGATGAGGTGTACGATCGTTACGGACCTTATGCACTTTTTGTGATGGGTTTTGATCAGTCAGCACATCAAAAGACAGTAAATGCAATGGAAAAAGAGATTCGTGATTACGCGAAGAACATTGGTATTTCCAAAAAAGATATTGATCATTTTTTTGATATGACTAATAAAGGACAAGAAAGTCGTATCGATAGTGTGCCGGATCAATTGGTGATGGAGCGTGTGCTTAAATTAGACATGCTGACAACTGGTTTATTAGTGGGCAAGTTATACGGATTAAAACCTGAGATTCAATATCCTTTACCCAAAATAATAAGTTTAAAAAATGGGAGATATCAAATCGCTTACTTTGCCGCGCATGGATTAAGGCACGAAGCATATTTTCGAGGGAATCGAACTAATCAGTATACTCAATATTTTGGGGAATTTTGGAAATTCGAGATTATATTTAATCAAAAGCAGTCCTACGAGGAAAACGGATGGTCATACTTGGTTTTTGAATTGATGTTAAATAGACATCTTTCAGATTCCAGCATTCCAGAGTTATTAGCAGAAAAAAAACATAAACTACGCGATAAATTTGTGAAGCTAGTTCTTGATGAGGTTGAATCAGAAAAAAAGAAATCTAATGTGTTATCCGAACACCTTAGTAAATATGTTCCTCCCCAAATTCATAATGCTCTAGTCGAAGGACGTTATGACACGGAAATTACTACTCGCCGTAAGAAGTTAACGATTTTTTTTAGTGATATAAAGAATTTCACATCGACCTCTGAGGGATTGCAGCCAGAAGATCTTACGAAGTACCTAAATGAGTATTTTTCTGAAATGACTCAGATAGCTCTTGATCAGGGTGCGACCATTGATAAGTATATAGGCGATGCCATGATGGTGTTCTTTGGTGATCCTGAAAGTAAAGGAGAAAAAGAAGATGCTCGAGCTTGCGTGGAGATGGCGTTGAGGATGCAGGAGCGAATGGTTGAATTACAGGAGAAGTGGCGCAATGAAGGATTTGCCGACCCTTTTCAAGTTCGAATGGGGATTAACACGGGATATTGTAATGTGGGTAACTTTGGTAGTGATCAGAGATTGACTTACACGATTATC
>CACKOO010000032.1 GCA_902601765.1 Hydrogenophilales bacterium | reverse complement strand
ACTGAAAAATATTGTTAACTTCTTACGACGAGTAGCAATCTGATCATCAAAATTTCCGGAAAACAATGAATCATGTATTTGAGGAGGCAAGTATTTTCCCAACTTATGTGATATCAATTCTAGCCTGTTGTTCTGTTTTTCTAATTTTTTCATTAATGATTGCATAAGTTGCTCTTTAAGATAATTTTTCCTTAAATCTACTAATTTCTGTTCGCTAAGGTCCGATAATCCTTTTTTAAAATCTATCTCCCACGCCACTTCTGTACACCCATAGGTGGATCGACTAATTCGTTTGTTAAATTTGACTTCGGCGTTAAAGTATTTCCCAAAGTATTTAGAAAAATAATAATCGTTTAAACCCCTGTAATAAGGCTCTTGATAGATTTCCTGCGGCATTGCTGCTGTGAAGAGAAATTTTCTTCCCCCTATAAATTTATAATTGTATCCATAATCTAACAATCCACTTTCATCTTTTACTGAGTTTTGCGTAAACCTCCTACTTTGATCTCGAAGAGCTTTAAAAATTTTTTCAATGGCTTTTTTATTCTGTTTCCAATTGCTGGATTTCAAATGTATTAGATTGTTTTTATAGATTTCGGCAACTCCCTCCTCTACATCTTTATAAATCTCTCCGGCGGTGAAACCAGAAACCACCAATGCAATTTCTCCAAATTGATCCAAGGCCGCCTTATGGATGGCACTTCTTAATTCATATGGGTAGTATTTTTTTGGGTCAATTTTATTTATGCCGTTATTTTTTAATACATTTCTCCCCACTTTACCCAAAAAATCCATAGTAGCTATGGTGCCAAGCAACATCTTTCCGGAAACGGTTACTTTATTACAAGAGTTGGACTGGATTTTTCCACTCAATTCAAGACTCATTTGTTACACCCTTTTTTTTAAACTTAATATACCCCAAAATACCTCCCATCACTTATTTTTTCCTCGCCCAGTAATGGGAGTATTATTATTTGGTAAACCATAACTGGTATCGGGAAGATACCTTGAGGGTTTTACTGTTTGTATTCTTATCTCTATTTCTAACATCATACGGTTGGGCTCAGAGTAATTCGCCTGAGTGTCCGAGAAACTGAAGGGGTAAATATAAAAACGCGGGGCTTCATAACTATTGGACGGATTACTATAAGCGCGAGATAAAAATTAACTCTTGTTCTGATTCAAATATATACTTCCTTTAATAAGGGGATGGGCATGGCGGACGTAAACAATTAGAGCTTTTGTAGAAAATTTTCCATATTTTTATGGAGGTATTCGATCTTGTTTTTCACGACTGACATATCTTGTTTTATCTGATCTATTTCTTGTATGCCATAGCGCTTCAAAATATCACTACAAATGGATCCCAAATTCTTAATCTGGGTGATAGTAGAAAACATCGCCACGCCTGTTATTTGAATTTCGTCAACAGATTGCTCATGATCTCTGGACATATAGCTCTTATCAGCTTGCGCTATGTCATCTAAAGACAAGATAAATATACCCCAAAACAACCCTCCACCTTGTAAAAAGGCACCATACGGTTCCATCAGGTCACAACCCACCTGACAGGATAGAACAATAGAGCGTGAGTTAAGTCTCTAAGACACCGAGATAATATGTCTTTTCCACACATAAACCACTAGGCCCCTTGTGTGGTTTTATCTTCATAAAGTCCTAATTTTGTTGAAGAATAAATTTTAGAAAATGTGACGCTAGTATTATGCAAATAAATAAATTGAAATTTGTTTTCACTGTCTTTTTAAAACACTCATAATTTCTTGAACTTTTTCATCAAAGTTTGAGTTATCTTTTAGCGATTGCCTCAAACATGATTGAAGGTGTTTTTCGAGTATTTTGCCCTCAACTGTGGTGATAGCTTTTCTAACTGCCTTAATTTGGTTGAGAATGTCGACACAGTATTTTCCTTCGTCTATCATTTTTTGAATACCACGAATCTGTCCTTCAATTCTTTTGAGACTTGTCGTCTGTGATTTATGTGATGGGTGATTCATAATTTAAATAATTTTTGGGGCTATATATGTAAAAAAACTTCCGAATATAAAAATGACACCAGAGCCAAATACTATAGCTTTTGATACTTTCCTGGTTTTCATGCACGCTTGGGCTAAATCTGGGTCCGTGGGACAAGGCATTTTGCTAGTCTTAATATTAATGTAAATAGCTAACAAAATTAGAGTTGCAGCAAGGATAGACAAGGCAACCTTATATTTTGAGATTTCAATTAAAATTGGAAACATTCCGAGCAATGTTACCAAAGAGGCGCCTGCTCCTAGAGCGACAAAAAGTGCAGGAAGAGCACAACAAACAATTGTAGTCGAAGAGGCAAACAGCGCTAAGTAGCTGAAAGATGAATAGCCCGGTTTATAGTTTTGATCCAAATCCGACATTTAAATTTCGCGAACCTGCATTGTAATTGGTTCCTGCCCATTAGATATTATCGTGTCACTTATTTCATTATAGTCAATGTTTTTCTCAGCGATGTAGACGATCATTAGCCGCCCTTTCTCGAGATCAACATCCAAATCGACTACGAGTTTATCTTTTTTGAAAGCTTTCTCTAACCCTCTTGCACAAAAGTCACAAACCATACCCTTAACACCTACTACAGCAACCTTGACGTTAGACAATCCTGCGGTCATTTTATTTAGTTTATCCTCATCGATCTCGATATTTACCGATTTTCCACTCCCCGCATTAGATTGAGCATGGTCATGTGCATGATTGTGGTCAGCATTAGCTTCAGTGTGACAGTTATTCGCAGCAGCTGTTACGCTGAAAAATGCGAGAATTAAAACAATCGATTTCATATTTTTCTCCTATTTAAAATTACTTTTTAAAAGCGATACATAAAATGAGCGTCCCATTTTGTATCTTGGCCGTAACCGGCTTCCACCAAAACATTTCCTTTAAAAAACCTAAGCCATGGATAAGTTTCCCAGTTATCCATCGCTGAATTTCTCATACTTTTTACCATTAACCAGCTGTGAAGGTCTCCGTATCCCCCAAGGTATGGAGCAATGCCTAAAAGTACGAATCGCTCAAAATCGTTTTGAAAATCATCCACGACTGTTTTCTTTAACCCGAAACCACTGAAAAGCCTTCTAGTTTCCCAATCGCCATGTATTCCATAGAAATAATGACCAAATCCGTTGGATGAAATTCCCCCTTGAGCGTAAAAATTACGTTGCGATGATTTTGTATTCATTCTGTTGATAAGAAAAGTTGACCTTGCGTACGCGTATTTTTTGTTAATTCGTTTATCGATTACACTTTCAATCCCTACTGAGTGTTTAAAAGTGGGGGAGTAATGATAATAAAGGGAGTTATAAAACGCGTTCGATTTGGACATCACAGTGTGCCCCCCAGGGTAGGAGACCGGTCTACCATGCGCAACATTCGAAAGAAAAAAAGTCATCAGAATAATTAGGAAATTTACTATACCCATGTAGGGTATATTAAAGTGGAAAATTCGCTGAGTCAAATATTTTAAAAAATACCGATTGACACATTAGGCTTGCCTTTGTAAAGAAAGGCAATCGATTACGAGGACGGGGTCAGAGCCCGTAGTTTTTAAAAACCTCCAGATTTAACCTCACACTGGGGTGCCCCCTATTTATTATTTTCATTAGCTACAAACTATATATGTATTAATCTTCTCAAAAGAACGATAGCCAATCTGAGATAAAAACTTGGAACTCAGTCACTTATTTTTTTAATATATAACTGCCAAAGCGGTGCAGAAAAAATCCGTAATTTTTGACAATATATGTTGGTAAAAGCGTCTATAGCTATTTTAGGACTGCGAAGCACATCAGGTGTGTTATCAAGATTTTCTTGCCATAGGTAATCGTCGAAAGCAATTACCCCATTAATTTTCAATAATTTGAAACTAAGTAAAGCATCAAGCAAAACATCAGGAGCTTCATGAGACCCATCGACATATATAAAGTCAAAATAACTACCTTTGTTTTGAGCGAATAGGCTACATAGTATTTCATCACTCATACCTTTATGAATTGATAGGTCAACATCATACTTTGTCTTTTTCATAGCTAGTTTAATATTGTGGTGAAATCTAGTTTCAACATCGGACATGTTGGTTTCGAAATTGCCGCTCTCTTGGTGTTCATATCCCCCTTTCCAACTGTCAATACAATGAAGTTCCATGTTTCTTTTTGCGGCAATTTTCTCAATGATGTAGCACGCGCTAGCTCCCTCATAAGATCCAATCTCTAAAAACTTTGTTGGGTTAAGTTGGGGTATTAAAGTATCCCAGACACCTTTTACGTCTCTTTTGTTGAACCATTCGTTAGTATATTGGTACTCAGTTTCATTCACTTTTATTTATCCTGTTTTTTCGATATAGGGTATGTCATACTAATCGCCAAATTAAATCTGTCGTAATAATAGATTGTACGTATGGGTTGTCATTCTGAGAAGTTTTTTTATTTAAAAATATAACTAATTTGGCTTCTGGTTTGTTTATTTCTTGTCATAAGGCAATCAGAATGAAGATGAAACGATTAGGAAAAATTTTGTTAATTAAAATCTTTCTGTTGGTCAAACTGACACTAATTAGCACAGCTGGCTTTGCTCAAGAAGAACCTACTTATGAGGAACTAAAAGAGGATGCTGTATCTAGGCTGGTCGACGAACTAGACACAACGCTACCCAAATACATTGCCAGAGTCTATGCCAAACAAGCCGCGATTCTACAAGCTAGAGATCTCTTAACTCAAGTTGGAAAAGAAAATCAATTGCGCCAGGACTTATGGCATGAAGACAATCATGTTTGGGCTGAGGCCGAAAGTTTTCTTATCGATGGTGCAGACGTCACTATTGAAGAAAGAATCATAAAGCCTAGCTGGCTGAGAGACGCTTGGTACGGCCACACCTATCGAATTCTAGGTGCTGAGGGGGCAGACGAAGTGGCTGTGCATTTTAAAAGTAAAGGAGGCGCACTTCAAAGAAAAGTTATTGAATGGTACGTTGGAGAACTGTCACTGACATTCTATACACTTGGAACAAATAGAGTGGTTCGATGGGGACTTCGAGGCTCTGAAAAAGAGATGAAAGAGCTGCAGATTAAAACTTACGAGCTGAAAGGTAGTTTTGGATGCGGAAAATCTGCCCACGTAAATAATCCATGCAATCACGAAGAAATGGAACCGAATTACACTACACTAAACCCAATTTATGATTTAACAGGATTTGAAAACACGATGCGGTTCGCTAGCCAAGGTCCAGGCGTAGAGTTTATGAAAATGATGATGATACAAGGTGTCCATGAGGTTCATATATATGCCGAAGACGTGGCAACTATTTTACGCTCTCAAGTTATTTCCAAGAAAAAAGATCTACAACCGTTTATTAAGGAATTTCAAGAAAAATATCACTAAAACCTCAGTTGGAGGTGCCATGAATACCGAATGTTGCACCAAGTTCGTTTTACTACGAATCAAGAAATTTCTAACGAACTACGAAAAAAAAATTAGAAAAATTAAACACCATAGCTGAGGGAACAAATTTCGGCTATAAATATATTGGTGAGTATAAGAACCGTGTTCGTCATGGGCACGGACTATGGCAGTTACAGACAAGGAAAAAATATAACCTTAACGAAAGAGTTTTTTTATCAGATATGAGTATTACATTAAAGCAAATTAAGGGAGCGTACAGGATTATCCAGCGAAAAATACGGCGAACAGAGTTAAGTTATTCCTATGAGTTATCTAAACGACTAGGATGCAAAATTTTCATTAAATATGAAAATAGGCAGTTTACCGGATCTTTCAAAATAAGAGGAGCATATAATAAAATACTTGCGTTATCGAAGGAAAAAAAAACCCGTGGTGTGATTAGTCTTTCGGCGGGAAATCATGCTCAAGGTGTGGCTTTTTGTTCGTCGGAAATCGGCGTTAATTCCACGATAGTAATGCCGAATACCACCCCTTTTACCAAAATACAAAGAACTAAAAGCTTCGGTGGTAACGTGGTTATCAAAGGAAATGACTTAGAGGATGCCGATAAATCGGTGGTAATCTTGGCCGAAAAAAACAACTTAACAAATGTTCATCCATTTGACGACTGGGAAGTTATTGCCGGACAAGGAACTTTAGGTCTAGAGATTGCCGAAGATATTGATGATTTGGATTATTTATTTGTTCCGGTCGGAGGTGGTGGGCTAATTAGTGGCTGCTCGATTGCGATGAATGAACTTAAGCCTCAGACTAAAGTAATTGGCATCCAAACAAAGAAATTTCCATCGATTCACAATACCCGTCACCAGACAAAACTAAAATGTTCCGGAACTACGATAGCAGACGGAATTGCCGTAGAAAAAATTGGCCGGAAACCTCGTGAAGTCATTGACAAATATGTGGAAGACGTTATCACGGTTGGGGAAGAATCAATTGAGCAGGCTATAGCAATTCTTGTCTCTACTGAAAAAGTTGTAACTGAAGGAGCCGGTGCCATTGGTCTCGCCGCACTGCTTGAAAATATTCAACGTTTTGCAAACAAAAAAGTTGGCATTATTTTATGTGGCGGTAACATTGACGCGAAAGTTTTGTCTTCCGTGTTGATGCGTCATTTAGTTCGCACAGGGCAAATTAGTACGATAACAATAAAAATTCCTGACAAACCCGGACGTTTGAATTCTATTTCAAGTATCTGTAGCCAATTTGGCGCCAATATCTTAGAGGTTAATCACAGTAGATTTACGATGGACTTGCCAACTAGCTTTGCTAAGCTGGATATAATGCTTGAAACGCAAAATCAAGATCATTTGGATAAAATTTTGGAGAAAATTCGAGACCTGGGATTTCCGGTGACTTTTGAAAAAAGACATAATTAAAAATTAAGCGTTTAAAACCGTATGGACTTAACCCCACCTCGGGGTGCCTCCCCTATTTATTATTTTCAGTAGCTACAATCATATATTTAATAATCTGCTCAAAATATCAGGGTTTGTTCAGAAGCTTTTCCATGTTTTTATTTAATTCTTGCAAGTTATTATCTATCCGTGCTACATCTTTTTTTATTCCCTCTATTTCTGATATCTCTTGCATAGTTGGTTTCTTTTTATCAGAAGCTCTTTTTACCTTTGCTCTATTTTTTCTTCCTTTCAAGGAAAATATTTTTATTTCCCGACTAATTCCTTTCATCTTGATCGTCTCACGCTGTTCGACTTCTATAAAATCCTGCGCGTGAGCATACGTCTCATACGACATTAATATACCGTTCGCATCAGCACTAGACTCGAGTCTTTGCGCTACGTTTACCTCACCACCAATAATTGTATACGTAAGCCTCTGGTCACTACCAAAGTTACCCACATTACAATATCCCGTATTAATCCCCATTCGAACTTGAAAAGGATCAGCAAACCCCTCATTTCTCCACTTCTCCCTAAGCTCAACCATCCTCTCCTGCATACGTAACGCCATTTCAACACATACTCTTGCATCTTCCCGCTCTCCTTTCGATTCAGGGTCACCGAAAAATAACATCACAGCATCACCAATATATTTATCAATAGTTGCTCCTAGCTCTAGAGCAATAGACGTCATTTCAGAAAAATACTCATTGAGGTATTTTGTTAAATCCTCTGGCTGCAAAGCCTCCGATGTCGATGTGAAATTTTTGATGTCACTAAAAAAAACACTTAACTTCTTACGCCGAGTGGTTACCCCTGTACTGTATTTTCCAGACATCAAAGCGCTATGAACCTGAGGCGGTATGTACCGAGCTAACTGATCAGCCAACTCCTCAACTTTCGCCTCCCTTTGTTCTGCGTCGATTCTTTGTTTCTCAGCATACCCCAAAACTTTTAAAATAAATTTATCACGAACTTCTTTGGCATCCTCTCTAGCAATAGTCCCCGAACTCCTCCTCTCTTTTTCTTTTTTTTTGAAAGAAACATTAAAAACAAAACTCGCCCAGCCGTTTCCCGATCTTTGCTTCTTGGAATTCTGTTTTATGTCGAAACCCCAAACCCCCGACAGGTGACGCATGAAGCAATCCTCCACCATTCCTATATTGAAAACCCCAAACTCGGGAAGACAGGCGTTGGTAATCGTTAAGTCAAATTCGTCCTGATTCAATTTTTCCAAATAAAAACCAATTGGACCATCGGGCGAAAATATTGTGGTTTTTGCACCCTCATCACTTGTTTTTGTCCATATACTTAAAAACTTGTCCCGACCCGCTCTAGCCTGCTTCAGGTTTTTTGATTTAAGTATGAATTTATTCTGGTTGACCCAATTGGTGTAAGGGGGGGACTTCCAATTGTCAAAGGCCTTTTTATACCCCTCCATCTGAGTGTACCCAAGAAGGTACAAAACTTCGTCACCGTATCTTCGATATAGCTCGGTGTGTATTGCCCCACGAATTTTATAAGAATATCTTTTACCAAAACTAATCTCTTTAACTCCAAAACGAGTCAAAATGTCAGTTCCAATACTCCCAAGATCCTGAATTTGGGCGATAGTGGAGTACAGAGCAGCACCAGCCATGGTTGTCTCACTTGTAGAGTCAGGGCTTTTAGCGGCCATTTTAATTAAGCTGTTTAAGTAGTTTTTCGATCATTTGTTTGTATATCCAACCTATGTTCAATGTCACTCAACTGAGCGTTTACGCCTCTATCCGTCGATTAAACAATAGCTTTACTTCATCACCCAGCTCTAAATTTTCTATTTCAGATTTTTTATGTTTTCTTCCTAAAACAGAAAAGACCTCAAAGCAGAATACCAGACTTCCAAATCATCGTTTAATTTTTCCGAGAATTAGTGTAACCCAGAATCTCTTTCTTACCGAAATTAACCGCTATCACTTGATCCCGAAAACACCCACTCGGCACTCACAGAACTACAGAATAATAAATTAAAAACGATTAGAGTTTTTTTAAAACTGCATCCATTTTTTTATTCAATTCGTGCAAGTTATTATCTATCCGTGCTACATCTTTTTTCATTTTTTCAAATTCTGATAATTCTCTCTTCGTCGGTTCCTTCTTGACATTGAGCT
>CACKOO010000031.1 GCA_902601765.1 Hydrogenophilales bacterium | reverse complement strand
TATTAAGTTTTTCCAATGACTCAAGGTAATCTAACATAGACCCATCTGGAGGGACTATAACTACAGTTGAGCCATTCATTATATGGTCCCCTGTAAAGATCATTTCCTCCTCCTCCAGTACAAAACACAAATGATTACTCGCGTGACCGGGGGTGTGCACAACCCTGAGAGTATATTCATCACTAATTAGTCTATCTCCATCATTTAGTATTCTTGCTGGGCTAAAAGTCTGATCTTGATTACTCTGGTGCGAAGCTACCATTCCCATTATCGGTACCGATGTCCTATCGTGTAATAATTTAGCGCCTGGAGAATGGTCAAGGTGGGTGTGCGTCACCAAAATTTGTTTCAACCTATTTCCACAGAATTTTACTAACCGATCAATGTGAAAATGAGATGCGGGACCAGGGTCGATAACAGTAAGATCAGTCTCCCCAATTACGTAGGTATTCGTTCCTGGCCCCGTCATAACCCCTGGATTATCAGCTGTAATCCGTTTGACTCTATGGCTTAGGTTCGCCGTTTTCATAGCCTTGGTCTCCTAGTAAAAAAAATTGTAAACTTTTTATTCTAACGTTCTACCTTGGGGTCGGTGCTTAAAACCATATTTTGCCGACTCATTTTCGTATGTACCAGTTTATTAACATCTTCATAACCCAATAGGGCTTCTAAATTTTTTTTTGTAGGCCTTAAAATTGGGAAATTACTTGAGTCTGCCCGGTTAAGAGCTTGCTCAGGATTAATCCAAAGGCTGTCAACGCTTTCACTACCATCATGGTCGGCTTTCTGCAGTGATGGCGCTAACCCTATAAAAAATCGTGTGTTGTATCTTTTCAACTCACTCTTGGGAGTAACCCAGTGAGATACATATGCCAATTGATCAACGGCTAATTTAATTTCTAATTCTTCGCAAAGATTAAGCAAGACCGTTTTACCTTTGTTGAGATTTCGTCTGTAATAATCTAAAGATTTTTTTTCTTTTTCAGTCATAGAATCAAACAACCCACCTCCATTCCGATAAGCCAGTAAAATTCCACTTTCCTCAAAACATTCTCGAATACATGCAATCCAGTAATTCAAACCTCCTCTATCAACATTCAAGATTTTTGAAGCTTCTTTATCAGATAGTCCCTTACAATACTGGTGAGTAATCTCGTGACTGTCGGACAATTCCAATTTACCTCCCGGGAAAACCCAAGCCCCACCAAAATTTGTTTTCCGGTTCCGCAGAATCATAAACACTTCAATATGACTTTTATTAGGCCTAACCAACATCACAGTAGCCGCTGGCTTAGCAAAGGATGGCGGGAGGTTAGGATCTCCCTTAGAAATATTAATTACATTTTTCACAAATCGCTCTTAATTGGTTTTTGATAGTCCATGTTCGTTTTCTACTTTTCTTCGATAGAATATACCCCATCTATGGAATAAATACTCTGTGACGTTCTTTTAGGTTACATAAAAAAGCCCGGGATAGTATTATTTATATAGTTCTCAAAAATAATTTCGTAAGTAAACGCTTCAGAAAAGCTAAGGAGAGACAGCTATGGTTGATAGTGAAAGTACGCAAAAAAAAGCTGAAATAATCTACCAAAACTGTATCGAACTCAAATGTTTTGACGCAGATAAAGACATAAAAATTAGTAACCCGACCGAGGCATATGCAATACAAGATTCTTTTATTAGCCTAAAAAAAACTAGAGGCTTTGGCTCAATCGGAGGTTGGAAAATAGCATTAACAAATCCAAAAATGCAACAATTGGTTGGCGTAGATAGACCGGTAGAGGGGGCCATTTTCCGACCTCTAATATATCAAAACAATGTAACGCTATTCCTAGATAATTATTGTCATCTGGGAGCTGAAGCTGAAATTGCCCTCAGAGTTAACAAGAACATCCCAATTGAAAACGGAGTCTTTCGGAACAAAGAAGAAATTGTTCCTTTTTTGAAGGATGTCATGGTGGCTATTGAAATAGTTGATGACAGATATTACGGGGCGAATATTACTTATGAAAAGCTTGTGGCACAGAACTCTATGAATCTCGGCTGCGTGGTTGGTGATCCTGTCGCAATAGACCTAATGTCGATTGATTCGCTGCAAGGAGAACTCATTCTATCAGGAAAGCGTTTTGGAGTAGGTTCTGGAAAAAATGTTTTAGAACATCCGCTAAACTCGGTTCTCTATCTGGCAAACAATTTAATGAAAAGAGGAAGAAGCTTAAATGCTGGAGACATTATTTTAACAGGATCAATCGCCACAACGTGTTGGCCCCTAAATGGTGACAAAGTTGAAGCGCATATAGATAATCTCAAAGACGTGTCTTTTACAGTGGAATCTAACGATAATTTATAATAGAGTAATCCGGCATAATTCTCTTTGATGGCAAATTGACACTTACTTGGATTCCAGAATTGCAAAACCATGTATATGTGAACAAAAATATAAAGATGGCATAACTCTAATATAAATACATCAAATTCGGATCAATATTTAAGCTGTGAATTGAAGGTTATTTAATCAAAAAAATTACTCATGAGGATTTGAGCATGAAATACTTTTCAGTGATACTAGCAGTAGCTTTTTTTAGTGATTGCATGGCCGATTGGGTTTCATCTAATGGCCAAACTAGGAAAGAAAATTTCCAAGCTTCGAATCAACATGTCGAAATCTTCTTGCCACCAAGCATCGATGGTGCCTACAGAATATTATTTGAAATATATATGTTTAAAACCCTACAGGAAGGTGTTCCCGGCTTGATTCCCCCGTACGATTCGTACATTAATGTTTGGAAAATCGATTGTGATCACCAAATCCATAGGATTGATCAAATTCGTTTTATGTACAACGAATCCCCAATACACACTCTATCGACTAAAAATCAAATGGACCCTATAGAAACTTCAACTCGCGAAATTTATAAAAACCACTCAATTTGCACAAGATAGATAGTCAGGTCGTAATAAAAACTATTATGAATTTTTTATCTCACCTTTACAGATTAAAGCAAGCAGTTCATTATTATTGTATTAATTAATTGAGGCTTAGCCCGATAAATATCACTTGTTGTATTTCTAATAACCTATTGTTTTTTAAAAATACCTCTTTTCAATATTTTTTGTTTTAGGTGAAAAACTCATCTCTAAATAGATTCAAAATGACGAAAAATAATTCAAAGTTACTAAAAAGCCACGTAAGGTTTCTCGGAAGAATTCTTGGTGATACTATTCAAGAACAAGAAGGACAGAGTTTGTATGACATTATTGAAGAAACAAGAAAAAATGCGGTTCTCTTTGAACGCGATGGCGACCTAACTGCTAAGTTGAACTTGAGCAACGTTCTTGATGGATTGAGTATTGCTGACACAATAGATGTGATTCGCGCTTTTAGTCTTTTCTCGCTTTTATCAAATATTGCTGAAGACCAAAGTCGAAAAGTTGAAAACCAAAACAATATCGATCCTAAGAATCAAGTAGGTTCAGTTGAAGCTGCTTTTAATAAACTGAAGGAACAAGGAATAACAAATTTAGCTGTTGTTGATTTCTACAAAAATGCATTAATAAATCCAGTTCTTACAGCTCATCCTACCGAGGTGCAAAGAAAAAGTATTCTTGATCTACAAAGAAAAATAGCCACTCAGTTAATGAAAATCGGTGAATATAAGAACAGCAATGATTCTCACCGATCCGTGGATTCAGAGATCAGACAAGCTGTTGAGATTTTATGGCAAACTCGCATTTTGAGAGAGCTCAAACTGTCTGTCGAAGATGAAATCCAAAACGTCTTATCATATTATCGGTACACATTTCTTCACAAAATTCCCAGATTATATAAAAAAATAAAAAAACTTATGCACACATTTGGTGCGAGTAGTAACAGAATAGGTACATTTCTCCAAATCGGTAGTTGGATTGGTGGAGACCGTGACGGAAATCCATTTGTGACCGATCGAATATTAATTCATGCGGTAAAAGAGAATTCAAAAATAGCAATTCAATTCTATCTCGATGAAATTGAACTTCTAAGAGCTGAATTATCTCAATCGACAAATCTCGTGGATGTATCAAAAGATTTGTACAATCTAGCTTTGCAGTCCCCTAACGAATCGCAACATCGCGCCGATGAGTTATACCGCAGGGCACTGACGGGTATCAAATCTCGCGTTTTGGCAACCTCTCGATCCTTAAACGAAAATGACAACAGCAAAAGTAAAGACAATCGGTCAGTAGCCCCCTACCTAAACGTCGAGGAGTTTTCAACTGATCTAGAAGTGATATTAAAATCCCTTAAAGCTAATGGCGGAAGACGTGCGGCTGACGGTAGACTAAGTACTCTGTTTTGGGCTTCTAAAATCTTCGGTTTTCACCTCTGTCCTATTGATATGAGGCAACATTCTGACGTTCATGAATTGGTCGTCAGCAATTTATTCCTGAAAGGGGAAAATCGGGATGACTATGAAGCATTACCCGAAATTGAAAAACAAAAACTACTAGTGGACGAGTTGTCGAGACCTCGGCCCTTGAGATATCAAAATGCAAAATATCCTGAGGAGGTAAATAATGAGCTAAGGATTTTAGATGCTGCGGCGTCTCTTAAAAAAAATCATGGAACCCAAGTTTTGCCGAATTACATTGTGTCAATGACGCACAATGTCAGTGATATTCTCGAGGTAGCCATTTTATTAAAAGAATCTGGTTTACTAGCGCCAAACGAAAAGAAGTGTCTTTTGAATATAGTACCTTTATTCGAAAGTATTACGGATTTACAAAATTCTGCGAGCATAATGGAAATTTTATTCAGTAATACATATTATCGCCAACTCATAAAAAATAACGATGATTATCAACAAATAATGCTTGGATACTCTGATAGCAATAAAGATGGAGGTTATTTAACGGCATGCTGGGAGCTATATAAAGCTGAAACAGAGCTAGTGAAATTAGCTAAAAAACACAAAATACAAATATGCCTTTTTCATGGCAGAGGCGGATCCGTTGGGCGTGGCGGTGGCCCTGCTTACCAAGCTATTTTATCGCAACCTCCAGGGAGTATTAAGGGAAAAATTCGTATTACTGAACAAGGAGAAGTAATAGCTGGGAAATATTCAGACCCAGAACTAGGGAGCGAGCACTTAGAAACCCTGGTAGCTGCAACTATGGAGGCATCTCTGCTTCACAATAAATCGAAATATAAAATTAATCGTAAATATAAAGATGCTCTTGACGAAATTAGTGCAATAGCTTTTGCAACGTATCGAAAACTCGTATTCGATACCCCCGGTTTTACAACTTTTTTTCACACAGCAACTCCTATTTCAGAGATTGCCGAATTAAACGTAGGGAGCCGACCCTCTTCTCGAAAAAATTCCAAACAGATAGAAGACCTTCGCGCAATTCCATGGGTCTTTTCGTGGTCACTATCAAGAATCATGCTGCCAGGCTGGTATGGGTTTGGAAATGCAATCGAAACATGGGTTGGAATTAAACGTAGAGAGAGGATGGGATTACTTAAAGAAATGCATAACGATTGGCCATTCTTTGGCACAATGCTTGCAAACATAGATATGGTGCTCGGAAAATCAGACATGAATATTGCTTCTAGGTATGCAGAACTGGTGGAAGACAATGAATTAAGAGCTTTGATTTTTGGCAATATTCAAGATGAATGCAAAAGATCTGAGGAATTACTTTTACATATAAATGGCAATAATCACCTTCTCGAGGGTAATCTAGAATTGCGTGAAAACTTCAAGGCTAGAGTTCCATACATAAACCCACTTAATCATTTACAAATAGAATTACTTCGAAAATATCGAAATGGAGATAGAGAAGAACAGCTAAAGCATGCGATTTTATTAACAATCAATGGTATCGCAGCAGGACTTAGAAACAGTGGTTAGAAAGTGAAAATAGTGTTGTAATACTTTTGCGATATACGGACTGAAGGGTGCTTTTCAAAATAATATGTTCATCCAGGTCTAAATTCAAGTAACTCACTAATGACTATCATGCAAATAAAAATAGAAGATGAATTATTAAAGAAAGAAACTATTTCACATGAAAATCTAGGGTTCGGACGATATTTCACAAATCGAATGTTTTCCCAGCGCTACACAGAAAACAAGAAATGGCACTGCCCTAAAATATCTGACCTAAAACCTTTGGAATTACCACCGCACATACAGGTTTTTCACAGTGGCCAAAATGTTTTTGAGGGGATAAAGGCTTATTATTCAAAAAATGGTGATATTAATATCTTTAGATTATCGGATCATTTAGAAAGATTTAACCGATCAGCCCAACGATTGGCAATGCCTGAAATCCCGATAGAAAGGCATAAAAAGGCGATTTGTAAACTTGTAGAGACTGAAAGGGATTGGATTCCCAAAAAAACGGGATGTGCGCTTTACATTCGTCCGGTAATGATTGGAGTCGAACCAACTCTGGAGGTGAGAGCAGCAAAGGATTTTTTGCATTTTATTATTTTATCACCAGTAGGTCCGTACTTCGGAGAACCCCTGAGTCCGGTTTCTGTCTGGATATCAGATGATCAGGTGCGCGCCATTAAAGGCGGTACAGGAACCGCCAAGACCGCGGCAAACTATGCAGGTAGCATTTTCGCCTCCGAAAAAGCACGTGCGAATTCGTATGACCAAGTGCTTTGGCTGGATGGAATTGAAAGACGGTATATTGAAGAACTTAGTGGTATGAACATTATGTTTGTTACGGAACGCCAGGAACTTATTACCCCATTACTCAACGGTAGTATACTTGAAGGTATAACAAGAGCTTCTATTATTGAATTAGCCCCAAAGATTGGATTATCTGTTAGGGAGGAAAAAATTGATGTCTATCAAATGATTGCTGAAATCAGTAGTAAAAAAATAATCGAGGCATTTGCAATAGGAACTGGGGCAACCATAGCGCCAGTGGGTAGGTTTGGATTCAAGGGGAGAGATACATTGGTTAATGGTGGTTCAGCTGGGCCAATCGCAAAGTTGCTCTATAAAAACCTTACTGATATCCAACATGGCAGAGCAAAAGATTTCTCTGGCTGGCTTACAACAATCTGAATTTTATCGGCTTGCAATATTTTAGGAATAGCCGTCTTTATCTGTGTCATGGTATGGATATTTGATATGTCCATACCTGATAACTAAAACAGCTGCTGACAACAACAAGATTCCTGCTGTAACTCCCAACAACCTCAATTCGTCCATTTCCTTTATGTCCAAAATAATGTAACGCGCTAACGCTATAATGGCTATGTACAAAGGAAATCTGACTGGAAGTTTGCCTTTACGATAATACCAACCAACCATCGCTAATACCTCTAAATACAAAAACAGTAACAAAAGATCTCCTAGCGAGACTTCTTGTAGCCCCATCATAGTGTCAACTTCGTTGTAGGCAGCTATCACAGTGGCGAAAAGTATAACGATGAGTCCAATATTCTCAATTATTTCTAAACATAGTGTAACGAATTTCGCTGAAACTTTTTTTGTAGCCATTTTTTCCCCATCTGCTTCGCAAAAGAATTGTGTCTTTAACTTCATTCAACCATATCACCTTAGGCTGATTGCGTAAAATCTTCTATTTAAAAAATTTAAAAACATTGGTTAGTAATCGCTAAATTCGAAGGTCCGTGAATTAAAAATATAAGCTAGGATCTCAATCATTTAGTTAAATACTCTTTTATGATTTTTTAACTACACCCTCTCTGATATGACTTATCTTGGGTTATTCAAAGGTTACACATATTATAAATATTAGTAATACAGTTAATCACGATCATTTTTAAAAATATTTTCGTTGTTAAATAATCGAAATACTCCTACTATCGTATTATTAATAAAGGGAGGTAGTTATGACAAAGTTATTAAAATCGTTATTCGTTTGTGGGTGTCTTAGCTTAAGTCCAGCTAACGCTGACACTACAAATCAAGAGTGGATGACCAAAGTAACGGTAAAAAAAACCGGCGATCACTGCTCTAGCGATAAGAATTGTTTTAATCGTTATCATCCGGCAATACCACCAGCAGCCCGGGCTAATGTTGGAGATATGATAATACTGCATACAAGAGATGCGTTAGACTCAGAATTCACACTGGACTCTATTCCCGACGATTTAGCCACTGTGGATTTAGGATTGGTTCACCCCATGACCGGACCAGTCCACATAAATAATGCAAGGCGTGGAGATGCCATTGAAATAGAAATAGTAGATATTGAACCTGATCAGTATGGTTACACAGTAATTGCGCCTGGCTTTGGATTCTTACGGGACATATTCACGGAGCCGTATATTGTAAATTGGCAGCTCACTCGTAATGGAGCTGTATCTCCTCAAATTCCCGGTGTAACGGTGCCTTATGAAGCTTTTCCTGGTTCTATTGGTGTTCTTCCGGGTGACTCCGAAATCGACATAATCTTGAAAAGAGAAGCGGACTTGGCGGCAGCTGGGGGCGCGGTACTAACACCCTCAGGGGCGGGCGGATTACCTTCAAATCTTTGCGGCGAAGGGGGGGCAGTTTGAGTCCCGATGCTTAAGAACTATTCCTCCGCGTGAAAACGGTGGCAACATGGACGTGCAACAACAACAAGTAGGCACACGGATGCTATTTCCTTGCTTTGTGGACGGTTGTGGGGTGTTCGTTGGAGATGTCCATTATGCTCAAGGAGATGGTGAGGTGTCGGGAACAGCCATTGAGATGGGTTCTATTACAACTTTAAGAGTTGTTAAAATTCATAAGGGCAAAGGAAATTCTCTCAAAATGCCTGCGACTAAAGGAAACGATCAGATTATTGATATGGAACCTACACGTTACTATCAAACAGTGGGAATTCCTCTAAAAAATGCAGGAGAAATACCTCCTTCTCATAAGTACCTGTCTGATACAAAAATTAAAAACCTAGAAAACCTAAATGAAGATTTAACAATAGCCGCACGACACGCATTACTGCAAATGATTGATTATATTGTTGAAGAGCATGGGTTAACAAAAGAACAAGCGTATATTTTAAGTTCAGTAGCAGTTGACTTAAGAATTGGTCAAGTGGTGGACGTTCCAAACTACGTTGTTAGCGCAACATTAAATCTAGACGTTTTCGATAAGTTTCGACACTACTAAACACCAATAAA
>CACKOO010000030.1 GCA_902601765.1 Hydrogenophilales bacterium | reverse complement strand
CATTAAAAATCGCTGGTGAACCATAAGCCAATTGAAAATCTAGCTTTCGTCCAATCGTGACGATAAGGTCACTATTTTCCATTACCGATCCTCGAACAGAAGAGACAACACTAGAATGACTATCTGGAACGAGACCCCTACTCTCTCCTGTATCCAAATATAATGCGTGATATTTATCCAAAAATTTTATTAATTCCTGGCCACAACCTTTTGAACCCCGCCCAGTAATTACCAATATGCGTTTTGCATCAAACAAGTGATTGGCAGCCTGATTGATTCTTGATGGATCAGGGAAAGAAATTGTCTTTTCAAATGGCTGAAAAAATTCTGACAGAACCAAGTTATCTGGAACAGCATCTCGAAGAACATTAGTTGGGAAATCTAAATATACAGGCCCTGGTTCACTTAGATGCCCATAACAGTGTGCAATAGCTCGATCAAGCTCTGCTGGAATGAGTGTCGCTTCTCTGATAGTTCTGCAATAGCGAGTCAAAGGTTTTACGAATTCCACATGATTAACGTCTTGCAGTGCTCCCTTATTCTCTTGAAATACTGGGGGCGTTCCAGAAATAATCATGACGTTTGCTCTAGATATACTAGCATTGGCGATTCCTGTCATAGCATTAGTCACCCCAGGGCCTGCAGTAACCATTGCAACTCCAATTTTTCCTGAGAACTCAGAATACGCATGTGCCATAAAAACGGCTGCCCTTTCATCTCTAACGTCAATTATGGTTATTCCGTATTTATCAAGAGTCATCCAAATTGGCATTATATGCCCGCCGCATAGAGCGAAGACATATTCAACTCCGTTTACTTTTAAAAACCTCGCAATTACGTCAGGAACCGAGTTGTTTTGTTTTTGAGTCAAGTATTTACTCCTTTCTTTTTTAACGATCTCATATCAATTACATTTGGTTCCTTTCTCGGATCCAATCCCTTCGGGAAAAGATTGACTTTCTGTACTTTTTGAGAAGTACCAATAGGCAAATTATCAACAAATAAAATCCAAGCTGGTAGTTTGAAATAAGCCAAATATTCCTTACTCCATTCAAAAATCTCCAAAGCGATTTCTTCACTTCCCTGATACCTACCTTGCAGAACAATGCAAGCCATCACATCCTCTTCTCTAATTTCATCTTCCACCGCAATGACAGCTACCTGTTTAACTTTATCATGTTTGGTAATACAAGTTTCAATTTCAGCCGCCGCTATATTTTCACCTGCTCGTCTGATTATATTTTTCATCCTATCCATAAAATAAAACATTCCGTCATCATCGAAATACACTGTATCCCCTGTATGAAACCAACCTGCCGCCCACGCCTCTTCGGTAGCATTTGAGTCCTTCAGATAGCCAGAAAAAAACCCCTTTCTCGGCTCGGTAGCATTATTACGAATTACTAATTCACCTGGTGTGTTCGGACCAAGGAATTGGTTTTGAGGGCCACATACTTTGGCTTCTATGCCAGGAACCGAACGACCAAAAGCCCGAGTGCGGATCTTTCTCGGTTCGAAATTATCCGTAATGAATCTTCCGGCTTCAGTCATCGACCACATTTCAACCACAGGAAAGGAAAACCTTTTTTCGAATATCTCATGTTGGTTTGGCTCTATTCCGGCACATAATCCAAACTTCACTTTGTGGCTTCTTTCTATCTTGTTAACGGGAAGTTTCAGCAGAATGTTGGGAACAATACCTTGCATGTGGACGACGGTAACTTCGCAGTCCAAAATATCCTGCCACCAAGTGGAGGCATGGAAGCGTTCTGGGAATACAAGACAGCCACCTGTTAACAAAAGTGTGGGAACACATATGGACAAACAATTCGCATGATGCAGTGGCAAGGGATTATACAAAGCTTCATTCGGATCATTTAAATTTAGTAGCCCGCCGCTACTTAAATAGCAAGTAGCAAAAGTATGAAAATATTCGTTAGTCAATATACAACCTTTCGGCCTCCCAGTTGTCCCAGATGTGTATAAAATAACTGCTTCTGTTTTTGCATCAACTTGGCCTCTTTCAAACTCACTAACTGGCATTTCCGGAATCGAACCATCAAAAAAATCCAGCGATATACAAGGCAAATTCGACCTTCTAACGAAATCGATATTTCTAATTTCATCTAGTCGGTCAGAAAGACTAACCACTAATTTCGGTTCAGAATGTTCCAATAAATATGCAATCTCAGGAGTCTTATAGTCTGGATTAATTGGGACAACACTTACCCCTAGTGAATTTAAAGCTAAAAAGTGATAAAAGAACTCAGGTCTCTGATTAAACAAAATCGCAACCCTATTTCCTTTTCTAAATCCAGATTTTTTATAAAGAGTTAAATATTTTTGAACTTGGACATTTACTTGTTGCCATGATATTTCGAAACCATTTGCATAGTAAGCTCTACCTTTTTTTGCAGGAATTTTATATGCAGGACGATCTGGATACTTTTTTAAAGTATTTTGAAAGGAATCGTAAAGAGTTCCATAATCCAGTGGTGATTTTCCGGCAAGCGTGAACATTGTCTGCGATTATCTATAATTCTAAAGTTTTATCCCTTATTTTTATCTGTATTCAAAATTTAATACCTATTGTCGTAAATAACTTCTACGTATTTAACCGCAACACGAGTTTTAAGTAATCTAAATTAGTGAATATTGATAATTGTGACGTTAAATATAGCCCCAGTGTTAGGGATTTCGTACTCGCAACATAATTAGTTATAGCGTCTCCTCAACTCCAATATTTATACCAAAAAAATACCCCCCCGTCACTTATTTTTTACCTCCCTTAGCATTGGGGGTATTATTATTTGATACGCCATAACTGGTATCGGAGGGCACCGTGAGAGTTTTACTGTTTTGATTCTTATTTGGAGGTTCATAAAAGAGGGTATCTAATGTCGGAAGAGAATATTGTTCGGGACAAGCAAGGGTCAAAAATTGAACTAAAAATTGAGAACAGTGGAGGTAACGACGTGCTCGTTTTTGTGCCCGGCTCGTTTTCAACATCAGCTGCTTGGAAGCCTATAGCAAATTCGTTGAAAAATCGTTGCTGCAAGATTTTTACTTCTCTCCGCGGTTATGGTCTATCTGAGGAAACTCGATCTTTAAATGATTGTTCTATAAGTCACCAAATAAAAATCGTCGAAAAAATTTCAGACAATATCTCTCGGCCTTTTCATCTCATCGGGCATTCTTTCGGAGCTTGTGTTGTGATTGCAGCAGCGTTTGAGTCTCGGTTTCCGATCAAGAGTATCATTACCTTCGAGGCTAATCCCCCTTGGGTGTTAGATAAGGAAAGGCACCAGCACGTAATCGATGAAATTCAGTCCTTATCTAAGAGTTTACAGCGAGCAGTAGAAGATCAGGAAATCAATCCGGCTAAACAAGTAATTGATTTTTATGGTGGAAAAAATACATTCGATACTTATCCAAGTAAGCTGCAAAAGTACTTTAACGATACGGCAAAAACAAATGTTTTGGATTGGATATCTGCAGAGAAAGGTTTTGGAAAATTGGGTTGCAAGGGCTTAATCGAATCGTGGCGGGGCATCCCTGCTATGTTTGTGTTGGGTGAATACGCAAATGAATTTGTGTCTAGTGCTAATGTTGAATTAATGAAATTATTTGAAAACAAAAAACAAAGAATCGTAAAAGGGGCGGGACATTTTTTGACATCGACTCATTATGAAGAGTGTGCTCAAATTATCGATGAATTTGTTTTTGAATAATGATCGGGTTGGATTTAATTTGGACAAATATCCGAGTTTCCAATAGACGTTGAGTGTACTCATTATTTATCAGCAGAAAGTAGAGATGAAGATGAGTGGTACATGCTGAGATACAAAGAGATTACTTTAGAGATGGAACTTGAAGGATTAGTCACACCCAAGGGTTTAGAGGAGTTACGGTCCCAATGCTTTCAATAAACATAAGCAATCCTAATAGTCTCGCAACAAACTGGTACTACTCGGAGGGTTACAAATGAAATAATGGTGGAAAGAGGTATTTAAAATAGCTGTTGGTGTATTTCTGGGTGGATCGATGCTCGTCATCTTTTGTATCATAGGACTGATTAGTTATGTGTACATCTTTGATATTTTCAGGTAAGTGTGAAAAGACTCTTACAAACCACAGGGAAAATTGCTAAATGGATAAAATGAGGATACTGCTAATCGTCATGGCTATCTTGATAGCTTTAGTTATGACCTTCACAGAGCCCGTACTTCCTTAACTCTAAAATATTCCCCCCTTCTAAAAAAGAGAGGGCTTTCGCCCCCTCCTATACTGCTACTTCTTATCTTTTTTTTCTTGTTGCGGTTTTGGTTTATTTTTCGATTGCTTTGGTTGAACCTTCAATTTCGGATTTGATAACTTCCAGCCTTCCGTCCATATTGGATCGTCAGGACCGATGGTGCCTCGGTAAGTTACTTTTGCCATGTCAATTTCTCCTGTTTAGCCACTTCGGCAAATGCCTGGATGTAGCAAGTTGGATTAAATCCACCCATAAAAAAACCCTACACCTCAGGTAGGGTCGACTTCCTGTGCTATTGCCTTAACGGCCACATCGCTTTTCAGCTCACCACCTTACCCAGAATCAGCAGGTTGGCGTGGGTGTCGACCCAGCTCATAATGTAGATTTGATTATACCATCAATCCAAACAACTATTAAAGCATACTTTAGGATATCCCGAATGACTCAATAAAAGGACTTAAGTTTAGCGCGTTTAATCTAAACCGTATTCCAAATAAACCGGCATCATCTCTTCAATGACTGTCATTTCATGCCAAATCTGCGCCTCTTTTTTTAAGGCCTCAATAGTATTAACTCCACCCAAAAGCTCTTTAACTCGTGTAAAGTACTTTTTTGCGTTGTCTTTTTTTCCTAAATGATGACTAGCAGTTCCCATGTAATGGTGCCACCACATAAAATCGGCCGGTTGTTCTTGCATTACAGCTAGAAGATTTTCCCAGTCTTTGGAATCTTGATATAGCGGTGCTCTCCCAAAATTATCATACAGGACATTCTTGTATGGATCTAATTTGTCAGCTCTCACTCCTAATTCATGCCCTTTCTTTAATCGGTAACAAGCTTTTTCATCAATTTCATACTTGTTTTGTAAGTCGGTTGAGGCATGACAACCCCACCCAGATAAGCCAAAAACATAGGATACCCTTCCAACCGTGTGAGCATCGTTAGGCGCTAAGCTTATTGCTTTTTCACCATCTTTAAGCATTTGATCAAAATTTTTATAATAATATTCTATTTCTGCTTTGGTGGCATATGCCTCAGCATAGTTTGCGTCCAAACTAATCGCCTCCTCTACTGCATTTAACGCGATACTAAGGCTATCTTTGGGAAAAACTTGAAAAATTGAATAACCCCAACTCTGTACATATCCATAATATTGCCACGCCTCTTTATAAGCCGGATCATCTTTAACCGCCTGTTTTAAGCAAGTAAGAGATTTGTTAAAGTTCTCCGGAGATATACCCTTGTTTAGAAAACCGTTGCGAACAAAATTCACACAGGCATAGGAGTTCATATTCTTTGAATTTGCTTTTGAAACCGCTCTAACAACTTCTTTAGAGAGGATATCTCCGTTGCCCACTAACTCGTCAATAACACTCGAAACAATTTCATCCTGTAATTCAAATATATTTTCAATGTCAGATTTTTTATCATATTGTTCGGACCAAACGGTACTCATATTTTGAGCATCAATCAGGTTGATAGACACTCTAATATTATTTGATGATTGCCTGAGATCCCCCGTTATTAGGTACCTGGCTCCTGTTTTGGTTGCCACCCCATTTAAATCTTCTGGGTGACTATTCAATTTTATAATATTTAGTTTTTTCGATGCTCTAATTAAAGAGGCGGATATGTCCTGCGTAAGACCTGCAGCTAAATTAGTTTGTCCTTCGTCGGTGGAATTTGCGTTTATTGGAAGGAGGGCAATTGTATTTAGTTGTAAGCTAGGCTCCGCAAATGGATTAAGAAAAAATATTACTGCCGCAACTAATGAAGCTATCGCTACTCCCCCAAAATAGATTTTCAAGTTGTTTTTGGCAGTAGGTGCCTTGAATTTTTTAGGATCTATTTCTCCTGTATTGATATCTATATAATATGCTGTGACTGGGTCTGCTATATTTTTTAAATTATGCTTACCTTTGTCTATCAGTTCATGCTCTAATTTGCCTTTAATCGTAGTGTAAACGATTTCTGACACACAAATTCCTCCAGGTGGTGCTATTCCCTCTAACCGAGCGGCAATGTTAACTCCATCCCCCAAAATATTATCCCCATCCATCATCACATCACCCAAGTTGATTCCCATTCTGAAATATAACCGTTTGGATAAATTTGCGATTTTTTGATTATGTTCAAATATCTCTTTTTGGATGGCTATAGCTGTTGTAACTGCTGCCAGAGTATTGCCAAATTCAACCATAAAGGCATCGCCTGCTGTGTTGAATATTCTTCCGTTTGATGAGGATACGTTCTTTTCTATTATTGTGCGACACGCCCTGAGCTGTTGTATAGTCCCCTCTTCATCTACTCCCATTTTTTTCGAATAACTTGCCACATCCATCGCGAGTATAGTGGACGATTTCCTATTACCTGAGGTCTTTTCTTGTGCCATTTTAAGGTCTCCGTGGATTCTGCACATTATACATATAATCGCCTATTTTATAGCTCATAATTTGTTTAGTTTTTAGGTTAATCTCAGGAATTATTCCTAACACAGTATACGCATTACTTCCCACCAAATATCTCAGTAGTTTTTAAAACCGTCTGGACTCAACCCCACCCCGGGGTGCCCCCCCTATTTTGACGGGCTTTTGTGAGACTCCTATGTATTTATTAATCTGCTCGACCGATTAGAGTTTTTTTAAAACTGCATCCATTTTTTTATTGATATCTTCGATGTTACTTTTCATAACTAACATATCCTTTTCCAACTTCTCAATCTGAGACTGTTCTCTCTTGCTCGGCTTCTTTTTAATTTCTTTTTTCTCGTTCCCAACTTTGCTTTTTCTCTCGATAACCGAAAACACTTTAATATCTCGAGTAATTCCTTTCATTTTTATCGAATCAAAATCCTTAGCCAAGATATTTTCCTGTACATACGCATATGTCTCATAACTTATTAATATCCCTCCCGGGTCGGCAGCCTTCTCTAATCTAGCTGCTATATTTACCTCACCGCCGATGATTGTATACGTGAGCCGCTGATCGCTACCAAAGTTACCTACATTGCAATACCCCGTATTAATGCCCATTCTGACTTGAAAAGGATCAGAAAACCCTGATTCTTTCCATTTTTGCTGTAGTTGAGTCAATCGCTCTTGCATTTCCAACGCCATATCCACACAAGCTTTTGCGTCTTCTTTTTCACCTTTGGTTTCTGGGTCACCAAAAAAAACCATCATCGCATCTCCTATGTACTTATCAATAGTTCCTCCCCTACGAATTGCGATATCAGTCATTTCTGAAAAATATTCATTTAGATATTTTGTGAGATCCTCGGGTTGTAAATTTTCGGACGTAGCCGTAAATTCTTTGATATCAGAAAAAAATACAGTCAGTTTTTTTCGTCGAGTGGTGATCTCCGTGTTATGTTGTCCGGAAAAAAGTGCGTTGTGAATTTGAGGCGGTATATATTTTGCCAATTTATTTGATATCCTCTCTAGAGAGTTACTCTTCTCCACAAGTTCGCTAGTTTTATCCTTCACGGTCTCTTCTAATACCTTTTGTTGTCTCGCCGCCATTACAGCCTGTTCACTAATATTTTTATTAAGCTTTTCTTGTATCAGTTTTGTTCTGACTACTAATATTAATGACATCAGTACTGCCTCAAAAGCAACTGCCAAACCTTGGAAAATCCGAGAGTCATTCAATAAAATTGTGTATCTATTATCTGGAAAATACTTAATAGGTGAATCGAATCCAAGCAAAACCGTTAAGAAAATTGTTCGAACTGAAAGGTAAAAAATAAATGCGCAAAGAAAATACTTAAAAAGCACCTCTCCGGCCTTAGCTTTTTTATAAGTAATAGTTAGAATAAAAATAAAACATCCATAAGTTAACAAAGAACTCAAAAAGAATAGATACCTCGAACTCAGTGGAGTCCAAAGTTGGGTAACTAAGCCGTTAACTATTAATAGGATCACTACGATGTTAGAGATTCTATGGAATGTTGGATAGTCGGATTTAGAATTAATAAAACTTCGGACAAAAATAAGATATAAAATTAATTGCCCATAATTGAAAACTAAACTGTAAAAAAACGAACTGTTCAATCCGAAATAGGTATTCGATCCAAAATCCCAATAGAACCGCGCAAGATTTTGAGATCCATGCACCGGCATATTCAATACCGATAGCACTGATGCTAACAGCCATATTGCATAGTATAAATTTGTTTCCTCTTTGAAATTATAGTACGAAAAAAAAGCCAAGATTAACAAGGCAATTAGGACTCCACTTATAATTCCCTCTAGATGCAATCCAAAGCTACGGTGCTCTAGGGCGAGGATATGATCTTTTAGAATAAATGAAAATCCATTCGGGACGTAAGCTTTTCTAAAAGTTAGCTGGGAGAAAATTTCAATTGTCTCCCCAGGATTAACATTCACAGTGGGGTATTGAGAATCGATATTTTTCACCGCAGAGAGGTCCGCATCAAACAAGTCACGAAATTCCTCTGTAAAAAACCCGCTAGTTGGTAATTTGGAAACGTTACCATTCACATCTCTAACGTAAGTATCTACTTTTTTCCAGAGAGATGATGCGTTTATGGCAAATATTTTTGTCTCCTTTAACTCACTTTTAATACGAAAATAAGTCCAATACGAAGATTTGTAATTAAGATTAATAAATCTTTCATGAGGCAAAAAGCTATTTTTTTTCTCCAGAATCTCTTTGATGGTCAACTCACCTAGAACGTCCTCATATACCAAGAGCGACGACTCCTCGATGCTTGAAGAAACAGTTGTACTCTGGTCAACTATAATCGGAACAGGCTTTACCGTCTCTGCTCCCAAAGCGCAAGCATACAAATACAGCAAGGCAGCAAACAAGTGGATACAAATTTTATTATATTTTATTTTTGCTGGATAATTTATGCTCATTCGTTTACCTTAAAAATTGATTTTTTTTAGTACCGCATCCATTTTTTTATCGAGGTCTTGGATGCTGTTTTTTACAAGAGCTACATCTTTTTTCATTTTTTCAAATTCTGACAATTCTCTCTTGGTTAGTTTCTCCTGCATTTGAACTT
>CACKOO010000029.1 GCA_902601765.1 Hydrogenophilales bacterium | reverse complement strand
AGCTTTTTTTTTGATATCGTTGCTTGGGAAAACGCACCGCCTACTACGGCCTGACTAATAGGATCCATGGGACATGCTTTTGTTGTAAATGTAGAGGAAATTACTAACTTGCGTTAATTATTAGTGTGATAATGAATTTATTATATATTTTTTTCAATTAGTTTCATAAGTATTTCTAGATCTCGTTTAGATGTGTAGGTACCTCCAACAGCCACTCTAATTGTGTAATTCCCAGACAAAACAGTATGAGTCAACAATACCTGACCCGTGGCGTTTAATTTTTTTAATAAAACTTCAGATGCATGGTCACCATCAACGTGACAAAAGCATACCAGGCTAAGACTTCGAGCTACCACAAGCCGTAATTTATGATTTATTGCAATTTCGCCTGCGAGCCATTCCGCAGCTGCCACATGCCCCCTAATGTAACTCCGTAGCCCCTCTGCTCCATAGCTCCTTAGCACAAACCAGAGTTTAAGTGACCTAAATCTCCTCCCTAATGGTACTTGCCAATCTCTATAGTCAATAACCTTTCCTTTTTGACTTTGCGAATTTTTTAAATATTCAGGAACAATAGACAATGCTTTGGTTAAAGGCCTAGAATCTGCAACAAAGAATGCAGAGCAGTCAAAATTTGTTAATAACCATTTATGAGGATTAAAAACATAACTATCAACATTCTCTACACCGTTTAGAAGATGTTGAAATTCAGGACAAACTGTTGCAGACCCAGCCCAGGCTGCATCAACATGTACCCAAGCTTTAGTATGTTTTGTAATATCACAAATTCCACTAATATCATCAACTGCACCCGATGATGTTGTTCCAACCGTTCCCACCACAAAAAAAGGAATTAATCCGTTATTTAGATCATGCCCAATTGCAAGGTTGAGTTTTTCTAAACATATCGAAAAGTCCCTTTCTGTTTCGATAAGTCGGATATGGTCTGAGGAAATGCCTGCAATCAGCAGATCCTTCTCCACGGACGAATGTGCCTGGTCTGAAATATAAGCGCACATTTGGGTTAAAAATTTCGAACCACCAGCTCTTTCCCTCGCCGCAATTACAGCGCATAAGGTAGAAGAAGACGCTGAGTCCTGTATTACTCCTCCCCCATTTCCACTGGAATGGAACTGTTTCGGTAATCCACATAATTCCACTAACCAATCTAAAACGTGAGTTTCTAGCTCAGTACATGATGGACTTGTAGCCCATAACATTCCTTGTACCCCCAATCCGGTAGATATAAGGTCTCCTAGAATAGCTGGTGGCGATGAATTAGCTGGAAAATAACCGTAAAAACCAGGGTGCTGCCAATGAGTTAATCCTTTTGATATTATCCTTTCAACATCTTTTAACAAAATATCAAATTCTTCACCTTTTTCTGGGGCATGATTTGGCAAGCTTGCTCGGATATCCCCTGGAGAAATAGAGGGTGTAATTGGCTGTTTTTCTATGTCAGACATATAATCCACCAACCAGTCTATCGTCGCATAACCAGCCGATCGAAATTCTTCGGGCGTCATGTGATGCAAATTATCTTTATCTTTTTTCATGTCTCGTATTAATTATTAAATTAAAATCTGTAAACAACATAATCTTATGAAGAGAATTCCTCTACAAATGTTTTCACTTGTTCAATATATTTCAAATCTAAATTTATTATTTCCTGCTGTAGCAAGCTTTATATCAGTATGGAATTTCAGTGCTTTAATGTGGTTATTGAAATTAATATTCTCTTAAATTTTTGACGATTTCTTATTAGATAAATACTTAAAGTAAATAATAAAGAGAAATATGTTGCAAATTATTAAAGAGAAAACTTTAATTGCCATATTGCAAATAACTCGGAATTGTTTAGCGATAATATTAACTGATTACCGATACCTTGGGAAACTACCTGCCCTTATTTAATAAGAGATTTATACAATCTCACCAAAATTGCTAGCATACTTAATTAATATAAGTGCTTATAAACAAGATTAAATCTATTTTTTAATATAATTAATAATTTTTAGTTTTTTTGAATCGTAAAAACTTAATAGCAAATTTCTTGCGTCAAAACACTTCACTTAATGAATTTCACATATTAACTGTTTCCTCTAGATTTGTAGATTTAGTCTACGTTATTCATATCTAAAGGTGAGGAACTTTATTTGCCCGAGTTAATCTGTGTGTGATGGGCTCCAACAAATCCGATCCGACATTAGGTGTGACCTTTCCTCCTACAGATCATGCCTTAAACGTAAGGTTGAAACACATCAATCCCGTATCCTACGCGCGAACACGAAATTTCTTAACGGGTTCAGTCACACGAATATCGCCGTATATCAACCACGGCTTTACGACAACATTTGACGTGAACAAATTTTTACAACGTAAATTTAATATTTGTAAAAATCATAAACTTGTGAAAGAACTTGCTTGGCATGATTTCTATTTACACTATCTAACGCACCAACCAACCTGTCTCTCAACATCAGTCAAAGCGACCATCATTCCCGAAAAATATTACATCAAATCGATTCCTAATGACCTCATCTCGGCCTCTACTGGAATTACGGCAATTGATCAGGCGGTAAAATTATTGTACGAAGAAGGATATATTCATAACCATATGAGGTTATGGCTAGCATCTTATTTGGTACATATTAGAAAAGTAAAGTGGCAATCTGGCGCGAATTGGATGTACAGTTATCTACTAGATGGCAATCTGGCATCAAACCACTTATCCTGGCAGTGGGTTGCAGGAACATTGACCGGGAAACCCTACTTATTCAACGCAGATAACGTTCAAAAATACGCACGACATCTAGGCGGAAGTGGAACATCCATCGATAATAGTTACAATGATTTGTCAAGAATCGCGAGAACCAATATCAGGATTCAAGAGAAAATTAGACCCCCAAACCAACGTATTAGGGTCCCTCCCGTGGTACGAGAACCAAAGCAAGTTGAGGGTGTTCATAAGGTGGAACGTTCCACAACCATGACTATTATCCATCCTTGGAGTTTAAAAAGATGTAAACACAAATCGGAAATTGGTCTGATCATCAAAGAATTTCATCAACAATGGCCTTGGTCCGAGAAAAGATGGGACTTTGTCATGGAAAGAATGCTTCAGATAACGCAAAAAATTCACGTAAAATCACTCGCAGAGGCACAACAAATGCTGTCGTGTGGCTCCTATAGTATTGTTGAAACACAGAATTTATTTTACAAAGAAATATGTAAACTTCCAAATGTAAGGATTATTCCGAATCGTCCTATCTATAAGGTGGCAAATCGGGAATACTCTTCATTTTCGCAGTATTGGAAAGCCATCTGCCGTGAAAACTAAAATTCAAGTCGTCTGGTTTAAACGTGATCTCCGAGTTACGGACCACGCTCCTCTTTATAATGCATGCAAAAAAGGGAAGGTTTTATGCCTTTTTGTCGTAGAACCTGTGGTTTTCAAACACCATGCGGACCGACCCAGTCAGTTTCGATTCATAAAAGAATGTTTGTCTGATTTGCGAAACAATTTACATTTTTTGGGACTAAATTTAACGCTTGAATCAGGCGATGTTATTTTAGTTTTTGAAAAACTAACAACCTTGTTTGACATTGAATGCATATTTTCTCACGAAGAAACGGGAGATTTGTCGAGTTTTGCGAGAGATCGAAAAGTGAGTTCATGGTGTAAAACAAATAGGGTGTCTTGGATACAATATCCAACCAATGGAATTGTCCGAGGACTGCGATCTAGAGATGGGTGGTCTAAAAACTGGCACAACCGCATGGCAAGCGAGGAAGTTCCCAAACCTATATCACCTGAGTCGGTTGACTCAAATTGGGGTTTGTTGAATAACGATACTCATTCTGTATGGGATAAATATATAGCTTCAGACAGTAGCTATCCGAATCGTCAAATAGGCGGAACTGGCTATGCCCAAAAATATCTTAATGATTTTCTGAAAATAAATTGCGAAAAATACGTGCAAGGATTGTCTTCTCCTGTCACGGCAGAGCAAGCCTGCTCGAGATTAAGTCCCTACTTGGCATTGGGTGTCTTGTCTAGTAAACAAGTACATAAACAAATATTTGAACAGGTTCAATTGTCTAGGTCATTGAAAAAATCTTATGAAACAAATAAAAAAATCCAAGGATTAGTTGCCTTGAAAAGTCGATTACTTTGGCGATGCCATTTTAGTCAAAAGTTAGAAATGCAACCAAATATGGAAAACCAGGCACTGCACCCATGCTTTAGTGAAGTGTACAACAGTACCCATAGTTCAAAAGAAAACTTACATGCTTGGAAGTTAGGCAACACTGGCTTTCCATTTATTGATGCATGTGTGCGATTTTTAAGGCACACGGGCTGGATTAATTTTCGAATGCGAGCCATGTTAACGAGCTTTTCTGGCTATTGCCTTCATAACCAGTGGACGGACACTGCAGAATGGCTCCGTACGCTATTCATCGACTTCGAACCCGGCATTCATTACCCTCAGATTCAAATGCAATCAGGGCTCACTGGAATTAATGTTCTCCGCGTTTATAACCCTATAAAACAAGGAAAAGATTATGACTATAACTGCGGTTTTATAAAGCATTGGATTCCACCTCTGCGAAATATCCCAAATCAATTGGCACACGAACCTTGGTTAATAACCAAAGCAGATCAAATCAAATATGGTTTACAAATTGGCCGAGATTACCCACCTCCAATCGTGAACTACCATAATAATATAAAGATAATTACCAAGAAAATTTATGATATCCGTAAAAATCCAGAGGTTAAAAAAATTTCAAAGGAAATATTTGAAAAACACGGAAGCCGTAAAAAGCGTCAAAACACTATACGAAAATCCAAGACCAAAGACGTAAAACAGAAATCTTTTAACTTTTAACTGATTTTATTAATAATTTCCGCGAACGTAGTTTTTAGGGTACGTCTCTTCGACCCACTGCTTTATTTTCTTGTGACCATCTACTGCCCTGCATATTTTTTGAATTTTTGGGTAATCTTTAATGATATCCGTGGGAATTCCATCAATACTGCCGCCTGTTAACCAACCTATTAATCGCCAAAGTGTAATATCTGGAAGACCTAAACTTTCGCCCAAAATCCAGTCCGCATCTTCTTTAATAATAATTTCTAACATTCTCAATTTCCGCGCGAGCTCCCCGGTCGCTAGTTCTCTCCGTTTAATAACGCGATTCTCATCACTATCATCTTTACCGGTCCACGCAACAGTCTCTGTTATATCTGTCGCGAAATCAAGAAATTGATCAATTTTCGCAGCTTGCAGATCATCGTGTCTTGGATATAAATCTGATAATTTGCCACAAAATCTTGCTATGCCTGCAGTTTGTGCAATCGATTGCCCGTTAACAAGTAGACATGGTAGTTGGTGAAAAGGGATTACGGTACCATCATCCAATCTACCATTAGCCTTAATCCTTTGAAATTCTTCTGGTGAAATAATTTTATTGCTAAAATCTATATCACCTAGAAACAGAGCAATTTTTCCAACTTCTGCTCGCCAGAATGGAAAATTAAAGTATATAAACGAAAGTTGCATGATTTAATCCCTTTAAAAAAATAAAGTCAACCCTAAAAACGATTGAGAAAGATATAGAATATCTGAATAAACAATTTGCCGATATCCATGTAAATAATTTTTTGATCAATTAAGTTTGATCACACTCACCCCAAGAGATATCCTATCAGAATAAATTCAAAAAAATTACCACTGGTGAGAAGAATGTTGGAAAATCTGCCCTTGAAAGGTATAAAAGTCATTGACGCGGCAAGCTTTATAGCTGCACCACTTGTCAGCGCAGTGATGTCTGATTATGGAGCAGACGTCATAAAACTAGAACCTCTGACTGGAGATAGTTACAGGGATGCGTATAAAGATCGAACATTATGGCCCGAGAATATGGCATCGAACCAATTTCTTCTTGAAAATCGAAATAAAAAAAGCCTAACGATCAATCTCAAAACCCATGAGGGACAAAAAATTTTAAAAAAATTATTACTTCAGACTGATGTTTTCATAACCAACCTTCCCAAGCAACCAAGGGAAATACTAAAAGTGACAGATGATGTTGTAAGAAAAATAAATCCCAAAATTATTTACGCATCTCTCACCGGATATGGTGAATCAGGTTCTGAATCAACTAGGACAGCCTTGGACGCAACGGCTTGGTGGGCGCAATCTGGAATGATGAATTGGCATAGAAATAACAACTCAGATGGGCTTCCATTATTTCCGATACCGGGCATTGGAGACCATCCGACAGGAATAGCATTACTTTCATCCATTCTACTAGCTTTAATAAATAGAAACAAAACTGGGTTAGGAACTACAGTTAGTACATCTCTTCTTGCAAACGGAATTTGGTCAAATGCAGTTCAAATTCAATCTTTAATCGCTGGTAACGAACCCATTTCAACTTTTCGTTGGGAGGAATTGAGTGCCTTACGAAACTTATATCGTTTAAAAGATAAGTCATTAATCTTTCTGTTGTTAACTAATGAAAAAAAACATTGGATAGAATTTTTAAAATGCTTTGATCTTACACATTTGAAAAAAGATGTTAGGTTTAGCAGTGAAAAAAATAGGCAAATTCACCGCGAAACACTTAAATCGATTATTCAAAGATTGTTCGAAAAATTTAATTATCGTGATTTAGAAAATCGACTAAGCAGTACGGGAATTGTTTTTTCGAAAGTATCAAAATCTCAAGATATTATCAATGACTCTCAACTCATCTCAAGTAATATGTTTATCGAGGTAGAGTCGGAGCAACAAAAGAATGCTAAAGTAGTTGCTCCTCCCTTGAACATAAGCAATTCACCTAGAAAAAGATCTAAGATGGCACCTAAATTAGGGGAACATAACGAGGAAATTTTGATGGGGCTGGGCTATACAAAACAAGAAATTAGTAAATTACGATTAGGAAATACCATAATATGATTATCGCTTCGCGTAAATCTAACTTGCGATTAATAACCAATGCATAATTACGTTTAAAATTTAAATATCACCCCAGCTTGAAAACCACATAATACAAAACAAGGCAAGCCATTACACATTGCAATAATAAAGTGAACTTTAGAAAATAATTTGTTGTTGGTTTCGGATAGACTTCCTTGGGCAATCTTTTACTTTGTAAATGTAGAGTCACCCAACTTTGGATAGGTAACATTAACGCAAAAACACAAGCGGTAATAGAAACCAACAAGACTGGTCTCTGAATAAACTCTGCAAATAAAAAACCTCCGACAGGTGCTAAAAATATCCATATTTTAGTTATTTTTTTTCGTTTATCCACCCTGTCGCGTGAGAGAAAACCAAATTCAATAAAGTAATCCGGCAATATCCTTGATTGGGCAGCAACAGCAGAAACAGTACTTGAATATAAGATAAAAAAAGCGCCTATTGCAAAAACCCATAATGACCAACTTCCCAATGTTTCAGTATACATACCGCTAAGCGCTCTAATAGTTTCCTGGCCGGTTGGTGCTTGCCCGGTCGCATGTAATACACCAGCCCCTAAAAAGTAGAAGGGAATTGTTGCTAATGTCAGAATACATAAAGTAACCCATACATCAGTCCTAAGAACCCCTAACCACCCTTTGGCTCGCATAGCCCAAGATTCTGAACTTTTGTAAGGTCCGATCCGTGCTGGATAACCTTTTTCAATACACCAATAGGTGTAAGACGCAATTTCGCCAGAGTTGACCCCAGTGTAACCGTAGGCTGCTAAAGCAAGAAAAGCAAATTCAGGATAGAACTCAAATTTGAACCCACTAACCAGTTGATCGAGCGTAGTGGCATATTGGGTACCTTGCATGAAAAAGAAACATAAAATCGTTAGAATAGTAAAACTAGCAACCATAGCAAGCATAGTTGCCTCGAGCCGCCTATAACCACCGGTCCCAAGAAGCAGCATAGTTACCCCAGCCAATAAAGCTATTACCAAAGTGGGGTTCATGTGTGGAAAAATCAATAATACAGCTAAACTTGCTCCCCCTATTAATCCCCCAAGACCACTGATACTAGTAAAAAAAGACAAAAATTGTAAAACTACCGGCCATGACACTTTCGAATTTTTGCGAATTCGAACCTTGCCAGGAACCCTGTTAAGCGCTCTAACGTATGTGTCACCACTGAGAATTATGTATCGCGTAAGCTCCGCCTGGACGATTGACTTACTCCAGCAGGAAATTAGAACCCACCATAACATACCATATCCAACTGCTGCTCCTAAGCTAGCAGTGAGAATAACTTCCCCAGACCCTACTATTGTTGAAGTAACAATTACGCTAGGGCCGAGGTACTTGACTGCTTTAATGAGCCCCTTAGGAGGCTCTTTGTGCGCCTCAACTGGTTGGGTGTATCGATCACCGGAGTCTGAGATAAGATCTCGATCTTTAACTGTCATTTTTCTCCCCTAACACAATGCAGTACTTCTCGGCCTATTCCCTAGCTACAACAAAATACTATCAGATTTTTATAAAATTGATTGTACTAAAAATTTTTCTGTAAAATAATTGCAACGTAAACCAAACTTAATTTCCAAAAGGAACAATATGAAAATTATAATCTCAACAGTTTTTTTAGTGCTGATCTCCAATGTGATTTTTGCAGAACAAGGTACCTACGAAACTGTATTTTCTGGATCATCCAGCATGGAAACAATCGATATGCCCGGAGGAAAAGCTACTAGTGGATCACTGTATGGTGTTGATACAGTTACTAAAACCTCCGGCGCGCCATTTTTAATGGGCGAGAGTACCACTGGGGACTGCGTTTTGTATCTAGAAAAAATCGAAGCCGGTACTAACCTATCAGGGCGTTGTGCAATGACTCATCCGGCTTCCGGAGACAGACTTTACTTCACAAACTCTCGAAAAGTAGGAGACACAAACACGGGCAGCGGAGGTGGCGGCACATCAACAATAGTGGGGGGAACAGGCCGGTATGCAGGGATGGCCGGTTCGTGCCAATACGTCGTTCAATACCTTCCAGGAAAAAAATTTGCTGCCATACAAAAGTGTAGCTGGAATCGATAGCGTTTTTACGAGAGGCGCCTACTAGCCTCTCTAATTTTATGTAATTGCCATCCCTCTCGAAACACGTTTTGACAACGATATCTCGATACCACCATAAAATGCTACTAATAAGTACTATTCACTTAAAAAAATATCCCACAAACATTTTAAATTCCATCGAAAATACATATTCGAATCGCTTTCCTTAAATTGTTCGACCTAATTTTTAACAAAATAACCT
>CACKOO010000028.1 GCA_902601765.1 Hydrogenophilales bacterium | reverse complement strand
TCACTATTATATGTGATAAATAAATTTTATATATGAGTAATACTTCATTTCTGTCTGAACTTTTTGATTCTCTAATCGCGAAAACTATCAGTAAAAATATAGGCAGAAAATTCCTTAAAACACAAGATACGTTTCAAGAGATTATCGATCTAACTCTGGCATCAAAGGGCGAAGTCTCTTCAAGAAAACACGCTGAGAATCTTATTTCTCTAATTGTATCTTTCAATCAGGTCGAAGTTATACAATTTTTTGATCACTTAATAGCAAATTTAGAAATCAATACTTTAGCGCTATCTAAAGCAGCAGAGGATTTTTCAAATGACACTAGTCCTGAAAACCTATTACTAGTGAGAAACTCTTCGGACTCGAAGCGTTTAGAATTATTTAGGAGGCTTGCTAGCGCTGATCGGGGTGTTGTCTGGCTGGTATCGCTGCGCGAAAAGCTTTTATCATTGATTCCAAAATTTCCGAACTACCAAAAAATTGATACTGACCTTAGTTATTTATTTAAAGAATGGTTCAATAAGGGTTTTCTTGTACTAAAGCCCATAAATTGGACCACACCAGCGAATATTCTAGAAAAAATAATCAAATATGAAGCTGTTCATGAAATTAAATCTTGGAAGGAATTAAGAGAAAGACTTGATCCAGGTGACAGGAGATGCTTCGCTTTTTTTCACCCACTCATGGAAGATGAACCTTTGATTTTTGTAGAAGTAGCTTTAATGAAAGAGACCCCTAGTCGAATTTGTGATGTCATTGGAGTGGATCGTGATGAAATTGATCCTGGAATTGCAACGACTGCTGTTTTTTATTCCATATCAAACTGCCAGAAAGGGCTACAAGGTATCTCTTTTGGTAATTTCCTGATAAAAACTGTGGTTCAAAACATACAAAATGAATTGCCCAGCGTAAGCAATTTTGTGACATTATCTCCTGTTCCTAATTTGAGAAAATGGATCAGTAATCTAAATAAAAACAATTCGAAAATACCACAAATTGAGCACGATTCAATCACGGAGACATACCTTCAACCTTTGTTACGAGATTATTTCCTTGAATCTAAGAGGGCAGATAAAAAACCCAATGACCCCGTAGCGCGCTTCCATCTTGGAAATGGAGCCTCATTACATCAAATAAACCTCAATGGAGACTCTTCAAATAAGGGAATGGCGAATAGTTTTGGTGTTATGGTTAATTATAAATATGATCTGATTAATGTTGATAAGAATCATGAATCTTATCAAAATGAAAACAAAATAGTTATTTTTCCAACGTTACGAAAATGGCTACTGAGATGAATTTTTAGCCGGTATTCAAGGAATTATCACCCGACTGCATTCATACCTGCCCAATACGTAAAATTTAAGTAAGGGAAAGCTGATATTGATTAATTGACTTATTGAGTACATCTAAAAAACCACGAAGTTATTTTTTTACAATTTTTTATGTTGGATAGCACAAGTTCTTCCACTCCGTAAACCCCTCCTCTAAGCTACTCACATTTTTCATTCCCATTTCCTTAAGTGTTTTCGTTGCGAGCGCCGAGCGCCAACCAGAGGCAAAGTATAGGATTAATTGTTTGCCAATCCCAAAAATATCTTTAAAATATCGCGATTTTGGGTCCACCCAGAACTCGAGCATACCTCGAGGAACATGATAGGCATCAAATATCTTACTTTCTCTCCAAAACTCTCGAGTATCTCTTACTATCTACAAACATATAACCATCATTATTTATTTTCTTAAGCGCATCGTTAGCTTTCATTAGGGTTATCTCAGGTTTAGCCAGCTTTACTAATTTTGATACCAGGATAAAATTTTTCATTTTGTAAATTATTATTTGATTAGTTTCCTGATCATTTATTTATTTTTTAACATTTGAAATAATGTCGTATCAGAATTAAGCGTTCGATCAGACCATTTTTGAAACACACGTTTAATTTTTTCCGCAGGCAAGTCGAGCTGAGCCATAGCTATCCCTCCGTTAACCGATTCTCCATAATACTGTATCAATTCATCGTTGAATTGAAAGAAAGCCATCCCCGGTATTGCCACCCTAGCACCGAGATTTTCTTCAAGCTTAGTCGTAAATGAAAACCTATAACGCGCGTACCCTAATCCATCTTTATATACCGGATCATGCATTTCCCAACGGAGGTTTTTTGCATCCCTGTGAAAATGATTACCTAGCATTGATGCAATTTGAACCCGACCCTTAAATTTACCGTAAATATAATCATCATATATTCCGTCTTTAAGAAACATGCTAGCTAGTCCATTCCCGTCATTTGATTCGACAAATTGGGTAAATTTTTTCAGTAATTTATTAAAATTCATTTTTTCTCCGACCCAAATTTTCCAACGTGAGATAGCGCAATCCAGATCAACAGCTAGGAAAAACCAATGACTTCACAGTATGAATGTAACCAAAGATAAGTTTGGAATCGTTATGCCCCAAATTATCACACAATATCTTCATATGTTTGATGCAAATTACTCGCCTTATTCTCAATATTTCGCTTATTATACCCGACTTGCTTATAAGCAAGCTGGGGACAACTTTATGTATCATGTACAATTCGTATGGTGGCTTATTTGTCATTTGTTTCAAAAACTCTTAAATTTTCTACCGAATACAATTTTGAGGATACACAATGTTTAAAAACTGTAAACCTAAATTCTATTATTTACATTTTTTCCAGTACCTACTTTTAAGCATCCTGCTGACTAATTTTTTACCCAGTCTAGCAAACGCAGAAAAGTTAAGATGGAAAATGCCAGTAGCCTTTTCTACCAATCTACCTGGATTAGGGAGTCCAGCTGCTTGGGTAGCAAATCAGTTGAATATATCAAGTTCTGGTTCTATTAAAGTCAAAGTGTATGAACCTAGGAAGCTTGTGCCACCTTTTGAAATTTTGCAGGCTGTATCTGATGGAAAAGTAGGCGCTGGGTACACGTGGATCGGATACGATCAAGGAAAAGTACCGGCGCTACCATTGTTCGCAGCAGTTCCATTCGGGCTAAAACCTCCCGCGTTTACAGGTTGGTATTATTTTGGAGGTGGCCATGAAATGCTTCAGGAAGTTTATGCAAAAAAAGGATTTAAAGTTCATGCGCAGCTTTGTGGCATTATTGGTCCAGAAACAGCAGGTTGGTACAAAAAACCTATCACTAGCTTAAAAGATTACAAGGGAATGAAAATTAGGTTTGCGGGCCTCGGTGGAAAAGTTCTTGAGAAGTTAGGTGCATCCGTTACCATGATCCCTGGAGGTGAACTATTTCAAGCTCTAGAGAAAGGCACAATCGATGCCACAGAATTTTCTATGCCAGCAATTGATCAGGTTTTGGGATTCGACCAATTAGTTAAATATAACCTGTTTCCAGGATGGCATCAGACATTTACAGCTCAGTACATGTTGATAAATAAAACACAATGGGACAAGGCTGATAAGGCGCAGAAGGCTCTAGTTGAATCTACTTGTACAGCGGCAGTATTACGCGGATTATCCGAAGGCGAATACCTAAATGGAGCGGTGCTAAGCAAACTAACCAAGCAAGGAATAAACGTCGGGAAAATTCCAATGTCTATTCTCAAACAACTTAAAAAGGTAACGGATGAAGTTCTCGCAGATGAGGCCGCTAAAGACGTCGATTTTAAAAGAGTAATGGAATCTCAAAAGAAATTTCAAAAGAGTTATTTGATTTGGGATGAAAACGCTTACTTGCCAATCGAAGTAATGAAATAGTAGTCACGGTTTGTGAAATAATATGATTATGAATATTACAGATAATTTAGCTTCCAAATATAAGTCGAGCTTATCCCAAAAACAAAGTTTTTATAAGAGTGACTTTTCTAATAACCGCCTGAGCGTAGCAATTGACCGGCTTATACTTGGGGTTGGATCACTATTTTCGTGGTTCTGGATTTTAACAGTAGTAGCAATTCTAACTTCGGTGATATCTCGGTATGCTTTTTCGCGAGGTTCAGTAATGCTTGAGGAGGTTCAATGGCATCTTGCCGGTGCTGCATGGCTAATCGGACTATCTTATACTTTTGTCAAAGATGCACATGTCCGAGTTGATGTGCTTCACGAGAGGTTCTCATTGAAAACTCGGGCATCAGTTGAGGTAATTGGTTTATCCCTGTTGTTTCTACCATTTATGATAATTACACTTTGGGAATTAATTCCGTATGCTTACAGCTCTTTTCAACAAGGGGAAAGATCCCAAGCACCAAATGGACTTCCCCACCGTTGGGCTCTTAAAGCATTAATGCCGTTTGCAATTTCACTTCTTTTACTCGCAGGGATTGGGAGATTGATAAGGGCAATTTCCACGCTTTTCTCTACATCTCTAGAACAAAAAAAATAAAATTTATGAATAACTATCTGGAATGTCAAGGTTTAGTCACGTGGATATAAGCACATATTTTGTTATCGGAATGTTTTTGACTTTTGGGACACTGCTATTCACCGGATACCCAGTTGCTTGGGTCTTGGCTGGAACCGCAGTAGTGTGGACGGTGATTGGTATTATTTCTGTTGATCATTTTGGGGTTGATATCTGGTTTGATTGGGGGAGCTCTATTGCATTAGTGCCAGAAAGATTATGGTCACTAGTCTCAAGCGAAACTTTGGTTGCATTACCAATGTTCATATTTATGGGGATAATGCTCGATCAATCAGGAGTTGCCGAAAAACTCTTGGATAATATGGCAAAATTATTTGGAAGGGTTAGAGGTGGATATGCGGTTACTGTTGTCTTTATAGGTCTATTGCTTGCCGCAAGTACTGGAATCATTGGAGCCTCCGTCGTTTTACTTGGCATGTTATCTATCCCCGTTATGATGCGGGCAAATTACTCTAAAGAACTTGCCGTAGGGACCTCCTGCGCGACTGGAACATTAGGAATCTTAATTCCACCCTCTATAATGTTGGTATTAATGGCAGATCGACTTGCAACGCCTGAAGCGTCCGTTGGGGATCTGTTTATGGGAGCATTCATACCAGGCATAATGTTAGGAGCTATGTACGTAGCCTATATATTAATTGCAGCGGCGATCAAACCAAGTATTGCCCCAGTGCCTGAAGATCAAGGAAAAATAGACACAAGAGTAATTTGGGGTGTAGTTACTGCGGTTGTTCCTACTGCATTTTTAATACTTGCAGTACTTGGTTCCATTTTTTTTGGGATCGCGACACCAACCGAAGCATCAGGTGTAGGTGCCGCCGGCACAATGGCTTTAGCAGCATTTAATAAGCGCCTCAATATAAGAGTAATAAAGGAAGCTATTTTTGCAACAACCAAAACAGCCTCTTTTATTTTTGCTATCTTTTTAGGCGCTACTGCGTTTTCTGTGGTTTTGCGTGGGCTAGGCGGCGATGAGGTTATTGAAAATGCCCTAACCGGACTTCCATTTGGTCCTAATGGGATTTTGATTGTTATATTATTAATTGTATTCTTGCTTGGGTTTTTCCTAGATTGGGTAGAAATAACTCTTATTATTTTACCGTTAGTAGCACCCGTCGTTCAGATGCTAGGGTTTGATTTGGTATGGTTCACGATACTATTCGCTGTCTGTCTACAAACCTCTTTTTTAACTCCCCCAGTAGGCTTTGCGCTGTTTTATGTGAAAGGGGTTTGTCCGCCTGAAATAAAAGTGACAGACATTTACCGAGGTGTAGTTCCTTTTATTTGTATACAAATTATGGGACTCATTATAGTTTATAAATTTCCACTGATCGTCACCTGGCTTCCATCAGTCGCCTATGGATCTTAATTAGTCTATGAATTTTTTACGTGATTTTTACTAAGGGACCTGTAGTAGTTGCCAAAGATTTTTATGATAAACCGCAAGGCCTTATTAGAATTGGACATCAAGTTTATTTTTTAAAAAGGGGAATAAGAGATAACTTAGAGTCCGAAGCCAAAGGACTCGAGGCTTTAATCTGTGCAAATCATTCATTGGTAATTCCACACCCAATTCTAATAGACCATGACCACAAAGGCTACTTCCTGATTAGTGAAAGCTTGGATCTTAGACATCCACCGAATTGGTATTCAGCGGCAAGGGGTATTTCTGATCTTCACTTGAATACCTCAACCAATTACGGATGGGCTTGCAATAACTGGATAGGACTTGATGAGCAGATAAATACGTGGAGCGAGAACTGGAGTTGCTTTTTCATCAATTGGCGTATTAAACCGAAACTTGAAAAACTTAAAAGATTAGGATTTCATCTCAACAAAGAAAAAAACCTATTAAGTGCTATCGACTTTCACCTCTCGACTCATAATCCAGAACCGGCTCTACTGCACGGGGATCTATGGCGAGGTAATATTGGTTTTACAGAGCACGGACCTGCTGTTTTTGACCCATCCTGCTACTACGGTGACCGCGAAGTTGATATTGCAATGACTAAACTTTTTGGATCATTCCCTCCACAGTTCTATCAAACGTATTGTTATTTTACACCACTTTATAGTTTATCCTCAACAAGACATACAATATATAATTTTTATCATATTTTAAATCATGCCATCATATTTGGTGGGAATTATTTTGCTGAGTGTAAAAAATATGCTATCAGTTTATTAGATTAGAATTAACTTTAAACTAGATGTACGAACAAATTTACGAGTTCCTAGCTAGATCAGCTTAGATCCGAAATAAAGGCCTCAAAAACAAATAAAACTTAATTTTAATATTTTGAGAATCCATAAAATGTGACGTTAATATCAGTGGTAAACTACGCTCATCGAGATAATATTATATTTTTCAGCGCAAAATTGGCGCATAACTACTCGAGAGTGTAGCCAATTTTTTCGGTTAAGTTTTGAAAGGAATCACTAATCATGGAATACATACGTTTTGGATCTACCGGCATGAAAGTATCAGAATTATGTCTAGGCACTATGATTTTCGCAAAAAAAGCAGGATGGAGAGGCTATACGCTAGGGGAAAAAGATGCAAAGAAAGTCTTCAAAACAGCTTTAGATTTGGGAATTAATTTTTTTGATACGGCTGACGTTTATTCTAAAGGAGGTTGTGAAGAGGTAACGGGGAAGCTTTTGGGGTCAATGGCTAATCGAGATGAAATCGTGGTTGCTACGAAAGTACACGGGGCTATGGGCGACGGACCAAATATGGGTGGGCTATCCCGCAAACACATTTTAAGCGGTATTGATAGCTCACTCTCTCGGCTAGGTATGGATTATGTGGATCTATTCATAATCCATCGCTGGGATCATGAAACTACTAAAGAAGAAATTATGGAAGCGCTACACGATGTGGTCAAAAGCGGCAAAGCCAGATATATCGGAGCATCCAGTATGTTTGCTTGGGAGTTGGCAAAAGCCCAAGAAACAGCTCAATTGAATGGGTGGACCAAATTTGTGTCTATGCAGAATCACTACAACCTGATTTACCGAGAAGAAGAAAGGGAAATGATTCCATTGTGCCGTAACGACGGCCTTGCGATAACCCCGTGGAGCCCTTTGGCCAGAGGATTTTTGGCTGGCAACAGGCACAAAAAAGGTGGAGGCACGACACAACGAGCAAAAAATGACGCGCTATCGGATGACTTTTATTACAACAAATCAGATTTTGAAATTCTAGAAGAGCTAATTAAAATCTCAAAAGAGATAGACAGGAAGCCGATTGAAATTGCGCTTTCATGGCTACTCAGTAAAAAGGAAATAACATCACCTATCATCGGCGCTAGAACTCCAGAACAGCTCACTCAACTAGCTAACTCGCGCACCTTACAACTAAACGACAAGCAATTAGCGAGATTGGAAAAGCCCTATCGCCCGAAAACAATAGCTGGACATTTTAACAACGTGATAGAAGCAAAAAAAATGGCAAAAATCGCATTAACAAATAAAAAGAATTCTAGTAGGCGAAGCAATAAATCTTCTAAATAAATTTTAATTTTTTCCCACCAAAATTTTCAGTAACCTATTTAATGAGACAAATTGTCTAGCAGCTTTTGTCGAAACATAGTGCACCTGAAAAAAAAGATACTTTATATCATTTTTGTGTTAGGATATGTTATATCAATTTTGATATAAATACTCCTTTTCCCCGACCTTCGTCGGGGATTTTTTTCGGCTGAGACTTAAAGGTAATTTCCCTATATTTTTCATGCAGTTATTACAAATATTACCCTGCTTAGAATTTAGACATTTCACACATGATTTCGGATTTAGTATTACAGTTTTTCCGTTATCTCATAGGATGCGTGACTATATGAAATAACAAAGAGCCCCATGCGGCAATAATAGATATGATGAATTTAAAACAACAGATATCAGCAAAACCAGTTTCTAATCGGAGAAAAAACTTTTTTAATGCCATCTCAACAAAAAAAAACCAGAAAAGTTAAAATCTAATTGAGATTAAAATTGTATAAATATAAATCACCTCGGGTATTTGTTATTGATAACTCAGGCTATATGTTTTTCCGAGATTGATTGCACAATGCATATTTTGCAATTCAATTTTAAGGTACCCAGGTATAGAACTACGCATCGCTTATTAATTATTTCTTAGCAAGCTGATCTTAACTACTTCACATCTTAATAACCTTCAAGTTTTGTATGGTATTGTTATAAACTATTATTAAAAATGTAAGGTGTGTCAAAACTAACAATATGAATAAAATCAATACAGAAGTTGCCGAAATTTTATTAGACGGATTCAAAAAACATTATTCCATATTTCAAAAAAGTAATAAAAAAGCCCTTGAACTTTTTAAAGCACATAAGTGGAAAGAAATACAAAAGTTATCACAAGACCGAATAGATTTTTATGAAAACCGCGCAAATGAAACTAAAAGTTACCTAGAATCAACATATTCAATAGACAAATTAGAGACTAATGATTGGGCGGAAATTAAGACAAATTATATAAAACTGCTTCTAAATATTAAGCAACCTGAATTGGCTGAGACTTTTTTTAATACTGTTTTGTGTCGCTTATTAAATCGGGACTATTATAACAATAATTTTATTTTTTTCCGACCTATGCTTTCAACTGAATATATTGTGTCTGAAAAACCAGCTTACTTTTCATACAAAATAGATAGCCACAATATTTTAACAGTCGCAAGAAAACTGTTGAAAGATTTATTAATTGATCAAGAAATTACATCAATAAAACACGAAATAAAAAAAATTCTTCGCTATCAAAAGAAAATTAAAAACGTTGGCCGAGGTGCCTACAGTTCAGTAAAATTAAATGTTCTCAGTTCTTTATTTATTCGTAATAAAGGTGCGTACATTATTGCCCGTATAGTTGATAACGAACAGTACTTTCCTTTGGTTATTGCCCTGACTGCAAAACAGAATAAAGGATTTACAGTTGACGCTGTGCTCCACAAACAGGAGCAATTAGTAATATTATTTAGTTTTTCGCGATCTTATTTTTTTACAGACACTCAAGTGCCTTCATCATTTGTTAGTTTCGTAAAATCTTTATTACCTAACAAACCGAAGGCAGAAATTTACTCATCTATAGGTTTGCACAAACACGGGAAAACATTATTCTACCGAACTTTATTTGATCATCTAATTCACTCAAATGATAAGTTTATCGAGGCACAAGGGGTTCCCGGGTTAGTAATGATCGTGCTTACTTTGCCATCATTTCCATATGTTTTCAAAATTATCAGAGATAGTTTTGATCATGTAAAAGAAATTAATAGAAATGGAGTAAAAGAAAAATATATTCTAGTTAAAAAACATGACCGAGTCGGACGCCTTGCGGATACGATGGAGTTTAAAGATGTCGCAATTCCCCGCGTTAGGTTCACTGAAAAGTTAGCAATGCACCTTCTGAAGACTGCAAGTCATTCGATAACCGAAGATGAAAATCATATCATATTGAAACACGTCTACATTGAACGGAGAATGCTCCCCTTAAATATA
>CACKOO010000027.1 GCA_902601765.1 Hydrogenophilales bacterium | reverse complement strand
AATGGATGAGCAAGGCTGCAAAGTTATTAGAGGAGAGTGGTATGATCCCACCACTAACCGACGGTATTACAGCCCAGAATATTTAGCTATAGATCACTTGGTTCCTCTATCAGAGGCAAAAAATAGATTATCAATGGCGCCCCGTGATTGCTTACTAAATCATTGTCAGGTTAGATTAAATGTCAAATTTATTGATATCAAGAAGAATTTTTTTTATATTTACGCTGAGTTTATTAACCTCTGATTTGGTGTTATCAGACGAAATATATCTTTTTAACGGAGATCGAATAACCGGAGATATTACTCAATTAGTTGACAAGACTCTAACGGTTCACACTTCGTATGCAGATGCGATTAATATAGCTTGGAGCGAGGTTAAATTTTTAAAAAGCGAAAAACCATTTTATATCGGACTTAAGAGGCAAACGATAAAGGGAATTATTACTGTTGATGATGGTATCATCACTGTAGAGTCTGAAGATAATAAAAATCAAAAAATCGAGTCGGGCTTGGTCCGATTTATTTTTCTGGATAAACCATCAAATTCAGAAAGATCCGCTAGAATTGACGTAGGTTTTAGCAATACATCAGGCAACACAGAAACATCTCAATATCGACTTGATAGCGAGTTATCATACCGTAGTGGGGAGAAAAGATTCTTTTTGGAATTGTTATTAAATCAAGGTAAAACCCAAGGGGTAAAAAATGAGAATAACTGGTTATCGCGTTTAAAGTTCGATAAATTCCTTACGAAAAAGTGGTACACATTTGTCGCACTCAGCGGCGAGGAGAATGAGTTTAAGGATATCAATCTTCGTTCGACAATAGGATTGGGCCTCGGACGGCAATTTATGAATTCTTCTTTAACTCAATTATCAATTGAAATCAGTGCAAATTATGTTTCCAGTGATTTTGTAAGTCAAGGCGATACCGATTACTCAGCGAGCAGCTGGACGTTTGATTTTAGCCGAAAACTGGGGTTATTAGGAACAAGGGTCTTTCATCGAAATTCGGGGGTAATGGGGCTAAGTGAGAATGATAAACTTTTTGTTCGCAGTCAGACTGGATTAAGATTTCCAATACGTAAAAATTTGTCAGCTACAGGCCAGTTTGATATAGATTGGGATAAAACTCCTGCGACCGGACGTAATAGTACCGATCGCAAAACAGTTTTTTCGATCGGCTATTATTGGTAGAAACATTTCTGCTAGAACGAATTTTAATTAGTAATGAAATGAAATAATAAGAGCTATTGGTTTTCGTAACACGGTCACGGAGGCTAAAAATGATGGTATCTTTGGTATTTGCTTAACTAAGATTAATCGGTATTTGATTTTTTTCTTATGCCGATAATGAAGACTCTCAATATCGAGACATGCGATTAGAAAATGCACAAGCTCAAGATGAACGCGGTCAGAGAGCTCTAGATGAGATGTCCTCATGTACATAATTCAATCACGAAAAAAATGGTAATCACGTGGTCAGATACGTTCATCAAACTAAATTATTTTTTGAAATAATTTTATTTATATTTAGCTGAAAAGCCTCTTCTAATATCGCGGTATCGGGGCCACAGGCAATCATGGTATAGCCCATAGGTGTAACTTTTTCTATCCATGCTTGGTCGCTAGCCATAAAACCAGCTATTTTCCCAAAATTACGAGCACTAATCGCTACTTTTTTCATTGCATTTGTAAATACTGGATTATCAAATTCTCCGGGGATTCCTAGAAAATTAGAGAGGTCAAAATGTCCAACCCATAAAACATCAATCCCTTCCACAGAGGCTATTTGATCGATATTTTTAAGACCTTTTTCTGTTTCTATTTGAGCAATAATTAGATTTCTCCGGTTATATGTATTGATCTTCGGCTTTACTGCCTGATTTTGGTAGTCACATTGGGCAAATCCAAAGGCGGCTCCGCGGCGACCTTTGAGTGGATAGCGACACGATTCAACGATATTCTCAGCTTGATTTTTATCTTCAACCATCGGAATCATTAAGCCCCGGGCTCCCAGATCTAGTGCTCGGGCCATGTAAGTATAATTTCCCGTTGGGACTCTAACCATTGGTTCAAGGGGCAAGCCTCGGCAAGTCGCCAATAACCATTTGAGGGTTTCAAATTGTAGCCCGGTATGTTCCATGTCGTAAATTACAAACTCAGAACCAGCGTTCGACAAGATTTTTGAAATTCCAGGTGAAAAAAACTCGAAAATCATAGCCCCCGCTATGAACTTCCCCGACATTACCTTTTCTTTAAAATTTTGGTTAATCATCTCAAAACCCTTTGAGGACTGTTGGAATGTGGGTTTACCATCCTAGGGTCTGATCATCTCCTTTGAATGGCCCTATGATCTCTTTTGTGACCCAACCCCCATAGAATCCACCTTTTTGCGCATTTACTTTTTCATTATTGATGAAACAATCAACTCTTGCCGGGTAGAATGCAAGATGATCTTTGATACTAGTAAAGTAAGATTTTGGATTAGGGTAATACCAGCAAATTGATTTCAGCTCTGAGTCGCTTGAATCTCCATAGTAGTTGGCCATTCCCTTCCATTCGCAAAACGTCACCTCCTGATTTATCTTGAGATACGAAAGATCAATATCGCTTCGAGGTATGTAAAAAGAGGGTGGGCTAGCTGTCTCCATAACCTTGAGCGCTTTTCGAGTCTCACAAATCCGGTTACCATTGAGGATTATTAGTACTGTTCTAGAGTCTCGCTGTATTGATGGAGGTCTCGGGTAGTCCCAAACCGATTCCTCTCCATCTTTTGGTTCTATTGCAAAAGAAGGTTTAACCTTTCCATTGAAATTCCACATATTAAGTACTCCTAATTTCAGAATGTTAGGGTGGGATCTAAAATCAATATCGCTGACAGAGAAACAGTTTGGGTCAAGTAAATTCCTACAGATATCCGATGGAAAATCTTAAATTGCTTTTCGGCATTAGGGACATTCTCACCTGCTTGATCTCGAAAATAGTTAATTTTCTTGGTTAGCCAAAATCTATTCAATCCGAAACCTAATGTAACTAAGAGGCTTAGAGAAGCTAGAGCCATCTGTTGATTCATGCATAGAATTGAGCTAGACAGGAGACTAATGATAATTCCTAACGAAAATAACTTAGGAAAAACTGCTCGGAGAAAATCTCGTAGCGCGATATCATTTAATGCTTTAAATGCAACAGGAGTGACAACAGCGCTGAAAAAAACCATAGCACCTAAAAGGGCTGAAATTAGGAAGATATGAACTGTTGTCATAACAAAACTCCTTTGAATGAAAACAAATGACGTTGTGGTACATTAATGTTGTGTTGAACTTCAGACACCATTTTACCTCAAAAGTTTTTTAACATGGGAATTCATAAAGCAGAGTAAGAAAATTATGGAAAAAGCTCGTATAGTAATTGTTGGAGCTGGTATATCCGGATTGTCATGTGCAAGGCACTTAATGAACCAAGGGGTCAATTTGCGAATACTTGAAAAAAGCTCTCGTCCCGGAGGTAGGTGTAGCTCACATAAATCGCATGATGATTTTTACGATCACGGTGCCCAGTATTTCACGGCACGTACCCCTCTGTTTAAGAAATTAACTGAAATTCTAAAAATTAATAATCAGGTGGAAGAGCTCACACACGCGATTAAACAATTATCCGACGACGGCTCGTTACATGATTTGCCCGATGCGCATCGATACGTTGGAATCCCTAATATGGAGGCAGTTCCGAACGCTTTATCGGTAAACTTACCGATTGATTATTCAACCAAAGTAGAGGCCATTAAATATGCTAAAAAGGTTTGGAAAATCAACATAAGTAGGCCTAATGGTAGGCATGATATCATCATAGCAGATACCCTCATATTTGCGATTCCAGCTGATCAAATGCTTCGCTTCGATGTGCCCGATTGCTTTAAGGAAACGTTGCAACATTTTAAAATGGACCCTTGTTGGGCTGTGATGCTTGGTTTCAAAACAGCACTAGAAACTTCGGTATCTGCTTTAAGGCTAAATGAGAGTGAATATCAACCATTGTCTTGGGTTATGAAAAAACCGGATTATAGCTCTGGTTCCATCGGAGAGAGATGGGTCATTCATGCGGGACCTCGCTGGTCAAGATCTAATTTAGAAATGGATTCCAAACAAGTGATTAGCATTCTTTTTGATAAATTTTCAGATATTATTGACACTAAAAATTTTTGTTCTAGTGGCAGTAAATTGTGGCGATATGCGTCAGGCGGTCGTTCGCATCAATTCAGATACCTTGCTGATTTAAGCCAATCAATTATAGCATGTGGTGATTGGGCCAATGGAGGTCGGATAGAAGGTGCTTGGACCAGTGGTATTGCGGCGGCAGAGCATTTCCTTACTGAATTTAAATGTTAATCGTATAAAAAAAGATAAATGAAAACCAGTCGAATCGCTTTTTTCTAATCCGTTTCTAACTTATTGATTCGATTTTCTAATTTTTTAATTTTCTTTTGTAAACGTTCAATCATTTCATAAATATTATTTTTTTTCTCAAAAGAAACTGGTGGTGTATTTTGCTCTACCGGACTTCGTTCAACATCGGTTAAATTTTTAATCGTCTCTCGGTTGAGAGGTTTAACCGGTGACATATTCTCATCTGTATTTTCTTCAACATCTTCGAAATCTTCTTTATGCGCGTGGTATGAAGACAGTGCAGAAAAGCATTTCCATTCGTGAAAGATCACAAACTTTTTAAGAATTTCATCAAAATGTCCGCCTTCATTTTTGCTTCGAATACAAGCTCGAAGCCATCTGCCTTTTTTACCGTCACATTTCCTCGCTAGAAAACGAGCTTCAGGCGCATTGATACTAAAAAAATCACTGCAACGTGACTTTTCCCACGATTGTTCAAGAAAAGATATGGTGTCGTCAGCTAGAGTCAAATTCGCTAATAGAAGTCCTAATGTCAAGTAGAGTAAATTTATCCTCAGCGCTTTCATAATTATTTTTTCTCCTAATATTTACGACAGATAGCACTACATTCTAGTTTTATCGGTTCCCATAAATTTCTCCATTTTCCCAACTCGCAACATACTGCGCTATTGTTACCGTCCAACTATCGTTTGGCTCATCCCCATAGTATTCAAAAATGAAGCCATTTGTAGTGGCGAGAGATAGCAGTACGGTTCCTCCGGATTCGCCTCCATGCTCCATATGAGGGAGTGCATCTGCTTTCGCAAGTGCATAATCTCCTTTTTTTCGATGTATTTGTTTTATTGTTCCATCGGGACGACATTCAGTTAGGTGTTGCTCACCCTCTAAAACTAATGTCATGGTGGACGCAATATGTCGATGCCGTCGGCAATGACCCTTGCCGGCGGCATACCGTAACACCATATCGAGCCTGCCTGATATAAGATCGTATCCCAGTAAGCTGTATTCAAAATCAATTTTGAAATCTTTACAGCTTGGGTCAACCACCCTTCGCCATTCAACAATATTATCTAGCGATAATCCGGAGAATTTTGTTTCCATTGGTTTTCCTAAAAGCACAGTATTCTACATTAAATTTACATCAAAGAGGTCATCAGTCATATTGCATAACAACCACTAACTGACTTCCCGTTTCCATTTTTGGTTCATGGAGATCTTGGTGAGTTTGGTCGCCGTGTTATATTGGTACGCGATTGATCAACCTGTAGAACATTTAAATTTAGGAAAAAACCCACTATAATCGTAACCTTAAGTATAGTCTTGCGCAATTTTCGTTTTATGGGATAAAAAATTGGGATAGTTTCAAAACCGCAATGTGACGGGGCATACATCAAATTTTGCAAAAAAAATATAGATTGGATATTTAATTATGGACAGACTCATGTCAGTGGCTTCTTCCAATTCAAAGAAATCGGTAACGTTAAAAAACTGGAGGCTAGCCCCATATAACCAGTGGGCTTTCAATAACGTGAGGGGTTTAATGCCGACGGAAAATATTCCACCGAGCAAAAAACCTGCATCATTACTTAAAACTACTGAAAATTTGTTGGATATTTCAATCAAGACACATAAAAAGCAATACTCAAACTTAAATGACTATCTTATCTCAACTCACACTGATAGCTTTATTGTTCTGAGGAAGGGTAAAGTTGTTTGTAACTGGTATAACGCTTATTCACAAGAAAATCAGCCGCACATTATTTTTTCAATTTCAAAATCTTTAACAGCCTTGCTCTCACTTCATTTATCTGAAATACACGAGCTAGATCTTAATAAAAAAATTTCTTACTTTATTCCAGAAACTAAAGGAAGTGCATATGAAGATGCTACCGCGAGAAACCTCCTGGACATGAATGTTTCTTCAAATTTTGAAGAAAATTATCTTGATCAGAAGGGAATTTTTTATAGGTATCGAAACGCAACTGGCTGGAATGCTGTTGTGGACTCTGAAGGGCTACGCAATTTTTTGCCCTCCATTTCAAAAGGACCTAACCCTCACGGAGAGGTAATACACTATTGTTCTCCTCACACGGATATGCTTGGATGGTTAATAGAAACGGTTAGTAAAGTGCCTTTTTCTAAAATATTAGCGCACACAATACTTCAACCCTGTGGAATTGAATTTGAGGCCTATGTCACAGTGGATTCTTATGGAACACCACGTGCCGCTGGAGGGGTAAATATTTGTGCTCTAGATTTGGCTAGAGTGGGCGAATTGATGCGTTGTAAAGGGACAATTAACGGGATAGAAGTGCTAAAAGAGGAAAGCATCAACGATATTTGTCATTATGACAATAAAGTGTCGTGGGCAAATCAGATACAATGGGCGGACAATTTATTCCCGGCCGGAAGGTATCGGTCCTGCTGGTACCAAACTCAAGACCCTGAAAATGAAATATTTGGAAGCGGAATTCATGGTCAGTGGCTATGGGTAAACCCCACCAAACAGGTTACTATCGTAAAATTGTCTTCACTGCCTTTGCCTCTAGACCTTGAGGCGAAGAGGGAAGCAGTGGCAGGTTTTCGGCAAATAACTGATCAATTTATCGACTAATTCGTCCAATGTCGTGGGCGCTATAAAGCCTATAAGTTTACATAACGCTACGCCGTAGTATCAACGTTTATGCCGACTATGGCTGACCCGTCATTAGCTAGAGTGGGGGCAGTTTGGCTAGCTTGAACCGAGCTCGCCGAACGGGGTTGATTTGCTGGTCCTAATTTGGCCTGAACATTAGTTTTGTTGATGGTGAGTATGCTTTTGTCAAGTGCATTTAAAGCTTTAGCTTTGTTGGTTAATTTATTGTTTCCTTGAGATAATGCCCCCATAGAGGCAGCTTTAACATCTAACATTTTAATTCCTCATGTTCAGTAAAATATTAAAAATTTTCTTTAATCGTACTAAAAATAAACGTCATAATCAATTGCAAAAGTACGATACATCGAGTTACTTAGCTCAAAATAAACCATCCCAAATAATCATTGATAGGTATTAGGTATTTAGCGGTAATTATTTAGTAGCTACCACGTAATGAACAGTTGCCTCTAACGAAATGTTATTTCCGTCTCGGTGGTTTTCTAATTTTTTAGTCAGAGATTCGAAAATAGATTGAAACACATCCTCACCAACATTATTTTCTCCTATCAATTTAGCTCCAGGACCTATTTTTAGATAGAGTTTGGCATGCTTAACGACGCTATCCGGGCTACTCATTTTGGTTTTAACTGTTTTAATTTGGACATTGGAAAAACCTGCTCTTAAAAGAATGTTTTTAGTATGTGCGGTTTGACTCAGTGAGAGGGGCCCAGGAGCAGTCGTGACTTCTGGTCTTCGTATTTTGAGGTGAGCTGTTACTGTATCTAGTGGTATATGAAAAAACTCATTTTCATCGATTGAGCTCCAACATACAAAAGTAAATTTACCTTCATTCGCTAAGGATGTATGCAAATTAGTAAAGGCTTTAACAGGATTTTCGAAGAACATGACCCCAAAACGGGAAATAATTTGGTCGTATTGCCTAACAGGCAAGGGGTACGTTTGCGCATCACCAAAATTGAAAGAGACGTGTTCAAGATAACTACACTTTTTTTTTGCGAGGGCGAGCAATGGAACAGATATGTCCAATCCGTCTACTTTTCCATCACTTCCAACGTTTTTCGCTGCTATTTCAGTGGTTCCTCCTCCACCGCATCCAACATCCAATACATTTTGATTTTTGGTTAACGCTGCTGTTTTAAACAGCCCTTTCGTGATTAGTGCCAATCTGGTGTTCATCGCCTCGTCTTCTTCAACCCATTTCGGGCCACTGAGCTCATTCCAGTATTCGCCTTGATCTTCATTTTCACCATATCGATTAGGTTTAGTCATCTTTGATCTCCGTAGGGTTTTTCGATGATTCATCAATTTCTAGTTTGAAAATATCAGGTCTAGAGTAGTGCCCAACCACATCAAAATCGTATTTTCCATTGGCAATTTTACCAACATCAACCTCGGCCGTGAGGATTGTTTCTTTGTCATAAATGGGCCCGGCCAATATTTCACCCAAGGGGGATATAATACAACTACCGCCATTCATTAAAATAGTGTCAGGTGAAATATCAGATCCAAATTCGCAAGATTTGGGATAGTCTCTTCGACGGGTAACCTGGTTAGATGTGAGCACAAAACACCGACCTTCTAAGGCAATCATTTGCATGCTCGGAATCCAAGTTTTTCTCCCATCTGCAGTCGGAGCACAATAAATTTCTATGCCCTTAGAATACATAGCCATCCTCAACATGGGCATATAATTTTCCCAACAAATCACCGATCCTATCTTGCCAAATTCGGTTCCATAGACCGGCAAAGTAGAACCATCTCCAAATCCCCAAATCAGTCTTTCCGAGCCTGTCGGCATTAATTTCCTATGTTTTCCAAGGTATTTCCCATCATTATTGAAGGATACGACACTGCAATAGAGAGTTCCTAATTCTCTTTCAACAATACCCACGACTATAAAAATTTGGTTTTTCCGAGCTATGCGACTGATTTTTTCCATCTCCGATCCGGAAATTGAGATAGATGCCTCAAAATACATTGCAAATTCTTCTCGTCCTTGAGGCGTCCTATTTCCGACAGTTGCCCCAAATGACAGACCTTTGGGATATCCCCCAACGAAAGCCTCTGGAAAGACCGCCACTTTGGCTCCCATTTTCCTTACATCAGCTGCTAAATCACCTAACTTCTCGATAGTTTTACGGGTATCAAAGCCAACTGACCCTGCTTGAACGACTGCGCTCACATATTTATTTATTGCCATAAGGTTATTTCTCCAAAGATTATAAGCATTCGATGTAACGAGTTTATACAAAGATTTAGCAGACCGCGTTATTTTAATTTATTAACCGTTAATTAATTTACACTTTGAACGTTTGGGGTTGGGGGATATAAAATAAGCCCAAAAATTTGTATACTTAAGCCTGGTTATCGAAAGTTTGAGGATAAATCCATGATGTACTCAATAAACGTGTTTGGAGCAAAGTTGGAGACCTGTAGTAATAGTCCTTTAACGGGTTTTTTCCGGGATGGTTGCTGTCACTCGGATGCTACAGACGTCGGACTTCATACGGTATGTTGTTTGATGACAGATGAATTTTTGGCCTTTTCCCTTAAAATGGGTAATGATTTAATATCGCCAAAGCCGGAATATGAATTTCCAGGATTAAAAGATGGAGATCAGTGGTGTTTATGTGCCACCAGATGGGAAGAAGCTCGCCAGGCTGGCTATGCTCCAAAAGTGGTTATGGCCTCAACTAACATAAAAACCTTGGAAGTAATTGATTTAAAATATTTAAAGCAATTCCAATTAGATGACAACGCACTACTTTGAAGTGAATTGCATCTAAGAATTCTAAAGTCGGAGATAAAATCATGCCAGTTATTAGAGTCGAGGTGCCAGAGGGTACGGATAAAAAAATTAAAATTGAAATTAGAAAGGAAGTTAAGCAAGCGGTGCTGGACACACTGGCGCCGAAAGAAACGAAATATGACTATGTTGCAATAAGGGAAGTTTTTGGTGAAATTGGTGATGGACTTCCACTAGTTACAGTCGACCTTCGACCTGGTCGTGAAGTTGAAAGAAAAAAAGCCTTAGTCGACGCAATATCGGACGTGTTGAACAAAAAGTTAGGCATAGCTGCAGAGGATGTTTATGTTCTTTTCCGTGAAACAATAGCTTCACAACATTATACAGGTGGTACTCCTTTAAAAGAGTGGGTACCTGCTGACCGGTAATTATAGTATGCCAGGTGCGATTATTCTGTTTAGTGGAGGTTTAGACTCAACCACCGTTTTAAAAATGGCAAAAAACAGTGGTTGGGATATATATGCCCTAAGTTTTAATTACGGACAAAATCATCAATATGAATTAGAGTGTGCGAAAAATATAATTAAAAAGGTGGGAGTGAATCAACACTTAATTGTTGATTTAGATATGCGGCGCATCGGCGGGTCTGCACTTACCGATTTTATTGAAATACCAAAAAATAGGAATGAAAAACAAATATCCAGCCAAATCCCAAGTACATATGTCCCAGCGAGAAATACTATTTTTTTAAGCTTCGGGTTGGCTTGGGCAGAAACCTTGCATATTACCGATATATTTATGGGAGTTAACGCTGTTGATTATTCGGGTTACCCAGATTGTAGGCCGGCGTTTATCGAAGCGTTTGAAAAAATGGCTAATTTGGCTACAAAGGTAGGAGTGGAGGGCGACGAACCATTGACAATCCATACGCCATTAATAAACCTCAACAAAGCGCAAATTATCGAGCAAGGATTAAAGCACAAGGTTGATTTTGCTTTAACCAATAGCTGTTATGACCCCGCCAAAAATGGTACGCCTTGTCAACAATGTGATTCTTGCCAACTTCGTGAAAAAGGGTTTCGAGAGTTAAATATTCCCGACCCGTTGCTTACAGTATGAGGGTTGTTTTACTTGTTTAATAATCATATCACCGTTGCAACGAGTGCTTTTCATTCTGCAAGACAAATCAACTCATGCCCAAATGGGCATGTTTTGAAAAATATTCATGGGCACAACTTTTTGGCAACAATTAGGCAAACTAAAGCGGATAAAGATAATCTTCAAAAACTTGAAAATAGTCTTTCCCAGAAAATCCAAAAGATTAATTATTGTCTTCTTAACAACATTCTAAATCATCCATCAGACGAAAACATCGCAAAATGGCTTCAAAATAATTGTCAAGGAGACGGGATATTTGCTTATGGTATCCAGAGCACTGAAGATCAAGGTGCCGATGTATACCAATCTGAAGGTAGTCTGATTTGGCGTAGGTATCAAATACATGCAGCTCACAGGCTGCCCAACGTTCCGAAGGGGCATAAGTGCGGTCAAATGCATGGACACACTTTTGGCATAGCTATCCATCAATTGCTTGTAGGTCCTGGCGACTCAAAAGAGTGTGATGCTTACGCGTCTTTGGATCAGGCCTGGCATTCCATAGGAAAGTTGTTAAATTTTAATTGTTTAAATGATATTCCAGGCCTTGAAAATCCCACGAGTGAATTACTTGCAAAGTGGATTTGGGAAAAATTGAGGTGCGAACATCTCGCAATCGTAAGGGTGACAGTCTTCGAGACACCAACAGTGGGTGCATTTTTTGACGGTAAAAATTTCGGTATTTGGAAAGAATTAACATTTGATAGTGCCACCAGACTTAAACCGGATCTTGTGGACACCATCCGCTCAAGAGTTCATGGATTCACCTATACACTCAGATTATATTTTGCGGCTGAATTAGATGAGGTTTTAGGGTGGACGATGGATTACGGTGATGTTAAAAATCTATTTGCGCCCGCTTTTTTAAAAATTGACCATCAACCTCTATACAAAATAGCTGAGATAAATGATGGTGATTGTTTCTCGGTAGCACAGTGGATAGGCGCATATGCTTCGAGTATTTTCCCCCGATTGTCAAGGGTGGAACTATACGAAAAACCGGGATGTGGAGTCATCTTTGACTCCTCCGATAACACAATGTTTTTCCCCATTTAATAATGACTTACACCGTAAAAGAAATTTATTATACCCTGCAAGGAGAGGGAAATCATAGTGGTCGACCAGCTGTCTTTTGTCGGTTTACAGGTTGTAACCTTTGGTCCGGGCACGAACATGATAGAGGTAAAGCCATTTGTCGGTTTTGTGATACTGACTTTTTAGGTTTTGACGGTCCTGGAGGAGG
>CACKOO010000026.1 GCA_902601765.1 Hydrogenophilales bacterium | reverse complement strand
AATACGGGATATTGCAATGTGGGTAACTTTGGTAGTGACCAGAGGCTTACGTATACCATTATTGGTGGTGAGGTGAATGTAGCGCAAAGGCTAGAGTCTAGTGCTGATTCTAACGGAATATTAATGTCATACGAAACTTACGCCCATGCTCAAGATATGATAGAGGTCGAAGAGCGGAAGGCAATTAAGATGAAAGGAATTAGTCGAGAGATTAAGGTGTTTTTTGTTATCGATAGAAAAAGCAAAGTTGGAAACGAGAAAAAAGAAATTAAAAAGAAGCCGACTAAGAGAGAGTTATCCGAAATAGAGAGAATTAAAAAAGATGTTGCTCTTGTGAAAAATAATGTTGAAGACCTTAATAAAAAAATGGATGCAGTTTTAAAAAAACTCTAATCGTTTGAGAAGATTAATAAATATATAGGAGTCCCACAAAATCCCGCCAAAATAGGGAAGATACCCCGGTATGGGGTTAGGTTCAGACGGTTTTAAAAAATACTGAGATATTAAGCGGTGGTGATTCGTATACTGGGTTAGGAATGATTCCTGGGATTAACCCAAAAATCAAACAAAGTATGAACTATAAAATAGGCGATAATATGTATAAAGTGCAAAATCTACGGAGACCCTAAAATGGCACAAGAAAAGACAAGAGATAACAGGAAACCGTCGACCATACTCGCGATGGATGTAGCAAGTAATTCGTAAAAAATGGAAGTAGATGAAGAGGGGATGAGAGCCCTTTCTTTTTTTATGTCATAACACTTTGGTAATGACTTTTTTCCATTGGGAGATATTTGAAAAACTGCTGAGTATGCTATTCAAGAATATCCGGTGTAATCGTGTCAACTGCTTTTGCTGTGGTTTTGACAGCTTTCACAGCGGTGGCGCCTGCAAGATCAACTATTGCGATAGTGGTTGCACATCCCGATAGTAAAAAGCAATAAAAGAATATTAATAGTATTTTTTTCATTGAAAGCATTGGCAACGTACCTCCTTTAAACCCTTAAATTGAAATAAAACTATTTAGTGGGGGCTAGATGTCACAAGGTGATTATATTTTAGTAGTAAAAATTTTTTATTTTTATATATTTAGAATTGCAAATTTAGCCTTCGGTTTTTCTGATATCTTTTTCGTCGGCCCAAACCAAAACACCAGTTTTTATATTCCAAAGTTGCAATGATAATTTATAGAATTTATCTTTTTTTGTTTTCAATAATTTCTTTTTAAACTTATCAATCGAAATAAGACTACCTGAGAGTCTATAATCAGCACCAGCAAGTTTACCTTTTTCAACGCTTAAATTTTCGTCATAATATTCATCTTGCTGCCGATCAATTTCACTAATCTGACCTTCTAATTCATCGATATTAACTCCAAATTGAATTAACCCACTTTGAGAGAGTTTCGCTCTAATGCTATCTGTAATAACAGAGGTGTCGATATATTCTGAAGTTTTATTTTTTAACTCTTCAATTACAATGATAGGCTTATTTTCATCATTTGCTATGACTGATTTCAAAATTGAATCAACCATTGCTTGTGAAATAATTTGCAGGTCGGTTGAACTGAAACTTATTGTAAGTGTCTCAACTTTTTTCGGATCGTCATAGAGAACCTTCGGAGCACATGCAACAAATGTTAAAATTGAAATCATACCTATTAGTAATTTGGACATTAATAAATTCATTTGATTTGAATAGTGAAGTCTTTGGCTAATTTATTAGGAGATATTAACTTTATCGTTCTTTTCTCATCAGGATATAGAATTAGCATTCTCCAATTAGGATCATTTTCAGATGCCATTCCATTTGTTTCATACCAACTGACTAGAAATTCAGTTTGTTGTTTTTTTCTGTAATTGTTCTCAAAATCAATATCCACACTCATCAATCCGTTGTCAGCTATTAGGCATCGCAGTTGAACAATATCAACATTGACACCTTTTAAATATTTGACTTTGGATTTAATTAATTTTTTTTGAGAGCCAAGCTCTGAATAACCAGGACACATTTCATAAGGCATGAGTGGTCGTTTTGTTGAACAAGAAGAAACTAGAGAAGCAAAGAGTAGAAAAACTACGTACGATTTTAATTTCATAGGTTAATTATACACAACTGTTTTAAAAGTTGCATTCTTATGATTGTTTTTTATATAAATTAAATTTATACCTTTAGAAACTTTAATAGTTTTACTCTTATTATTTAATTTAATTTTTATGTGATCATTAGTGGCACTAAATCTACAAACACTTAAGTAACTTGGCATTTTAGACCAATGCCTGATGTCTGCTTTATTTTCAAATAAGAAAAAAAGACTCGCTAATGAACTTAAAATACCCGAATCATCAATTTCATCTAAAGATACTACTAAATGTGACTGTAATCCTAACTTTATAAAAGATCTTATTAGGAATTTATTCATTTCGTGATCTAGTTGATGAGCTAGTTTTAAGTTATAGTCTTCAAATAAAAATTGATCACAATTTTCTCTTTCAAAGGCATTAAAATTTACTATATTCCTATCTATAAAGGGGATGTTGATAGAGAAAAAATATCGTCCATCATCAAAAACCAAAGTTTCTTTTTGTATAGGCTCAATTTCACTATATTCAGTAATAACTATAACCTCTTGCTTTGATTTTTTGTCATTTTTGAACCCTGCCACCTCATAAGCAAAATCACTTAAATCTTTTTCATTATTAATTTCGAAAACTAAGCCATTGATATAATTGGCAAACTTTTTTTCAGTTTCAAAATTCAAATGTTTCAATTTTTTTTTGGAACTTTTTAAATAAACAGATTTTCTTAATGATGAAATTGGTGTGCTCACCAATTCATCCAAATTTTCTTTTTCTTTTCTGTCGAAATTATTAATTAACTCCATTCTGTCTATTGTTTGCATCGTACTAACTCTTGCTTTATCTGGCTTGCCCATTAGCAAATGCATCAAAGTGATTTGATTTAATAGATACAAACTCTCAAATGATTTTATTTGGTATATTCCAAAATTTTCATTAGGTACTAAAAACTTGAATGATTCAATTAAAATATTTTCGTTTACATATGGTTTTTCATTTTGTTTTTTTGCTATTTCATTTATCTTAATAAAATTATTCAATTGAACTTCAATTTTGTAATTATTGTGAGATTTATTTAAGAATTCCAGAAAATTAGAATCCGAAATTTTAATAATTTTTTCATCTTTTATTTGAACTGATTTCGAGTTCTTGGTAGAGCAGCTAGAACAAAAAATAAACGTGAGTAGTAAGAGAAAAATATACTTATTCAAAAGCATCGAAAATTCCTGAAATTTATTTATATATTATGATACTTTAATTAATCCTAATGAGCACACCAAACAGGGGAAAAATAAAAAAATTATAGAAAATTAATTTCCTTAACTTTATTTTATCTGTAAATTTATGCACTTCCCCAGGTTTAAACAATCCTACTTCTGACCAGTTATTATTATCATAAATACCTACTGATTTAAGCGGACTCCTCTCAAATAGAAGCGAGGAATTCAGCTCTGTTTGCCAGTCAGGAAGGTTTAGTTCAGGAGTATTAGAGGGAAATTGTTCAGCATCTCGATAAGTTGCGAAAGTACGTCACTAACCGCCTTTGGGAACATAGTGATAATCCTGCCGCTACGGTTAACATAACATCCCTTGAATTGTTGGGTAAATCAGTTGGTAGGTTCACTGATAAGACCGAGGTGATGGTTAAAGAATTAAGTACCGAGGTGCTGGAGACCAGTCTCAAGGACAAGCTCAATAAAGTTCTATGCCACTAAGTTCCCCTAAATGATTATAATATATAAAAAGGTTATAAAAACTTTTTCTAAAACCTCTTAAATAATAGGTTTCAGACGAAACTCTCATAAAGCGGAAGTAACATTATGAAAAATTTAAAAGATGGAATTAAGTTTCCTTGTGGTTTGTCTATGAAGAATAGATTCATGCTCGCTCCGTTAACTAATAAGCAGAGCCATGAAAGTGGAGTACTATCAGACGATGAGTTTAATTGGTTAACCATGAGAGCCAAAGGAAATTTTGGGCTAACCATGTCTTGCGCCTCTCATGTTCAAGCTATTGGCAAAGGATTTCCAGGCCAATTAGGAATTTTTGGTGATCAACACATAGAAGGATTAAAAAGATTAACTGATCAAATTAAATCTCATGAAAGTTTAGCCGTGGCACAATTACACCACGCTGGAATGAGGTCACCCGAGGGTATTATAGGCAAACAGCCTGTCTGTCCTTCAAACGATGAGAAGACTAACTCAAGGGCCTTAACACTTGATGAGGTCAAAAGATTAAGAGATGACTTTATTGAAGCCGGAGTTAGAGCAAAAAAAGCAGGGTATGACGGTGCAGAAATTCATGGAGCACATGGCTATATTTTGTGTCAATTTTTAAGTTCTGATATCAATAAAAGAGATGATGAATACGGAGGAAGCTTAGAAAATAGATCTAGAATCATTTTTGAGATAGTTGATGGTATCAGAGGTAAATGCGGTTCTGAATTTTTACTAGGAGTTAGATTATCTGCAGAAAGATTTAGAATTAAATTGGGAGAAACAAAGAAAGTATGTAAAAAACTTATCGATACTAACAAAATAGATTTTTTAGATATGTCACTTTGGGATTCCTTTAAAGAACCTGTAGAAGAAGAGCATAAAGGAAAGAATTTACTTGAGCATTTTACAGAACTTGATTTTAAAGATGTTCAGTTAACGGTAGCGGGAAACATAAGATCAGGTGAAAATGTACATGAAATTCTTAATAATAAAGTCGATTTTGTAACTATTGGAAGGGCAGCTATTCTCCATCATGATTTTCCTGACAGAGTGATGGAAGATCCCGATTTTGAACCTATAGGACTTCCAGCTGCTAGATCTCATTTAATCCAAGAGGGGCTAAGCGAGAAATTTATAGAATATATGGGAACTTGGCCTGGTTTTGTGGGTGAATGAAGAAGTTTAATTAACTTTTGAAATATTCGAAAGACGGACTGAGTTCTCGTAAGATTACATATAAGTTAAAAATCAACAGGGGGATGGTTCAAAGAGTGTTGAGTGCAGTATGAAACATATCCTAATAGTGATTGCGACACTATTTGTGGGAGAGGCTGAAGAAATCTCGAGTTATGCCTCAGGGTATTGGTGAGAAACTCGCCTATACCAGTTATTGCCGTTCAAATAATAATACCCCCGTTGACAGGGGAGGTAAATAATAAGTGACAGGAAGTATTTTGGGGTATATTTATTGAGGTTTAGGAGACGCTATGACTAATTATGGTGCGTGTATGAAATTTCTATCACTATTGCCGACAACCTTATTTCTTTTTTCTTCTCCTGTGGTGTGGAGTGAGGAAGTTGATTATTACGACTTAATAGAACGAGATGGTCTTACCTACAAGAAGTTTAGTGAACAACCTTTTACTGGGACTGTTTGTTGTTACTGGAAAGGGGAGGTCATAAAAGGAAAAAGAGAGGGAAAGTGGACTCGTTGGTATGATAATGGTGGGTTACAAGAGAGAGCAAACTACAGGAATGGAAAACGAGATGGACTTAGAGAACTGTATAAGCCGAGGGGTCAGTTAGCGGTGAGAGGACAAATGAAGAACGATAAGAAGATAGGTAAGTGGGAGTTTTACGACAAATACGGAAGTCCTATGACTTGTAGAGAATTTGATAAAAATAAAGTTTGGAACTGCGAAGAATTAGACTAATGGGGAGGACAGTACAAGACAAGACAAGACAAGACAAGACAAGACTAACTGACACTACCTAATTAAGTACTACCTGATGGAACCACATATTATCTTTTTAGAAGGTGGGGGGTATTTTCAAAATCCACCAAATCGTTTGAGCAGATTAATAGATATATAGGAGTCTCACAAAAGCCCCTAAAAATAGGGAGGCACCCCGGGGTAGGGTTAAGTCCAGACGGTTTTGAAACTATAATATATACATGAAGAGTTATGTGCGAAGTGGTGCGTACACTGGGTTAGGAATGGTCTCGTTTTTGACTTAATAACAAGTCTCCAAGCTAAAGATATAGGTATTTTAAGCCGGCCTCAACTGGTCGTAATAATGGTCGTAAATAATAAAGTGTATAACTAATTTATCCATTAAAAAATATATTTATTGCTTTTTAATGGCGGAGAGTGAGGTAATTGCGGTCAGCGAGTTACTGTATAGGGGACTTATAGCCGGCCAATATCCGCGTAATTTCAAAACCAATGATCTTTACGCATTCGATCCCGAGTTTCCAAAAGTTGTTAACATCCAAATTAAGTATAGGCATGCCTCCAAGGATACCGCGGTAGACATTAAAGATGCTTCCAAAAAAGAGGGTGTAGAGTTTTTTGTATAAGTTTTCTTGTTTATAGGAACCATAAAAAGACAATACTGGCCGACAGTTTATAACTCAAGACACAGATTTCTAAACTATTTCTAGTTTAGTTAGGTATATGATATTGTAACGAAAATTTGAGATAAAGAAGAACTCGATCCCCCGACGCGCAGATCATGATTACGTCAGACATTCAATTACACTATAAAACCCCATCAATATGGTGCTAAGCACAATATTTATCGCAGAAACCCCAGTGGGGCATTGGATTCGCTTTTCTTGGGGTACATTAATCCTAGGTGTATTCAAAAAACCATGAAGAAAGTTGCCATCCTCCAATCTAATTATATTCCTTGGCGTGGCTACTTTGATATCATTAGTAAGGCTGATGAATTTATTCTGTATGATGAAGTTCAATACACAAAAAGAGATTGGCGAAATAGAAATAAAATCAAAACGGCAGGAGTAAGTATCTGGTTGACAATCCCTGTGCTGTCATCTACAAGTATGAGGATTTCTGATGTTCAAATTGACGGAAACTTTTGGCAAAAGAAACACTACAAATCAATTACCGAGAATTACTCAAAAGCTCCGTTTTATAAGCAAGTTAAACCAATGTTAGAGAAAGTATACCTAGAAAGCGATTATGCATTACTGTCTGAAGTAAATTTGAAGTGCTTGGAGCACATCACAGCTTATCTTGAAATAAGCACGAAAATAACTCCGTCAAGTAATTTTGCTAAAACCACTTTAGACAGAAACCAACGACTTGTTGAACTAGTAAAGCATGTCGGGGGAGATACATATTTAACTGGCCCTTCTGCATTAGGTTACCTAAACATTGAAATGTTTAAGGATAATGGCATTTCAGTAGAGTGTATTGATTATACTTATTATTCAGAGTACCCACAATTACATGGTACATTTGACCCTGGTGTATCAATCATTGACACGATCATGATGCTTGGTAGAGATGCTAAAATAACTTTTTTGGGTGCCTTTAATGCGATCAAGTCTTGAAAAATCAGTAGTTCTAGTTGGCGGCGGAATAAGCGCTCTTATGAGTGCTTACTTTTTAAAAAAAATATCTCCCGATAAGAGCATCTATATTATCGAGAACTCTTCAAAGTTAGGAGGAAAGTATTCATCATTTAAATATGAGGATGACCTATATTTTGATCAAGGCATGCATGTCATTTACGAGTCTTGCGATGAAGATATAGATAATATCTATCGCGAAATATTACCTGAAAGTGAATGGAATATATTTCACAAGAATGAAAAAGACATTGCGGGTGTTTTTTATAACGGTAAGCTCCAGCATTATTCGCATTATATAGATTTAAGAAATGTGTCAAAAAATAAATATCAGTTGTATTTGTCATCACTTTTTGGCTCATTAAATAAGCCTGAGGATACAGGCAGCGCAGAAAAATCCCTCCGGTCTAGATTTGGGGATTTAATTTTCAAAGAGAATCACGCTAAAATTCTATTGAACCTTTATGGGCAAGAACCCAAAAATTTGACCGATTTAGCGATTAAACTCACTGCTCTTGAGAGGGTTTTGATGTTTGATGAGCCGGAAATGTTAGATCTGATGAAGTCATCTCTAATCAGGTCCAGAATTGGATTTCCTAATCAATTGGGTCTTCCAGATATTAGACCAAACGAACAGAAGGCGCTTTATCCAAAGAAATACGGCATGCAAAATTTTGTTGATGCGTTCGAGGCTAAGCTTAAAGAACTTGGTGTTTTTGTTCACAAAAATACCGAAGTTGAGAATATAACTTTGGATTCAGGTGCTATTTCGTCGATTGATGTTCGTGTTTCCAAAACCGAAAATATAAACTTAGCTGTTGATACACTTATTTGGTGTGCAGGATTACCCTCGATTGCTTCAGGTTTAGGAGTGTCTTTTGAAGGTGTTCAATATGAGCAAGGAAGGAAAATAGTCTATGTAAATCTTATTTTTGATAAACCAATCAATACAGGCCGACTTTACTATTTTTATTGTTACGATCAAGGTTTCTCTACGCACCGAGTAACAAATTATTCCGAATACTGCCCCGACGAAAAGGCTAGGAATAGGTTTAGATGTTGTGTTGAATTATGGCCAGAAAAAAATAACTTAATCCCGGATGATTTAACTGAGGATAACATTTTGGGTATAGCAATATCTGAGTTGAAGACTTTTGGCGTTATCTCAGAGCAAGAGTTGAAGTTCAGTAGTGTTGAAAAAAATGTTGGTAGATTCCCTTTGCCATCGCTTAACAATCAAAATGCTCTCAATGAATTGAGGACGCGATTAAAAAATATTAATCTTAGGAACTTAATTAATATCGGCGTTCTCTCAGAGAAGGAAATTTTTTTCCTACCTGACGTGTTAAATGATGCCTTTGAAAAGTTGAGGGGGGCGTTTAAGTGAGTTTCAATATTGAAAACTTGCCTTTGTATTGGAGGTTGAGTGACTATAAAGACGCAAAAAACTCTGATAACATTGTTTATTACCCGACTCACTAGCCCGAGTTAGATTATCTGTTACCCATTTACTGCACTTCTTATGCAAAAAAACTATGGCAAAAAAAATACCTTCTTTATATAACTGTCACGATGACTTATCATTATTGATTATGTGCTTTAACAATTACGAAGGAAAAAACATGCAAAAAATGATCTTTATTTTATTAATGTTATTTGGTGCAAATATGGCTTTAGCTGAAAGTGGTCAATGGACGAGATCGACTGTTTGCGATTATCAAAAATCAACCATCAATTCAAATAACAAAACGATAGCATCCCTGGTTTTTCATTGTGTCTCTACAATTATTCAAACCGATAATGATTTGTTTCCTCTCTACAGCAACAGTTTTGACGAGTCGATTGCATCCATGGTGAAAAGCGATGCTGGTATCGAGTTACAAGCCTATAATACGGCAACATCAGCAAGCAACGTTTCTGATAAAGTCTTTTCTGAATTAAGCAGAAAAATTGGCGACGTAAAAAAAGGCGGTGAAGGAAACAGCACGATTGTTGGTGGTACTGGAAAATATCAAGGAATGACGGGTAGTTGTGCGTATACCATCAAGTATCATCCAAAAAATAGAACATCTATGATTGCGACTTGCAAATATAATAAATAGATTATTATTTTCCTGGGTGCATATGTTTTAATACTGCTAAGTTTTCATTTAAATAAATGATTATTATTAATTACTTAGCTTTTTAAGAGCAGAGGACTCATAATCCTTTGGTCGTAGGTTCGAGTCCTACCGGGCTCAGTAAATTTCTCCTAGGGAGCGATTTAAAAAAATCATATAATTCATACATTGAGACACCATTTAGCCTCATATCTCCATGAAGATTTCTTTCTATGTTCAAGAATCATTTTTTACAAACCATGTCAGCTAGCACTCTCATAAAATTTTTACCTTGTGGAATCATAACATCATATTCACCATCTCCTACCGTGTTGAATGCGTTGTAATTCCAATAAGAATCCATGAACCAAGTTAATTGCAAATTCCTGTAAGAATAGATCTCACAATTTATTTTGTCATATCGTTCATTACTTTTATAACCTTTTATTGCAATCGGATAACTAGACCTAGACCAGACATAAGCATTATCACCTTTCACTTTGATACGTTCATCTTCATACCAGACTTTATTACCATTTTTTGTACCAAGCAACACCCACTCTGCACTTACCGAACTACAGAATAATAAACTTATTATGATTATGAGTTTCTTCATCTGTCCCTCCCTCTAAAGTTATCAATCATCGCACGGGTTACATCACGTTTGAAACATATGGTGTTATAGCCACCACTTCTTGAGTATGCACTACGTTTACCGCATCGACTTCCGTTACTGGCTCGGTTATAAGGACATGCACAAGTACCCGGATAACTCGCAATAGATTGATAGATAATAGTCTGAATAATCTCTTCATCAGTCATCGATGAGCGATCTGCTAATACCGGGTTGGTGAAGGTCATAACTAAAGCTATCAAGATAGCCATGACAATTAACAGTATCCGCATATTAGCCATTTAGAACTTCTCGCAGGTAGCTACTATTACAACCCACTTATGTCCTTTCGGAGTATATGCAGTAAGTGCTAGCTTACCTTGTATATAAAAGGATCGACCAGATGAACTTACCCCGTCCCAAGCCTCTGCAGAGGGGACGCTTTGCAGTAATTTATGTTGAGTATTTCCCATAACACTACCCGAAAAAATAATTTCTCCTTCCTTCCATTGAAATCTAAATGCTTCGTTTTCATATCGGTCGTTACCAATCTCGGAAACAGTTGTTACATTATTAGCCATACAATTATAGACATCACCCACGCCAGCATAGGTAGCTGAGGAGTAGAGTAGGGCAAAGGCTAGTAAGAGTTTTTTCATTTCACTGAACCCCTAGGTTATCGAACATCACTTTTTTAGACTGCATCTCTATTCACTTTGATCTTTGTTTAAATTTATCAATTTGCTCGTGAACTAAATACCTATTTTGGATAACCCTCTTCGGAATATCCACCGCAAGGGTGTTCATTTGTTCATTAAATATTCCAACTAATTTTATAACATTATCAGCAAAATATTTCTTTCCCAAAAGCGATAGCGCAAATACTTGCCCTTCAGCGTTATCAGAACCCTTTATGAAAAAAAAACGTCCTCGTCTTGCTTCACATACAGTGTTTGCATCTGGTTTTTTTCCGCCTTAGTTCCTGCAACATCGTGAAGTTTGCCAGAAAAAGTTAAGGTTCTCATAACATAAAGTGATAAATAATGATCAATGATTTGAGTTTGCTTTTTCCCAACATTTGTCTCCAGATGCTTGCTGATTTTATTTATGTTCTCAGGATTATATTCTTTATCCAGCATTTCCCTCCAAGGCACATGGATCCATTGCATGGTGTCGTATTCTTGTGCTATCGGATCATATATTTCCTCAATTAAACTATCCTCAATGCGTTTCCAATAAATATTGTTTTCAGACCAATCCGACCCAAGTTCCTGTTTTTCTCCTTCTGCTTCCAGCAGTTCACGAATTGACAGTAGAGTTACGCCTTTAAGATAGTATTTAGCCATTGCAGCCGCAGTAGTTACATCGTGACTATCGATAATTTTTTGCAAATCATCTTTTTGCTCTCCCAAAACCACTCCAGAAACGCATAGTTGCCCTGCAAGTAATACGGCACCAACAAATTTCTGCATACCAGCAACCTTCACTTATAACTAAAATTTACAAAAAAATACCCAAATCACATTTACTTCTGGCCAACCCCAATCTATTGTTCTTTCCTCTTTTCCATTCCCTGACGTATTTGTCGCCATCATCCCAAGTGCGAGTGCCAAAGCAGTTATCCCTATATGCCTCCGGATCACCCGTGCAATCAGGCAAGTTACTCTGAGCCCAACTCTGGGATGTTAGAAATAGAGATAAGAATACAAACAGTAAAACTCTCACGGTGTCTCCTCGATACCAATTATGGTTCATCAAATAATAATACCCCCATTGCTAGGGGAGGTAAAAAATAAGTGACGGGGGGGTATTTTGGGGTATATTTATTGGGATCAGGGAGCAATAATGAAGAATCCACTAAAAGAACTCGATAGTCGTGTGATGCTGTCAGGCAAAAATATATTGTCGACCATATCAACTATGGGTGAGTTTGGAGATCTAGCAGACGCAGTATTAGAAAAATACGGCATCAAATATATTGATGAGAATGAGGAATACCCTTTTGAAATAAGAAGCTTAATGCACGAAGCCGCCTTACAAAAATATGGACCGAATTCTCTTTTTGCGTTTGGTTTTAAAAATGCCGAATTGTTAAAAGATTTTTTTACAGAATTTTATTTAAAATGCGACCAATTATCGGGACAATTCGATTCGGATAGTGATCACATATCCACAGATGCCCTTGCTGAGGCAATGATAGTAGCAGAACAATCAATGAATCAGCTTTTTGAAAAATCAGGGTCATCAAAATATCACAAATTTTCTTGCTCAATAAAAAAAATATCTAGAACTAGTTTTTCAGTTAGAAACTTGACTGCAGTCAAGCCTTATCAAAGTTCATTTGGACTAGGGTTTTTCACTTATGTTTTTACAATGTGTTTGGGAAAGCACTGGGAATTTGATATAACGCTAAAAGATGACCAAACTCAGATGACAAATGGCTGTGCCTTAATTACATTCATTTTGGAGTGTACCAAAAGAGAGGTTTCTGTTTCAGAGCAATCACTTTTAAATGATATAGAAAAACGAGTGACGAAAGAGCTTTTCAAAAAAGTGTTACAAGAAGTAAATTCCTTATCTCATCAAATCGGCAAATATATTCCACCGCAAATACACCAATCGCTTCTCAAAGGAAAATATGACACCACAATAGCCACTCGCCGCAAGAAGTTAACGATTTTTTTTAGTGATATCGTAAATTTCACATCTACATCTG
>CACKOO010000025.1 GCA_902601765.1 Hydrogenophilales bacterium | reverse complement strand
TATTTACGATTTGGTTTTTCCAGATATCAATTTTATAGCACCAGATCGATACCCCGGAGACTACAAAATAAGAGATGTCAACGACAAGTTAGCTGCAGGCAACGACGTAACTAGTGCAACAACACCAACTGGGATTGCTTTATCATCAAATTCAATGATGATGGCAGACCGAGATGAAGATTTTAACACTCGCTTAGGAAGTTACCGAGGCTGGCGGAAAGCTTTGCAAAAAGTAAAACCAATAGCAAGGACCACTGCAAATATTGATTTAACCGAAATGGTTATTGCGGCTGGTTGTATCAGCACAAAAGATGCTGTTCAATATCTTTCCAAAAGGTTCATGAGTGTTGCATTGGACCCTAACATTATAAACTCGGTTAGCGAATTTCTTGAAATTGAATTGGGTACTTCCAAAATTGAATTAGCTGATAGTTATATGGAGGAAGGACTAAGAATGGCCCTTCATATTATTTTGTCTTTGCCTGAATACCAATTAGGGTAATATAATTGAAATTGCTCGGTTTTTAGGAGCATCGGAGTTGACCATAAATCAAACCATCTCAAAATTGTTTTCCAAACATGACGAGTTTGGCCTTACAAACGTAAACTTAAAGTGATTATTCATGGTAATAAGTAGAAGAAAAGCAATCCGCCAAATATTGACAGGCATGGGCTGTGCTTCAATTGTGGGGAATCCATTTGTTTTTCCCTCAAAAGCATTTGCAAGAAAATCGAAACCCAATCGAATTTTAGTAGTGCTTGAATTATCTGGAGGGAATGATGGATTAAATACGCTTGTGCCCTACGGTGATGACGCTTACTACAATCATCGTCCGAAAATAGCTATTGCGGAAAATAAACTTAGAAAAATTGATGATTTTTTCGGTTTTAATCCCAGCCTTTCTGGCTTTGAGAGATTATACAAAGACGGCATGATGGCTATAATCCATGGATGCGGCTATGAACAACCGTCTTTTTCACATTTCACTTCTATGGCCTATTGGCAGACTGCAGCTCCCAATAGTGGAGAGCAAACTGGTTGGATAGGGCGCTTGGGTGATGCAATGGTAAGTGGTGAATCCGTAAATAAAATTATTAATATAGATTCTGAACAATCTTTAGCTGTAACTGCCAATCGAGTAGTTCCCGTGGTATTCGATGAGCCTGAAAGGTTCATTAGAAAAGGATTGTTTCAAGAAAAAGAATTATTAAATCAGATGGCAAACACGAATATTTGCGAAAGTGATACATGTAAGTTTTTAACAAATATCGCGCAAAGCGCTAGGGACGCCTCAGATTTAGTAAGAGAAGCCTGGGACAAATATGACACACCTGTAGATTACGGCATAGACCCTATAGATCTTAACAAAATAGCATCTCTCATACATCACGGGCTAGACACCCCTCTCTACTACACTTCGTTTAGAAATAATGCATTTGATACTCATGTTCATCAAAATAACCTTCATCAAAGGTTACTCTCTTATGCATCTGATGCAGTTGCTGGTTTTTTCGATGATATGAAAAGGATCGATCGCGCTGATGACGTGACCATGATGATTTTCTCTGAGTTTGGTAGAAGAGTGCCTGAAAATACAAGCTTGGGAACTGATCACGGAACTGCAAACCATGTATACGTGATTGGGAAAAACGTAATTGGCGGTCATTACGGACAACCCCCAAGTTTAACAGAATTAGATGAAGGCGATAATTTTGCCTTCACTACCGACTTCAGGAGAGTTTACGCTACTATCATTGAAGAATGGATGGGTTATGATCAGTCTGAGAAAATATTGAGAAAAAAATTTAAAACGCTCGGGATGTTTTCATAAATTTATCTAAGAACCCTTTAATAAAGACTTTGCTATAGGATATTATTAATTATGAAAACACGTATAACAGAATTGTTTGAAATAGAGCATCCTATTGTTCAAGGAGGGATGCACTACGTGGGTTTCGCAGAGCTAGCGGCTGCAGTATCAAATGCAGGAGGTCTTGGTATTATCACGGCACTCACCCAAAAAACTCCCGAAAAACTAGGGCTTGAAATAAATAAATGTAAAGAATTAACCGATAAACCCATCGGCGTAAATCTAACATTTCTTCCAGTAGTTGAAGCTCCCGACTACCCAGGTTACATACAAGCCGTAATAGATAGTGGCGTTAAAATAGTTGAAACGGCTGGAAACAATCCCGCAAAATGGATGCCCCAATTAAAAGATAACGGAATTAAAGTAATACATAAATGCACCACGGTTAGGCATGCATTAAAGGCACAAAGCATTGGAGTGGATGCTCTTTCAATTGATGGCTTTGAATGCGGAGGACACCCCGGAGAGGATGATATACCCAATATGATTTTACTACCCCGAGCTGCTGAAGAGCTAAATGTTCCATTTGTTGCGTCAGGAGGTATGAGTGATGCTCGCTCACTAGTAGCCTCTTTAGCGATGGGAGCTGATGGCATGAACATGGGTACTCGGTTTATGGTGACCGAAGAAGCTCCCATTCATCAAAATGTTAAACAAGCTATTCTGAATGCTACCGAACTTGATACCCGTCTAGTAATGAGACCGATAAGAAATACAGAGAGAGTATTAACTAATAACGCCGTAGAAAAACTTTTGGAAAAAGAAAGAGAACTAGGCAAGAATATTAAATTTGACGATATTGCGGCCGAAGTCTCTGGTGTATATCCAAAAGTAATGATCGATGGTGACATGGATGCCGGGGCTTGGTCCTGCGGTATGGTTGCGGGTTTGATACATGACCAACCAACTGTCAAAAGTCTTATAGACCGCATAATGCGGGAGGCGGAGCAAATAATACGATCTCGTCTCGAAAATATGTTGTAGGGTACGAACTAATTAAATAAATTAAAATGATTTGTCCGGGGGCGATTATATCAAAGCTTTTCAACCAGTCGCCCACTTATGGGATATTGAGGATCATTAAAGCCTGGCGTCGAGGGATGCCCCACAGACACCAGGGAATCAATGAATAACTCATCCTCTCGCGTCATTGAATACTCAATAGCGGGATAGTAATCCGTCCATTGTTCAAAGGTACGAGGGCCAGCAATCACGCTGTCCACAATCCGATTAGACAGAACCCAAGCAGTTGCGAATTGTCCCGATGACAAACTTTTATTTTTTAGGTAATGTATTAACTTATCAGCAATCAACATTGACTCTTCTCTGAATTCGGTCTCCATCAATCTCTTATCTTTTCGCGATGCACGGGTACCCTCCTGGGGCTTGGAACCCACCTTATATTTCCCAGTCAAAACCCCTCGTGCGATCGGGCTATAGGGGACCACACCTATTCCGTAATTATGGCAGGCTGGTAGCACCTCAACTTCTGGTTGCCGGTTCATAGCATTATAGTAAGGCTGGCAAACTACCGGAAGAGGCACATTCATGTCACCACAAAGTCTTACCATCTCCGCAATTCTCCAGCCCCTAAAGTTCGAGACTCCAAAATATCTTATTTTACCTACCTGGATTAGGTCACCCATTACTCTGACTATTTCTTCCAAGGAAACTTCCTCATAATCTCTATGAATGTAATAGATGTCTATGTAGTCAGTGTTTAGTCTCCTAAGGCTGTTCTCGCAAGCTTTGAGAACCCACTTTCGAGATAACCCTGCTTCATTGGCAGACTTCGTCATCGGATTACCAACTTTGGTTGCTAAAACCCACCAATCTCTTGCCTGCGAAACAAGTTTACCGACTAACCTCTCGGACTCACCAGAGCTATAAACATCAGCCGTATCGATAAAATTCACACCATGCTCCCAGGCATTAGTGACTATACGAACCGCCTCCTTCTCAGCAGTAGAATCGCCAAAAGTCATAGTGCCCAAGCATAGAGGAGAAACTTTCAAACTACTTTTCCCAAGATATCTGTATTCCATTTAACCCCCTATTGTATTAGTCTTTAGATTATCATGCCGTAAGTTATACCGTTATTCAATAATTGAGTTATTGGGCACCCACTAAAATTTTTATTCCTTAAACTTCAGTTGCACTAAAAATATGAAAAATATACCCGAAACTATGTCAGCGATCGAAATCAAAGAACCCGGTGGGCCTGAAGTACTCCGACAAATAAAACGTAAAACTCCTAATTTAACGGAGCAAGAAGTGCTGATCAAGGTGGCAGCTTGTGGTATCAACCGACCAGATATCATGCAAAGGTCAGGGATATACCCTCCTCCACCTGGAGCCTCTGACATACCTGGGCTAGAGGTAGCTGGCGAAATTATATCAATTGGGGCTAAAGAACAGCGTTGGAACGTTGGTGACAAAGTGTGTGCTTTAGTAAACGGCGGCGGTTACGCCGAATTTGTGACTGCGCCAAGCGTTCAATGTTTACCAGTACCTCCAAGCCTTACATTTGCTGAAGCTGCAAGTCTGCCAGAAACTTTTTTCACAGTATGGATCAATGTTTTTGAGCGCGCGAAGCTTAAAAAAAACGAAACACTTTTTGTGCAAGGTGGATCAAGTGGCATCGGAGTTGCGGCGATACAATTGGGCACTACTATGGGTAGTGAGGTATACGTGACGGCTGGAACTGATGAGAAATGTATCAAGTGTGAAAATTTGGGCGCAAAAAAAGCGATTAATTATAAAAATTCTGATTTTCAAACGGTTTTGCTAAACGAAACTGATGGGAAAGGAGTGGATGTTATTTTAGATATGGTCGCTGGTGATTATATCCAGAGGGAACTGAAATGTTTGGCTGAAGACGGAAGAATTGCAATAATTGCGTTGATGGGAGGTGTAAAAGCTGAATTAAATCTTGCAGAGCTTCTTAAACGAAGACTTTCTATTAGCGGGTCAACTTTGAGACCACGATCTACCGAAGTAAAGGGTTACATAGCGCGCCAACTCGAAAAAAAAATATGGCCGTTTATCTCCCTTGGAGAAATTAATCCAGTATTAGATACAGTGTTCCCGTTTGAAAAAGCGAGCGAGGCTCACCAACACATGGAATCTGGGCTCCATTTTGGAAAAATAGTTTTACAATTATAATTTTTATTAATATGAATCAGACCCATACGAGTCTATATTTGAGTCTATGGCTGAGGATTGAAGACTGGGTGCCAATTCAACTAGTGCATCGCGATAAACCTTTCTTTTAAAAAAAATTATTGACCCCAACGGCACCCAGTATTTATCCCATTTCCATGCATCAAACTCTGGATGGAGACTTCTCTCCAATGAGACGTCACTGTCTTTTCCCGTTAACCTGAGTAAAAACCAAATCTGTTTTTGGCCTTTGTAACCACGACGTCTATCTGGCCGAACCCAATGGGGAGGAACCTCGTAACGTAACCAACTATTAGTTCTTGCTAAAACTGCAACATGGTGTTTTTCTAAACCAACCTCTTCCTGCAATTCACGATACATTGCATCCTGTGGCGTTTCACCAGAATCTATCCCGCCTTGGGGAAACTGCCAAGCATCTTCTTTCATTCTTTTACCAAGAAAAACTTGATCTAAATGGTTACATAAGATTATCCCAACATTCGGTCTGTACCCATCACCATCAATCATAATTCCAACTCTTAATATTCTAACAACTGTATCTACAGTTGCTTCAATTTAACTAAAAGATTAATCCATTCGTGTCATAATCGTTTACTTCTTTCAAATCAGAAACCATAAGTTTAAAGTCTAACCCATATTTTTCGTCTAAAAACTCTGCCCTTTTTTTTAAATCCCCCCATGCAGTTATAAAAGCTGAAGACTTAAATGCCAGAATAGCCACATTCCCTTTTTTAGTAGCGGGAACAACAATGGTCCTAGCGAAAGATTTCTTTATATTTTTCAGATTTTTATCTAATTGAGCTTCCCTAGTCCAACAGTTTATAACTAGAACCCCTCTTTCAGTAAGTGATTTTTGAGTTGAGAGATAAAAATCTGGCGAAGCCAGCGCCTCAACTTGGCTAAATTGATCATAACCATCCACCATAATGACATCGAAATAATCGGCATTATCCTTAAGCCAAGCAGTACCCTCTTTTATTACGACACTAAAACGGTAATCATTTGGAGGAACATGAAAATACTGCCGCGCAGCTATGACAACCTGCTTACTCTTTTCAACCACCGTAATATGAGAATTAGGAATACTATAATAAAAATACTTGGGGAGAGACCCGCCACCGAGGCCTATCATTAGAACTTTTTCGGACTTTTTTTTAAATAATAAAAAGCCCATCATAGCTTTAGTATAGTCGAGTACCAAATCGGTCGGATTGCTAATCTTCATAGCACTTTGCACCGTTTTACTTCCTAAGTGCATATATCGATATCCACCCTTTTCGCTGATTTCAACGGAGGGCTCTTCATCAAAATATTTACCGAATTTCCACTTCCTCACAAATTATTCCCTATTTTTCTGAAAGTTATACTAAAGAAAATGTAGAATAGTAATTTTACATGGGAAAATAAAGAATGTTAGCTTCTGAATATTTTTTTTCAACACACAGGGAAGCGCCATCTGAAGCGGAGCTAACCTCCCATCAACTAATGCTGCGCGCAGGACTTATAAAAAAATTGGGTTCTGGCCTGTACTCATGGATGCCCTTAGGGTTAAGGGTTCTTAGGAAAGTAGAGGCCATCGTTAGGGAGGAAATGAATAATGCGGGAGCCATCGAACTTTTAATGCCTGCAATTCAGCCTGCTGAACTTTGGCGAACCAGTGGCCGTTGGGAGAAATTTGGCCCCCAGATGTTGAAAATTAAAGACCGGCATAAGCGCGACTTTTGCTTTGGCCCCACCCATGAAGAAGTGATAACAGATATTGCCAAACAAGAAATTCATTCATACAAACAACTTCCCCTCCATTTTTATCAGATACAAACAAAATTTAGAGACGAAATTCGCCCTAGATTTGGCGTAATGCGCGCCCGCGAGTTCTTAATGAAAGACGGTTACTCTTTCCATTCTTCCGAGGAGAATCTAACTAAAGAATATGAAAAAATGTACAAGACTTACTCCAGAATTTTCACCCGACTAGGACTAAAATTCAGGGCTGTCTCGGCAGACACTGGGGCAATTGGAGGCTCAGGGTCTCATGAATTTCATGTTCTTGCAGAATCAGGTGAAGACATTATTGCTTTTTGTGCGGAAAATAATTACGCTGCCAATTTAGAATTAGCAACATGCAAGAATAAATTAGGTAAAAGATCAGATCCGACTACGGAACTAAAAAAACTAGCCACCCCAAACCTCAAAACCTGCAAAGAGGTTTCGAAACTCCTAAAAATCCCCATTCAACAAACGGTGAAATCGTTGGTCATTGTGCATCAATCAAAATCCTACATGCTTTTATTGAGAGGAGATCACTCATTAAACGAAACCAAAATATCCAAATTACTTGGGGATAGTAGTTTTCGTTTCGCCAGTACAAAAGAAATTGAAAAACTTCTAGCGTCACCACCTGGATATATTGGCCCAGTTGAAATTCCAAACGAAATTCAGGTTATTGCTGATGAATCAGTAGCTGTGATGTCAGATTATGTTTGCGGGGCGAATGAGCTCGGCTTTCACCTGTCTGGAGTTAACTTTATCAGAGACCTGCCGTTACCATCCTTAATTGCTGATATCCGTAATGTGATAGAGGGCGATATTGATCCGAGTGGCAAGGCACCTTTAAAACTATGCCGAGGTATCGAGGTAGGTCATATTTTCCAATTGAAAAGAAGCTACTCAAAAAGTATGGAAGCATCATTCCTAAACAAACAAGGACAAAGACAACAGTTCGATATGGGATGTTACGGGATCGGAATATCTAGAATAGTAGCAGCTGCCATCGAACAGAATCACGATGAGAGAGGTATTATATGGCCAGTTCCAATGGCTCCTTTTCAAGTGGCTATAGCGGTAATTGGCTTTCACCGAAATGAAAAGGTTCGCGACGCTGCGCTCAGTATACAAAAAGAACTTGAACAATCAGGAATAGAAGTCTTTCTAGATAATCGGGACGAGCGACCTGGAGTAATGTTTTCTGATCTAGACCTTATTGGCATTCCTTACCGTATAACAATTGGAGAACGGTCTCTCGCAGATGGCAAGGTTGACATGGAATCTCGCGCTGAAAGTATTCCCCTAGTACCGATAGAGGATGAGATGCGGTCAAAAGTGAGCGAAATCTGCGACCAAATACTTAGTATTGGCTCGTAATGTTTGAAATTCTCGTCCTCTACTACAGCAACTCGGGATCGATAAAGAAAATGGCACAGTATGTTGCCATGGGGATTAACGGTGTTTCTGGGGTAACTGCAAGGGTTAGAACTGTTCCAAAAATCTCTGCCGTAAATAAAAAGACTGAGCCCGAGATACCAAGTGCCGGAACTCCTTATGCAACAGCTCAAGATCTTAAAGATTGCGTGGGGTTAGCGTTAGGCAGTCCTACTCGGTTTGGCAACATGGCTGCCCCGCTAAAGTATTTTATCGATGGACTTAGCAACGATTGGCTGAAGGGATCATTGGAGGGAAAACCAGCCGCGGTATTTACCTCTGCCGGTTCTTTGCATGGAGGTCATGAATCCACCCTTATTTCAATGCTTTTCCCACTTTTACACCACGGTATGATAGTAGTAGGTATCCCTTACTCCGAATCAGAACTATCAAAAACACGATCAGGTGGAACACCTTATGGAGCTAGTCATTTTGCAGGAGCCAACAACGATCTTCCCGTAACAGATGACGAAAAAAAACTGTGCATTGCTCTTGGAAAACGTCTAGCTAAGACCTCACTTAAACTAAATTAATTTCTATCGGACAGTTTAGATGCATAATACGAAAAAATATTGTTACCTAATATCCTGCGGAAGTGCTATCGCTATTATATTATTAGGATTATTTTGGGAACTAATACTCGCACCTTTAAGACCCAATGGATCATGGTTGGTTCTTAAAATTATCCCGATGCTTTTCGCTTTACGAGGCCTCATACGTGGTGACTCTTATACTTTTCAGTGGGCATCTATGTTATCAATGCTGTATCTCGCTGAGGGAGTCGTGCGATCCCTAACCGAGGAGGGCTTAAACATGGGCCTTGCAATAACCGAGATTATTTTCACATGTATTTTCTTTCTTTCATCTATTTTATATGTGAGAAATTTAAAACAAAATAATGAATAATTACCGCGGTCGATTTGCTCCCAGTCCAAGTGGAGCACTCCATATTGGATCGCTCATAACTGCCATCAGCAGTTGGTGTGAGGCCCGCTCCCAGAGGGGTAATTGGTTACTCCGAATAGACGATTTAGACACCCCAAGAGTTAAACCTGGTGCAGCAGATGATATTCTAAGAACTTTAGAAACCTTCGGACTAGAGTGGGACGAAAAAGTAGTTTTCCAAAGTAAACGTATAGAGGCTTACATTTTTGCTCTGAAGAAATTCGAAGCCAACAAAGAGGTATATAGGTGCACATGCAGCCGGAAAGATATAATCAAGAATAGCCTGAATGTTGGATTACATGGACCGATTTATGGAGGAACCTGCAAACTTAAAACCTCAAATCGCAGTGAAGCCTCCATTAGAATCAGTGTTTTGAAAACAAAAGTTAAATTTTTTGACACACTACAAGGGGAAATTCAATCTGATATAGCGAATGATGTAGGTGACTTCGTTCTACGAAGAGCCGATAAAATTTTTTCTTACCACTTAGCAAATGTGGTTGACGATAACTGGATGAAAATTACAAATATTGTGAGAGGTATTGACTTGCTGGATTCCACAATAAGGCAGTTATATTTAATTAATCGACTGAATTTCAAAATACCAAATTATTTACATGTTCCCATCGCTGTTAATGCCTCAGGGCAAAAGTTATCTAAGCAAACCTTTGCTTGTCCAATCAAACACCAAAACCCACCATTAACTGTTTGGACGGTTCTACAATTATTAAATCAATCACCACCAAAGGAATTGAAAACATATAAAACTTTAGAAATTCTTGCTTGGGCTTCTGAAAATTGGAGCCAGAGAAAACTACCGACGGTGAACCAATTAGAGATCTGACTGCTACATAAATGTATTATTCACGGGTTGGTTGCCATTTGAACCTAAGGTGATCTACGCCATTTTTGATAAAATTGAGTGCAGACTTAGCATTGGACGCTGGACCTTTTATTCCTAATTCTATTCTCCGGCCGGTATGCGTCAAAGTGGGTAAGCTAAATACCTTATAGTTGGGATATTCTTTTTCAAATTCACCCATCAAGTTTAAAAGCTGACTCTCACCGGCGTCCTCGACGATGATCGAATCGCTTACCGAGGTTTCAACAAAATGTTGATTTTGATACAAGTTATCGAGAATCCACTCCAACATAGGCCAAGCCATTATCGGGAAACCTGGCAGAAAATGATGGCTACCAATAGAGAACCCAGGAATTTTGTTGTAAGGATTGGGAATAATAGTACTATTTTTTGGGAAAATACCCATCAAAATTCGGTTGGGGTAGGCTTCTTTTCCAAATACTTCTTCGATTTCTTTTTTCGCATCGGGATGTAATTCTAATGGTACTCCCGCAGCGTCAGCTGCACATTGTCGGGTATGATCGTCTGGCGTAGCTCCTATTCCTCCAAATGTAAAAATCACATCCTCTCGCTTCATGGTGCTTTTTAATGTGCCAGTAATTAAACCGGGATCATCCGGAAGATACATACTCCAACTCAATTCCAGTCCTCTGATTTTCAGGAAGCTAACTAGTTTTTCAAAATGTTTATCTTTTCTTTTTCCGGATAGTATTTCATCACCAATTATAAGTGCGCCAAAATTTTTTTTTGCTAAGCCAGGCATCTTTATTATTGAATGTTATTTGTAATAATTATTTAAAAAAATGTCTAAATCCAACTATCAATCGCCAATTATAGACTTGAGGTAGAACATCGCTATAAACACCAAAGCCGGGAGTAATATATGCCATGGTTTTTTTTGAAATGAATTTTCCTCCCTCTATTTCAAGCTTCATTCCTACTTTATCATTTAAGGTTTGGTTGACGTATATCGTCGGAAAAATCATGGTGTAATATCGATCGGGAAGCATTTTAAAGATTATTGGAGAGAAAAATATTAGCCTAGTGTCCGTCACATTTTCATCTTTTTCCACTGAATGCTCATATTGTAAATAAGGAAATAGCATTAATTTATATCTCTTTAACCGAATTGAGGCAAAGATAAATGGCTTGACAACCTGTTTACCTCCTCCCAGTATGCTCTCAGTTGCTGTATCCCAAGTCATACCGAGACCTGTTATTAATTTAAAGCCTTGACCTTTCTTGATTCTCCACCGGATTTGAGTTGTAAGATCGCCAACTCCGGAATCTGTATCAAACCCAATAGTGTGCACATTATTAGCAACTACTGGCAATTCGAATCGAAATGCCAAACTACCACTGGCCGCATATTCATATCGAGGAACAAGCCTATTTTTGTATCCACCGCCTTGTTTATCTGTCCATTCGTTTTTCAGACCAAATTGTGTAACAAAATCAGTTGGGTCGATCGGCTTTGTTTTTTGGGCTAAAACATTTGGGACTAAGTAGTTAGACGACAGAATACAAAAAATTAATATTATTTTGAATTTCAGATTTTCCAATTTACAACTTCCTATAGCGCTATTTTAATATTATTTATCTTATGTTATTTTAGATGCTTAGCTTATAGTAAGCAAGGTTATGTTTTAAATATTTAGCTGAAAGATAATGGAGATGGACCTGAGAAAACGTTTGTAGTTAAGTAAAGATTGAGACTTTGTCTACTGGATTTCGTACTCTCACCTGCAAATCGGAGATACATTAACCTTATGATTTTTCAAAAACTCACTAATTTCCCTTGCAAACGTTGGTGCTTTGATATTGTCACCATGAAGGCAAATTGTGTCCGCCTCCAAAGCTACATTAACGCCATTCGTAGAAATAACCTTTCCAAACTGAATAATACTCAACATTTGATCTAAGCAGGCGGTAACGTCGGTAATTACAGCGCCGGTTTTCTGCCGAGGAGTCAAAGAACCATCATCTTGGTACGTTCTATCAACAAAAACCTCGGATGCACACATCAGGCCGCGATCTCTTCCATGTTTAACTAACAGTGATCCAGATAGGCCGTAAAGAATAAGATTCTTATCAAAATCCCACACCGCATTAACTACTGCCTCAGCGAGACCAACCTCTCGTGCGGCCATATTATAAAGCGCTCCGTGTGGTTTAACGTGGGCTAAAAACCCGCCGGCAACCTTAGCGATACCCGCAGCAGCTGAAATTTGATATAAAACCTGATCATAAACCAGTATTGGATCTACGTAGATCTCTTTGCGACCAAAGTTTTTTTTGTCTGCAAAGGAAGGGTGAGCACCGATACCGATTCCGTTAATCACCAAATTATTCATGGTTTGGCGCATCAATTGAGCAGATCCTGCATGAAACCCACAAGCGACATTTCCCGAACTTATATGTGGCAAAACGCGCTGCATTCTATCAAAAGTTTTCTTATCAGAAAATTCACCAATATCGCAATTTATATCAATATTTTTCATAACGAATATCTTTGTCTTTTAAGTTTTGTTGAAGTGCAATAAGATAGCGACTTTGAAATAACAGAAGTCTTTGCGCTACTTCAATATTAGTAACCTCGAACTCTAAGCAATCACCCGCGGACAATTGACCTAGTATCGAATGATCGAAGGTTATAACCACACCCAAAACCGGATACCCTCCGACAGTTTGACAATCGGCCATTAAGATAATTGGAGATCCATCTGGAGGAAGTTGAATAGTGCCGAAGGTAGTTGGTTTTGACAACTCTGATCCGCTAGCTCCAATAATTTTTTCGCCTCGCAAACGAAAGCCCATTCTGCTAGATTCTGCCGTGACTTTATATGGGCCCTTCAAAAAATTTTCTCTCTGACCATCAGGTAGGTTTTCCCAAAATTTAGTTGGAATAAAACGGACAATCGGCACTATTTTTGCTCTATCCAAAAGGAAATCACGGATGTACCATCGAGGATTGATAAGAGACTTGCTATTGCTACGGTAAGATCTAACGTATTTCTTTAAATGTCCAATTGGTATTGAAAGCTCATCGCCACTTTTCAACGCACGACCGGAATATCCACCGAATCCCTCTTGTAAGTTTGTTGACTTGCTTCCCAATACATTGGAAACCGTTATACCACCAGCTATGGCTAAATATGCGCGACAACCTGCCTCTCTTGTTCCAAAAACTAACTCTGATCCCGCTAAAACGAGAATTGGTCTATGTGAGAAAATTATTTTATGATCAATTCGAATTTGGAAACGAGCCCCAGTGATTGCCACAACTGCAGGGGATCGAAAACATAAAATTGGACCACTCATCGCGATTTCTAGTAATGACTCATTAAGCTTGTTTCCCACTAAAAGATTAGCTAACTTAAAAGAAAAAACATCCATTGGCCCAGATGTCTGAACACCAATATGTCCCGAACCAAAACGTCCGAGATCTTGAATTATTGTTTGTACACCAGCTTTCTTTATAAAGATGTTCATTCTGCTTTGTTTTGATACTCGCCGAATTCCTGCTTCGAAATCACTGTAAATCTAACTTGATCTCCAATATTAAGTGTGGCTCCCAGCCCATTAAATGCGTCAAACATGGTCATTGGGGTTCTACCAATTAAATGCCACCCTCCTGGGTATTCCCCAGGATATATACCCGTCATTTGCTGAGCTATAGCAACACTACCTTTAGGAACTTTTAGACGAGGCGTACTTTTTCTAGGGACTCTTAATCGACTATCTAACGGTCCGAGGTAAGGAAAACCAGGAGCAAATCCGATCATATAGACAGTGTAAATTTGCTGGCTATGTATTTCGATCAATTCCTCATGACTGATATTTAATATTCTTGCCAATTCAGCGAAGTCCTGCCCAAAATCACCTCCGTAGACAACTGGAATATTAGCAACTCGCGGAAGAGAGAACGACATTTTTTGTGAAACTGACAAATCTCGTAATATTAATTCCATTAATTTTTGATGCGAGGATTTCTTGAAAGTTTGGCATGTCCACTGAATCGGGTCATACAAAATCCCGATACTGCAAGCCGCTGGCACAATATTGAGAACACCTTTGATAGGAAATTTTCGCCAATAGTTTGTTAGTCTTACGATTTTGTGAGTTATCTTTTTTTGAGGTTCATTACCGAAATCCATCAACAAAAAACTGTCCCCTAACAAACTAAATGTCGGAAAAGTCACTTTATTATAAAACCCTGAAAATAAAATTCTTTGATTAACCTCTAATGTACTGCTCCAACTGGTTTATAATGAATTTCTGCTCGGAAATCATTTCTTTGACAATATC
>CACKOO010000024.1 GCA_902601765.1 Hydrogenophilales bacterium | reverse complement strand
GAGTAACAGTTGACATCAGCGCCGCTCCTGACATCATAGTCTCCTTTAATGGTTTTCCGTTTAACTTTATTACCATCTGATTAAGAGAGAGTTAAAATTAGTGGCATTAGTAGTTTAACTAAAAACGGAGGCCACACAAAAATTATTGTACCCACAAAACTCAAATAAATGCCTACGAGGACCGTTTAATATTTTCGGGAGTGTAGGGCAATTCTCTACATCGCTTTCCACAGGCCGCAAATATTGCGTTACCAAGGGCCGGTTGCATAATAGGAACGATAGGTTCTCCCAAACCTCCGACGTGGTCACCCTCAGAATCTATGAAGTGAATATCCATATCAGGAGACTCGTTCATTCGGCCTACCGGATAGGTATCAAAATTGTCTTGCTGGACAGCCCCTCGATCAAGCGTAATCTCAAGTTTTCTGGCAATCTCCAAGCCGTAATTCACCTGACCCTGCATTTGCGCCAGCGCTTGGTCAGGGTGTATTAGCTGCCCCGCATCTACCACTATGGTCACATTTTTTACAATAACGTCGTATGATTTAGTCACATCAACTTCTACCACAGCAGCACATACGGTGTTGTAGGCTTCTAAAAGTGCAACTCCCCTACCGCTTCCGGTTGGAAGTTTTTGATCCCAGCCCGACCGATCACGAATAACCTCCAGAACTCTCTTCATTCTTAACCCAACTCCAACACCATTTGAAAATGCCGTGTCATGTTTGGCACTTGTTAGTGTTCTTTGGACACCTGAATGCTCGTAAGTTACCTGGTCATCCATGTTTAGCATATTGATGCGATAATCGATGGGATCCTTACCCATGGAATATGCACATTCATCCATAAATGACTCCAAAGCCGTACAATTTTGAGCGTTTGATACTGATCTCAAATACCCAATCGAGACGGGAACTTTCGTGTCATAGGTTGTAAAACGTAAATCACGCGTCTTGTAAGCATAGTTATCAATGCCTTCAACAGCATGAGGATCGACCCCCTCATGCACTATAATGGGAAATTGATAGGCAGATATATGGGGGGAACAGCCTTTAAATTCTAAAGCTGCTATATTGCCATTTTTGTCCAAACCTCCAGTAATTTTTATTAATGCTGCTGGTCGAAAAGAATCATGAGTCATATCATCCTCCCGATCCCAGATGAGATTCACAGGAGCTCCAACCGCCTTCGAAATCAAGGCGGCCTGAACTACAAAATCACCTCCAAGCTTACGGCCAAAACCACCTCCCAAAAATGTGGTTTTAACTTCTACTTGTGCGGGAGAAAGCCCCGTAGCCTCCGAGATCAAACCCGGAATAATACCTTGGAGTTGATGAGGTGTAATAACTAGTACCTTGTCACTCATAACATGGACTGTAGTGTTTACAGGCTCTAGAGGTGAGTGGGAAATGAAAGGCACTCGGTACTCTGCGGTGATGGTTTGTTTGGCATCTCTCATCCCAACAGAAAGGTCACCCTCCTCTCTAAATACTACACCGGGTTTTTCGACTCCAGCTTTTAATCCATCCCACAATACTTCCATATCAAAATTTTCATTTTCATTTTCCTCCCATTCAACATCGAGCAAATCACGACCCTTTTTAGCCGTCCAGTAGCTATCAGCAACTACTGCAACTCCTCCAGGCATTAAACCAGTAAGTTGCTGTATAGGATCAAGCTTCACAACTTTTCTTACTCCGGGGATATTGAGAGCTCGTCCCGCATCATATGTAGCTACTTTTCCGTTAAATACAGAGGGCATTTTAATTGCGGCATACAACATACCCGGCAATCGTGTGTCAATTCCAAATTGAGTCTTAGCTTGGACTTTATCACGTGTATCTAACCTTCTAAGCTCTGTATTACCAATGTAGTCCCAATCGGACTTATCTTTTAAAACCACCTCTTTAGGTATTTCTAATTTTGAAGCGGCTTCCACCAGAGATCCGTAGGAAGTAATCTGTCCTTGCGGGCCACTTATAATACCCTTTCTGGCTGAACAATCTTGTGCATCAACACCCCATTGCTGAGAAGCCGCAGTAATCAACATCGTCTTTGCGGTTGCTCCGACCCGACGTAATTTTTGCCAAGCATCTCTCACCGAGGTGGATGCTCCTGTTAATTGCACTCCATAAAAATCATTTGTAAATGCCTCTGAGACTGGCGCAAATTTAATTTTAATTTTATCCAACTCAAAATCTAATTCATCTGCTATAAGTGCTGTGAGGGAGGTATAAACTCCTTGACCCATCTCAGCGCGGGAACACATTACCGTCACGGAATTATCAGACCCAATTGACAAGTAAGCGTTTGGAGATAGAACAGATTTTTTTACTGCGGCTTCAGATCTATTGGAAAAATTGAAGGCAAGTACAAATACTCCCGAGACTCCCGAAGCTTTTAAAAAGCTACGTCTCGCTATATTTTCTATATTTTGTGTCGTACGCAATTTTTTATTAGTCATCATTACCCCTGAATTTTTTTTTCATTAACCATAATTTTACACCGTAACTACCTCAGAGAGAATATAAGTCTGTTAGTTTTATTTTTTTTTCCTTATAAGACTGTATTTCTTAATTTTTGTGAATTTTTTTATTTGCGACTCTCGAGATAAAGCATTGTTTTTATTTGAAACATTTTCCTGATATAACACTTCGAAAGGACCTCGACCACGCGTATATTTAGCACCAGTTCCTAACGAATGTGCAAGAAGTCTCTTTTCGAGATTGTTTGTTATACCGGTGTACAACGTTCCATCGGAACACAAAATAATATAAACCACCCAATTTTCTGAAACACTCACGCTATTTTTTGTACCCAAAATTGATACATGCCGATAAAAGCATCTGGATGACGCATTTCAAATTCATGCCATGCATCAAGCGATACCAGACTGCTTCTTCCTTGAGATTCCTTAATAAACTCGTCTTTCACAGAAGAAACATTAAACTCGAATCCTAAAAATGAAAGTTCTAACTTTTCTAATAATATCTTTATTTGCAGCAGAGAAAACCTGTTTTCCTTCACATGAAAAAACAAATCTCGGCATTCGCTCATACTAAAAAAATCAGTCCACTCAGTGACGAAAGATAATTTGTTTTGGTAATCTGAATCGTCATCTAATATCAACGTTCTAAATCTTCGAATTTCCTCCTCAATAGTATGACAGGAGGAGTATTTTGCTATTAATTCACGTGCCTCTACTACTCCACGTCTTGCGCGATGGCTGTAAAGACCAAGTCGCATTATTCCACCAGTCTTCAAAATGTCAGCCAAAACCTCTAATCCTATCTCAGGTTGATCCATGTGATGCAAAACGCCAACGCTTTCAACTACGTCGAATTTCTGATTTAGATCTGCCAAATCCAAAATGTCACCCTGTAAAAATTGAATATTATTGATATCGAATTCATCTGTCTTCCTCTTCGCATAACAGATACTATTCAAGCTTAGATCAATCGCCGTCACACTAGACTCCTTGAACCTACTTGCTGTGAGAAGTGAATGTCTACCTGTTCCACACCCTGCCACCAATATTTTGGGTTGCTTTATTGTACTTAAACTAATTTTTACAGCGAGTTCCAAATCGGCCGCCAATTCACTAATTGTCATGGCATGGGACACTAATGCCATATTTACCCAACGGGGATAGCTATTTTCCTCATATTGCATTTGCACCAAGCGAGAAGTATCGTCGGTGATGGTTTTTAAAATTGGTATTGTGTCGGCTATCTGTTTTTCAGCAATACTCTCTACAAACTGTCGATTAAATAAAACCGAAAGGGTATTATTCTTTACAAGATCAGAAGCCCAAACAAATTGATGTAAAGGACGATAGCAGGCAATTATAACGATAACACTATCATCAATATTTTTATTCGCTAAAACCCTTTTATTTACTTCGCCAACTAACCAAGTCACATGACTTTTTTCTTCCGTGCTTTCCTCATATATATACTCGTTCACGTAGCATTGCATCGCTAAAGCTATTAGAAAACTTATGCTTTCTTGGTTATCCTCAAATTTATCTAGATTAAATAAAATAAATTTGCGACAACCCGTGAATAATTTTTCGAATTGAAGATCTGGAAAGGGGCAGAGCTCCATGAGTTTGATAAGCAAGGGCATAGATGAAAAATCCTTAATAAGATTAAAATAAGCTTTACCGCATTGCGGGTCTTCGACAAAAGTATCTATGTTTCGCGAAACGATATTATTTTTTCTCAAAAAAGAAAGCAGTGTGCGAATAAGCATATGCGGGTCGTGTGTATTTTTTTTATTTAAAAGAGATATGAAAATATGCTCTAAGGACTTATCGTATTTTGAGAAATGAAGACCAACTAAAGATTGTCCTAAATTTCTCCAAAAAGATGTTTCGTTTGGCGACAATGTTACAGCTTTTGCGAAATATGCCAAAGCGTCATCCAGCCTGCCTTGGGATTTGTGAGCAATCCCTAAATTATTAAAGCCTGAGGCATAAGTTGGATTATCAGATACTAATTTGTTAAACAAAAATATTGCCTCATCAACTTTACCTATTTTTTGTAACTCAACCCCTAAATTATTATTGGCATCAATGTGCTTTGGTTCTAACTGCACTGCAATCTGATATTTATTAATAGCTTTTTGAGTGAGCCCCTGTTCTCGATAAACATTTCCAATGTTAAAATATGGCTCAGAGTAATCTGGCATCAAAACTATAGCTTTATTGAAACAATTTAATGCCTGAGGAAAGTATTTTAAATCTGCAAACACAACTCCCAAGTTGTTATGAATCCTGGGATCTTTGGGATTTAAAGCTAACGATTTTTCGTAGTGAGTATAAGCGGCTTCCAATCTTCCCAATTGAACGTTTGCAGCCGCTATGACATTTTGAACTGGAGCGTTATCCAAAACGCCACCTTCGATCGATGTTACCAGACTAATAACGCCTGAATAATCACCAAACTGATACAGTTTTATCAGTTTCTTAAGATATAAATTCGCGTCTAAGTTACTATCAGTCACGTAGTAGTCCCTAAAAGGGTTCTCTTAATTTCTCACGTGCTCTATAATCCAGTAAATTCAAATATAGGTCAACAGACATACATTATGGTGCAAATCCTATCTATCCTTTCATGTTTAGTAGTACTACTGGTGGTTCCACAAACGACTCATGCTCACAAATATGCAACAGGTAATCTGGTTATTGTGAAACCTCATATTCGCGAAACACCCCCAGCCGCCACTGTCGCCGCTGGCTATGTATCCATAACGAATAAAGGCAATCAGCCTGAAACATTAATTTCGGCAACAAGTGACATCAGTGAAAAAACAGAAATTCATGAAATGACCATTCAAGATGAAGTAATGAAAATGAGAAAAATCGTTGGCGGAATAGTAATTAAACCAAATGAAACCATCCGCTTGGAACCTATTGGTTATCATTTGATGTTCATAGAGCTGAGCACTAGACCAAATGAGGGTGACTCACACAACATAACTCTCAAATTCGAGATTGCGGGAGAAATCACCGTACCTTTCAAAGTTTGGGAAATGAATTCCTCAAACCACAAAAATCCGCAAGGTCACAAACACCATTGATACTTATATTTCGTTTTAATCAATCCTGGGCATTCCAGAAAATTGTGGCAAATCTGTAGCAGGAGTGCAAGGTAATCTATTATCAGTATAACATTCAAATTCTGGGGTTAGCCAATTAGGGTCATCCAGCACCCCTGCTTTGATAATAAACAAGTCGGGAGCAAACTCTGCTATTGATGCAATGGGTGATCCACAATCCCCACAAAACTTTCGCTCTACAACACGACCGCTTTGCCCATGAGTCGTATATGATTTTGGAATCCCACTAATTTTTAGTGAATTCAGAGGTACTGATGTCACAATAGAATAAGCACTACCTGTTTGCTTTTGACAATCCTTACAATGGCATACCACAGTCATTGCTGGGTCCGCGTTACTCGAAAACCTTAATTTTCCACACAAACAACTTCCTTGGATTTTTCCCATTTAATTCCCCTTAGAGCCAAACTACTGTTAAAATTAATATCATGGTTAATTGTGAACCTACCTGTTGTTGGAACGCAATAGATTTCTATTAATCCAACCCAAATATATCGAAACCATAAATTGCACTCTAAACCATGAATCACCCGATAGAGATTTACGATTTACATAAAACATTTGCCAACGGGGTAATAGCGCTAGAGTCAGTGAATCTAGAAATTGAGGAGGGTGAGATCTTCGCGCTGCTCGGACCTAACGGAGCTGGCAAGACTACTCTAATAAAAATTATTTGTGGACTTTCCACCGTCTCCTCGGGAAACATCTCAGTTATGGGTTTAGATATTGATCGTCATTACAAAGAAGTTCGGAAACTAATAGGACTTGTTCCCCAAGAGCTTCATACCGATATGTTTGAGACTGTTTGGGATACCGTATGTTTTACCCGTGGGTTATTTGGTCTTCCTAAAAACGATCGATTAGTTCAAGTGCTACTCAGAGAGTTAAGTTTGTGGGAGAAGCGAGGTGAAATAATGGCCAACTTGTCTGGTGGCATGAAAAGACGTGTGTTAATTGCAAAAGCGCTAGCACATGAACCTAAAATACTATTTCTCGATGAGCCTACAGCCGGAGTAGATGTTGAACTCAGACAAGATATGTGGGGCCTAATTCGGTCTTACAAGAAACGCGGCGTGACGACGATTCTGACTACTCACTTTATCGATGAAGCCGAAGAATTATCAGATCGGGTAGGCATAATTAACAAAGGCAAACTGGTTTTGGTCGAGGATAAAAAATCTTTAGTAAGTAAACTGGGGAAAAAACAAATGATTTTGAAACTGTCGTCACCAATATCATATCTACCAGAGATATTTAATGAATTTAAAATTGAAATTAAAAACTCAGGGGAAATACTTGAATACACGATGCCAGATACAGATCAAGGAGAAAGAGTTTCCAAATTGATAAAGATGCTAGAGACTCAAGAAATACATTTTAAAAACATCGAAACTATTCAAAGTTCACTCGAGGACATTTTTGTCAGATTGGTGTCAAAGAAATAATGGTTAAGCAAATCAATTTCGTCGGAATCCTTACAATTTATAAATCTGAGTGGTCTCGCTTTAGAAGAACATTTTGGCAAAGTCTAATTACTCCAATTGTCACTACAATGCTTTTCCTTTTGGTTTTTGGAAATGCCATTGGAGAGCGAGTTGGTGGAATAAACGGTGTAAGTTACGCCGCTTTTATTATTCCAGGGTTAATTATGCTGACAGTTTTAAACGAAAGTCTCAGTAACTCATCATTTGGCATATATATGCCGAAATTCACTGGAACGATCTATGAAATATTATCGGCACCGCTATCTCCGATTGAAATCGTAATCGGCTATGTGGGATCAGCGGCCAGCAAATCTATTTTATTAGGACTATTGATATTTTTTACTTCTACTTTTTTTATCGACTTGCCGATCGCACATCCAATTCCTATGGTTTTATTACTAGTCATTGTATCTTGTACCTTCAGTATGATCGGATTCACTATAGGAGTGATTGCAAAAAGTTTTGACCACCTACAATTTGTTCCTCTCTTGATCATTACTCCCTTGACTTTTTTAGGGGGGGCATTTTATTCCATGGACATGCTACCAGCCGTTTGGAAAACTATTACTTTATTCAACCCAATCGTTTATGTAATCAGTGCATTTCGATGGAGCTTTTTAGGGACCGCCACTGTTAATCTGAATGCCAGCCTCATGGTTATATTCCTGATGTTTTTTGTTGTATTAAGCTTAATAATAATTATATTTAAAACTGGATATCGGATTAAAACTTAGTGCCTGGGAAAATTCTAAATTCACTGAAAATGTTTAATCCATAGTAACCCTAGCCCATCGCTCCACCATCATCCCGACTAATTGCTACAATAGATGAACGCGGAACCGTCCCTTTTCCACCAGGAAATCCGCACAATAAAGGATTTTTCTCTCCCGGGTGCTGAATCCCAACGAACATTGTTGACCTATCAGCACTCCAAGTTATACCGGTCACCTCACATTCTCTTGGACCAACCAAGAACCGTTTAATTTTCCCCGTTATGGTGTCAGCCATTAGCATTTGATTATTACCCATGCCTTTAAATGGACCTTCGTTAGAATAATTTCCATCAGTTTGAATCCATAAATTTCCTAGGCTATCAAAAGATAATCCGTCAGGTGAATTAAACATATTAGCTGTGTTGATATTATTAGTCCCCGCGTATTCAGTGTCGTGCAATGCGGGGTTTCCAGCCAACAGAAAATGATCCCACTCGAAGTTGTTGGAGCCATGGTCGTTATTATCTGGTTTCCACCGGATGATTTGTCCATAATGATTCGAAACCCTAGGGTTAGCAGCATTAAGCGGCTGCGAAGGACTTGTTCCTCTAACAGAGTTATTCGTCAGGCAACAATACACTTCGGTGCTAAACGGGTTTGCGGAGACCCACTCTGGTCGATCCATGGTTGTTGCACCAACCCTAGTTGCAGCGATTCGACTGTTGACAAGGGTCTGGGGACGACTCATTCCAGAATCGAGTAGGTTCACCCAGTTACCCCTCCCAGTTGAATCAAAAACTGCAGCGTATAAATCTCCATATTCGAGTAAATCGGTGTTATTCCCATTTTCGGAAAATTTATTTTTGGATATGAATTTATAGAGAAATTCCCCTCTTTGATCATCCCCCATATAGGCGGCTACTTGACCGTTTTTGCAAATTGTTATTTCACAATTCTCATGCTTGAATCTTCCCATCGCCGTTCTTTTCTTAGGTACTGAAAATGGGCTCCCAGGATCAATTTCGACTACGTAACCAACTCGATTGGCTTCGTTAGGGTGTTTCGCAAGGTCAAATCTTTCATGTTTGTTAGCCCACCCATATCCAGCGTCTTCCGCCGTTAGTCCATAACGTATCTGTTCAGCGGTTAAACGAAAACTTTTGTCACGAGTTGAAAAATACTTATCAAAATTTTCCTCACACGCCAAATAGGTACCCCATGGCGTTCTTCCATTTCCGCAATTGTTGAACGTTCCCAATGAGAATTTACCACTGGGGTCTAATTCGGTTTTCAGAAGATCATGGCCAGAAGCTGGCCCGGTTATCTGCATTTTACTCTCTGCTGTAATCCGTCTATTGAAAAACGAATCTTTCACCACAGCCCAATTGTCTTGATGGCGTTTTATCTCGAAAACACTTACACCGTGGGCAGCTATTCCTTTCCTGATGTCATCAGAATTTTCAGGATGAAGCGTACTGCGATTACCGTAGATCACCCTATTATTACAATACTCATTATTTACAACTAAAACACTGTGCCCTCGAATTTCAAATAAAGCCATACCGTCATTGTTATCTCCTATCGACATTTCTTGGCTGGCACCGTTTCCACGAGTGTTATGATCAAATTCTGCGGCGTCACTCCATAAAGGGTCACCCCAAGACGCAACGACGGACCATTTAAAGCCGCTGGGAATTGTTATCGTATCAAAACTATTTGCCCTTACCGGAGTGAAGTCAAACATTTGCCTGCGAGAGGTCCGTGCTGGAAGATTGCTCATGTTGAAAAAAGCCCCGGTTCCAAAAGCCACGGTCCCACCCAAGAACCGTCTTCGCGTCAACACTCTGTGTATATCAACTTTCGGCATATTTTTCCTAATTAACGTGACCGTAAATTAAAAATAGGACCCTGTGAATAAGTTTAAGTTTCTTGTTTTTGAAATACAATCTACAGCAGAGCGGTTGAACCGATAATAATGATTTAAGTTTATGAATATACAATCAACGCTCGAACTTCTATGCTTTCACGTGACTTGCAATTTATTGAGGCCAAGGGGTTGTGAAAACCCGTGTGAGGGGCATTCAATACACCTTTTCCATTTTTTGAGTGCCAATTTTTTAGTAACAACACTTCCGACGGTTCCATGTTAGAAACATAATACCATTGGTGCTGTATGTTGTACTTGAGCGAATATATGCTCCCAGCATGGTTTGGAGCTTCGCCACTTTCTTCGGCAAAGTGCTTAATAGGAGTCTCCACTAAATCTTGATCAGATATCGAAGCGCCAGAGCAAACAGCGAGCGGAATATCTTCAACAGGACCTCTAATCGGACGCCATACATTTATAATTTCCAGGTGATTGTTACTGTATTCTTCCTTTCCAACATCTGAAAGAATATCCATAGCTCGCTTACCTCCAGACGTTCGAGTGTAATCTACATGTGCTGAAGCAACAGGGTAACGCATTCCAACTACTCCCATATCAGCACGTACTTTACTCCTTTGATTGTGATCAAAAACAAAAACGTCCGATGCACCTAAATGCTTCTTTAAAAACTCCTGCATTTCAGGATAATATCCATCAATAACTTTGGCGTTATCAAACAAGTCAGACACTCGGGTTTGATGTTTCACCAATTCAAACCCTTGGCCCCATAAATTGATTGTTTTACCGCTATTTCTGATGTCATTCATATTCACAAGATGATCGATTTGGTGAGGCCTCACTGTGTCTTTACCACTCGATTTAGGAAAAACTAAAGTTTGAGGATCTTTTTCAGTTCCTGCTAAATATGCCACTGGAGCTTTGAAAGAGGAAGGCAATGAATTCATTGTAAATTTTCCTTTTTACTTGGTGCAGATTATTATATTTACATCCTATCAGTACTAACAAATATGTTGTCAACTTGGCGCATGTTTCAAACTAGAATACTACTTAGAATGCAACTTTTTCTGACTTTTGTCGTTATTCCACACGAAATTTTATCAGATGAAAAGGTCAGAGTCATTGAATTCCAAATCATTTTGATAGAGATGGCAATAACAAAAATATTAGGAACTGATATTTCTAAGGTCACTCAATTAGTCGATCCCAATTGTAATGAATGCGTAATCTTTAATAGAGACATACTTTATAAACTTACAAATGTAACAATATTTACTAATGGTACCAATACACAAAAACAGCTATACCCGGCTAGCGAATCATATCCTGTGTTTATCTAATCCAGTTGAAGCGCGGGAAATGCGCTAATTTCTTAAAGCCTCCAACTCACTGTATTCATAACGAAACTTCTACCCAGCAATTCGTCGATTCTTGGTAAGAAACATGGGATTAGTAAAATGCCAACCCTAATTCTGAAAAGTTTAAAAAAGACTGGCTAATAATTCTTCCTAAACTTAATTAAATAAACAATTAGAAACGAGCGTTCTCCCGCAAAATGCAATCGGTCAAAACAATTCAAAAACGGGATATTTTTACGACGTACCAGAATAATGGGGTGAAGAAAATATTATAAAACAATGAAATTAATATAGCATGTAAGGGATTCCAAAAAAAAGACAAGCGACCAAACTGGCAATAGCACTGATTTTACTGACTTTTCGAATAATATTAAATTTTTTAGAAAGCTCTGATGAATCCTTGTTCAACCTCCCAAGGTAAGTTGATAATACATGGCTGATAATGACTACTGACATAAAAAGTAGAAAGATTTTCCCAAAAAAAGGCGCTAACCCCCTGAGTGGAATTACAATATTTAGTATTTCTGTCATGTTCAATATCGTAACCTAAGTGATGAAAATTAAGCAAATCTGGAAATGCAAACAAACCACCTCGACATGGTGAACAAAAAAAATTGTTTAGTCTTAGCTACAATACGAAATCTTTCTACAAATCTTTGTTAATATAATACCTGAAGGTAATTTCAACGACTATGTTTAGAAAAGGAATCAATCCAGTGTTTAAAAAGTTTATGTGCTTAGTAACCGTGATCTCCCTTAACCTTATCCTTTCGCCGGGAGTCTCCGCGCAGTCAACGGATGGAATATCTATGATTATGATGGGGAACTATGTAGCCACTAATCCAGACACCACGAAGTGGTTACCACTGAAGGCGGCAAAGCGTGGCATGCGCATAGTTAGCTTGTATGGGGATCCAACAAAACCTGGGATTTATGCCTACAGACTCAAAATGCCCTCCGCATACAAAATGCCTCCTCACTTATTTGGTGAAAAACAAATGATTACCGTGCTCAAGGGAACTTATTGGATTGGGATCGGAGAAAAAACTGATCCCATGAATTTGCGAGAGTTCAATGCAGGTGCATTCTTCATAGTCGATGGTGAGGCACCAAGATACACTTGGGCGAGAACGGAGGTAATAATCGAGGTCGTGGGTGAAGGACCAACTTCGGGAATCCAATATGTCTACCCTGGCGATGATCCCAGAACAAGGAAATAATATGGCAAGAGCCCTTTCTAAGGCTCTTTAAGTATTTGAATGATGGCATCCAAGGCTCTAGGATCTTCAAGTGTTGTAAGGTCCCCTGGATCCTTTCCCTCTGCTAAAGCCTGGATACTCCTCCGAAGAAGCTTACCGGAGCGGGTCTTGGGCAACATTTCCACAAAATAAAGGCGAGCAGGTCGGGCTATTGCCCCGAGTTTGCGTACAACCTCCTTTATAATATCTCTTTCGTGAGATAAACCTTTTTCGACTGACTCTATTGCTTTTGTGTCTCTCAATACTGCAAACGCGATGGGCAACTGTCCCTTAATTTGATCCTTTATCCCAACTACAGCCACTTCTATCACATTAGCGTGCGATTGTAATGCTTCTTCAATTTCTCTTGTGCCCAACCGATGACCCGCGACATTTATCACATCATCGGTCCTTCCTAGAATAAAATGATAGCCATCCTGATCTCTTATTCCCCAATCGAAGGTTGAGTAAACCAGCTGTGATTCAAAATCCTTAAAATAAGTTTCTACAAAACGCTTGTCATCACCCCATAAGGTGGTCATGCAACCTGGGGGAAGTGGAGGTACAACCGTTACAACTCCTTTTTCATTGACACCTACCTCTTTACCAGTTATTTCAGACAGTATTTTCAGATTATATCCATAGGCAGGAAAAGATGGACTACCGAATTTGATAGGCGTTTTTTCCACTCCCGGGATTGATGTTAGCATTGGCCAACCTGTCTCCGTTTGCCAAAAATGATCGATAACAGGAATTTTTAAGGCATCGGATACCCATCTGTGGGTCGGTTCGTCTAATGGCTCTCCCGCAAGGAACAAATGTTTAAGACTCCGGAGATTATATCGGGTGATATAATCTTGGCTCTCTTTCTTTAATACCCGGACTGCAGTAGGAGAGGAAAACATAACACTAACCTTATGCTGCTCGACGATCTGCCACCAAACACCTGGATCTGGGCGCACTGGCAGCCCTTCGTAAACAATTGTGGTCATGCCAGCTAGAAGAGGCCCGTAAATTATATATGAATGACCTACAACCCAGCCAATATCTGAAGTAGTAAACATAGTCTCGCCAGCTTCGCCACAGTATATATGCTTCATGGAAGCTGCGAGTGCCACTGCGTGACCACCAGTATCTCTTTGCACACCTTTGGGAACTCCTGTTGTGCCAGACGTGTAAGATATGTAACTAGGATCTTCCGATTCTAACCAAACTGGCTCTAAGTTCTTTCCTAGGTGCTTTTTTATTAATGCATCGTAATCAAATTGTTTACCGGTTTTACGGTCTAGTTTTTCGTCTAAACCTCTATCATAAAGAACCACTTTGCCTGGAGGTCTTTTCGCGATTTCCAACGCTTTATTAATAAGAGGTTTATATGGGATTAAGCGACCACCACGCATCCCTGCGTCAGCAGTGATCATGACTTTTGGACTAGAATCATCGATCCTTATCGCCAAGCTAGAAGCCGCGAAACCTCCAAATACTATGCAATGAATTGCACCAATTCTAGCGCAAGCTAAAACACTAAATATCGCCTCCGGTATCATAGGCATATAAATTATTACTCTATCACCTCGAGTTACGCCCAATTCTTGTAACATCAAAGCGCAGGCATTAACCTCTCTATACATTTCTTGGTAGGTAAAATGACTTTTTTGCCCTGTTTCAGTAGATATATAAATCAAACCATTCTGGGAAGCTCTATTGGGCAAGTGTCTGTCAATAGCGTTGTAACAAAGATTAGTTTGTCCCCCCACGAACCAACGCGCAAACGGAGGTTTACTGTAATCTAGAACCCTATCAAAAGGCTTATTCCAATATATCAAGCGCGCCTGATCGCTCCAAAATTGATCAATATTATCTAATGATTGGCGATAAAATTCACGATATTTAGACATCAGTCCTTAGTCCTTACTTTCATGATCCAAGTTTCACCACTCGTCGACCTGTAATACTTCCAGCCATGACCTCAGAAAAAATTGAAGGCAAATCATCAAGCCCAATGGTAGTCACGGCCTCATCAAGATGACTCGGCTTTAAGTCCGTGGCCAAACGCTCCCAGATTTTTTTTCTAGCCGCAAACGGAGCATTCACCGAATCAATACCCAATACACTGATATTACGTAATATGAAAGGCAAAACGGTTGTATCGTATTTCGGACTAGCGGCAAGGCCAATAACAGATAAGGTACCACCCCATTTGATTTGTGACGTTACTAAGGACAAAATGCTACCTCCTAAGTTATCAACCGCACCTGCCCAAATTTCTTTCGTAAGTGGTTTGATTTTTTCGAGGTCCAAATCTTTTCGGAATAGTACTTCTTTCGCACCTAACCCTTTTAAATAATTTGATTCATTTTGTTTCCCAGTAAGAGCAAACACCTCATAGCCCCTGCCAGATAAAATATCAACTGCGATGCTACCGACCCCACCAGTTGCACCTGTTACTAAAACAGGGCC
>CACKOO010000023.1 GCA_902601765.1 Hydrogenophilales bacterium | reverse complement strand
TGAGATTTGATACGGCACTCTTTACCAATCTTTCGAGAGATCACTTAGATTACCACGGAACTATGGATAATTATGGCCGAGCGAAAAGTCGACTTTTTTCGTGGCCATTTTTGAAAACAATAGTAGTCAATGTTGATGATTCATTCGGCCAAGGTCTCGTTAAAAATGCAAAGAACAATGAGGTAGATGTTATTTCGTATGGAAAAGATAAAGGAGATATTAGTTGTCGCAAATTTAGTCATACAAGGACTGGATTGACCCTTCACATCGATACTCCATGGGGGAGCACTAAAATTAGTTCTAAGGTGATAGGGAGACATAATATATATAATTTTCTTGGGGTATTGGGCGTATTGGTTTCGCGGGGAGTTGATCTTCAGAGTGCGGCTGATGCCATAAGTAAGTGTGAAGCCGTGGATGGTCGAATGCAGACTATCCGAATGCCTGGTAATCCAATGGTTGTTGTTGATTATGCTCATACCCCAAACGCTTTAGAAGAATCTTTGAAATCTTTGTCGGAATTGCTTAATCCGGCTGATCGGCTTTTTTGTGTTTTCGGTTGCGGTGGAGGTCGAGATAGAGGGAAACGGTCAGAGATGGGGCGTATAGCAACCACTATTGCTAATCAAGCCTTCATCACCAACGATAATCCGAGGTTTGAAAAGCCATCATCTATTATAAAAGATATTCTTGCAGGTACAGAGTCTAATTATTCTGTGGAGCAGGACAGGGCAATTGCAATAAATAAATCCATCAAAGAAGCTGGTGAAAGTGACATCGTATTGATCGCTGGAAAAGGCCATGAATCATACCAGGATTTTGGAAATTTTCGAGTTCCATTCTCAGATTTAAAAGTTGTCAGAAATTCATTAAAAAGAAAAGACACGGGAGCACGAAGTGTTTAATCTTTCGCAAGTAGCTCAACCAATTAATGCTGTTCATTATGGTAAAGATGTACATGTAAGTCGAGTAGTTTGTGACAGTCGAAATGTTGCGAAAGGAGATTTGTTTGTAGCTTTAAAAGGAGAGACGTTTGATGCACATGATTTTGTGGAAGACGCATTTCATTCCGGAGCAGCTGCAGCAATGATTTCTTCCGACTCACCAATTAACTGCAGTGGACCATCTCTTTCCGTCAAAGGTGATACTCGCCAAGGTTTTGGAAGGTTAGCTTCCTGGTGGAGAAATAGTTTTGATATACCAATTATTGCAGTGACAGGAAGCAATGGGAAAACAACAGTTAAAGAAATGTTGTCTTCTATTCTTGGGGAGTTTGTTGGTTCAGAAAAAGTATTGTCAACTTTTGGAAACTTAAATAATGACATAGGAGTCCCCATGACTCTCCTTCGGTTGAGACAAGAGCACAGGTTTGCTGTCATCGAAATGGGTATGAATCATAAAGGAGAAATAGGGTATTTATCTGAAATGACTACCCCGACAATTGGCCTTATAAATAACGCTGGGTTGGCACATGTCGGTCAACTCGGAACAATTATGGATGTTGTGAGCGCGAAAGGCGAATTACTCAAAGGCTTAAAACAAAATGCGCATGTGGTTTTGAATAAAGACGACGCGAATATTAAATATTGGCTTAAGTTTGCTAATGATAAATCGGTAACGACATTCGGATTTTCTAAAGACTCAAACGTGACCGGTACTTATAAAGTCAGAGAAGGTTCGAGTGAAATCAAAATTTCTTTACTAAATAAAAATTGGGAAATCATTTTACAATTGCCTGGAGCGCATAATGTTAGAAATGCTTTAGCTGCCGCAACGGCTGCCAGTTTAGCTGGAGTGCCACCTGAAATTATTGTGAATGGATTGCAAAAATATAAGGGCATTAGTGGCCGTTTAAATACGATAATTTTACCAAGAAACATATGTTTATATGACGACTCATATAACGCTAACCCGGACTCTGTAAAAGCAGCAATCGAGGTTTTATCTGCAAAACCGGGAGATAAAATCTTTGTAATGGGAGAGATGGGGGAACTTGGAGAAGCAGCTCCAGATTTACACAGAAAAATAGGAATTTTTGCTAAAGAAAAAAGAATCGACAGATTATTAGGTATAGGTAACTTTGTTAATGAGGCGGTCCGGGGCTTTGGGGAAGGTGCAGTTCACTACAGAAGTATGCAATCACTGTTTTGTGATCTCAGGAAATATTTGCATCCTAGCTGCACCATTTTAGTTAAAGGGTCTCGAAGCGAAAAATTAGATATTTTGGTAACAAAAATATTAGATTTTTCTAAATTAAATTTTTCAGAATCGGATTAGCTATGTTGCTTTGGCTTGCTCAAGAGTTGTCAGAAAACGTCAGTGCATTTAACGTTTTTAACTATATTACATTACGTGTTGTCCTTGCGATGCTGAGCGCTCTATTGATTTCGTTTCTATTGGGTCCACCGATTATTCGCAAACTAGTCATTTATAAAATTGGACAAGCAGTTAGAGAGGATGGTCCTTCTTCGCATCTTGGAAAAACAGGAACCCCAACAATGGGAGGTGCATTGATACTAGTTTCAATAGTTATTACGACTCTACTTTGGGGTGATTTAACTAATCGGTTGGTGTGGGTGGTGTTAGCTGTAACACTATCGTTCGGATTAATAGGGTTCGCTGATGATTATCTGAAGGTGATCTACCGAAACTCTAGAGGACTATCGGCGTCAGCAAAACTATTATTTCAATCTGTAATTGGTGCAGGCTTGGCAATTTACTTGGCTCAAAGTGCATCTATGCCCGAGCAAATGGAATTGATAGTTCCATTCTTCAAACAAGTTGCTTATCCGATGGGGATTATTGGATTTATCTTTCTAACTTTTTTCGTTGTTGTTGGAACAAGTAATGCAGTTAATCTTACAGATGGACTAGATGGATTAGCTATTTTACCCACTGTTATGGTCTCGGGTGCACTAGGAATTTTTGCCTACGTAGCCGGACATGCTGTGTTCGCCAAATACTTAGGGTTTCCATATATCCCTGGAGCTGGAGAGCTTGCTATTTTTTGTGCAGCATTATCTGGAGCCGGCCTCGCTTTTCTTTGGTTTAACGCTTATCCGGCTGAAGTTTTTATGGGTGATGTTGGAGCATTAGCCTTAGGAGCAGCCCTTGGTACTGTCGCCGTTATTGTGAGGCAAGAGATTGTTTTATTCATAATGGGAGGTGTATTTGTTATCGAAACATTATCCGTTATTTTGCAAGTTCTCTCATTCAAGTTAACAGGCAAGAGGATTTTTAGAATGGCTCCTCTTCATCACCACTTTGAATTGAAAGGATGGAAAGAAAATCAAGTGGTGGTGAGATTTTGGATTATTACTATGATGTTAGTCCTTATCGGGTTATCGACTTTGAAAATTCGTTAGAGTTTGAAATTTTAAGACTAATGGAGATTAATCGAACTATTTGTATGTTTAATAAAATTAACTACATATGACTACAACAAGCTTTAACAAAAAACAAATCTTAGTATTAGGGACAGGAATAACTGGCGCTTCAATTACTCGATATTTGAAAATTAAGGGAGCCTCTGTCTCAGTATTTGATGATTTTGTGGATTCACAATCTGCAGATTTATTTTCCGAGAAATATCCAGATGTTAATTTTGTTCACAAAAAAGATTTGAATCAGTCTGTCTCCTTATACGATTTTTTGGCCATCAGCCCAGGAATTCCTAAAAACCACCCTATTGTTCAAAAATTTAATAATTCTAATATCCCAGTAGTTGGTGATGTCGAAATTTTTTTCTGGGGTCGTTCAATCTTCAAAGATAGCAAGGTAATCGGCATCACTGGTTCTAATGGTAAGACTACGGTAACGGAAATGGTGGGTAATATTTGCAGGGCTGCCGGAAAAGACTATATTTTAGCAGGAAATATTGGTTTCCCCGTACTTAATATATTAATAGATTTTGAGGAAAAGCAGATATTACCCCCCGAAATTATAGTTCTCGAATTATCCAGCTTTCAATTAGATTCTATGTATTCACATACATTAGATATTGGGGTTCTTCTGAATATTACGGAGGATCATTTGGACCGTTATCCAAACTTTAAAGATTATGTAAACTCAAAGTTTAATATTTTTTCCGATACAAAAATTAAAATTATTAATACAAAAGAATTGTTTTCGCATAATGTGAAATTCCCAGAAACTTTCACTAGTTTTGGGACAAATACTGGTTTTGACTCAACAAACTGGAGCATAGGAAACTCAAATAATAAGCAATTTATCTTTTACGAAAAAAAAGCTTTTATTGCGACGCAAGAATTAAAAGTATTAGGTATGCATAATGTTCAAAACGCTATGGCGTCGGCCGCAGTTTGTGTTTCTTTAGGGATTAAACATGAATGGATTTTATCTGGGTTAGTCAGCTTCACTGGCCTTCCTCATCGCGTCACACTGATTCGAGAATTAAATAACATTAAATTTATTGATGACTCGAAAGGCACTAACGTTGGAGCTGTCATGGCAGCATTAAATAATTACTCAGGTAACGCGATCGCCATACTTGGAGGAGAAAGTAAGGGACAAAATTTTTCCACGCTAACAGATTCGGTTAATAAGGGGTGTAGGGGAGTAGTTCTAATCGGTATTGACCGAGGAATAATTGCAAACAGCCTGAGAGGTGTCCGAGTCCCTGTAACAGAAGCCAGTGACATGGATGAGGCTGTCAAAATTGCATACCTGATGGGCGAAAACGGCGACTCTGTAGTTTTATCTCCTGGATGCGCCAGTTTTGATATGTTTGAAAACTATAAGGATCGTGCTCATAAATTTAAGAAAAGTATAGACGGTTTAGTGGACTCAATATGAATTTCAGTTTAGGTAAAAACCAAAAGCTAAAGAAAACACATCCAACAATTGATCATGGGCTTCTCACAATTTTTTTTGTTCTATTGGGATTTGGTTTGGTAATGGTCTACTCGGCTTCTAGTCATGAGGTCTTTTCGTCTGGTAGCTCTTTTTTCTATCTTTACCGTCATTCTATTTATATTATTTTGGGATTAATTATCGCAACTATTACTGTACAAATACCATTGAAATTCTGGCAATTTTCAGCACCATATTTAATAGTTATAGGGATACTTCTGTTAGCAGTAGTACTCATGCCAGGAATTGGTAAAAAAGTTAACGGTGCACAAAGATGGTTAGCTTTTGCTGGATTTACCTTTCAGCCCTCCGAACTTATGAAACTTTTTATCGTTCTCTATGCGTCTGACTTTGCCGTTCGAAAATCAGGGGATTTGGGGGACTTTCAAAAAGGATTCCTCCCGATGCTTATTACTCTTGGGCTAACCGGTTCCTTGTTATTAGTAGAGCCCGATCTTGGGGCTTGTATCGTTATTACGAGTGTCGCGGTAGGCATTCTGTTTCTAGGAGGACTAAATTGGCGCTTCTTAACTAGCCTGGTTTTAGTCAGTGGCTCTGTTTTTGGCCTTTTAATATTTTTTGCACCTTGGAGGTTAGCCAGGGTAACTAGCTTTATGAACCCACTAAAGTTTTATTTTGATTCCGGTTATCAACTTTCTCACTCTTTATTTGCTTTTGCTCGAGGTGATTGGTGGGGCGTGGGATTAGGGCGAAGTATGGAGAAATTATTTTATCTCCCTGAGGCCCATAATGATTTTATTTTGGCAGTGATTGGTGAGGAGCTTGGTTTTATGGGAGTAACGTTCACGATTGCTCTTTTTATGCTTTTGGTTATTAAAGGGTTTATGGTGGGTACACGAGCTGCCGTATTAGGACAATATTTTGGTTCTCTAGTGGCCCATGGAATTTCAATCTGGATTGCGGCGCAGGCCTTGATATCAATGGGGGTCAATCTGGGACTGCTTCCAACTAAAGGTCTAACTTTACCGCTCCTTTCTTTTGGTGGAAGTGCCTTATTGGTAAATTGTTTAGCCGTTGGTATTTTATTCCGAATTGATTGGGAAAATCGGCAGATGATGAAAGGAGTGGTACTTTGACTCGCACTATTTTAATCATGGCGGGTGGTACTGGAGGGCACATATACCCCGGGTTAGCTGTTGCCGACAAGCTACAAGCACGGGGGTGGAATATAGCTTGGCTGGGAACTAAAGGTGGAATGGAGTCGCGAATTGTACCCGACCATGGATATCCAATTTATTCCCTCAGAATTTTTGGTATCCGCGGAAAAGGACTTTTGAATTACCTTTTATTACCGTTACATCTATCTCTAGCTTTTTATCAGAGCATGAAGATTATATTAAAAGTTAAACCGAATCTTGTTCTGAGCATGGGTGGGTATGTTGCATTTCCAGGAGGAGTTATATCTTATTTAAACCGATTACCATTAATAGTTCACGAACAAAATGCAGTGGCAGGATTAACCAATAAGTTATTATCAAAAATTGCTTCAAAAACTTTAGTAGCATTTCCGAAAACATTGCCAGGGGCATTTCATACCGGAAATCCTACGAGATCAAACATAAAAGCTAACACAGAAATAGCCGAAAAATTAAGTGGTCGAGAAGGTCCATTAAGAATATTAGTAGTCGGGGGTAGTCGAGGGTCTGATTCTCTAAACAAAATTGTTCCAGAGGCATTTAGTTTATTGCCGTTACATAAAAGACCTTTGGTGACCCATCAGTCGGGTTCTGGGAAGTTATTTGAGCTGTCAGCCCTTTATGAAAAGTTTGGGGTTGATGGTAAATGCGTGGAATTTATTTCTGATATAGGGAATTACTATCGCGGTGTCGATTTAATCATATGTCGCTCTGGGGCGATGACCATTTCTGAAATATCGGTGGTAGGTGTTGCAAGCATTTTAGTTCCGTTCCCTCACGCAGTTGATGATCATCAGACAAAAAATGCACTTTTTTTAGTCAAGGCTGGAGCTGCTTTGCTTATGCCCCAAGACAAATTATCTCCCAAATTACTCGCAGAAAATTTATTGAAAATCACTCGTAAAGATCTTTCTCATATGGCATTGAAAGCGCAGTCTTTAGGAGTCTCTGGTAGTACTGAGTTGATTGCAGACTTTTGTGAAAAGGAAATCGCTAATGCGGCATAAGGTAAAACACCTGCATTTCGTTGGTATTGGTGGGGTCGGCATGAGTGGTATTGCAGAGTTAATGTTTAACTTAAATTATAAGGTCAGTGGGTCAGATCTTTCAGACGGAGAGGCGACAAATAGACTTCGGCGTTTAGGAGTTCGGGTTTTTATTGGGCATAGGCAACACCAAATAAAAGGTGCAGATGCGGTGGTAGTTTCATCAGCAGTTGAGGAGAGTAACCCAGAGATAAAAAAAGCTCGTGAATTGGGGGTGCCTGTAGTTCCAAGGGCGCAGATGCTTGTTGAACTCATGAGACTGAGGCAAGGAATTGCGGTAGCTGGAACTCACGGTAAAACTACAACTACAAGTTTAATAGCTTCAATTCTTGCAGAGTCAGGTTTAGATCCGACCTATGTCATTGGAGGACGTTTATCAACAGCTGGAGAAAACGCGAAATTGGGGACTGGAGAATTTATAGTGGTAGAGGCTGACGAGTCTGACGCATCTTTTTTGTTTTTACAGCCGGTGTTAGCTGTAGTCACTAATATTGATCTAGACCATATGGAAACTTATGGCAATGATTTCGTCAAGTTGCAGCAAGCTTTTTATGAACTTATTCAGCGGCTTCCTTTTTATGGAGTTGCAGTTCTTTGCGGTGATGATCCTGCAGTTCGCAGATTAGTTCCCAAGATCAATAAACCTTATATTACCTATGGATTAGACGAGAAATGTGATCTTTATGCAACAGATGTTCAAGAATATGGTACAAAAATGGTTTTTAAAGTGTGTGTCAACAAATCTCTAAAATACGATTGTAAAGATTTTCTAGTCAAATTAAACTTGGCAGGTAGGCATAATGTCCAGAATGCTCTTGCCGCAATTACTGTTTGCTTAGAAGTTGGAGCAACACCTTCTTCAATTTCTGCTGCGCTTAAAAACTTTGAGGGTGTCAATAGAAGGTTTCAAATATATGGAGACATTGTACTTAATGATAACTCTAAGTGTACGTTGATTGATGATTACGGACACCATCCAAATGAAGTAGAGGCAACTTTATATGCGACGAGAGGGGCTTTTCCTGACCGACGCATCTTGTTGGTTTTCCAGCCTCACCGCTATTCGAGAACTCGTGATTGTTTTGAAGATTTTGTACGCGTCCTTTCTCTTTCTGATGCATTAATTCTTACTGAAGTTTATGCGGCGGGCGAAAAATCTATAGTGGCCGCAGACGGTCGGAGTTTATCCCGAGCTATAAGGTTAACCGGAAAATTAGAACCTCTTTTTGTGGAACATTTTTCCGAGCTTGCTGAGACCATATTAAGTGTAGCTAACCCCAATGATATTGTTTTATCTATGGGAGCGGGTTCTATTGGTGCTCTTCCCCAAATTCTTAAGGAACGGTCAAATGAATAAAGATAGGTTACCACTCCCTAATTTAAATTTGAGAGGTAGGTTGTGTCAAAATGAACTAATGTCGAAGCACACTAGTTGGCGAGTCGGTGGCGTGGCAGATAACGTATATTTTCCAGCAGACGTTACAGATCTAGGGAATTTTATAAAAGAATTAGGACCAAATTATCCTATTTTTTTTACTGGGCTAGGAAGCAATATTTTAATTAGGGATAAAGGTCTAAGAGGTGCGGTGGTAATTACTAATCCTGCCTTGAACGAGCTGGCCCTAGATCGTCACAGTAACAAAGAGTTAATTTATGCTGGGGCCGGTGTTCCAAGTCCAAAATTGGCAAAATTTTCTGCAAATCATGGGATGGAGGGGCTTGAGTTTTTAGCGGGTGTTCCCGGAACAGTAGGAGGTGCATTGGCTATGAACGCCGGCTGCTATGGCAAAGAGACTTGGGGGGTAACATTAAAAGTCAGGATGGTCGACCGCTATGGAAAATACCCAGTGCGATTTCCTCATGAATTTGATATTGGTTACCGGAGTGTTACGTCGAAAATCGCAAAAGATGAGTTTTTTATAGGAGCCTGGTTTGAATCTAAAGTGGGATGTAAGACTAGGGCTAAAAACAATATAAAAAATATGCTCAAAAAACGAAAAGATTCACAGCCCACCCAAAAGCCTAGTGCAGGTTCGGTTTTTAGGAATCCAACGGGAGATTATGCTGCTCGACTTATAGAACAATGTGGATTAAAAGGATTCAACATTGGGGGAGCTTCTATATCTAACAAACATGCCAACTTTTTTATTAATACAGGCGACGCAACGGCTCGTGATTTTGAATTATTAATTCAACATGTAAAAGAAAAGGTTTTAAGCTTTTCGGGAGTTGCACTTGAACAAGAGGTAATAATTGTTGGAGAGGAATAAGTAATCATGTCATCAGGCCATGGAAAAATCGCTGTGTTGTTAGGGGGTAACTCCGCAGAGCGTGAGGTGTCGCTTATGTCAGGACGTGCGGTACTTGATAGTTTAAATAGACAAGGGTTCAATGCATTTCCACTAGATCCGAATAATACTAGACTTGAGTCTCTTTCTGAGAGTGGTTTGGAGAAAGCATTTATAATGCTACACGGAAGAGGAGGGGAAGATGGCGTAGTGCAAGGGGTTTTAACTCACGCAAAGATCCCGTTCACGGGGAGTGGGGTGCTCGGGTGTGCTCTTGCAATGGATAAGTGGCGAACAAAATTAATTTGGGATGCCTTAAGTCTCCCCACACCACCTTGCTTAGTTATTAACGATTTAAGTAATTTCCAGCAAGTAGCTGATAATTTGGGATTGCCAATGATCGTAAAGCCCTGCAGCGAGGGATCAACTATTGGGCTAAGTAAGGTTGAGACATCAGGAGAAATCCCAAAAGCATATAAGCTAGCAAAAAAATACGATTCCGTAGTAATCGCAGAGAAATGGATTGATGGCGTCGAACTAACGGCATCTATATTAGATAATAAGTCATTGCCTCTGATACAGATTGAAGCGCCACTTGGCAATTATGATTACGAGGCGAAATACTTTTCAGATGAAACAAAATATCTTCGTCCTACATCACTTGATTCGTCTGAAGAAAAAAAATTGCAAGCGCTCTGTTTAAAGGCGTTTAAAGGTTTAGGGTGTTCTGGTTGGGGACGGGTAGATTTAATGCTAGACAAGCAAGGTAGACCTTGGTTGTTGGAGGCGAATACTGTACCCGGGATGACGGCTCATAGTCTTGTTCCTATGGCGGCTGAGGCCGTACAGATTAGTTTTGATCAACTGGTATTACATATTTTGGAGAGTGCGAATGTGGAATGATCCTGTTCGTCTCGATCGTTTAAGCCGTCTACTATTAATCGTCGCAATTATTGGCACTTTTTTTATGGTGTTTGCAAAAATTTCACAAATGAAAAATTTTGCAGTAAAGAAGATAATAATAATAGGAAAGTTACATGAAGACACCAAGAGTCAGTTGATCGAAGTTATTCACGATGAACTTAGAGGTGGTTTTTTTACGATTGACTTAACCCAAACTAAATTAATTTTCGAAAAACTCACTCGGGTAAGAACGGTAAACGTTAAGAGGACTTGGCCTAACGCTTTAGAGATTCTTATCTTTGAACATCAACCATTAGCCATATGGGATCAAAATAAATTTATAAGTCATAGCGGAGAGATTGTCGAGGCAGATGTTGCCGAAAATATTGCAAAAAACTTACCAATTTTTTTAGCGCCTGAGAATATTGTAAAAGATCTTATAACGTTTTATTACCGCAGTGATAAGGTTCTTGGCGGTATACAAAAAACCGTAAAAAGAATTACGGTAGATGATCGATATGCTTGGGAGGTCGAGCTTCTTGATGGAGTCGTTTTAAGACTAGGTAAGGAAAAACAACTTGAAAGATTATACAGGTTTGTTGATGTTTATAATCATGCCGTGGTCGGTTTTACCAAGAGAATAGATTATGTGGATATGCGTTATGAAGATGGTTTTGCAATTGGAACAAAAAGCTAGGGAGTCAAATAATATAATGAAACCAAACGAGTGGAATCCGGCTGCTACGTTAAATAAAGTAAGAGACCGTAAGGACGTGATTGTTGGCTTAGATATCGGAACTTCAAAAGTTGTAGCGATTGTCGCCGAAATTAATCACGAGGAGGGTCTAGAGATAATTGGAATGGGTAGTTCTCCTTCAAAAGGCTTAAAAAAAGGAGTTGTGGTCGATATTGAATCGACAGTACACTCAATCCAGAGGGCTTTGGAGGAAGCCGAGCTAATGGCTGATTGTAAAATTCGCGAGGTTTGGACAGGAATTGCCGGAAGCCATATAAAAAGTTTTAATTCCCACGGGATGGTTGCTATTAAAGACGAAGAAGTATCTCAACCAGATGTGGACAGAGTAATTGAAACCGCGAAAGCAATACCAATACCCAGTGATCAGGAAGTTTTACACGTTCTTAAGCAAGAGTTTGTAATAGATGGGCAAGAGGACGTGCGGGAACCTTTGGGGATGAATGGTGTTAGATTGGAAGCTAGGGTTCATATAGTCACTGGTGCTCGTTCCGCGATTCAAAATATAGCTAAGTGTGTACGTCGGTGTGGTTTAGACGTGGTGGACCTTATATTACAACCTCTGGCTTCAGGGAATTCTGTTCTCTCAGAAGATGAACGCGAACTGGGTGTTTGTTTGTTAGATATTGGTGGTGGTACAAGTGACATGGCGGTCTACACGAACGGCGCTATAAAGCACACTTCCGTAATACCTATCGCGGGAGATCATATTACGAATGACATTGCTATGGCCCTGAGAACGCCTACCAAAGAAGCTGAAGAGATAAAGCTAGCTCACGGTTGTGCTTATAGAAATTTGGTTGATGCTCAAGAGATGATTAATGTCCCAGGCATCGGTGATCGACGTGCGCGTAAGCTTTCCCGCCACACTTTAGTTGAGGTTATTGGTCCTAGAATAGAAGAGCTTTATGGGTTAGTGCAAGACGAATTGCGCCGAAGTGGTTTTGAGGAGCTAGTCCGATCTGGTGTTGTAATAACTGGAGGAACCTCGTCCATGCCTGGAATGATTGAGCTAGGGGAGGAGTTGTTTCATATGCCATTTAGGCTTGGCCAACCTTCGTACTCGGGAACTCTTTCAGAGGTTATGCGCAACCCTAGATTTTCGACTGGAATGGGTTTGGTGTTTTCTGCTAAGGAGCACGCTGAATTTCAAAAAAATAATCGACTACAAAGAGGAGCTGTTACCGGGGTTTTGGAACGAATGAAGAATTGGTTTAAAGCAAACTTTTAATTATCTATAAATTTACATGAAGTTCAAATTTTAAAGGAGATTTAAGGATGTCAGATAATATATTTGAAATAGTTGATACGCATCCCCAAGAGGCTGTCATCAAAGTTATTGGTGTAGGAGGCTGTGGAGGTAATGCAGTAGATCATATGATCGCAGAGGGTATCGAGGGAGTTGAATTTATATGCGCAAATACTGACTCCCAAGCTTTACAGCGTAATAAATCAAATACTCTCTTACAGCTAGGAGCCACCATAACTAAAGGATTAGGAGCTGGTGCCAATCCAATCAAGGGGCGAGAGTCTGCTGAAGAGGACAGGGAAAGAATTATAGAAGCGATCGAAAATGCTGATATGCTTTTTCTTACAGCCGGTATGGGTGGAGGTACAGGGACAGGCGCTGCTCCAATCGTTGCAAAAGCCGCAAGAGAATTAGGAATACTAACAGTAGCGGTTGTAACGAAACCATTTGAGTTTGAAGGTGATCGACCCAAAGTTGCTAAGGCTGGTTTAGAAGAATTAGCCCGTGAGGTTGACTCATTAATAGTTATCCCTAACGATAAACTGATGGAAGTTCTAGGTGACGATGTCACGATGTTAGATGCCTTCAAAGCCGCAAATTCTGTGCTCCACGGAGCTGTATCAGGAATCGCTGAGGTTATAAAATGTCCGGGTATGGTAAATGTAGACTTTGCTGATGTCAGAACTGTTATGTCGGAAAACGGAATGGCTATGATGGGTTCCGCGAGCGCCGAAGGGCAAGATAGGGCCATAAGTGCTGCGAAAGAGGCAGTCGCTAGTCCATTGCTCGAAGATGTCGACTTAAAAGGTGCAAAGGGAGTCTTGGTAAATATCACAGCATCGTCCACATTAAAAATGCGCGAAATAAAAGAAGTTATGTCAACGATTAATAAGTTTACAGCTGAGGATGCAATGGTTTGTTTTGGGACGGTAATTGACGAAAACTTAAGGGATCATCTTCGGGTAACTATGATAGCAACGGGTCTGGGTAATGTGGGTAGCGGTTCTCTTAGTGTAGTGCAGGCTACAGGCACGGATAATCCTGTACCGATTGAACTAAGTGAGGGAAACTCCATTGATGGACCGGCAGTTATGCGACCTCGAGCGACAACAATGGCAATCGAGGCTCTTGAGCGTTCAGGATATGGTGAACTAGACATTCCTACATTTTTACGGCGCCAAGCTGATTAGTTGGTTGGTTGAAAGAAATATATTTTGATACTATAATATACAGCAACATATATATATATCTTTAAGCATCACATAAGAATAATCAGGGAAGTAAATGATTAGACAAAGAACTTTGAAAAACATCGTACGTGCGACAGGGGTGGGACTTCACTCCGGTTGCAAGGTTAATATGACTCTCATACCAGCTGCACCAAATACTGGCATTGTTTTCAGGCGTGTTGATCTTGAGCCAGTTGTTGATATCAGAGCTGAAGCTTATTCCGTTTGCGATACAAGACTTTCAACTTGTATTGGTGATGGATCGGTTAAGGTGCAAACCATTGAACATCTAATGTCGGCGCTAGCCGGGCTTAGTATTGATAATTTATTTGTTGAATTGACCGCGGGTGAAGTGCCGATAATGGATGGATCTTCGTCGCCTTTCGTCTTTTTATTACAATCTGCCGGGATAGAGGAGCAGCCAACTCCCAAACAATTTATAAAAATTATTAAAGAAACCAAAGTACAGGTCGGCGACAAGTGGGTTAAATTTCGACCATATGATGGTTTTAGAATTGGATTTTGTATCGATTTCAAACATCCAGCAGTTTCGAAAACTAATGAAAAAGTTTGGGTTAACTTTGCGAATACATCATACGTTAAAGATGTCAGTAGGGCTCGAACCTTTGGTTTCATGCACGAAGTAGAAAATCTTCGGTCACAGGGCTTAGCACTTGGAGGTAATCTTGACAACGCTATAGTGATGGACGAGTTTCGCATTTTGAATTCGGATGGACTAAGATACGAAGACGAGTTTGTTAAACACAAGGTTTTAGATGCTATTGGGGATTTGTATCTTCTGGGTTATCCACTAATTGGTGAATTTGAGGGATATAAATCAGGCCACCAATTGAATAACTTATTACTGAGGAAACTTTTGGAAGACATTGAGGCTTGGGACCAAGTCAGTTTCAGTGATAAATCTGAAGTCCCAAAATATCTGAGACTCAAGATGGAAGGAGCCTACTAGTTTCTTTTATTATTTTTCAGCTTACCAACTGCAGTTTTTAAAGGACCTTTTTGCAGTTGTTTAGATATTGAATCGAAAGCTTTTTGTCCATGGAATGTTATTTGTTTTTTTTGCCTCCCAGGATCGATACGCTGAGATAATGGAATTAGTTTCGTATTGATTTTAACTATTTCGGGAAATTTTTCTTGTAGGGCTTTGACTAAGAAATTCTTGGACTGATTAATTTTTGTAGCGGTAGAACTGTTTTTAACAATCAAAGTTAGAGTGCCGTCAATTATGATGGAAACCGTGATAAAGGGAACTAATGTTGGACTTAATATGAAGGTTAAATGTTTTGATAATTCCGACATCTGGTCGGCATTCTTCATTAAAGGAGCTAGCCCCCTAGTTTTCCTTAATATTTCGGAGATATTGCCTTTTGTCTTCACAATGACTTCCAACGTGGTTGATTAGGTACATATGGATATTATCGTCATAACCGGGAAATCATCGCAAGTAAAAAATTGGAGTCTCAACTCGATTCAGTTATTTTGTATTGGATTGTTTGTAGTGATGACTGTAGTCTTAATGGCGTTTGCACTGAATTATTTCTCTCTACTTTACGCCGTAAAAAATGAAAGTAACTATCTCAAGTCTATGCTGAAAGTTGTGCACGCAGAGCACACTAAGGAATCCCAAGTTCTCCTAAAAGAAAGCATAGATACGATGGCACATCGCCTTGGCGAAATGCAGGCCAGTCTAATGAGGTTGGATTCAGTTGGTATGCGGGTCATCAAGTTGGCGGGTATCGACCCTAAAGACTTTGATTTAGATAAAAAAATTGCTATGGGTGGAGCAAAACTTGAATCCTTGAACCAAAGTTTCTCAATATCACAATTGACTGAAGTGGCTAATCTTACGGATCACCTCCTGAATGATCGAGCAGATAAATTGCAAATGCTAGAAGAAAGGCTAAATTTGAATTATTCTAAAAACCAGTTGATTCCATCTGGGAAACCGGTCGTAAGTGGATGGTTATCATCCAACTTCGGATGGCGAATCGATCCTTTCACTAGGAAGCGAGCTTTTCATGAAGGCGTAGACTGGGTAGCAAAACCAGGATCGGACATACTAGCAGCAGCGGGGGGCGTTGTAATTTATTCCAGGAAACATCCGCAATATGGAAATATGATAGAGATTGATCACGGTAACGGGTATGTCACTCGATATGCACACGCAGAGGAGTTGGCAGCAACTGTTGGTGAGGTTGTCCTTCGTGGCCAGAAGGTGGCAACCGTAGGAAGCACAGGGCGATCCACTGGTCCACACTTGCATTTTGAGGTTTTAAAAAACGGTAAACCTCAAAATCCAAGGAAATTTTTCAAACGGTCTGGTTAAAGTTTAGGTTACCAAATAACTTAAAATTACGATGACGTCACAATCAT
>CACKOO010000022.1 GCA_902601765.1 Hydrogenophilales bacterium | reverse complement strand
CGGCAGCTGCTGGTAAAACGGCCTTGATTTTTTCAGATATTCGAAAGACTATGCAGATTCCAATTCTCACCTCTATTTGGCGAGGACTAGCGGCTGACCAACGTGACTTAACCAATACTTGGAAAAATATTAAACCAATGTACTGTAACAATATTCCAGTAAGGACTCTTGAATCCGTTCTCCAGAAAACCGAGTTGCCCAAGCTAAAAAAATCAAAAATAGCTTTTGATAAAATCGATATAAATCCAGACGAGTTGGTAAATTTGAAAAATGTTATCAAGGCTTATAATAGATCTAATGGGCTAAATTTTGTAACAATGAGCTCGCTAATTAGGCGTCCATATCCTACCGAACATAAAACCATCGAAAAGCCAAATTGATAAGAATAATCTTAAGAATAATAATTTTCGATTAAATTTTATGAAATGCTTTAATATTATTGCTATAACAAATGATAAGATTAAAGTTGAAACAAGTACCAATAACTTATAAGCCATTTTATATCACTTGGTGTTTAATAATTTTTTCCCGGATTTATAGATCCCTTTGGACCTCACATTACCATTGCTATAATAATCTATCCAGATTCCTTCCCACAGTCCTTGGACATAATATCCTTCTGAGTGGAGTTGCCCATTATTGTGATAACTTACCCAAAACCCCTCCTTTTTTCCATTTTTATACCTACCACGCAACCGTATTTGTCCACTGCGATAATATTGAGTGTAGGAACCGCTATAAATCCCATTTATTAACTCTGCCTCAACCAATCCTTTAGTATCACCTGAAAAAAGAATAGAGGGAAATTCTTTATAATAGATTCGGTCGTGATAAATTAAATTATCGTAAGCTATCTCTTCAGATTCGACTGAAGTTACAATAAAAAATACTTCAGCCAAAAATACCGCAAAAAATAATATTTTCATTTCAATTGGGTATAACGATAACAAAACATTGTTGCTCAAGACCAGAGACAATATTAAACATCAGCATAAACCCTGCTTCATTTTCTTAAATTTATGTTGTCTTTCCTTACCAGATTGATTAAACGGTATTACGTGCCGAACTCCACCTTTAGGGTACTTAACATCTCTCGACCTCCTGGGGATTAAGTGAGCATGGGCGTGCCAGACAGACTGACCTCCAATTTCCCCATAATTCCACCCAATATTGTACCCGCCAACAGTAGAGTCTGCCTCATCGATCACAAGTTTTTGTGATTTTAGCAACTCGTCTATCGCTAAAACTTCCTCTTTATTCAACTCAAAGTAGCCCAATACATGTCTTTTGGGAATGATTAAGGTGTGATATTTCGTAACCGGAAAAGCATCTCTAGCAACATACGCTAACGCATTTTCTTCTATCACTCTTTCAGTTTCCTGACATAAACAGAAAATACAATTATTCATTCAATCTTCCTGATTTTTTTGTTAATCTCACTGTTCAATTATTTTTCTTTGCATCCAAATTCTGTAGTCGTAATCTGATTCAGGGTGTGTCGTCACTCCCTTAATTTCCCAGCCATCGGCACTATGCTGTTCAACATGGTCTGTCGATGTTCCTTCCAACACATACAATACCGTAAATTCATATCCTTTGATCATACAAATTCCCTTTGGTTTATTTGTAATTTTCGCAACGTCTATTCATTATATTATTTAATTATTTTTTTTGTAATGTTATTTGTTGTAATAACAATACCTTAAAAACATATTCAGCAGAAGTTAAACCTGTTGTTGATGAAACTTTGTAAACTATTGATTTAATTATGTGTTATTATATTGCACTTTGTCAAAAAATGAATTAACAATCTTAATTTTCTTTAATATATTAAACCTTGAATTATCGTACTAGAAATCCTAATTTGATTTGGGTCTTTGCCAAGGTAGGATTAGTCCAGTGAAAAAAAAAATTTTCATAAGTTTATTCTTCATATGTAATTTTTCCTACGCTGAAAAACCCATAACGGTTGCTGGTGTGAATTTGTTTATGAGCGCCGAGCAAATCATTGCTGTTGCAGAATCGAAATCACTGCGATGTTATGTCGCAAAAGGAACTGGTGCCAGCGCTCATGAGACAGGATATTGTTGCTCCAGAAAGGGTATGTGTCGCGGATTTCGCAATAACTATAAAGGCATTTCATTTAGATTTAAGAGTGGGACCAAAAATATAAAAAGGATAGACATATCTTGCAATGTCACAAAATCCTGTGGACTCGAGATCAGAGATATTGCGGATATCCTCATTAATAAAGGTATTGTACAACGTTTAGAGTACGAGGTTGTCCCGATCATTGACGTAAATCTAGGAAGATACAGAGGGAGGGGTCCTGCCGGAGACGAATTGGTCATTAACCCAATTATTCAAATTTCAGTTCCGGGCGGAGGTATTACGTTACAATTGGGGCGTCAAATATCAAAGCAAACTGATTTTTAATAATTGAATGTAGTAAATTGGCTTCTATTAAAAATTATTTTTGGAAACTCAATTTTTTGAGTCGATTTTCTTTAAGCATACAACCTATGTGATTAAATCTTAATTAGGATACGGTTATTTTTAGTATCGAAGATACACATCCCAGCCCAAACCACACCTTCATAGTTATTTAAAACATCAATTCTAAAAAAATACGAATATATGATATTGAATTTTTACATTAACCTACCAGACCTTATACAATATAACTGCAAGTATCATAATTAAAAGTAAATTGCCTCCGCTAATCACACGTTTCAACTCTAGTAATTTTAGAATCTGAGTATCTAATTTACTATCTAATTCGTTGGGAATATCAACGCTTTCCTCACTATTATTTTTCATAATTCGTCCTCTTATAAATTATAAATTTCAATTTTTGGTTAAAATTAATTATTTCATTTTATGAAATTTTTTAATTATCTAAAAAGTCATCGGCCAATTTTTGTTTATAGTATTTATTTCTAAAATTAAATCGTCGTTTAATTTATTATCAATACCGCTCAGTATGATATCTAACTGTTCTATAGTACTTGCACCAAAAATAACTGAACCCATGAATGGTCGTTGTTTACAAAAGTATAAGGCCAAATTTACAGGATCTATGTTGTGCTTTTTTGCTAAATTTATGTATTGCTCAACTGCTTGAAATGAGCGCTCAGTTACTCTTCCAAAGACTGTTGGAGTTCTAGATAATCGTGAATTTTCGGGGATCTCATTATCCAAATATTTACCCGTCAATATCCCCCCCGCCAACGGAGAATACGCTAGAAGTGGAATGTTTTCATTGTGAGAAAGTTCATACATATCTGTATCGTATAATCTACAAAGAAGGCTATACTCATTTTGAATTGAAGCAACACAAAGATCACCTCTCTTCTTCACTAATTCATTAAATTGCAGCGTACCCCAGCAAGTCTCATTTGATAAGCCCACTGCCCTAATTTTCCCAATATCCCTCAGCGCATATAACGTATCAACTAGCACCTCCATATCACTTAAAATATCTTTCTTATTTTGATCAGTTGGGTCATATTCCCAGTTTTTCCTGAAATGATAGGAACCTCTATTAGGCCAGTGTAATTGATACAGATCGATATAATCTGTATTTAAACTCTTTAAACTTTTATCAAGGGCTTGTGTCATGCCTTTAGGATTGATAGGCTCACCTTTCCTAATAGCGTCATAGCCCTTGCCGACTACTTTAGAAGCTAATATTATTTTATTACGATAAGTTTTATTTTTTTTAAACCAGTTACCTATAATTTTTTCTGTGTTCCCAGCAGTTTCGGCCCGTAGGGGAATTGTGGGATATAATTCAGCGGTATCAAAAAAATTTATCCCAACATCAAATGACTTTTCCATTTGTTTATGGGATTCTCTTTCATCTGTCTGCTCCCCGAATGTCATTGTTCCTAGGCAATATTCGGATACTATCAGGCTCGAATTTCCCAATTTATTAAATTTCATATTGACTCCCTTTTTATTCTTCCAGCTTAGAGCTTCCACCGTGTCAAAATTATCGCTAGTATTAATACTTTGCGAGGTTAAAAATTATATTCAAAAACAACTTCTTTTTTATAGGTTTTAACAAAAAAAAAAAATTGCACACACAATAAAGTATTTCTTATTTTAAAGTTCAACTTATATGTTGCTTGATTAAAAGACCTAGTAACAAATCCGAGATTACTAACAGGAAAAAGTTGACTTAATGAATCTATTGTTTAATATTTGGATTATTAATAATAGTATAAATTTTAAATTCGCTCTATTGTCTTGCCACCATCCACATATCTGAGGGGGATAAACCATGGAATTACTTCTAGATCCGATAACTGTAAATTCTAGGAAAGTCTTAGCCGGATTTAAACTCATTGGCGCTGACTATACAATCAAAAAAATCGACTACTTCCAGGGAAAACAAAAAAGCCCTGAGTACGTGGCGATTAACCCAAATGCCTCGCTACCAACACTTAGGGATGAAGACTTTATTCTTTGGGAATCCAACGCAATTCTTCAATACGCGGCTGATAAGGTTGGTAACGTAAAAGCGTATCCTACGGACCTGAGATCCCGAGCTGACGTCAATAGATGGCTTTTATGGGAAAGTAGCGCCTGGTTTCCGTCTTGTTACACATACCTGGTTGAAAATTGTGTTAAGCCTTTGCTTGGCGACATAGCTGACCCCAAAGTTCTTGAAGCCGAGAAAGAAAACTTCAATAAACTAGCAAGTATTCTCGATGGTAGGTTATCTCAAACAAAGTATTTATGCGGTGACGAACCCACAATAGCTGATGTGGTGGTTGCAGCGCCTATGCACCTGCACTCTTGGGCAGAACTTCCGCTAAATGATCATGTCCATCTGGTTAAATGGATGACGGAAGAAATTGAAAAAAATACTTGGTGGATTGAAACCTCTATATCGGAAAGCGATTTCAAATGATAAGGTTAGTGTTAATACAGTATAATGTGGGTTATTAGATCACGAGTCACTAGCAAATGAACAGCAAGGGTATTTTTAACTACATGTCTGTAGATTCGGAAAGTTCACTATACCGTAATGGCAAAGTGTACACTCGTCGCGACCTGGGGGGTAGTGATTCTGGTTTGGTTGGAGTCAATTTCAAAGAATACGAAATTGACGTTTATGATGCACGAAAAACCTCCCCCGCTTCTGTAGAGAAACAGGGGTTTGAGCTGATTTCTCATAATATTGAAAATTCAAAGATTGATTTTTTTAATAACAATTCAGTAATAAACAGTTACTACCCGATGTGTGCCAAAACCGTTAAAGATGCCGTGGGCGCAAGAAATGTATATGCATTTGATCATAATATCCGTTCCGCGGCTGGGAAAAAGTCCAAAAAAATGATTACAGATGGTCAGCAGGTGCAGGGACCAGCCCATGCGGTACATGGTGATTACACACTGACCAGCGCCCCAGCTAGAATGCAGCAGTTGTCAACCCCTCCCAAAAAAAATGATACGGTCAAGTCTTTATTACAGAATGGAAATAGTTTGTTACCTCCGGAGGAGGTGCAGGATGCTCTAACCGGAGGCAGGTTTGCGATAATAAATCTCTGGAGAAGTATAGTGCCTGAGCCGATTGAGATGAACCCCCTAGCGCTTTGCGATGCTTCCAAGGTCATGCCAGAGGATCTCGTGGTATTCGAAATACATTATGCAGACCGAATAGGTGAAAATTATTTCGCAAAATACAACCCTAACCACAAATGGTGGTTTTATCCAAAGATGAATAAAACAGAGGCTCTTCTTATAAAACAATGGGACAGTGCTGGCGGGTTAGCTAAAACAGACGGGAAAGAACCAGATATTTCTTTTCCTGATTCGCCGTGTACATTCAGTTTTCATAGTGCTTTCGAAAATCCACAGACCACTGACGATGCTCCTGATCGGTGGAGTATGGAAGTTAGATGCATAGCCCTATTTTAATTATCACCCCAATAGTTTAATTGCAAAGAAAGGTCACCTGAAACATGATATCCAGCAAAGGCCGCGTTGTTATGATTTCCGGCGCCAACAGAGGAATTGGTTTGGCAATTGCCCGAAACCTATATACTGCCGGGTTTTTCTTGAGTCTAGGAGTTAGGAATAAAGATTCAATGCCTAATATTGATGAATGGGATGAAAAAAAAGTAATGATCTCTAAGTATGATGCGATAGATAAAAATACCCATACAGATTGGGTCAATTCTACTATCAACCAATATGGCAAAATTGATGCTTTAGTTAATAATGCGGGGATATATGAGAGTGTTTCCGTAAGTGACGAGAAAGACAATGAGGAAGCCTTAGACCTCATGTGGTCTGTAAATGTTAAAGCACCACTATCGATGACTCGTTTATCACTCCCTTATTTAAGAAAATCCATAGCTGGTCGTATAATAAATGTGGCATCTTTAGCCGGAAAAGCTGTTTTCGATGATGGAGTAGGTTATTCGATGACTAAATTTGCGGCAGTTGCACTTTCCCATGCGACGCGTCATGGTGGATGGGATGATGGGGTGCGATGTACTGCTCTTTGCCCGGGCTACGTAGCAACAGACCTAACCCGATCCGTAGAAAGTATGCCATTTGAAGAAATGACATCTCCAGAGGATTTAGCCGAACTAGTCAAAACAGTACTTTGCCTTTCAAATTCCGCCTCGGTTGCAGAATTAGTTGTCAACTGTCGACCTGATATCGTCGGTTAGTAAAATCAAATACAAACTGCATTTAAGGGTAAGTTTTGACAGCAAAGTAATGTATCGTAAATAAAAATCGAAACCACAGTTTTTGTAATAATCTCTTGGTGCATTAGTTAATGTCAAAAACAATCTTTTAAACTAATCCGGAATTAAAAACGTATTAAAGTATTACTATAAAGTCGTTTCTTTTTGAGGAAAGCAGGTTTGGATATATTGCAACTTGATTAGTAGCTATAACATCATCATTAGACCTTGAAGAAAGAAATTTCAATCATTTTTTTCCATTCCTTAGGGTGATCTTTTTTTAATTCATTAGAAAGAAAAATAAGATGAAGGTCTACGGAATTCAATTTGAACCAATTAGTTAGGAGAAATGTCAGGACTTCTCTATCTAAAGGAACTCTGAATTGTTTCTCTTTTGCACCTAACATTTTTTCCAAATCTGACGGATCAAGATTTGGTTCATTTTGGCTCAAGACAGCTTTCCCCCCATATTTTATAATTAAATGTTTCTAAAAATTCTCGTTCTAATTTCACCATTTATCGAATAAGACCATAGCTTGTTTTATTACCGGATGGTCATACGATTATTCGTAAAATATTTTCTATATTATTATTACGCGGATTATTGACTTTAATAGACACTCTAAATACATCCATATTTTTTGTGTCTTCACAATCAAAATTGTGTTTAAGTCGAAACCAATCTTCAAAATCATCGTAATCTAAAATTACGGGTTGTCGATCGTGCACAAAATCAACGTTTGCGTAACTTTTGCGAGTAACAATACACGCTCCTAGATTATTCATGATTCCTCCAAAATACATCATCTTACTGTTAAAGACATGGTAGTATGGCATTTTTTTTTGCGATTGTTTTTTCCACTCAAAATAACCATTCGCAACGAATATACATCGTTTACTGTCTTGAAACATTTTCTTTTGGCCAAGTGTTTCCGAACGTGCATTTATAAGTTTAAAATTCTTAGCCCAAGGCACCCTGAACATCCAATTCACTAGAAGAGTTCTCCCTGCGTCATTGATGACTAAAGCTTTTGTTCCGGGACACACATTATAATCAGGCACTATTTCACGATTTAGGTTTAACTTTGATTTTGACGTATCGTGTAACGTATATCTTCCGCACATGGTCTAACTTTTTCTGACATTAAAATTATGACTTATACTAGATTTTGTTATACATTACTGCTCTAAATTAAAAGCATAAAATAACCAAATCTTAAAAGCTCGTTTAACTTCCTTTCACACTCACTCGGTAATTAATTTACCCTCCCTGTCGTAATACATCCAGTTTCCTATTTCAACTTCTTTTTCGTAATTTCCACTGGCTTGCAAATCACCACTTTCATAATAGTACTCCCAAAGCCCTTCTTTTATTCCGTCTTTATACCGTCCTCTCGTCCATAGCTGGGCATTATCATGATAGGACTTCCAAATACCATTTTTTCTGCTTCGTATATAACGCCCTCTCACCCATATCTTTCCATTCTCGTGGTATGACTCCGACAGACCCTCTTTTTTTCCATTTTGATAACGTAATTTATTGCGCAACTCTCCGCTTTCGTAATACATCAACCACAAACCTTTTTTCTCTCCTTTCTGGAATCCCCCACTGGCCCATAATTGACCATTGTCATACCAATATGTCCACGTTCCTTCCTTTATCCCATTTTTTAGTGCTCCTCTCCTTTTTCCGATTACTGTTCCAGTAAACGGGTCTTCGGAAAACCTTTCATAAAAAATATAATCTCGGTAGACCAAATCGTTATATTCAATTTCCCCGCTGCATACCATAGAAAAAGAAAAAAAGAATAAATTAGGCAGTAATAGGGTTAGGTATCTCATAGGTTAGTTTTTCCTCCACCTTTTGCCTACTTGGTTAAAGTCTTCCTCATCGTACAAAGTTTTTCGATATTATATATGTGACCGGTCGAAGGAATTACGTTTTTGTTGTCATACGCCGACTTAACTACGTCTTGATCATTTTTTACACTAATACTCCCACTTGAAAACATTTTCAGAAAATGAGACCTCTCATATCTGATTTAAATTAATGTTGAACAACCGAGAATGTCAATTGTTTTATACACTGTCGATTATAGTAAGCAGTTTTTACGTTTGTTGTTCCCACTAGATATTAACTTCATAAGTCATATATTAACGGTTTATAACAAATTGAAAAAAACCAAATTTTTATTCAAACAGCCAGTAAACAGAATATGCAACTATTAGCGCTGGAACTGCGCTGTAAAGAGTCGCAACAATAGCTACTTTAGGATTTAATGCTATGGCCGGAAAAAGAGCATCCCCATCATTACTTATAGCATTTCCTATTTCTGCTGAAAATGGTATCGACCCGCCTAAGTACATCGTAGCTATAACAACCTGAGGACCGCATCCTGGTATGAAACCGACTAAAATTGCAATAAGCGGAATAAAAATGGCTCCAGCGTTAAATAAATAGTCAAGCTCTATATTTAGGAAATGCACACCAAGCTCATATAGCAAATAAGCCATTATCACCCAAATGCTCACGAAGATCGTATCACCCATCACTCTTTCGAAACTATGCCTAATTCTCGCATTTCTTTCAAAAGAGATTCGAGTTAAATGTTTTTTGTCATCTAGCAAAACCGTATGCGATCTCTTTAAAGATAAAATTACCCATATTGATAGAGTTACCCCCGACCCCAAAATTCCCAGCCAAAGCAACGTATCTATACCCAATATTTGACCGAAAATCTTAGTATCAGATTGGAAAGCGAGCGCAAAACCAACAAAAAACCCAGGTATCAATGGTATAGCCCATAATATTTTTAAAATTTTTGAGTCTATCTGTCGATCGATGTGAATTGATTTGCCACGATTGGCTTTAACGTCAGTGGCAAAAAAAGTTGATCCATGGATTGCATCTACCATGTAACCAGAAATAATACCAACCAACCAACCAGCAGCAAATATGATAGCGCCTTCAGCGGGAGCACGAGCTAATAATAAAAAAGCCGCATCACCCATAGTTGCAGTTAATACAGCAACTACTGAACTAAAGCCTAAGCCACCCCGCAAATACTGTGTCATAACCATTATAGCTCCCCCACATCCAGGTAGAGCACCTAGAGAAGCCGCAATGGGAACTTGCCAGTTTTTATGATGTTGCAAATATTTTTTTACATCGAAATTAAACCAAGCTTCCAGAAAGTAGAATATAAAAAAAGTTGCTGCGACAAAAACCGTAACTTGTAAATAGGCATCGGCAAAACTCTGTCCTATGATGGTTGCTGCATTGTCTGAAACAAGCGCCAAGCCTATCAACATCAATACGACTATTACCTTCAAATTTAAAAAAGTTAAATTAGCCAACGGGGTAGAAAAAAAAAGGTTGGTTGATGACTTTAAAATATTCATTGCTCTCTCAAATATTAAATTAGGCTTTGCTAACAAGTTTAGCTTAAATATAAGTTATTTGCCAATACACATGTTATATCGTGAATAATATTTTATTAGTATTAATTTTGCAATCTTTTGAAATTTAACTTACTCTGAGTGCATGAAAAGTCAAAATAATGCCGAAAACGAAAACAAATCGTCGGCCATATCTTCATTTATGACTGTAGCTGAACAGGCTAGTCATTTTAAGCGCGCTCGTAAAGCAACAGAAACAGAGATTATTGAGGATTATGTTGAACTAATAGCTGATCTAATCGATGTCAATGGAGAAGCTCGTGCAGTTGATATCGCAGAGAGAATTGGAGTTACTGGAGCAACAGTTAACAAAATGATTGCACGTCTCAAGGAGATGAAGCTTGTCCTTGCGGAGCCTTATCGCTCGATTTTTCTTACTAATGATGGTCGCAATATGGCGGAATCATCGCGCGAACGGCATCACATTGTCGTTTCACTTTTAAAGGCTATAGGGGTGGATGATAAGACGGCTTGGGCCGACGCCGAGGGTATAGAACATCGTTGTAGCCCACAAACAATTGAAGTTTTCCGAAAATTTGTTAATGACAAAATTTAACTAAATAATCACTTATCGGTAGGCACAATTCTGCTTTGTATACCGAACGGATTTTACCGTACCTAGTGGTTAGATTACAGTGCGGTTACAATCGTTATAATTTTTGCCGACACTGGTATTTTATTCTTCGAGACTATTCAAGCGATTGTTCACATTCTCTGGTAATGTTCCAGAGGACGCGGTGAGTTTTTGATTTCCTACTGGTCATCACGTTGACAACCCTTGAAACACCGTCTCATAACCCCAAAGGAGATAAGTTGCAACAAGTATTGCTCTGGGACAGCGCAAAGACATGTTGGACATGTTTGAATTCGCACCATGCGCCAAATATAACCGTCTATAATTTATTGATAACGATATTTGGTACCCGTTTCAACCCTCCCATTCAATACTTAACATTTATTCTCGTCAGAAATCAGTCGACAAAACTAACCAACTTTGATTTTTCGTTGCCAAATTCATCTATGAACAAACAAGTCAAGACTCCTTTCCCCCCGGGCCTTAGTAGGAACTGAAACATAGGATTTCTTGAGACTGCCGAGGATAATTCAACTGCAAATATTGTTTCCCCGTTAAAATCGCAACGTAAATTTTTTATGATATTTCTTGGAATTATTTTACCGCGTCTGTCATGTCGATATCCTGACTCCATCGGATGTTCTACCATCAATCTAATTGAGAATGCATCCCCGTTGGCTTTGATGGGAACTGTTTTTACATACATTTTACCAAACTTATTCATCCACAGTCTGCCCTAGTTACCTCCACTTGAGCCATAGATGACCAGAAAGTGTCGTTATTCATTTTCACAACTGCTAAAATCTTCTGGGATGTTATCAAACGAATGCGTGTAAATAGCTCTGCTCTTACATTCCTCGCCCCCATAGAAATTGTTAGGACATGAGGAACATTATTTTTTTCGGCAAAAATATAAACTTTCTCGACATGATCATCCTTGGTCATTGGACTATCGATAATAATGTGGACCGGAACTGTATCTCCGGTTTCTGCCAATCTCGGCATATTAAGTTTTACTCTTCCTTCTTTGATAACGTTTGAGCCCACTATATTCTTGACTGGGGCTAGCAATTTAAGCGGCACCGCGCGAGCAATCTGTGGTACAGAAACAAAAACTGCCATTGATGATATAAAATTTACCAAACAGCGCCTTCTATCATTTTTAAAAGTCGTATTCATTTTAGTAAATCAATTCAGTGTTTTGTGTCTATAACCCATGTGACATCAAGCTAAGTGCGAAAAGAAAACCCCAGTTTTGAAATAGGCATTTGTCGCACTCTCTCCCCAGTGGCTTGGAAAATTGCGTTGGCAACAGCGGGAATAATTGAACTAATCGGAGGCTCTCCCACCCCTCCCCAAAAATCTCCACTCGGCATAACAATCGCCTCCACCTCAGGCGTCTCGGCTAACTTCAATACTTTATAGTCTGTAAAGTTACTCTCGACTGCTTTTCCATCTTTAATGTTAATTTCTTCGTGCATTAAGGAGGATAGTGCCCAAACTACTCCGCCTTCTATCTGCCCTCTAACCGAATCAGGGTGAACAACGTTTCCGCAGTTAATAGCGACAACAACTCTTCTGATATCAATTTTCTTATCCTTATCGACAGAAAGTTCGACTGCTGATGCGGTGTAGCTACCGTATGCGTCCACCACGGCAATGCCTCGTTCAAACCCTGCTTTGGGTTTTTGCTCCCAGTTTATTGCAGCCGCCACCGCGTCTAAGACGTCAAGGTCTTTAGTTCCCTGCAAATACTGGCGACGAAAAAGATATGGATCCTTCTTCGCTGCATGGGCTAATTCATCGATGAACCCTTCACGAGCAAAAGGATTATTCGTATGAGCAACCGCCCTCCAAAATCCGGGGGGCACATGAGTATTTCTCATTGCGTATTCATTCCTGTAATTAGAGACAGTGTACGGATTATCCTTAAAGCATCGGGTATTCACCGGATCAACCCCGTCTTTAATGGCACTCGGGCGTACCGTTATCATAATTGACTGATCGGCTTGGCGAACGTGCCATCCAAGCCAATTCCCTTCGCGATCCAAAGCACCCTTCAACTTAACTAGCGATACGGGGCGGTATTTGCCATGTCGCATGTCCTCTTCTCGGGACCATTGCAAACGAACCGGAGTTCCCGGGAGACTTCTTGCTATCTTAACAGCTTGTTTTGTAAAATCCTGATGAGCAACTCTTCTACCAAAACCACCTCCCGCGTGGAATTTGTGGACAAAAACCTTCTTTAAGTCGATGCCAACGGTCTCGGCTGCTGCAGCCGCTGTGCTTTCTCCGTTTTGAGTTCCAGACCATACGTCAAGACGTTCTGTGGTGAATAAAGCTGCCGTTGTTTGCGGTTCCATGGTGGCATGATTAAGGTAACCAGACGAATATTCTGCATCCACTATTTGTGCTGCATTTTGGAATGCATCTTTTATATTGCCATTTTCCCGAGCAACTGGTGAAGATTCATCATTAATTCCCGTCCTAAGCAATTTCGAAATAGATTCACTAGAAACATTCTGATTATCCGTGATGTTCCATGAAACTGGTAGGAGCTTCAGCGCTTCATTTGCTCTCCACCAGTTATCAGCAATAACTGCCACCCATGCTTGATCCTTGACTATTTTTTTTATGCCCGCCAAGGATGAAATTTTTGTTTCATCAACGCTCTTGAGCGTACCGCCCCATACTGGACACTGAAGAATTGACGCATGCAACATCCCGGGGAGTAAAAAATCTGAAGCATATATTTGTTGTCCGTTCGTCTTCTCTGGAATATCGAAGCGAGCCGGAGACGTCCCCATAATTGTCCAACCGCTAACAGGCTTGAGCGAAATGTCAGTAGGAATACTCTCCTCACAAGCCGAAAGCGCGATTTGTCCGTAAGTGATTGTTTTTCCCAAGCTGTTCGATATCACCCCGTTTTGTGTCGTACATTCCGACTCTGGAACATTCCATCTCTTTGCTGCGGCACGAATAAGCATGATCCGTGCTGCAGCCCCAGCCTTACGAATATAATCTTGGGAATCTCGAATACCTCTACTACCTCCGGTACTCATACTTTTAAAAATTCTATCCCTATGTATATGCATGTTCACGTCGGCATACTCTGATTTTACATTTCTCCAATCGCACTCCAACTCTTCCGCCACCAATTGAGCTAAACCCGTAAAGGTACCCTGACCCAACTCTGTTCTTGCAATCCGAACTGTAACGGTCTCATCAGCATCGATAAGTATCCAATGCGTCAACTCGGGACCGTAATTATTAGCTGCCACCGTCAAATCCGGCTTAAAGGTGACACCCAAAACGAAAGCGCCCGAAACACCAGCCGATGTGACAAGAAAATTCCGTCTCTTTTGACTAAAATTTGAGTTTTTTATTTTCATTTTCCTTCACGCCTCCTCACTAGCCATTCGAATCGCTTTTTTTACTCGAACATAAGTCCCACAACGGCAAATATTTTGCATTGCCTGATTTATTTCTTGATCTGACGGATTAGAAGACTTTTCTAGCAATACAGCAGCGGTCATGAGCATGCCGCTCTGGCAGTACCCGCACTGGGGTACTTGAAGCTTAACCCAAGCTTTTTGTAGCGGGTGGGATTTACCATCGGCTGACAATCCCTCAATAGTAGTGATTTCTTGTTTTTCTGCTGCTGACACTGGAAAAACACAGCTTCTTACAGCGTTACCATTTATTTTAACCGTACAGGCTCCACATGCCGCTACTCCGCAAGAGTATTTTGTGCCTGTTAATTTTAATTCATCACGCAACGCCCAAAGAAGCGGCATCTCCGGCTCAACATCTAACCTATGTTTTTTTCCATTTACATTCAGAACAACCATTTTTTCCCCATTCTTATTTGAAAATACTTGTTTAAGGTCTCCCCGCACTAAACTACAAACCATCTTTAACTAGAAGATTTTCTAATATACCTCTGCGCTCATTTATTATTAGTCGTATATCCTCTTACCCAAAGACTTGTTTGGCCAGTTATTTGTGTTTTTGTTTTCATTTTGGAGGATTAATACTATTTCCTCGTATTAGTAACTTGAATAGTAGCTCCTATTTATCCCAAGATAGTGCCACATTTCAGGTAAAACCTTTTTAAAAATGAACCGACACATTCCCTGAGGTTTTTTCAGCTGGCGGTGCAAACTTGGTTAGATTGATTCCTTTCACGGCTGTTTTATACTCATCTAAGGTTGGCGTCCTACCAAGAATTGCGGAGAGAACAACGACGGGAGTTGAGGCAAGTAATGATTCGCCTTTTTTTCGCCCAGAATCTTCAACCACACGTCCTTTAAAAAGACGGGTGGATGTTGCTAGAACGGTATCTCCTTTTGCGGCTTTCTCCTGATTTCCCATACATAGATTACAACCGGGTCTTTCGAGATACAGTATATTTTGGTATTCCTCTCGCGCCTTGTTCTTTGGTTTATCATCATCGAATTCGAAACCAGAATATTTTTGCAAAATAAGCCAGTCGCCTTCTTTTTTGAGTTCATCAATAATATTGTAGGTGGGTGCAGCCAGCACTAAAGGAGCTTTAAACTCAACACTTCCTGTACTTTCCTCAAGATTACGGAGCATTTGAGCAACAATTTTCACATCACCCTTATGAACCATGCAAGAACCAACAAAACCAAGATCGACTTTTTTACTCGCGTCGTAATACGAAATTGGCCGAATCGTATCATGTGTATACCGCTTGGACACATCGATATTGTTCACATCAGGATCAGCAATCATTGGTTCATCTATTGAATCCAAATCCACAACTACTTCTGCAAAATATTTAGCATTATTATCTGGACTTAATGCTGGTTTTTCTCCTGATTTAATTTCTGCTATACGCCTTTCAGCAATATCAATTAACCCATGTAACATTTTACTTTTGTTTTCCATACCTTTGTCGATCATTATCTGTATCCGATCCACAGAAATTTCTAACGACTCAATGAGCGTGGCATCTTCAGAAATACATATAGATGCTTTTGCCTTCATTTCGGCACTCCAGTCTGTAAAAGTGAAGGCCTGATCTGCTAACAGTGTCCCAATATGAACTTCTATAATTCTTCCCTGGAAAACATTATCACCGAATTGCTTCAACATTTGAGATTGAGTTGCATGAACTACGTCTCGAAAATCCATATGCTCAGCCATAGTTCCAGTAAAAGTCACCTTTACAGATTCAGGGATCGGCATGTTTGCTTCCCCTGTCGCGAGAGCCAATGCAACAGTTCCTGAGTCCGCACCGAAAGCT
>CACKOO010000021.1 GCA_902601765.1 Hydrogenophilales bacterium | reverse complement strand
CTTAACGGAACTCAGGCTCTTGTTCGTTTGCCCATTATGCAAAGGCTTAGAGATCTTGGGCGAGGACTTAATACCGCTGGATATATCTCGGGTTATCGGGGATCGCCATTGGGGCAGTATGATCAGCAATTATGGGCAGCCTCGAAATTTTTAAAACAGCATGAAATAGTATTTAACCCGGGAGTAAATGAAGATCTCGCGGCAACTGCAGTTTGGGGTACGCAACAGATTGGCTTTCACGGAAAACCAAAATACGATGGTGTGTTTTCCATATGGTATGGCAAGGGGCCTGGAGTGGATAGAACAGGTGATGCATTCAGACATGGGAATCTAGCCGGATCACACCAGCTCGGCGGTGTATTAGCTTTAATGGGTGATGATCACACTGGAGAATCATCCACTACTTTACATCAAAGTGAATATGCAATGGTTGACGCAATGATCCCGATCCTTAACCCAGCCGGAGTTCAGGAGCTATTAGATTATGGTTTGCTGGGGTGGGAGTTATCGCGATATTCAGGTTGTTGGGTCGGTTTAAAATGTATGAAAGACACCATTGATGCGAGCGCTACAGTTGACGTTAGTCCCAGTCGAGTAAATATAGTTACCCCTAGTGACTTCGTAATTCCCACCGGTGGAATGAATATACGCTGGCCAGATGAACCAAAGGATCAAGAGGATAGACTACATCGCTTCAAAATCGATGCAGTTAGGGCATTCGCCAAGGCGAACAAGATAGACAGAATTGTTTTAGATTCTCCAATTGCTAAAATTGGGATTGTGACATGTGGAAAGTCCTATATGGATGTAAGGCAAGCCCTACAGTATTTGGGTTTAGATGAATCGGAAGCCGCCCGTTTGGGTTTGAGGGTTTACAAGGTAGGGATGACATGGCCTTTAGAGCCGGATGGACTGAGGAAGTTTGCCAAGGGATTGAAAAAAATATTTGTGGTAGAAGAAAAAAGAGGTCTAGTAGAATCACAGGTTAAGGAAACTTTATATCATAGTGTCCATTCACCAATAATTGTAGGTAAAAATGATGAAAATGGGAATGAACTTTTTCCGTCAGTTAATGCATTAAACCCCACTGATATAGCTATTATTTTGGGGAGGGGTATTTGCGAAAATATTAAAGATCGTGAGCTTGGTTTTAGGATTAAAAAGTATGAAAATTTAAAGCTCAATGCACCGAAACAGCCAGCTATGGAGCGGACGCCTTATTTTTGCTCTGGTTGCCCACACAGCACAGGCACACGAATCCCAGAAGGATCCATTGCGCTTTCAGGTATCGGTTGTCATTTTATGGTTCAATGGACCGATCCAAATACGCAGGGTTATACCCAGATGGGAGGTGAAGGTGCCTCATGGATGGGAGAATTTCCGTTTATTGAAAGGTCGCACGCTTTTCAAAATATAGGGGATGGAACGTATTACCACTCGGGTCTTCTTGCGATCAGAGCTTCGGTAGCTTCTGGGGTTAATGTCACTTATAAAATACTTTTTAATGATGCTACAGCCATGACTGGAGGTCAGCAAGTTGATGGGCCTATGACCGTCCCGCAAATAACCCATCAACTGGCGGGAGAGTGTGTTAAAAAGATTTTGGTGGTAACGGACGAGCCTGAGAAATATGCTTCCAATGTATCATTCGCCAAAGGTGTGGAGGTATTTCACCGAGATGAATATACTAGGGTTCAAAAAGAAATTAGAAAAATAGAGGGCACCACGGCTATAATTTATGACCAGACTTGTGGATCCGAAAAAAGACGTCGTCGGAAAAGAAACTTATATCCTGATCCTCCCAAAAGGGCATTCATAAACGATTTGGTTTGTGAGGGTTGTGGAGATTGCAGTCTCAAATCAAACTGCGTTTCTGTAACTCCCTTGGAAACTGATTTTGGCCGCAAGAGAAAAATTGATCAATCAGCGTGCAATAAGGATTACTCTTGCGTAAAGGGGTTTTGCCCGAGTTTTGTTACGGTCCATGGAGGGGGGGTAAGAAAACAGACCCTTAAAACCACAGACTCAAAGATTGAGACGATTTTTCCTGTAATTCCTGATCCTATGCCCTCGAAAATAGATGGAACGCATGGAATAATCGTAACAGGTATTGGTGGCACCGGCGTAGTTACGATTGGTGCAATCATTGGAATGGCCGCGCATTTGGACGGGAAGTCATTTGGTGGATTAGACATGGCTGGTCTTGCTCAAAAAGGAGGTGCTGTTTGGAGTCATTTGCAAATAGCGAATCATGATGAAGATATAAAAACAGTCCGACTTGGTTCCGGTGGCGCTAAGGTCCTTATCGGAGGAGACTTAGTGGTATCTGGTAGTCAAAAAACTCTTGATATGGTCACGGGTGAAACCCAGGCTATTGTCAATACTCATCAACAAATGACTCGAGATTTCAATAAGGATGCTAACTTTAAATTTCCAACTATAGAGTTACAAGGAGACATCACCAAAAGAATTGGTAAAAAAAACGTCAATTTTCTCAACGCGACTAAAATAGCCACAGCGTTGCATGGTAATTCCATAGCCACAAATATGTTTCTGCTCGGTTTTGCTTATCAGAAGGGCTTAATTCCTCTATCTTCGTCAGCAATTAACGAAGCTATTGCACTGAATGGCGTTTCTGTGCAAATGAACCAAAAGGCTTTTCTTTGGGGACGTCGGGCAGCGACAGATTTAAAATTAGTCGAGCGGTTAGTCAGTCCCAGTGAAAGTGATTTGCCAGTAGATAAAAAAAACTCAGAGGATTCCTTGGAAACAACAGTTGAACGCAGGCGAGTATTTTTGGGAAATTATCAAAATAAAGAATATGGCGATAAATACAAAAAATTCGTTGATGAAATTTTAAAACAAGAAAAAATAAAAATTAGTACCAATTATTTATCCCTAGACGTCGCTAAATACTATTTTAAATTATTGGCGTATAAAGATGAGTATGAAGTTGCCAGACTCCATTCTGATCCCTCATTTCGAGAGAAAATTAAACAACAATTTGAAGGTAATTACCAGATCCGTTACCATTTAGCACCACCATTATTTTCAAAACGTGATCCAGAAACTGGTCATTTAATCAAGAAAGAGTTTGGATCTTGGATGCTTGGGGTGTTCAAGGCGCTATCCAAGTTTAAGTTTCTTAGGGGCACCAGATTTGATATATTCGGATATACAGAAGAGCGAAAAATGGAGCGGCAGTTAATCGCAGAATACGAAAAAACCATAAAAATTGTTATGGAAAATTTAAATAAAAATAATTATGATCTTGCTCGACAAATTGCAGCTATTCCCGAAGAAATTAGAGGATATGGACATGTCAAAGAGTTAAATGTAGAAAAAGCGCAAGAGCGACAGAAGCAGCTTCTGAATGATTACTTAAATTCCCAAAAAGGCGAGCAAAAGGCAGCATGATTTATTTTAATTTTTTTCGCTTGAAAAAAAAACACGGAAAAGCTTTATTACTTATGATTTTTGTGGCAATGGAATCAGCCTATCCTTGGGGAAACACTGGACATCCGGAAAGACATACTCTCTCTTTGGCTTGTGATCTCGAAAGTTTTAATGACTCCATCAAGTTTAATATGAACTATCGAGAAAAAATCATTCAATTTAGTGGGAATGCGAATAAAGTTCCAATAATTAAATCAAATTCTCCCTATGGCGGTTTCGATTTCAATATGCGAAATACAAGTGAGGAAAGGATTTCTTGCAACATTGTGATGCCTTCGGGAGCATTGCTATGTGCCACCAATCAAGGAAGTGTTCTTGTTGGTTTCTGTCTGTTAGATAGCCATTAATCAGTATTATTTTTTAAAATAATATATCACTTAAAAGAGTGTTCCCAATCAAAAAAACAGATTATTGCGTTATTGGTTGTGATTTATATTTGTTTATGGGCGGTTGCAATTACAACAAATTAGGAGGTATGTGAATGCCAATGTACGAGTATCGCTGCGAATCTTGTGGCCATGAATTTGAGAAATTACAGAAGATAACCGATAATCCGTTATTGGTTTGCCCCAAGTGTAATGCTAGTGCTCTGACAAAATTAGTAACAGCAGCGGGCTTCCAGCTAAAAGGAACTGGGTGGTATGTAACGGATTTTAAGAATAAGAAACCCCTTCCCTCAGCCTCTACTGGTAATGGCGATGGCAAACAGAAGAATCAAAGCGAGGGCTCAAAGCAAGACGGTGGAAAAAACGGATCTATAAAAAGTGAAAAAAATAGTGATAATAAATCTGATGGATCAGTTGCAGTGACTTCAGAGAAAGCTAAATCTAAGAATGAAGAATCAAAATGAGCTGATAGGATTTTTTCTTAAATGTGGTTGAGTAGAAATTCTACGATTTAGTAAGTTGTTAACTCAGACGGAGCGAAAAATACGTGCGAACTAATTATTGCGGGCTAATTGATAAAAGTTATCTTGGGGACATTGTAGACCTTACGGGATGGGTTCATCGTCGACGTGACCATGGAGGGGTCATTTTTGTGGACCTGAGAGACCGTGAAGGGTTAATGCAAGTGGTTGTTGATCCCGATACTCCCGAAGCCTTTAAGTTAGCAGACACGGTTAGGAACGAGTATGTTATTCATGTAAAAGGGTTAGTCCGGGAACGTCCTGAAGGAACGGTCAACGAATCTTTAGTGAGTGGAGAAGTCGAAGTCTTAGTAAAAAGCTTGGTGATAATTAATAGTGCTGACCCCCCCCCTTTTTTAATGGACGATAACTCGATTTCCGAATCAGTACGTCTTGAATATCGATATCTAGATCTTCGAAGACCAGAAATGCAGAAAAACCTGAGATTTAGGCATCAGGTTGGCATGGTAATCAGGGATTTCTTAAATAATGAAGGGTTTTTGGATATTGAGACGCCAATGTTAACTAAATCCACCCCGGAAGGAGCTAGAGATTATTTAGTTCCTTCGAGGGTTCATGCGAATCAGTTTTTTGCGCTTCCGCAGTCTCCACAATTATTCAAACAATTATTAATGATTTCCGGCTACGATCGCTATTACCAAATTGTTAAGTGTTTCAGGGACGAAGATTTAAGGGCTGATCGTCAACCAGAATTCACTCAGATTGACATAGAGACCTCATTCTTAGGTTGTGAGGAAATCATGTCCCTTATGGAAACTATGATTTGTCAGGTTTTTAGTGAGATGTTACAAGTTGATTTGCCGGTTCCTTTCCCTCGACTAAGTTACAAAGATTCTATGGATAAATATGGCTCAGACAAGCCGGATATGCGTATTAAACTTGTGATTACGGAACTTACGGATTTATTCAAGGAAGTCGAATTTAAGGTATTTCGAGATGCTGCTCGGCTTGAAAACGGTAGAGTCGCCGCACTTAAAATTCCAGGTGGAGTTAGTTTAACCAGAAAAGAAATCGAAGAATATACCCAGTTTGTCAAGATATATGAAGCAAAAGGGCTTGCATACATCAAGGTGGTTGACGTCAGTAATATTCCTGATGGTCTCAATTCCCCTATAGTAAAATTCATTCCGGAAAATATCCTAAAAGAAATAATCAACTTGACTGGGGCAACTAGTGGTGACCTAATTTTCTTCGGAGCTGACAAACGAAAGATAGTCAATGATGCTCTGGGGGCACTGCGGGCAAAGGTGGGGATTGATATGAAGATGTTTTCAACGAAATGGAGCCCCTTGTGGGTCATAGACTTCCCTATGTTTGAATTTAACGAGGAGGAAAGCAGATGGGATGCGCTTCATCACCCATTCACAAGTCCAGCTGATGGACATGAAGAGTTGCTTAAGAATAACCCAGGAGCCGCATTATCAAAGGCATATGACATGGTTATCAATGGTTGGGAAGTCGGAGGTGGATCAATTCGTATTAACACGATAGAGGTGCAGGAGGCGGTATTTCGAGCGCTTAATGTTTCGGAAAAATCTGCTTTAGAAAAGTTTGGATTTCTTATAAAAGCTCTCCAATCAGGAGCTCCTCCTCATGGAGGTATCGCTTTTGGATTTGACAGAATTGTAGCTTTGTTATGTGAGGTTGATTCAATTCGTGATGTTATAGCTTTCCCTAAAACTCAGAAGGCACAGGACCTATTGGTGAGTGCCCCAGATTTTGTTGATGAAAAACAACTCAAAGAATTACATCTTAAAATGAATAAAAAAATTTAAAGACAGATAGTTTCAACAAAATATGAATTATAAAATTCCCGTCTCAGTTTTGGTTATTTTATTCACTCGGGAATATGAAATTCTTTTGCTTGAGCGAGCTGACCGGCCTGGTTTTTGGCAGTCAGTAACTGGCAGTAAAAAAGCTGAGGAAGAGCTTTTACTTGAAACAGCGAAAAGAGAAGTCGAAGAAGAAACAGGCGTGATAAGCGACTCTAATAGGTTTCTCAACTGGGGAAGATCTTTCGAATTTGAAATTTTCCAACATTGGAGAAATCGGTATGAGCCAGGAGTGCGCTATAACACTGAGCATGTTTTTAGTCTCCAGGTAGATAAACAGGCGAATATAAAAATTTCACCAAGGGAGCATTTATCATCGTGTTGGGTTAGTCGTAGTGAAGCTATCGCAAAGGTATTCTCTTGGACAAATGCCATAGCGCTCCGGGAACTTCCTAACTACCATGCAATCGAAAATATGTGATATAACACGATTTGAACAAAACTTTTATTTGCCATATGAATGATATTGTTAGAATATTTTCTCCCTATGCTAAGTTGTCAGACGGGTCAGCTAGTGAAAGAATAAAAATTTCGAAAAAGACGCTGGGAAGTCGAGTCTCAATTTTGGCGCATCATTACCAAAGGGCTGATGTCTATGCTCATGCTGATTTGGTTGGAGATTCCTTTAAGTTAGCAAAACTTGCAGCATCAACTAGTTCTGAGTACCTGGTCTTCTGTGGGGTTCATTTTATGGCCGAAGTCGCAGATATTCTGTCAAATTCCTCACAGACCGTAATACTTCCAGATTTAGCGGCGGGATGTTCCATGGCCGACATGGCAAATTTAGCCAAGGTTGAGAGGGCATGGTTGGAATTAGCTCAGATATTTCCGCCGGATGATTTTGTTACCCCAGTAACTTACATAAATTCGGCAGCCGACCTGAAAGGGTTTTGTGGCGAACACGGGGGAATAGTTTGCACATCATCCAATGCGGGAGATGTCCTGGATTGGGCTCTAGCGCGAAAAGAAAAGGTTTTATTCTTTCCTGATCAGCACTTGGGTCGTTGGACAGGATTCAAAAAAAATCTACAAATGGATGAAATGGTTGTGTGGGATCCAGATTTACCCCAAGGAGGATTGAATAACGAACAAATTAAGGCAGCTAGAATCCTGCTTTGGAAGGGACATTGCTCCGTACACCAAATGTTTCAGCCGAAACATATAGATAATTTCCGAAAAAAATATCCTGAGGGCCTTGTCATCTCACACCCAGAGTGTCGTTTTGAAGTTTGTAATAATTCTGATTATGTGGGGTCAACAGAATTCATTGTCAATAAGATCAGCGAGTCTCCTCCCGGCAGCAGATGGTTGGTTGGTACGGAGTTGAATTTAGTTAACCGTCTGGCGAGCGAGTTTAAATCTAGTGGGAAGGTGGTCCAATTTATGTCGCCTCTAGTCTGTATGTGCTCAACTATGAATCGAATCGACCCCCAGCACCTTGCTTGGTGTTTAGAAAACTTAGCAGAGGGGAGGGTCGTTAATCATATTAAGGTTCCACCAAGTGATAAAAAAAATGCCCAAATAGCACTGAATAGAATGCTTTCTATTTCCTAAAATATGTTGTTTTCGAAAATAAATCTTTTCGAAAACAAAACCCTTAGTTATTGATTTTTTTTGATATAATAGACATTTCAATCGGCATTACTAACTGATAATAATTTTTTTTCCGTAAACCGTTAAGTTTTTGACGCTGGCACCGATTTTGCTATTACTGGTATATAAAAAATTCAAGGAGATATCAGGGATGAATGTGGCTAAGAGTACATTAACTATTCTTTTAGGTATGGCGATTTTGGGAGCTGGTAGTCATGCAGCCGATCCTCGGTCATTGGTGGCTGGTGCTACATTGTCAAAACCAGGGTTAAAGTCCAGCACTGCAATTGTGTATGATCAATTAACAGGCCAAGTTCTTTATGGAAAAAATATTAAACAAATTTCGTCAATAGCCTCAATTACTAAGCTAATGACTGCTATGGTTGTACTTGACTCTGGTGTGCCTTTGTTAGAGCCGATTAAAATAACCAAAGCTGACATTGACCGATACAAATTGTCAAAATCTAAACTACGCGTTGGTTCGGTATTAATGAGAGCCGAAATGCTCAAATTAGCATTAATGGCTTCAGAAAATCGGGCAGCATCAGCACTAGCCCGAACATTTCCCGGAGGGAAAAATACTTTTTTCAATCTGATGAATAGGAAAGCCAAGGAACTGGGTATGGTCAATAGTCGGTTCATTGACTCCACTGGTCTTAGGCCTGGCAACGTATCTACAGCAGCTGACCTAGTGAAACTCGTGGCGGCAGCACACTCCTACCCTATGATCAGAAAATATACAACAGCTGGAAGTTTTAGGGTTGATCCATTACGGGGAAGGATAAGTAATCCTCTTCAATATGTGAATACGAACCGGCTAGTCAAAAGTCCCAGATGGGATATTGGTTTATCCAAAACTGGGTACATACGGGAAGCTGGACGTTGCTTAGTCATGCAAGCTCGGATAGTGGATCGGCCACTGATTATTATATTGTTGGACTCATGGGGTAAACTGACGCGAATTGGCGACGCTAACCGAATTAGGAGGTGGATAGAGAGTGATTTTTCCCGACTGCGCGTCAGCGGTTAGTAATAAAGTTTAATCAGTCTTTATAGTAGGTTATCTCGATTTAAATCTTTAATGTCGCGTTTACCGCAGAGAGCCATTGTCATATCTAACTCCTTGTGAATTATCTCTAACGTTTTTGACACCCCAGCCTTGCCCATTGCTCCTAACCCGTAAATGAAGGCCCGCCCGATATATGTGCCCGATGCTCCCAGGCAAATTGCTTTTGCGACATCTTGCCCTGATCTAATACCACCATCCATGTGTATTTCAATTTTATTACCTACTGCATCAACAATTGCCGGCAACATATTTATGGATGACGAGGCGCCATCTAATTGTCTACCGCCATGGTTAGATACAATAATTGCGTCTGCTCCCGTGTTCGTTGCTAGTATTGCATCCTCTGGGTCGAGAATTCCTTTTATAATTAATTTACCACCCCATCTTTTTTTTATCCAATCCACCTCATTCCAATCAAGACTTGGGTCAAATTGTTCGCTTATCCACGCGGTTAGCGATCGTACATCACTAATTCCGTCGACATGGCCAACTATATTCCCAAAAAAATGATTTTTTGTTCTTAGCATTTGGAGGCACCATAGAGGTCTACTTAATACTTGATAGACATGTTTTGGACTAAATTTTGGTGGTGTCGATAAGCCATTTCGCACATCGGCGTGTCTCTGCCCCAAAATCTGAAGGTCCAGAGTTAAAACTAATGCACTGCACTTGGCAGCTTTAGCCCTGTCAATCAGTTGCGCCATGAACTTTTTATCCCGCATCACGTAAAGTTGAAACCAAAACGGCTTTTTGGTACTCTCAGCCACCGATTCTATAGAGCAAACGCTCATAGTAGATAGTGTAAAGGGTATCCCAAATTGCTCTGCTGCTTGGGCAGCCAGAATTTCTCCATCTGCATGCTGCATACCGGTAAGTCCGGTTGGGGCGATTGCCACGGGCATTGACACATCCTGACCCGCCATTGTGGTTTTTAGGGTTCTATTAGTCATATCAACCGCCACCCGTTGACGTAATTTGATATTTTGAAAATCGTTTACGTTAGCTCTGTAGGTACTTTCAGACCAAGATCCAGAATTGTTATAGTCAAAAAACATTTTTGGTACTCTTTTCTTGGCTAACTTCTCCAAGTCTTTTATTTCTAAGATATGCATTAAATTTCTCCACGATATCTGATATATAATCACTATTATAACAAATAGATTTATTTAAAATGGCAAAGCAGTTAGAAATTATTTGGATTACCGAATGTTGATACACACTTCTCACTTCAGATTGGTTCGCATGGAACTTGAGTACTTAGATGCCATAGTGAATAATAAACGAAAACTAGAATCGATATTGAAAATTAAGATTCCTGATACATGGCCGAAATGTCTGGAAAATTACAAAAAATTAAATAAAGCCAAGGATAAAAATCGATCGCGTATTATTCAAGCTTGGTGGTTCTTCCTCGTTATAGACGCCAAAAGTCGACATTTAATTGGTGCCTCAGGGTTTAGGGATTTTCCTGATAAAGATGGACAAGTAGAGATAGGCTATGAGCTGACTTCCTTGCCATCGACAAGGCAGGTAGAAAACGAGATATTAGGTGCTTTGATTCGTTATGCTTTTACTCGTCCAGAAGTAAATAAAGTTGTATTTCGCACCGGGTCATCTTTGGGCTATTTGCGAAAAGTGCTGACGAGTCTTAACTTAAAACCTCGGACAGGATTAGGTTCTGAAATAAAGTGGTGTATTCATCGGGATCAATTATGAGAAACAATATTTCAAATTGAACCAAATCGATTTTAATTAGCGTAACGCTCAAAAAAAGTGAAATACCCTAAGAATAAGATCAAAAACAATGTTAGCTGGCGTTCGAGGTTGAGACATTGGTTGCCAAATTCAAATAGCATTCAAAAAAACAAGTTTGTTAACTGGATGGGTCCGGCAATTTACCATCCTCGATTATGGCAACTCAACCGGCATGGAGTTGCACTGGGTTTTGCTATTGGTCTTTTTTTTGGTTTTCTAATACCTATTTTGCAAATTCCTTCTGCGGCGGTTGTAGCAGTGTGGCTCCGAGCTAACATTTTGGTGGCGGTTATTAGTACCTTGGTATCAAATCCATTTACGTATGCTCCTATTTACTTTTTTGCTTATCAACTGGGCTCCTTGATCACTAGCTTCGCTTCAAGAGGAGCCATTGAGAATTCTATTGATAATGCCATGCTTTATGAAAGTTCATCTCAATTGTACTTGCTAATTGACTATTTCTTTACACTTGGTAAGCCGCTCTTGGTAGGGTTGTCTGTACTGGCAGTTACTGGGGGAGCTGTGGGGTTTGTAGGGGTTTTGGTTTTATGGAGAATAATTATTTTACTAGAATGGCAACGAAGACGTTTTAGGGGTTAAGCTGGAAAAAGTAGATTATAAGGTAAGACGCAAGCATCAAAGCAACCCAAAGCACCATACTACTCGTAGGCCAATTTCTCGCCAATAGTCCCGCGGGATGGTGGTGATGCCTTATTTTTTTATAAAGAAGAAAAAGCTGGATTCGTATAAATAAACAGGTGGACTCATAAATCGAAAAACTTTTTTCATTAAGCTGAATAAGAATTCGTTTTAAGATTTTCCTATATAACCAATCTGAATCAAGATTAACTGACTTGAGCTCAGGGGGGTAGATCCCATTTCTCATCAGTACTGCAAAAGCTAAAGCAGAGAATACTAATAATTGTAATTGAGATAAAACATGGCTTGTCGTATAGGGTTCATAAGACACTGGATATGGTAACAGGGAATATAGCATTCCCGGGAAACATCCTATACCTATACAAAATGCAGCAGCTATGGCCATAGCCACAAGCATGTTGGTTGGAGCTTCTTTACACCGAATACCTGAGTCATGAGCAAAGAAGGCGAAAAAAGGTATTTTGATTCCTGCATGATGGAAAACACCCGCCGATGCGAAAAGTAAAACTAACCAAACTAAAATATGATCTTGGTATAGTGCAGCAGACATAATCATTGATTTCGCCACAAATCCGCTAAACAGAGGGAAGGCAGATATTGAAGCGGCTCCGACGATACAAAAACCGGTGGTCCAAGGCATTGATTTGTATAGTCCTCCTAGGTCGCTACCGTTGACAGTTCCCACTCGAAGGAGTACCGCCCCCATTGACATAAAAAGTAGGGATTTATAGATTATGTGAGCAAAGGCGTGAGCCACTGCTCCGTTTATCGCCAGTTCGGTCCCTATGCCAATCCCCACCACCATAAATCCTAACTGGTTATTAAGGCTGTATGTAAGAACTCTGCGCAAATCATTTTCTATAACAGCATAAAATATAGGAAATGTCGCCATAACTGCACCAATAATAATCAATATTTCTGTACCTGAAAACCCTCTCGCTAAGGCATAAATTCCGAGTTTTGTACTGAAAACAGATAGCGCTACTGTTCCTATGTCCGTTGCCTCCGGGTAAGCATCATGCATCCAATTGTGAAGCAAAGGGAATGCGCATTTGACTCCAAACGCGATGAATATCAACGTAACACCTGGTTGATCTAGATTCATCGCAGTAAAATCAATGGTGCCTTTTGATTTGACATAAAAAATAGTTCCGAGAAGTAACAACATTCCCGACAAAAGGTGGGTAATCAAATATCGTAGTCCGGATGCATAGGCTTTATTGGTTCGTCTTGCCCAAATTAGGATTACCGAGGAAACAGCGGTTAACTCCCAAAATACAAATAGCGTTAACAAATCTCCTGCAAAAACTGCTCCAATTGCGCTACCAGCATATACAAAGGTTGCTACCTGTTGGATTAAATCTTTACTATGCATTGCGTATATGGCGTTAATAAATGCGGCAATTAAAAACACGTACCCAAACAGTAAGCTGAGCTTATCAACTCTAAAAGTGACTAACGAATAGTCTAAAAAACTTATGATACCAAAAGATCCAAGTGGGATTACGAGCAGATGTATCAGACTAAAAATTGGAACACAAACAGCCCAAAATTTTCGGGCCCATCCGTTGAAAAAGGGTAGCAGTAAACCTCCGAATATTAGAATTAGCGCTGTTGGGAAGTTAACGGTCATAATATTCCTCATCGCGCATCACTATTTTCCTAAGAACCTTAGCCACAAGGACTAAAATAACGCATCCAACAAAACCATAAATTCCGTAAAACCCAAAAATCTCAGCGAGTTTAAGTTCTTCATGCCGGTGTATGATTAAATCGCCAATAATTAGCAGAATACCCAGTAACCATAATGCCTTATAAAAGGTTGTTACATTTTTTGCGCTATCAAAAATATATTTTTTCTCAGACATTAAAAACCTACCTTTCAGAAATACCAGCGAGTTGATTACCCAAGTTAAGAGCAATATCTGGAAAGAAAAATAGTACCAGTGTTAGTAAAGCAGTCATTGTGATTGCTATCATAATACTAACTGGTGCTTCTCCGTGGTTTGCTTCATTTTGTTTGGCATCTTTAAAAAATGCGGCATATATTATCGGCAAAAAATAAGCAGCATTAAGTATAGTGCTAATAATTATTACAATAACCGCAAACATGTGCCCGGATGAGATGGCACCTGACAAAATATACCACTTGCTAATGAATCCTATCGCGGGAGGTATTCCAATCAGAGAAAGTGCGCCAACAGTAAAAGCCGCCATTGTTATAGGCATTTTTTTCCCAATCCCATCTAGTTCGCTTACTTTTGTTTTGCCGGAAGCAGTGTAAATAGCGCCTGCCGCGAAAAACAGCGTAATTTTACTAACCGCGTGCGCTAGTATATGCAACGCCGCTCCAACAATAGCTATTGGAGCAAATAAGGATGCGGCCATTACAACATAAGACAGTTGACTGATAGTGGAATAGGCGAGTCGACGTTTCAAATTATCTGATCTTAATGCAACTACCGATGCCGACAGTATTGTAAATCCCGCTAAAATCATAAGCCATTGGGTTCCATCTATACTCGCTAAATTTGATATCCCGAATATATAAACTATGATTTTCACCACGCTAAAGACTCCAGCTTTCACAACTGCAACAGCATGGAGGAGCGCACTTACTGGCGTTGGAGCTACCATTGCTGCTGGCAACCAAAAATGAAATGGCATCAAGGCCGCTTTGCCGATTCCAAAGATATAGAGTGCTAATAGAACTAATGGGATTAGTCCTTGGAATTGTTCTTCGCTGAAAATACCATTTTTTGAAAAGTCGACATCTCCCGTGATATGCCATGTCCATGCAATAGCAAATAAGAGGAATCCTATGGATGTGCCAATTAGTATCCCCAGATAAATACGTCCTCCAGCTTTAGACTGCGCGGTACCATGGTGGGTTACGAGAGGATATGTGCAGAGTGTTAATATTTCATAAAATAGGAATAAAGTTATTAAATTTCCAGCAAATGCAATTCCCATAGTACTAGCTATTGCCAAGGCAAAACACACGTAAAATCGGGTTTGATTTTTTTCCGCATTGGCTCTCATATAACCGATGGAGTAAATGGAGTTTACAACCCAAAGGCTAGAGGCTATCAGTGCGAAGAGCATTCCAAGAGGCTCTATTTGTAGAGACAAGCCAGCATTAGGGAAAATTTCCAATAAAAAAAATTCTGGGCGATCTCCGTTTAATATGTGAGATAGTAAACGAATATTAAAAATCAAAAGGCAAACGGCTGTTACGAGAGTTATGCACTCTCGGAGATTTTGTCTTTTATTTGACAATGCGATTAGAATCGCTCCCAACAAAGGAATTACAAGAGAGATTAGGATGTTATCACTCACCGGTTGGTGTACTCCATCAAGGCTTTAGCGGCTTCGCTTGCGCCATCAACACTGAAAGAAGTATGAAACCCAAAGAAGATACACGAGACGGCTAGTAAGCTGGCGATAATGTACATTGATAGCGAGGGTGACGCGCCAGTATTTAAAGTGCTAATCTCCGTCTTGCTAAAATACATAGCTTCTACTAATCGCCAGACGTACAAGACTGCTAAAAGTGAACTTGCAAGTATCATCAGTGCGAGCCACCACCAACCCTTTTCAAGCACGGCAAGGACAAGGTACCACTTACTAATAAAACCAGCAGTTCCTGGAACTCCTATAAGACTTAATCCACAAATTACTAGTCCGGCGCTAGTCCATGGCATCAACTTTCCCAAGCCTTCTATTTTCTTGAAAGTTGGCTGTCCCAAACGAATCGCTACTATTCCCAGAAGAAGAAAAATACCTCCTTTTGTGATTGCATGGTTGAATAGGTGTACAACGCTGGCAGTCAATGCGGTTTGAGACGCAAAACTTGCTCCCAGTGTTATATAGCCAATTTGAGCAATACTTGAATATGCAAACATCCTTTTAATATCATGTTGAAAAATAGCTACCGTGGAAGCTACAAACATGGCTACGATTGAAAGGACTAGAAGCACCTCTCCCAACGGGAGTTCAGAAAAAACCTGCGATTTTCCAAATACATCATAAGCAAATCGTAGTAGAAGGTATACCGCCACCTTTGTCGCTGTTGCTGCTAAAAAAGAAGTTACGACAGATGGCGCAAAAGCATATGCATTGGGTAGCCATAAGTGCAGGGGAAATAGCGCAAGTTTTAAGGAAATCCCAACTGTTAGAAACGCCAGAGCAGCTAACTGAGGCTGGGTAAGGCTCATATCTCCCAGTCTAGACGATAAATCGTATAAATTTAATGTTCCTGTCATAAGATAGAGAAGCCCAATGCCTATAACTATAAAGGTCGCTCCAATAGTTCCCAGAATCAGATACCGGAAAGCAGCATATAAAGCATGGCGGTTTCGTCCTAATGCGATAAGAACGTAGGTTGATAGGGACGATATCTCTAAAAACACGAAAATGTTGAAAGCATCTCCGGTTATCGTTACGCCCAACAGACCTGTCAAGCATAGTAAGTAAGATGCCCAAAATAAGTAGTGTCTATCCTTATCAATTTCAACGTTGACACTAGCCAGCGCATAAGAACTAACTAATGCACCTATAGAGGAAACTATTAGGATGACATATACATTCACACTATCAATGCGATATTCAATCCCCCACGGAGGAGCCCAGTTTCCCATAGCATAAGAAATCACCCCTATGTTTTGCACTTCAATGAATAATCCTATGGATACGGCAAAAGTAATCCAACTCGCGACTAGAGCTATAATCCAGCAAGTGCGAGGATGACGAACGATTACACACAAGGGTGCTGCCAAGAGGGGAACAACAATCTGCAAAGCAGGCAACTGGGTGCTAATCATTATTCCCTTCCTCAAGGTCTATCTCTTGAATTTTATCTTCTTCTAAGGTTCCAAAAGCTTCATATATTCTCACGACTAAAGCTAGACCTAGCGCTATGGTAGCAACTCCAACCACAATTGCAGTAAGAATCAAAACATGCGGAAGCGGATTGGCGTAAACCTCATGGTTAGCTGAAAGAATAGGAGCTGTGCCACCGAAGATTTTTGCTGGAGATACGTAAATTATATATACCGCAGATTGAAAAATTCCAAGTCCAACGAGGGTCTTTATGATATTTTCTGATGCAATTACGATGAACAGCCCCATTACAATTTGAAACATTGCAATCCAATAATTGATATTGCCAGAGAACTCCATCAGTCACCTCGCCCTCGCCCAGCAAACATATAAAAAATAGTTAGCATTACAGAAAAAACCGT
>CACKOO010000020.1 GCA_902601765.1 Hydrogenophilales bacterium | reverse complement strand
CAAAAGCCATTTATTCCTCACAAAAAAATATTTGTATCGATTAATCTACCCTACTTTATTCGAGAGTTGGATTCTTTATTAAAAATTATCAAAAATTCATTAAGAAAAATAATTCGGAATTTATCGGAAAAACAATTGGGGTTGATAAGACTAACGGTTAAATTACAAGAGGATAATGATACATTCTTTGAAATAAGAATTTCTATCACTCAACCCACACGTGATGAAAAATATATTTTATCTCTAATAAAAGATAAAGTGATTCAAAAAAAAGTTAACAAACCTATTAATTCTTTCTTAATAGAAGTTAATGAAACATCTACATTAAATTCTACAATGCTATCAACATTACCCAATAGGCTTTCAAGTAATAGTGGTGATAATAAAAAAATCTTGGAAACAATAAGAACACGTCTTGGTCAAGAAGCTGTTTATTCGATATGCTCCCGGCCAGACTTTCGGCCTGAGTTGGCTTGGAGTCAAATAGAACCGGGATCAAAATCATCGACAACCACCATAAAACTAATTCGTCCTTTCTGGCTACTTTCTAAACCTCAAACTATTAAATACCGAGATAATAAATTATGGATTAATAGTTTACTCTCAATACTTGATGGCCCGGAGATTATTGAATCAGGCTGGTGGGATCATAAAAAAATAAAACGTGAATACTTTATTGCTATTAATCAACAGGGTTCTCAATTTTGGATATACCGTGAATATGCAAACCCAAGAATTTGGTTTCTACATGGCATATTCTCTTAAAATAAACAATGCGATACGCTGAATTACATTGTATAAGTAATTTCACATTTCTTAGAGGTGCCTCGCACCCTGGAGAACTCATAAAAAAAGCAAATGAACTGGGTTATGATGCCTTAGCAATAACTGATGAATGTTCTTTATCCGGAGTTGTACGTGCTCATATTGAAGCAAAATCGCTAGATATTAAACTAATTATAGGTTCAGAAATAAAACTTAACGATGACTTAAATTTAGTATTTTTAATACAAAACATAAGAGGCTATGAGAATCTCTCTCAACTGATTACACGAGGAAGGCGCGCGGCTCAAAAAGGAAGTTATAAATTAACAAGAAGTGATATTGCAAATGGATTAGCTGGGTGTATTGTTCTCTGGCACCCACAAGAATTAAACCGTAAAGATGGAATTTGGTTAGCCAAAACATTCCCTAACAAAATATGGATTTCAGTTAGAAAACTAGCAAACTCTAGTGATAATTACCAAATGTATAGATCAATTAATTTCGCCAAACAAATCAACCTTCCTTGCGTGGCAACTGGATATGTTCATATGCATGAACCTAATCGTCAGCAATTACAAGATGTACTCACTGCTATTCGCCTCGGCACTTCTGTAGCGAAAGTAGGATACCGATTACACCAAAATGGAGAACATCATTTACGTCACACTGGAGCTATCGAAACCTTATATCCTAAAAAATTAATTGAAGAAAGCATTACTATAGCTGACACTTGTTCTTTCAGTTTAGATGATTTGCAATACAAGTATCCTAACGAAGTAGTCCCAAAAAACAAAAAAGCAGGAGAATACCTACATGCTTTGGCAAAAAAAGGACTAATAAATCGTTTTCAGAAACTTGGCCAATCTGTCCCGAAAAAAGTTATCGCCATGATGAATCATGAAATATCATTAATCAGCGAGCTTCGCTATGAACACTACTTTCTTACCGTTCACGACATTGTAAATTTTGCAAAAACAAAAGGCATTTTATGCCAAGGAAGAGGAAGCGCTGCTAACTCAGTTGTTTGTTTTGCCTTAGGTATTACCGAAGTTGACCCAAGCAAAAGTGAGCTTTTATTCGAACGTTTCATATCGAAAGAACGTAGCGAACCACCTGATATTGATGTTGATTTTGAACATAACCGTCGAGAGGAAGTAATTCAGTATATATATAAAAAATATGGCAGAGATAGAGCTGCGTTAACCGCTACAGTAGTTACGTATCGCATGAAAAGCGCGATTCGTGATATTGGAAAATCTCTTGATATAAAAATTGAAAAAATTGAAAAACTTATAAAGACAGAACCATCTTCATGGTGGGGGAAATCAGAAAAAACAAAAATTTTCAAAAAATCTGGATTTAACCCAAATGCACCATCAACAAAAAAACTAATTGAACTAGTTGAACTAATAATAGGATTTCCACGCCATCTATCACAACATGTAGGGGGATTTGTTATTTCACACCGACCTCTTTCACTACTTGTGCCTATAGAAAATACGGCAATGATGAAATTCCCTAATAAATTAAAAGAATTTGAATCTAATGACACTCAAGCAAATAGAACTATTATTCAGTGGGATAAAAATGATCTAGATGCATTAAATATTCTTAAAATAGATATACTTTCACTAGGGATGCTTTCAGTAATTAGTCAATCATTAGAGTTAATAAGTAATTTAAGAAAAACAAAATTCGAATTGGAAGATATTCCACAAGATGATACTAACGTCTATAACATGATCAGTAAGGCAGATACCTTGGGTATTTTTCAAATTGAGTCTCGCGCCCAGATGACCATGCTACCCAGATTAAAACCGAAAAATTTCTACGATCTCGTTATTCAGATTGCCATAGTACGACCCGGACCTATCCAAGGTGGCATGGTGCATCCCTATTTGAGACGTCGACAAGGTATTGAAAAAATAAGCTACCCATCGTTGATAGTAAAAAAAATTCTCGAGCGAACTTTGGGTGTTCCAATTTTTCAGGAACAGGTCATGCAAATAGCTATTACTGCTGCTGGATTTTCTCCGGGGGAAGCAGATCAGCTAAGAAGGTCAATATCTGGCTGGAGAAGCAGAAGTCATTTAGACAATTTTAGAACCCGTCTTAGGAAAGGTATGCAAACGAGAGGGTACGATCAACAGTTCATCACACAAGTTTTCAATCAAATCCTTGGGTTTGGTGAATATGGTTTTCCAGAGTCACATGCAGCTAGTTTTGCTTTATTAGTTTATGCCTCAGCATGGTTGAAATACCACTACCCTTCTACTTTCCTCACTGCATTGTTGAATAGTCAACCTATGGGATTTTATGCGCCGTCTCAGCTAATTCAAGATGCACGTAAACATAATGTAGTTGTGGAACCAGCTGATGTGCTAGTAAGCGATTGGGACAGTACATTAGAGCTTAAATCTTCGGGGAAAGTAAAAGCTGTAAGACTTGGATTACGTATAATTAAAGGCTTATCGAAAAAGGGAGCTTACAAATTAATATATGCTCGAAATAAAGATAATGTTAAAACAATAAGAAGCCTACTAAATAAAGCTCAATTATCTTCCCTAGATCTGGAATCATTAGCTGCTGCTGATACCTTATCTAGTAGTAATAACCGTCGTACCGCCATGTGGCTTGTATCCGGTATTGAAAAATCAATTCCACTTTTTAAAAATGAATGTCACAAAGACGATAAAGTTTATTTGAAGCCATTAACTGAGGGTGAAAATATTATTGCTGACTATAAAAGCGTTGGGTTCACTTTAAGAAACCACCCTCTCAAGCTAATCAGACCTAGCCTTACAAGGTTAGGAACTATATGTGCTAATAGCATTAAGCATGTACATACCAAAAACATTCGCATATCAGGAATTGTTATTAGCAGACAAAAACCATCTTCAGCAAAAGGCGTTTTATTTATTACTTTAGAAGATGAGACTGGGTTCGCAAACATTATAGTATGGCCTAAAGTGGCAATTAAATTTCACCAACTTTTGCGTGTATCTCAATTAATGATTGTGGAAGGTTATATCCAAAAAGAAAATGAAGTTATCCACATAATTGCTAATCGCATAGAAGATCACTCTAAATTACTAGGGAAATTAGTAACTAAATCAAGAGATTTTCATTAACTTAATATTTAATAATTGCCTTACGAGGAACTTCAGGTTAGAGTTTTTTTATGAAGCATAATCTATTTGACTAACCGTTAAAAAAATACAAAAAAATGACATTAAAAAACCTACTGTTTTCAAGAAAAAAAATTAGGGACATTACTCTCAAGAATCGTATTGTTATTTCTCCAATGTGTAACTATTCTGCAAAAGATGGTTTCATAAATGATTGGCATTTAGTGCATCTTGGTAAATTTGCTCAGGGAGGAGCTGCTATAGTTTTTACAGAGGCAGCGGCCGTAGAATCCACTGGCCGGATAACCCATGGAGATTTAGGTATTTGGTCTGATGCTCATATTCCTGGATTAAAAAAAGTCACAGATTTCATAAAATCACAAAATTCCATTCCGGCTATTCAACTTGCTCATGCCGGGAGAAAAGCAAGCATGCAGCGTCCTTGGCACGGTAATGGACCTCTTGACCAGACAGATAAAAATAGAGGCGAGGATAATTGGGGAATTAATGCACCTAGCCCTATTGCTGTTGCGGAGGGTTTCCTGCTACCACACGAATTAACCTTAGAGGAAATAAAACGAATTCAAAACTCTTGGGTGGAAGCAGCTAAAAGATCACTTTCGGCAGGTTTTGAAATTATAGAATTACATGGTGCACATGGCTACTTAGGACATGAATTCCTATCCCCTATCTCCAATAAAAGAACAGACCGTTATGGAGGGTCTTTAGACGGCCGTATGCGCTTTCTGCTTGAGACTGTTGAAATATTAAGAGACAACTGGCCTCTAGAAAAACCATTATTTACCCGTATTTCTTCTGTCGACGGCATAGATGGGGGTTGGGACCTCGACGACAGTATTGCATTAGCTAAAGAGTTAAAAAACCGAGGAGTAGATATTGTAGATTGCTCCTCTGGTGGCATATCAGGGAGTGCAACAGCAGCAAAAGTTAAGCGAGGACCAGGTTTTCAAGTTCCCTTCTCACAAAAAATTAAAACTGAAGCAGATATTGCTACTATGACTGTTGGTTTAATTATAGATCCTCATCACGCTGAAGAGATTTTGCAAGATAATAAAGCCGACCTGATCGCCATAGGAAGAGAGGCTCTGTACAACCCAAACTGGGCTTTACACGGTGAGGAAGAATTAATTGGCGAAGGTGAGTTTGAATCATGGCCACACCAATACGGTTGGTGGCTGGACAAACGAAATAAGAGCTTAGGATTTAACAAAAAATAAGGCTGGAGATCATATGGCAGCGATTGGAATGAATCACTTCACCGTAATAGCGAAAGACCTTGATCAGACCGTCGAATTCTACCGTGAAATCTTAAATTTAGAAGTTGGATTTCGACCTGACCTTGGATCTCCTGGCGCTTGGCTATATATTGGGGAAAACGCTGTACTCCATATTCTAAGTGGAAAAGAGTTTCCCAAAGAGCCTGAAGGCGTGTTGGATCATATGGCATTTACGAGTGAAAATATTAATCGTATTCTTACTAAACTAAAAGCACAGGAAATTAATTTTTCGCTTAAACGACAACCTCAAACTAATACGTGGCAACTTTTTTTTAAAGACCCAAATGGCGCTAAAGTCGAGTTAGATTTTCCAGCCACAGAAAAACCACCTACTAATAATGTAAATGACAATGATTAATAGGAAATTATTTAATTCAGAACATGCTATTTTTCGTGACAACGTCGCTAGGTTTATGCGAGAACAGGTAGTTCCAAATGACGAAAAATGGCAAGAGCGAGGTTTTGTAAGTAAAAATATATGGCGACAAGCTGGGAAAATTGGCTTTTTATGCGTTGGAATTGAAAAAAAATACGGCGGGGCGGATGCTGATAAATGTTACAGCATGATTCTAATAGAGGAACAAGCCAAGGCTAATATTACGTCATTAGGTTTTGGAGTTCACTCAGACATTGCGGCACCATATATACAAAACTACGGGAATAGTGCTCTCAAAAATAAATATCTTCCTAAAATGGTATCGGGAGAATTGATAGCAGCAATTGCAATGACAGAACCATCTACGGGGTCTGATTTACAGGCAATCAACACAACAGCGAAAAAGCATGAAGACCATTATATTTTGAACGGATCGAAAACTTTCATTACGAATGGTTGGAATTGTGACGTCGTTATAGTAGTTGCTAAAACGGATCCAACAAAGGGGTCTAAAGGTACTAGTCTTTTCGTAGTTGATGCTGATACCGACGGTTTTTCCAAAGGGAAACGTCTAAAAAAAATCGGCCTGAAAGGGCAAGACACATGTGAGCTGTTTTTCAATAATGTCAAATTGCCCAAGGAAAATATGTTGGGATATGAAAATGATGGCTTTATTTACCTAATGCAAGAACTCCCGTGGGAGAGATTACAGATTGCTATCGGTGCCGTGGCAAAATCCCAAGCAGCTATAGACTGGACAATTAAGTACGTTCAAGAAAGATCAGTATTTGGAAAACCCGTGTCCCACTTCCAGACCACAAGGTTTCGATTAGCTGAACTAGCCACCGAGGTTCAAATCGCCCAGGTTTTTATCGACAGATGCCTGGAGATGATTTTAGACGACAAGCTCGATGCTGCAACTGCCTCCATGGCAAAATATTGGACGACCGATCTCGAGTGCAAGGTTGTTGATGAGTGCCTACAAATGCATGGCGGCTATGGATATATGTGGGAGTATCCCATAGCCCGGGCCTATGTAGATGCTAGAGTACAAAAGATCTATGGAGGGACTAACGAAATTATGAAAGAGTTGATCAGCAGATCAATAGGTCTTGGAGTAGATCGGAAATAAATTCACTGCTGGCTCTCAATTTGACCGCTTGAATCCACTTCATTTACTTTAGAGTCCGGTGACTCACTCTCTCCTCTGTAAAATTTTCTTTCCCTCTCGTAGTATTCGATCCAATGTTTGATAGATCCTTCCTGCATTTCAATAGCAGCATCAGCAAACACCAGCGACGACAAACAAAGACCAAATAAAATTATATATTTCATTAGCTAAGCCCATCACAAAAAAATTGGCGCGCCCGGCAGGACTTGAACCCACGACCCCCTGGTTCGTAGCCAGGTACTCTAATCCAACTGAGCTACGGGCGCTTAATGTATGATTATGCCAAAATAAATCGTGTTAACCAAAATTTATATTTAAAATAGGGTGCGCTAGAGGGCAGTTTTAGCTTAAACTCACGTGTTTTTAAAATCAGGTACCAAAAATAAATGGCATTAATAGTACAAAAATTCGGAGGAACATCCGTAGCAACCACTGAAAGAATAAAAAATGTTGCCAAAAGAGTTGCCAAATGGCATCGAGGCGGACATGAAGTCGTGGTGGTCGTGTCGGCAATGGCTGGAGAAACTAATCGTCTTTTTACTCTGATTTCGGATGTTACGTCCAACACTAGGGACAGCGAGATCGATGTTATTGCATCGACAGGGGAACAAGTCACCATTGGACTTTTATCACTCGCTTTGAAAGAACTTGATATTAATTCTAGATCGCTAACGGGATGGCAAATTCCGGTTAAAACTGACCGACAGTCCACTAAAGCCAGGATTTTAGAAATCGCATCTAAAAACATATTAAAAGAAACAGCCCGAGGTACTGTCCCCATTATTGCTGGATTTCAAGGAGTCGATGGCGATAATAGAATCAAAACCCTTGGTAGAGGAGGTTCCGACACGTCTGCCGTCGCTATTGCTGCTGCGGTCAATGCAAATGAGTGCCAGATTTTTACCGACGTTGATGGCGTTTATACCACGGATCCTAGAGTAGTTCCCAATGCTCGTCTGTTAAAAACAATAACCTTCGAAGAAATGCTTGAGATGGCAAGTCTAGGCTCAAAAGTCTTGCAACTCAGATCTGTAGAATTTGCCGGGAAATATCGAGTTAAGTTAAGGGTCCTCTCTAGCCTCACGGATCCTGACTATCCGTTAGAATATGAGGCAAAATCTGGCACATTGATCACATATGAGGATGATAATGATATGGAAAAAGCTGAAGTATCGGGAATTGCTTTCAATAGAAATGAAGCTAAGGTAACTATTATAGGTGTTCCAGATAAGCCTGGAATTGCTTTTTCTATACTAGATCCAGTGGCAGCAGCAAATATAGAAGTAGATGTAATTGTCCAAAATGTTGGCAAAGACGGTACTACTGATTTTTCATTTACAGTTCCGAGAAAAGACCTTGAGAAAACACTAGACACACTTAAACCTGTAATACGAAAAGTTAAAGCTCGCGAAGTTATTGGTGATAACAAGATCTGTAAAGTGGGATTGGTGGGTGTTGGAATGAGATCTCACGTGGGCATCGCGAGTAAAATGTTCAAAGCGTTATCAAATGCCAATATTAACATTCAAATGATAAGCACATCAGAAATTAAAATTACCGTAGTCATCAACGAAGATTCAATGGATGCCGCAGCAAAAGTATTACATCAGACATTCGAACTGGATAAGTAGTAACAGATCAATATATACTTTAAATAACCGGAGAGTTGGCCGAGCGGCTGAAGGCGCTCCCCTGCTAAGGGAGTATACGGTTTATCCCGTATCGAGGGTTCGAATCCCTCACTCTCCGCCAAATATATTCAATAAGATGTTGATTATATTGTTTAATATAATTATATATCCGTATATATCCCACATTATGCCCCACTTCTTTTTGAAGGTTAGGGGATTTATGACTCGGGGGGAGTCATATATATATATGATACATGCGAAACTGCCCTCCCCTTCACATCAGAAGCATATTTTACAATCCCACATTAAGGTTATATTGTTTAAGCACATCTGCTTTTTATTTGCCGAGGGAGATTCAAAAGATGTTCGAAACAGCGTTTAAGAATATTGATGACACTTTATGGAAAGACGCTGGCTGTAGCAGTGCACTTGACTATATCGAACAGACAAGCTGGATACTGTTCCTAAAGTACTTGGATGACTACGAAACTGACAAAGCCAATTCGGCATTGCTTAACGGGGAAGTTTACAACTCGATACTGAGCGATGAATTCAGCTGGACTACTTGGGCAACCCCCAAATCCAGCGATGGCAAGCTGGACTACAACGCAGCACTAACAGGCGATGATTTACGCGAGTTTGTGAACCTCAAACTGTTTCCCTATCTCAAACAATTCAAAGTATCCGCAGATAATGCCAATACTCTGGAATACAAAATCGGCGAAATCTTCAGCGAAATAAACAACAAGCTACAAAGTGGCTATGCACTTCGTGAAGTAATCAACAAAATCGACGAACTTAGTTTCTTGAGTAATGACGACAAGCATGAACTTAGCAGCTTGTACGAAGACAAAATTAAAAACATGGGCAATGCCGGCAAGAATGGCGGCGAATATTACACGCCACGTCCCCTCATCAAAAGCATTGTCAAAGTTATTAATCCTATCATCGGCGAAACTGTTTATGACGGTGCTGTAGGTAGTGCAGGATTTTTATGTGAAGCATATGCCCACTTGCGTGCTAGCAAGGAAATGAGTGCCAGCGAGTATGAGCAACTGCAATTACACACACTATATGGCAAAGAGAAAAAGTCGTTGGCCTACGTAATTGGCATAATGAATATGATACTTCATGGCGTCGAAGCTCCTAATATTGTGCACAAAAATACCCTTACCGAGAATATTGCCGATATTCAGGAAAAAGACAGAGTGGATGTTGTTATCGCTAACCCACCATTCGGCGGCAAAGAGCGTCGTGAGGTAAGGCAAAATTTCCCGATTGATACTGGCGAAACCGCATATCTCTTCTTGCAGCACTTCATCAAAATTCTAAAAACTGGAGGGCGAGCTGGTGTCGTCATAAAGAATACATTTCTCAGCAACACAGATAACGCCAGCATTGCTCTTCGAAAGCAGTTATTAAATGACTGTAATCTGTTTGCCGTCTTAGACTTGCCAGGTGGCACATTTATTGGCGCAGGCGTTAAGACAGTTGTGCTGTTTTTCGAAAAAGGCAAAGCCACAGAGAACATTTGGTACTACCAGCTTAATGTTGGCAGAAACATGGGGAAAACAAACCCGCTGAATGAAAAGGATTTGGCTGAGTTTGTAGAGATGGCTAAAACGCAGCAGCTGAGTGATAACAGCTGGTTGGTAGATGTGGCAACGGTAAACAAGGATACATGGGATTTAACTGTTAACAATCCAAACACAGTTGAAGAAGTTGATAATCGTACACCGCAAGAAATCATTGCAGAAATTGAACAGCTGGATGTGCAAGCAGCACAGGCATTGCAGGCAATCAAGGATTTACTGTGATGTGGGAGACAGTAAAGCTTGGGGACGTAGCTACTGTAATTGCAGGACAGTCGCCCACAGGTAAAAACTTAAATAAAGAAGGGCTAGGTATGCCCTTCTATCAGGGGAAAAAAGACTATGGAGACAAGTTCCTGAAACGACCTACCGTTTGGACAAAAAGTGTAACTAAAGTCGCTATTGAAGGAGATATTCTTATGTCGGTTCGGGCTCCCGTCGGAGCACTCAATATAGCAACTGAAGAAATTTGTATTGGACGAGGCTTGGCTGCAATCCGAGTTCATGCTGAAATCAATAAAGATTATCTATTCTATGCTTTAGCCCAAATTTCTGAAGGATTGACTGGAAGTTCAGGGGCAATATTTAACTCTATAAATAAAAAACAAATAGAGGATATCGAGTTTCTCTTCCCCCCACTCGCAGAACAACAACGCATCGTAGCCAAACTGGATGCTGCGTTTGCTGAGATTGATGGGGCTACTTTGGAAACTAAGAAAGCAATACATCAAGCTAGATTGTTAAGTCAAAAAATTATTGACGATAACGTAGACTCCCAACTGCCAGATACTGATAAAATACAATTGAAAAATTTCTGTAGTATTAAGCACGGTTATGCTTTTGACGGAAAGTCATTCTCACTGTCAGATGATGAGAGCAAACCAATTGTTTTAACACCTGGTAATTTTTCTGAAGATGGAACGACTAAATTCACCCAGAAAAATACTAAGCGTTTGCATGACAAGTACGATGACAGTTTACTATTCTCTGAAAATAACTTGGTTGTAGTTATGACGGACTTGTCATCTAAAATGCTGCTATTGGGAAAGCCAGCATTCATCAAGGAAACAAACATACTGCATAATCAACGAATTGGTTTAGTTCAAAATAATGAACAAACGATTCTAAACGAATACCTCTACTTTTATTTCAAAAGTACAAAATATCTTTCTGCAATTAAGAGAACCGCCTCAGGTACAATGGTGAGGCATACGGCTCCTAAACGTATCTTAGACAACTATATCAATGCTCCTAAATCTCTAACTTCTCAGCGTCAAGTCAGTGATAAAATTTCAAAATCACTATTTGATATTGCTACGCTGATAAGCGTTTATGAAGATAAAACCAGTAATCTTTTTGCACTTAAATCAGCCATTCTCGCACAAGAACTGCAAAGTGAGGCGGCATGAACGAAGCTGACACACGTGCCGAATTTATCGACAAACAATTGGAATCTTCCGGTTGGAAGACTGATCGCGATGTGCGTGTGCAGCGTGAATACAACATCAATGCAGGCGAGATAAAAGCTGGCGGGATACGCACCGGCAAGCTGATTGCAGACTATGTGCTGAGTTATAAAAACCGCAAGCTGGCTGTCGTTGAAGCCAAGAGTAATGAGTTAGAAGTTGGCGAAGGCGTTGCACAAGCAAAGCTGTATGCGCAAAAGCTCCATCTCGAAACTAGCTACGCTGCTAACGGCAATGAAATTTATCAAATCTGTCACAAGACAGGCGCAGAGGGATTAGTCGCTGCTTTTCCAACACCTGAAGAACTTTGGAACAAAACGTTTGCTGAACCCAATGAATGGCTTGAGAAATTCAATGCCGTTCCCTTCGAAGACTTAAACGGAACCAAGCAGGCACGCTATTATCAGGAACTAGCTGTTAACAACGTAATGGCCGCAATCGCCAACGATGAAAAACGTGCACTGCTGACACTGGCAACAGGAACAGGCAAAACGTTTATTGCGTTTCAGATTGCATGGAAGCTTTTCAAAAGCCGATGGAACAAACAGCGTGATGGCAAACGTACCCCAAGAATACTGTTTCTGGCAGATAGAAATATTTTAGCCAATCAAGCCTATTTAGATTTTGGCGCATTCAGTGACGACGCACTCGTGAGAATAAATCCTAGTGAGATTAGAAAGAAAGGCGAAGTACCAAAAAACGGTAGTGTGTTTTTCACAATCTTTCAAACGTTTATGAGTGGCGCTGATGGTAAACCTTACTTTGGCGAATATGAAGAAGACTTTTTTGACTTTGTAATTATTGATGAGTGTCACAGAGGTGGCGCGAATGATGAAAGCAGTTGGAGAGATATACTTAACTACTTCGACAGTGCTGCACATCTTGGGTTAACTGCGACGCCAAAGCGTGACGACAACGTGGACACGTATAAATATTTTGGCGAACCTGTTTATGTCTACAGCTTGAAAGAGGGTATACAAGATGGGTTTTTAACACCGTTTAAAGTCAAGCGTATCCAAACTACAATCGATGAGTATGTGTACACACCCGATGACGAGGTTCTAGACGGCGAAGTTGAAGAAGGAAAAGTGTATACCGAAGATGACTTCAACAAGAAGATTGTGATTGAAGCGCGAGAACGCAAGCGAGTGCAGGATATGCTTGCGTCGATTAATCAGAATGAAAAAACTCTCGTGTTCTGTGCCAACCAAGCACATGCTGCGGTGGTGCGCGATTTCATTAATCAGGAAAAAAAAGGTAAAGCTATTGACTACTGTGTTCGTGTCACTGCCAAAGACGGCAAGAATGGGGATACATATCTCAAACAATTTCAAGACAACGAAAAACTTCTGCCCACTATCCTGACTACCAGCCAAAAACTCACAACAGGCGTTGACGCACGAAATGTGCGCAACATTGTTCTTCTGCGTCCTGTAAACAGCATGATTGAATTCAAACAGATTATTGGGCGTGGCACTCGTCTGTTTGAAGGTAAACACTATTTCACCATCGTGGATTTTGTTAACGCCTATCACTTGTTCTCTGACCCAGAATGGGATGGACAACCTGTAGAGCCAGAAGACGGTAATGGGGGAAATGGTAGACCAGCTGGCAATGGAAAACCCACCCCCAATCCAGGCCCCGATGACCCTCCGCCAAGACCAAAAAAAATAAAAATACGACTTGCAGATGGCAAAGTTCGGGAACTACAAAGCATGACTTCCACTTATTTTTACGTTGATGGAAAGCCGATTAGTGCAGAAGAATTTTTAAAAAAACTATTTGATACACTGCAGTTGCCAACCCTATTTGAGGATGAAGAAAAGTTACGCGAAACATGGGCAAATCCTATATCTCGAAAAGATTTGCTTAGCAAACTTGAAAACGCAGGTTTTCATAAAACTGATCTAAAGAAACTGCAAGAAATCATCGATGCCGAGGATTGTGACTTGTATGACGTTCTTCAGTATGTGGCTTATGCTAAGCCACCAATCAGTAGAGAGAATCGCGTAGATTCTAATAAAGATAATATTTTTAACTTACTTAACAGCAGCCAGAAAGAATTTATTGAATTTGTAATCCGTAATTATCTACGAGACGGTGACGATGAGATAGCGATGGAAAAACTCAGTACTATATTAACAATCAAATATGGTAGTGCTACCGAAGCCGTAAATAAACTTGGCGATAATGAAGAAATTCGAAGAACTTTTATCGACTTTCAGAAAAAACTCTACCAAGAAGCTGCGGCTTAGAGGTAACAACAGTAAGTAAAGTCAGTTATTAACCATACTACATACTTTTAGCCACGCAGAAGAAGACACCTTATGCCCTCCCTATGATTCGATTAAAATAGATAAAGTGTTACTAAAGTCGGCTAAAAGCGGTTAAAATGATGCTAAATGACTTGATTTAATACGGAGAACCTATCAAGTGGAGAACGGTCACGGTGGTGCCAGAATGGGAGCAGGACGCCCGAAGGGTGCTCTCAACAAAATAACCCGACATGTTAGGGACAATCTAACGGAAGCCTTTGCTCGTCTGGGAGGAGTCGATGGCATGGTGAAATGGGCTCAAGAAGATACCCGAAATCGAGGAGAGTTCTATAGGCTTTACGCAAAGCTTCTACCTATGGAAAAGAATCTACCTGACTACCCTACTGCCAATCAGCCAACTAACGTGGTCATGATGACATGGGACAGGGATAGAAAAGAATACATAACCTCTATGAGCCAGGATGATTTTGCCAATCAAGGAAAAGGACGCACGATCTTTATTAAGGCTGCGATTGCTGAGTAGCATTATCTCGAATAAATTAGTAGATATTGCTAGAACCTAGCTGGAAGTAAAAATTATCACTATCAGCCGCTCTTCTTTCAAGGTTTTTAGACCCCGCACTATGGTTAAACCACAGCACGGGGCGCAGACATTTTAATAGCTAGATATGAGCTGCCTGATTTAATAAAAGCCCAATTCTGTTTTTTACCTACCCCATATTCCTTTATCTATAGCGGCCACAGAGGTTTTTAGCAGGTAACAGGTATTAAGTAATAGGTACTAGGTAATAACTAAAAGGTAAAAACTGTCCTCCCATTGTTAATGCTCCACTGATACTATTTCATCGACAACCGAATACTGAAGCAGCGGCGGTAAATCTCTCTGTCGATAGCTCTTGGTAACCAAACGCGTGGATATCCGACACAATTTCCCGTGCAGTAAGTCAACTTTCATTTCTTTCACAGAGAAACGAGAGCTGAGTAGTCTGATAAGGGTTGATGTCAATTTATGATGTTTGCGTATCACGAAACTGCCGTTTTTCTTGGGTTTACTGCGATGTTTTTGAACATTAAAAGCAGCATATACTTCATACCCCTGATAATCATCTGGCTCAAGAATAGAAAACCAAATGTACACTTTAGGAGTAGTAAAGGCGGGCGCTGTCTCATGACGCATACACACTGCCAAATACTCGCCACAAGGAATTTTTACAGGCTTATTCGAAATATCGATCGTGACATCACTTTTCATGACCCATCCTCTCAATGTATTTGCGAATATCTTCGACCCTCCAAGCCGTAACTCCAGGTGACAATTTAATGGGCTTTGGAAATCTCCCGTTTTTTACGCCCTCCCACCATGTAGACTTCGATACTGGGATCACAGGAAGTGTTCCCGTTTTGGTATTACCCACAATATGGGACAAACGAAGAAAACCGGTTTCAGGCAATTTCACATAATGTGGCATTGTAAGTTCCTTTGGTCTTTACAGTTCATCTGTAAAAACACATGAACTGATAACAAAAAAAGCAGGACAAGTTTCCTGCGCTAATTTGCATCGTCTTCATATGTCTTGACCAGTGACGGAACGCCTTAAACGTATTCTGCTCTTTCAACAAGACTGTTGAACGTTTGCTTTTTTTGCATCGTCTTCATATGTCTTGACTAGTGACGGAACGCCTTAAACGTATTCTGTTCTTTCAACAAGACTGTTGAACGTTTGCTCGTCTGTGGTTCATCCACAGAACAACTATATGTTATGCCGCAATCCTTTGCTGTGCAATACCAATTTTCTTTGTTCGGACGTTATCGGACAATTATTTTATGGTGGGTGAGGAAAATGGTGATAAGTTGCAATGTCATATATCGTTGAATAATCCTTAACATTTTCCTATAATTTTATTTTCAACAAGAAAAACCTAATGAACAAATTTAATTATAGGCAATTAATAGTCAAAAGCCTGTTAGAACACGCCCCAAAACTTTCGGTTCAAGAAATTCATGAGTTTGATGCCCTGGTCTGTAAAGCATTAGGTATTGACCAAGAGGAACATCCACCACTTTTTTTAGATCACAATCGTTTTTACTAGCGTAATTTCATAATTGTATCCACAAGCTCCTGATCTACAGCCTGTGACAGTAAATTCAATCTAAATATATAATCCTTCATTGCGGGATTTAAAGGCTTTTAAGCTATCCATTACCAATGATATATCTGGTCTTTGACCGTTTTAGACGATTGCGCTCAAACTCAGCTAGAAAATCAAAGTCAAGGATATCGGTCAGCTGCAACCTCTCCTGTAGAGTTTGAGATATTTTGATAAATACTTCGGCGGTAACCTTTGTATCACTCAATGCGCGGTGCGCTTTTCCAGTGCGCTTCACTCCCAAATGATCAGCTACCGTACCTAATTTGTGATTAGGAAAATCAGGATAAATCATTCTGGCTAATTTTAAAGTACACAAAAAATGATGTTCAAACTCAATTCCCGCGAGCTCGAGTTCATTATCGAGGAATCTCGAATCAAAAGGTGCATTGTGGGCAACAAAAACCTCATCGTCTGCCACATAATCCATGAATCGATCCATGACCACGTTTGCTGTTGGTGCTTTGTCTAATTCAGAAAGACCTAATCCGTGCACTTTTAATGCACCGGGATGCGACCTAACACCAGTTTTGATAAGACTATCAAAACTATCAATTATCGTATTGTCTTGAACACGGACACACGCAATCTCGACCGCTCTATCTCCTTGACTAGGAGATGTCCCTGTTGTCTCAAAATCAATGACGATAAAACTGTCTGACATGCCTCGGCCCCTGCGTTAGTCGTCCGTATGAAATTATTATAATCCAAAAATATCGCCCAGTTTAAGACTCAGTCCTAAACCGATAAGCCAGGCCTCAAGTGATGTAGTCTGCCCATTGTTGCATTAACTCTCGCCTCTTATCAAAAAGATCAGTCCTTCGGTAAGCTGCTTCTACTTGGTCCCTAACGGCATGGGCTAAGGCCGCCTCAGCAACCTCACGAGGTGCGTTAGTACACTCACTACACCAATCTCTGAATGACGAACGGAAACCGTGGGCGGTCGCCTTAACATCCATACGTCGTAATATCATGGCAAAAACCATATTCGATAAATGCCTTTTTTTTGAGTCGTTAGCAAAAACGTAATTACCATCATTCTTACCATTTACTTTCATTTGCTCCAAAACTCGCACAGCCTGACTCGATAACGGGACACGATGCTCTTTCCCTGCTTTCATTCTCTTCTCCGGAATAGTCCAGACTTGTTCCTTTTCATCTATTTCATCCCACGTAGCATCAAGTACTTCTTTAGTCCTTACTGCCGTAAGGAGCAAATACTCAAATGCCAACTTACTGACAGCCTCAGCATTTGACTGCTTCATACTCAAAATAAATTGCTTTACATGTTTATGCGGTAGACTCGCAAAATGCTTCACTTTCTCTTTTTGCTTTGGCAAGGACTTCCTAACACTTTCAATCTCCTCACCTGGACTATCAGTTCGGTAACTGTTGCCTTTAGCCCAAAGTAATACGGTCTTTATTCGTTGCAAAATACGCCTGGCTGTTTCTTGTCGTGTTAACCATATCGGATCAATGGTTTTTTTTATCTCTCCCGATTGAATAGAATCAACCGGTAAAGAACCTAGGACTGGAAATACATAATTTTGTAAAGTATTAATCCATTGAGCCGTATGTTTATCATTTTTCCAGGTGGGTTTATTTTCCTCAAAACACGCAAGGGCAGCCTCCTTAAACGTCGGAACGATTCTTTTTGTTTTTCCTCTATCAACAAACGGATCACCCCCATCACGAGCAATCTTACGGTAATATTGAGCGAGAGTTCGAGCTTCCTTGAGACCAACCGTTGGGTATCCACCAAGTCCCATATCTCTCCTTCGTCTTCGTACAACTATCCTCAATACCCAAGTCTTAGCACCCGTTTTCGTAACACGCAGACGAAGACCGCTTCCATCCTCATAAGTACCCGTTTTTTTATTTTTTATGCTACGGTCTGTTAACAACTGATGATTGATTTTTGGCTCCACGTGTCCCACATTCTGTCCCACATTTTGACATGGATTTCACTGGATTACAAGATATTACATCAGACATTAACTATTGTTTTTATTGACTTTTATTAATAAGCATGGGGCGGTTTCGAAGGACTCACTCTCCGCCATTAGACAATATAAGCTACTGTTTTATAAAGATAAAAATAATAATAAATTCTGTACCCATACCGCTACCCATACTTTAT
>CACKOO010000019.1 GCA_902601765.1 Hydrogenophilales bacterium | reverse complement strand
ACAGATTTATCCACAGGAAAAAATTGGTCAAAGTGGTCTTGGTTATTTCTCATGGACAGATAAAAACTCGGTAGGCATAAACTTTTAGGAGCCTTCTGCAATATGGCTGTAGTCCAAGTAGCAATCGACGTACCTGTTGATCAGTTATTTGATTATCACGATAACGCTCTTCAAATGGAGGAAGGCTCTTTTGTGCTTGTGCCATTCAGGCGAATAAAAAAAATTGGGGTTATCTTTAGAATAAACCCAAAAACGTCACTTCCGATTAGAGATTTAAAAAATATTGAAGAAGTTCTATTATTACCGCCTGTCTCCCCGGAAACTCTCAAGCTAATTGAATTCAATTCTAAATATTATTGCCACCCGATAGGGCAAGTAGTTGCAACATTTTTACCGGGTTATGTTCGTAAAACAAAAAACAAAGATAAATATCAGTCTGTGAGCTATGCCTTGACCACCCAAGGAAGGACTAACGGTATAATTAATTTAAATAGCAGGGCTACTAATTTGGCTAAGCTGTTAGATTATATGAAAAATAATGATGCCGTTACAGCTATGCAAATTAGATCGCTGTCGAGTAATGGGATTGAGAAGGTCGACTCTTGGGTAGAAAAAGGATGGGCATCAAGGCAAATAGTGCCAGCTTTTCCATTAACAAAGCTCAAAAATAAATCCTTGTCATCGTCCACTATTTCAGGTGGCTTAAGCCTGACTGAGGACCAGTTATCCGCGGTCAACAAGATAAACAGCAATCTAGATAAGTTTAAGGTTTGGGTGTTACATGGCATCACCGGCAGTGGTAAAACCGAAGTATATTTGGAGGTAATCAAGGAGGTTAGTGAAAAGGGAGGACAGACCCTTGTCTTAGTGCCAGAAATTAATTTAACTCCACAATTAGAAAGTCGATTTCAAAGACGATTCCCGTTATTAAATATTTCTTTCCTAAATAGTAAAATATCAGAACAACGTCGATTTGAGATTTGGGATGATGCTCGAGCTGGCAACGTTGATATTTTACTTGGCACACGCTTATCAATATCAGCTGGGTTACCTCATTTAGGATTAATTGTAGTTGACGAAGAGCACGATAGCTCATACAAACAACAGGAAGGATTGCGGTACAGCGCGCGCGATATCGCAATATTTCGGGCATTTCGGTCCAATATTCCCATTGTCTTAGGCTCCGCTACTCCATCGCTGGAAACTTACAAAAATGGTTTAGATGGAAAGTTTGAAATAATAAAAATTAATTCACGTCCTAAGGCTAATCTTCCTCTTATTTCAGTCGTTGATATAAGTAAAGATCAGCACGGTCTATCTATATGCCAAGAGCTAGTAAAAAAAATAAAAGCCAAATTAAAAAACAAAGAACAGACTTTAATTTATATTAACAGACGTGGGTTTTCAAGTGCATTAATCTGCAACTCCTGTGGATGGGTTTCTGATTGCATTCGCTGTACTGCGAGAATGACATTTCATAAAAAGATTAATAAATTGATTTGTCATTATTGTGGCTATAAATCTTCTAAAACTGAATGTTGCCCGGCTTGTGATAGTTCCGATTTGTATGGGCCAGGGCAGGGTACGCAAAGTATCGAGGAAGATATTAAATTACTATTTCCAGAAGCCAAAGTCTTAAGAGTTGATAGCGACACCACAAAAACTAAAAATGCATTTTCAGAAATGAGAAGTCGTATTATTTCAGGTGAAATAGATATCATTATTGGTACACAGATGTTATCTAAGGGGCATGATTTTCCTAAATTAACCTTAGTAGGAATTTTAGAAGCGGATTCTATGCTGTATAGTTCTGATTACTCGGCACCAGAGAAATTGTTTCAACATTTAATTCAAGTGTCTGGAAGGGCCGGCAGAGGAACAAAAGACGGTGAAGTTGTAGTCCAGACATGTTTTCCTAATCATTTTTTATTTCAGGCACTTCGACATCATAATTATGATTTAGTAGCTAGTTTTCTGCTTAAAGAGCGCCAAGCGGTTGGGTTTCCTCCATTCGCATATCAGGTTGTACTACGAGCCGAGGCTCAGGAAAGTGAAAAATTATTTGAGTTATTACGAGAAGTCGCAAATTTTACACAAAAAATCTCCGAGGTAGTCATTGTTCATGATCCGTCTCCCGCAATAATTTCTAAAATTGCAGGTCGATTTCGCGGGCAATTGTTATTACAAGCTAAAACAAGGTCGTCATTATCATTTGTGGTTTCTAGGATATTCCAGAAACTTCAAAAAAAACAAATAACCCACGTGAAATGGGCAATCGATAGAGATCCTCTGGGAATCTAGGACTATTTAAACCAATTTATCGGTAATAAAATATATAATTGACGGATCTTAGTGAGTTGACAGAATTTTATGAATTCAAATAATCCAGTAGATCATCTGAAAGCTTTGGTGAATGAAGCCATTGAAAAACTCCCGTACAGTAGCTACGATTGCCTTGTCACTTTTGAAAGACCAAAATCATCTAAACATGGAGATTACTCTTGCAATCTAGCCCTTCAGCTATCAAAGAAGTTGAAGAAGAATCCCAGAGTTATAGCAACTGATATTTTAGAAGTTATGCCTTCGTCTGACTTATTAGAAAGAGTCGAAGTTGCTGGAGCTGGGTTTTTAAATTTTTATTTAGATACCTATTTTAAACAGAAGGTAATTTCAGATATTCTCAAAAAGGGGTTGTGCTTTGGGGATAGTAGTATTGGGAGCGGAAAAAAGATTTTAATCGAGTTTGTGTCAGCTAATCCTACTGGCCCCTTGCATATAGGCCATGGACGAGGTGCGGTATTTGGCTCTACTCTGGCAAGAGTTATGGAAAAATGTAGTTTTTCCGTATTTCGTGAATATTACGTAAATGATGCTGGTCGGCAAATTGATATATTAACTTTATCAGTATGGTATCGATACCTTAATTTATTTACAGGAACACAAAGCTTTCCAGAAAATGGCTATAAGGGACAATACATTGAAGATTTAGCTATTAATTTGAAAGAAAAATACGGTGATCGTTGGAATCAAAACTCGGAAAATGACATATTAGAAACAGGTTTGGAAGATCAAGAATTGTTATTGGATAAATTAATTGAGAATGCAAAGTCTGTCCTTGGAAAGAATTATGAAACTCTCAAAGATCTTTCAGTGAATGCCCAAATAGAATCCTGCGAAAAAGATCTTTTAATTTTTGGTGTGAATTTTGATAATTGGTTTTCTGAAAAGAAAGTTTTTTCTGACGGATCAGTTGAATCTGTTATCGAGGATCTAGAGTCCAAAAACTTAGTTGATAACCGTAATGGAGCGAAGTGGTTTAAGTCTTCGGAGTTTAGTGATGATAAAGACCGTGTTTTAAAGAGAAGTAACGGCGAATATACATACTTTGCCTCGGATGTGGCCTATCATCATGACAAGTTCCAACGTGGGTTCAATCAGATCATTAATATATGGGGCGCTGATCATCATGGGTATGTCCCCAGGGTAAAAGCCGCACTCAAAGCTCTTGGTCATGATAGTTCACTTTTAAAGATAGTGTTAATACAATTTGCCTCACTATTTAGGGGTGAACAGAAAGTTTCCATGTCGACTAGATCGGGAGAGTTTGTCACTATAAAAGAGTTAGTAGCAGACGTTGGGGTCGACGCCGCAAGATATTTTTATGCAATGAGGAAAAACGACCAACATCTAGATTTTGACTTAGATCTAGCCAAGAAAAAAAGTAGCGAAAATCCAGTCTACTATGTTCAATATGCTCACGCTCGATGTGCAAGCATTATTTCCAAATGGGGAGGAAAGGTAGGTGACTTATCTGGACACGAATTACAAGTATCTTTAGACCAACCTGATGAGATTTCCTTGTTACGGAAACTTTCAGACTATCCTGAAATGCTAGAAAATTGTTGCCGAGATTTTGTCCCTCACAATATAACAGTTTATCTTAGAGAATTAGCGGCTTTGCTACACCGCTACTATAACGCCACCCAAATCTTATCAGCTGATGTGCCAATCCGAACATCCAGGTTATCTCTGATAGCAGCAGTCAGGCAGGTTTTGAACAACGGACTGACGTTGTTGGGTGTTTCTGCCCCGGATAGTATGTGAGAGGTTAATATTTTGAGGAAACGTAACAAAAAAAGTTCTAATCGTAAATCGGGTAGTTATCCTATGTTAAAGGGAGTAATTATAGGGTTGCTCGGCGGCTTATTACTTGTGCTAGGTGTTACATTTTATATAAACGATATATTGTTACCCGTATCAGAATTAAATAGTGATACGGAAGATAATCACGGAACTCAAAATAAAAAACCTAGATTATCTTTTTATGACTCACTTTTAGATGATGGGGATCTAACAACAAAAGCGGTAAAGCGAAGTTCTATAGATCCTCCTAAACTACCGAAAAAATATTATCTGCAAGTTGCAGCTTTTCGGTCCGGTAAAGAAGCAGATAATTTGAAGGCAAAACTAGCTCTGGCAGGATTTGCATCTAGAATAGAGTTATCCGAGTTGGAAAAAGATGATATTTGGTATAGAGTCCGGCTTGGCCCTTTTAAAAATGAAACAGAACTTTGGGCTGTTAAAACAGCGTTGAGCCAGCATGAATTCGAGGCTAACGTAGTGATGTCTCCCAACTGATATATTTGAGATCTTTCAGAGGAATAAATGAGAAAATTAATAATAATCTTTTTTGTGTGTTTTGGATTTTTACCGGGAATACTAAATGCCGCGAAGCAGCCGCAACTAAATAAAGAATATTCACTTATAGATGCCAAGCGGGATTCCAATAATGGTGTCGTAGAAGTTGTGGAATTTTTTTCATATGCATGTGTACATTGCTTCAAATTTGAGCCTGCGCTCGAGCAGTGGTTAGGCCGAACAAATTCGGAAATGACATTTAAAAGGATGCCAGCTATTTTTTCTGACCGAATGGTTCCTCTAGCGAAGCTGTACTATACCTTAGACGATATGAAAATTTTGGATAAATTTCACAATGTAGTTTTTGGTAATATTCATACAGGAAAACGCAAAATGTTTTCTAAAAAAGCTATTAGAGAATGGGTATCTGATGAGCCTGAAATCAATTATGACGACTTCATAAAAATTTATGACTCTTTTGCAGTGGGAAAAAAAATACGTGAAGCAAAAAAATTGACTAGAAACTATAGGGTTCCGGGTACTCCCTATATCACCGTCGGTGGAATGTTTCTTACTGGTCCATCTATGATTTCTGAAAACAATAATACCCATAATAATGGTTCTAACACCATGCGGCTTTTTGAAGTGATCGAGGAGCTCGTTAAAATGGCTGGGAAAAATTAAGAAGGTTACTATTAAGTTAAATTTTCAAGTACTCATAACATAATAACGCGGTTTAGTTCCGTTATAGCTTGATTTGGGCTGACAACTTTGATGGTGTACATGCCCATTTCTTTAGCTGGTTTTAGGTTTATGCCCAGGTCGTCAAGAAATATGACCTCTGGGGGTTCGACCTCTACCAGACGGCAGGCATATTCATAAAATTTAATCTCAGGTTTTCGACATGATATTTTGGAAGATTCTATGACATAGTCGAATTCAGCACGAGCTAATCTCCAATTTTCGTTGTAATCCAAATCGCATTCATTAGGTTTGAATGCAATGTTATTGGTGAGACAGGCTGTTTTGTACTTCCGCCTACATTTTTTTACCAAGCTTATCATCTCTGGACGAATTTTACCGTGTATTAACTTAATTATATGGTAGCCCGATATTTGATGTCCCAATTGTTTACTTTCTTTGGCAAATAATTCATCAAATTGATCAAGAGTAATATCATTACGTTCGAAGCGAGCCCAGGCGTTGGTATCAGGATTAACGCTATTTACTTCCCTAATAAAGTTTTTCCGAATACCTTCCGTTTCCTCGAAACTATTAAATGCATCGAATGGACTCTGTGTAATAACCCCCCCAAAGTCAAAAAATACGGCTTTAGTCGGTTTTAGTTTATTTGTCATTTGCATAACTAGTAACCTAATTAATCAACAAAAGCCCGCTCTACGACGAAGGAACTTGGCTTTCTGTGAGATCCCTCGTCAAAACCTAGATTAGCTAACAGGATTTTGGAGTCTTTGAGAAATTCCATTGAGCCACAGACCATTATCCGGTCGTTGATGGGAGTAATAGACGGACAATTCAATTCTTCAAATAACCTGTTCGATTCTATTAGAGTGGTAATCCTTCCGTTAATGGCACTATTTTCGCGCGTGGTGGTTGCAATGTGCTGAAGTTTTGCTTTGGCCAGTTCCCCGACTAAAGGATCGTTATGCGCTGTGTTTACGACATCAAAACCATAATCTAATTCTGATTTGAGACGGCAGGTATGTGTCAGAATAACTCTCTCAAATTTCTCGTAGGTCTCAGGTTCCCTTATCAAAGAGGCAAAAGGAGCTATACCAGTACCAGTTGATAACATATACAGGTTTTTCGCGGGGGTAAGTGTATCTAGAACTACTGTTCCAGCTGCTTTTTTACGAATAAAGATGAAGTCTCCAATCTTTATTTTCTGTAATCGACTTGTTAAAGGCCCGTCAGGAACCTTAATAGAGTAGAATTCCAGCTCTTCATCCCAAGTAGGACTCGTGATGGAATATGCTCTGAAAATCGGCTTGGACCCACCTGGAAGTCCGATCATAACGAATTCACCTGCTCGAAACCTAAGGGCTGGAGATCGACTACACCGGAAAGCAAATAAGCGATCGGTATAGTGCTTGACGTGCGTTATAGTTTCTCTTACTACCCCATTCGGTATATCTAAACTGTCTGATTTTGTGTTGGGAAGGGGTTTTAAGTTCATGATAGTAATATTTGAAAAGTATTAAATAAGTCTTAAATTTCGAGTAATCGGATTCTAACTAATTTATTCAGGTTATATTTGCATATGATGTGAGTTTTGCTCTTGAAAGAGGTTAACGCTGGTCCTACTATTAGTATTTTAAACTATTTTATTTTCATTTGATCAGTAGGCGACGAAAAATGTGAATAAGGAATAGCTCTTTACCTGTCCGAAGATCCACCTTTGGGATACTACGGTGTTATTTATTATACCGTTGTGGGTAATTAATCCTAATTTTATCACAGCTGTTACGCTCAGTAGCAACGAATCCGAAAAATCTAAATATGATGCAAAGCTGGGCGACGAAATTGTGGCTTTTCAATTTCCGACAGGTTCATGGTAGCTTCCACCCTCTTACGGTAGCGGTGTGAGGACATTTTTTTAAGGAGGTGGCTACGGGAATAACCACATTTAATATAAACAGATATTTTAAGACACGCTATTGTAATAGTAATAAAAAAGAGGGGTTAATAACCCCTCTCCGTGATTGCGTATTAAACGTCCTAGCTTTCTGTACTACTTTGACGCCGTTTTGACCAGCAAAAGAGTTTTTCCATTTGTCTGGCATCTTCGGTAAAATCGGACGCTATATTAGGCTTATCACTCGACATTGGATCACCTCCTTTTAAATAGTTAAAAAACGTATCTTATCCTCTTTTTTATAGCATGTGGGTTAAATTTCTAAAAATAGTAAGAATTATTGTCTTAAAACTATTAAATTTAAAATGTTTGAAATATTAATCAATCTAACGCTAGGAATTATTTTGATCTTCATAATAATTTTTTTAGTGTTGTTAGGAACAGGATTTATAGCGTTAATTTTATTATTAACAGGCTTAGTAAGTTTTATTTGGTTCTTTTTAACTCATCCAATACCTATGATAATAGTATCAATTTTTGCGTTACTCGCAGGATTAATTTTAGTTCTACAGAAAATTTATATATTTTCCAATCCACAGTCTTTATGGCAAATCAAAGGAAGAGATATAGTAGAATTTATTCGAAAAAACGCCAAGAGCGAAAAGAAATTATTAATTTTTATCACCTTCGTTTTATTAGCCTTAATTTTTGAGCTCTCCATTTATTTTAGTCTCAATATTAGTAATGAATTTAACAAGGGAACACCGTATGGGATAGTCAAGGAAATTTAATACAATTTTTAAGATTTTCTTAAGGGCCAAATATAAGGTTCAAGGGACATTTGGTGACAAAATGAAGTAGGCTTTCCTTAAAATACCACCGACACCAATTCAGGGAGTATTCTAATCGCGATACTACTACATGGTCTTCAGGCATAGCATTGGAGAAATAAATTCGATTTTGCACTCCAAAAACCCAATTACCTTCATTGCATCGCCAATTATAGATATCTTCAATAATGCAGTTTGTATAGTTTTTAGAATAATTGAGAATTCGGCTAGTTATGCCATTTTGATTCAACAAATAAACGGTCGGTAAAACATTCGAATATTTAATTCCGTCTTGTGGTCTAATTTCCGATATGTCAGCTAGTTGATAAAGTGTAAAAGAATTCTCTTCCGAAGGCTGGAGATAAATTGAGTATACTGATAAAACTAATAGTAGAAAAATTATGGTGTAAATTTTTTTCATTTATTCAATTAAGTTTGAGTTAAACATCAGTCTAAATTCTCATCTTGGCCGGAAATCTTTTTCTCTCAACCTAGACGCACTAAGTCTTACTGATCATTCTAGCTCTATTATCTTATAAAAAAAACTTCATCGTAGATAATATTATATTCACCCGTGATTTTTTCAAATCAAAAGACTTTTTTCTCTGATCACATTTTCTTAGCACTTTTTCAATGCCGATAGTCCGAAAATATTATAAGCTTTATCTATATTCGGGGGGTAAGGCAGGTTAACTACCTTAGATCTTATTACCAATACCATTATTTTATTTCGATGAAATTCTCAAGTGTCACGGTTTTATCTGAAAAGAGACTTTGGCATGCTCCAGAATGTCTCATGAGCATATTTTATTATTGACTCTAAAATAAACTTATATACGTAGAGCTTTCCGCTACTAGGTTTGTAGAATTCTTTTAGTTAAAATTTTAAACTCTAACTATATAATTTTTTTGCTTGGTAATATTAACTATTATGTTTTTTAGAAATATTGAGTTCCAGAACTAGATTACCTCTTACATATTTGGGGTGCTTCCCTTTGTGAATAATTTCAAAACCTAAATTTTTATATAAATTTATGGCTTTATTTAATTTCGTGTTAGTAACTATAAAAATATTATCAGCTCCGTTATTTTTAGCTCTTTCAATCAGGGAGTTGGCTATAAATTTACCAATCCCCTGACTTTGGTGTGTTTCACTTACTGCCATTTTAATTAATTCCCATTGGTTATCAGTTTTTATAATCGCCCCGGTCCCAACAATTTTTCCAGCAACTTCTCCAAATAATATAAAACCTGGTTTGTTAATTATTTCAGAAATTGGATCATCAAATATTTTTTGATCAACTTTTTCGATTTCAAAATACTTAATCAACCACTCTTTATTGAGACGCTCAAAATGTGGCGCCAACCCAGGTGTAAATTCTAGTATCTTTATATCCACAAATTAAGCTCGTTATCTCTTTTTAGCCTTCTGTTATATCATATGTTCTCAAGAAATAATACGAGGGTATAAAATAGTGAAAATTAGGAAAATTATCTTTAATCACACCATAGCTTTATCTCTTGAACAAACAACTTCCAAAGTAAACTACGAGATAAAAGAAAAAAGCTTTAGTCTATTTCTTGATAATGCTAAACAGAATCACAATACAATATCCAACTGGTTAGCCGAAGGAACGCTTTATGAATCAGACGTTTCGGGAGTCATGTGTAGACTGGTAAAGCCGGGTGATATGGTGGTTGATGTTGGAGCTAATATTGGATTTCACACATTTTTATTATCTGAATTAGTTGAAGAAACTGGGAACGTTATTGCGTACGAACCTGGAGTCAAGACCATAAAGGAATTAACAGCTAATAAAGAATTGAACAAATCTTTAAATGTCGATGTTTCTCAAAAATTATTGAGCGATAAGACTGGGGATGTTGTTGATTTTCATTTTTCAGATGAAGACAGTGGGACGTCTTATGCGGTAGATGTAAGAGATAAAGCCGAATTACAATGGGAAAAAATGCAAACTTATCGCTTAGATGATGAATTAAAAGTCGATCATAAAATAAAATTAGTGAAAATTGACGTAGAGGGTTATGAGGGTAATATCTTAAGAGGGGCCTCCAATTTACTATCAAACCACACAGTCAAGTATTGGATCGTCGAATATGCACCTCATTGCTTGGCTCGTAATGGCGATAATTTAGAAACCTTAAGAAGTTTTATGGCGGAGTTTAACCTAGAGATGTTCTTATTAGATATACAAGGTGGATTTCCTAAGCTATGGCCCGAGGGATTAGCAATTCACAGTCGTTATATCTCTAATCTTTTATTTGCCAAAAAAGATGAATTAGCAACAGATTGGGTGATTGATGATATATCAAAATTCGTAACTTTACCAAAGTATTGGTAAAGATGTAGGTTTTTGTTTTTTCGATTTTGCAATCACCAGTTTTCTATTGAGTTTCGAATATCCAACTCGAAAGACCACCCTTCTTTCGATTGTCGATACATATAAACATAACCATCAACTATATTTTTAATATTTACTAGCGAGTTCTCGCCCAGTTTCTCAATAATATCAGGTCTTTTATCTCTAACCATCTGTCCATTAATTACACCGTCGACTACTATATGGCCAATATGAATGCCAAGTGCCCCATATTCTTTAGCCATAGCCTGGGCTAGTTGACGCAAACCACCTTTTGCCGAATTAAATGCTCCGAATCCTGGACGTCCCCTTAATGAGGCACTGGCTCCTGTAAATAATATAGTTCCCTTATTTTTCGGTAAAAAAGTTTTTATCGCCTCGCGAGCAAATAGAAAACCAGAAAAGCAACAAATTCTCCAGCTTTGTTCAAAATAGTCCGCTGACATATTTTGGATTCTCCCCGGTGTATTGTTACCGACATTGAAGATTGCCAAATCTAAGCCATCTCCTATTTTTTCAAAGAGATTTTGCACATCTTTTTCTTTGGTAGCATCGGTTTGGACTGCTACGGATCTTCCCCCTGAGTGTTCAATATCTTTTACGATTTGGTTTAAAGCCGAAAGCGTACGTCCAGCGACGTATACTTCGAGGCCTTCCGCGGCAAATCTTTTAGCTAGTTGACCACCAAGACCTTGATCTGCATGTACACCTATAATTACTGCCTTCATATTTTTCCTTATTAAATATTTTTTTGTTTGCGCGGTGATAACATTTTCCCCACTGCTTCCCCTCCTAATAAATGAAAATGAAGGTGAGGCACTTCCTGTCCGCCATTTTCGCCTATATTAGATATAATTCTGTAGCCAGAAAAGTCAGATGACGCTTCAAGTTTTCTTGCTACAACTGTAATTGTTCGGAAAAACTCCGCTATTTCTTTATTTGATGCTTTCGAATTGAAATCATCTAAATCACTAAACTCTCCCTTAGGAATCACCAAAATATGAATTCTTCTTTGTGGATATAGGTCTTCAAACGCTAAAGCATAATCATTTTCATGGATTTTTTTGCAAGGAATTTCACCTCGTAATATTTTAGCGAATACATTGTTTCTGTCGTACACTGTTATATCCTTAAATATTAGCCGAAGGGCAATATAATGATTGTACCTAAACCATTAAACTAAATACATAATCAATGAAGTGCATTTTCCACAAAGCTTCATGGTGAACAACTATTGAAAATATTAACTTACAATTGTCATGAAGCCTGGATTTATCAGTTAAACAGACTCGACATTGAGCTTGACATAGTGGTTGGACTTCCGGGACGACCAGTCCCGGATTGGGACTCCAGGATTCGTCCACAGCCAAAGAACTCTCGCTTAATATCCTTGTCACAATCCCAAGAAGTAGGTAGAAAATACGATGTGATAATTTGTCACAATATTACTAATTTGCTTCAATCGAAAATGATAAAAGCTCCTAAAATACTAATTCTACACGGCACTTTAGAGGGACGTTTTGCAATAGATAAAACTCAATTATCCAAATTAGATTTTCAAAACCAGATCAAAAATTATGTATCACTAATGAATATTCATGTCATGTCAGTTTCTGAATTGAAAGCAAAATCGTGGGGCTTAGATTGCGAGATCATTAAATTTGGAGTAAATGTAGAGAATTATTTTCAGTATCAGGGTTTAGAATCAAACGGCTTACGAATAGTGAATAACTTCAGTAAAAGAAAAGATATTGTTTTATGGGATTTTTATCAAAAATCATTTGGAGGCATGAATATTAAAATTGTGGGTATTAATCCCGACTTGAAGCAAGCAGAGCCATCTAAAAGTTGGGATCATCTTAAGAAATTATTGGTCAATCATAGGTATTATGTTCATACAGCTGATCCTATCTTAGAGGATGGCTACAATATGTCAGTTGTCGAGGCTATGGCCAGTGGAATGCCAATTTTAGCGAATATTAACCCCAGTAGCCCAATTGAAAGTGGTGTGGAGGGTTTTGCTAGTGACGATCCTAATGAACTTAAGAGAGCTGCGATCAAGTTGACGGAAAACCATGCCTTAGCTAAAAGATTAGGAGCCAAAGCTAAGGAGAAGGTAAATTTCCTTTTTCCTCTAGAGGTTTTCGAAAACAAAATGATTAGTGGATTAGAGTATGTTACTAAACAGTTCAAATAGAAGAGCCATAAAATGAAATCATCAGTTGATGCCCCTTCTTTACGGCACAGAGGTGGATGTTTATGTGGAAAAGTGCGCTACATGACCAAAGAAAAACCCAAGATAGTAGGAGTTTGCCATTGCAGATATTGCCAGCTGAGATCAGGTAGTGTGCCTTTGGTGTTTTAGTCTATTTTCCTAAGTCTAATATTACCCTCACTAGGGGAAAGTTAAAAAAATTCGAATTCAAGAGTGAAAGTGACTTCAAGTGGGAAAACAAATTTTGCGAAAATTGCGGGACCACAATATTTTTTCAGTTAGAAGTTTTCAAAGGACTTGTAGGTATAGCCGGAGGCACCTTTGACCCCCCAGTTTTTTGGTACGATATTGGAGCAGAAGTATTTACACGATCAAAAGCAGATTTTGTTGGTAAGATGAAAATAGAAAAACATTTTGAAACTTTCAAATACTATAATCCAAAATTTCCAGACGAGACAAGATTAACTGGTAAGGGCTACAAACATAACAAAAATTCGTCTCTAGGATAATCCACTAGTATTTTTCCCAAATATTACTGTTTCCGTTTCTACTAAATAGATATCAACTTTCTTGAATAATTTAAATAATGCGCGAAAAGTAAAAATTGATACATGTCCTGTTCTGGGAGTTATGTACCATGAATCTATAATGTTGGAGGGAGGGGGGAAAGAATGCAGATTTGTAGACATTAGAAGTATTCCTTCAGCAGTTAAATTTTGTTTAAGAAAATTTACAACTTCGGGTAACTCATGACAATGTTCAATAACCTCGATTAGATAAATTATGTCAAAGTGAAAATTATTAACATTTAGTTGTGAATCATCGGCAAAAGGATCAAAGCAAGTAACATTGCAGCGATTATCTATTAAAGCTTTAGCGGTATCACCGACACCAGATCCGTAGTCTAATATTTTTAGTTCATTTTTGGGTTTTTTTAAAAGATTTTGAGAAATAAAATTTTCAATTAAATCATTCAATTTCAATCCATCAATATAAGATGGGCTATACTTAGGGCGTACTGCATTCTCTTCTTCATTTTTCCCATGACCCACAATATTTCCAGAGAAAAAAGCATCGTTATAAATATATTCTAAAAAGTCTTTTCTATTCCATTTATCGAACCAGCTGGTAAAAATGAATCCACATTGAGAGCATATGAAATAGGGGATTGATTCGCCTCCAGGAGGAGATTTTTGATTCAATTCTCCTTCATTTCCTCTATTAAATGGTATATTTCCTAAAAATTTTGTTTTGCTTTTGCAGACTTTACAAGCTGGCTCCAAGTTTGATCCCCTTTGAATTAATCTGCTAAAAAACTATATATGTTTAGAATAGAAATATGAAGTTTTTCGGAGTTTAAACAATAATAATTTGCTTTTGGAAAGCAATGCAGGCGTTTATGTGGCAATAATCAGTCATTTTTTTGCTTATTAAATAATTCATGTGAAATAAAATTTATTTGAAAACAATTCTTAAATGCTTATCAATTCTGGTTTCATTATATTACTGTTGGATGCGAGACTAAATTTAATTAACCTAAGAAAGTTACCCTAATTTTTCTTAACAAATTCACAAACGAACCTTACCGATCTATCAAAAAAAGAACCCTGTAAGGGATGTCCCCATCTTGGATTATTATTATTGCCAGTTTGGATTGGCTCACCTTCGCCTAGAGGCTCTTGGAAAAAATATTTTTTAACCCATTGGATTGTTAGCTCATCGCAGTTTACCTTGTAATGTTGTTCAATAGAATTCGTACCGTTGTCAAAAGGTTTAGAAAGATCTAGTAGTGTTCTAAAATACACGTAATTCCCCTTTTTACGTATCTCATTGTAATCAAGTCGATAGGTTATACCCGTGTTTTTATCATGTTCCCGAAATCGCCATTCCGAAAAAACCGTAGATGGCATGGTCAATAATAATATGATGAATGTAAGGTTTTTCATGTATTTAGCTTGATCATATTTAATACACTTTTAAAGATTAATAGTGAGACTTAATATCATTATTTGGCAAACCAGTTAGCATTGAAACACACCCAATATATTCTTTGAATTTGCACTTGACTGCAAGCTTTTTGGCATGAGAAATTTGCAAATCTGTCATTTCTCTTTCTATTAATGACGTATTTCGATTAGAGCTGTAGTCACCACGCATAGATGCTATGTTAGTCCACATATGTGCCAGAACTAAGTCTTTCTTCCCCCCTTCTCCGAAGCGATACATCGAGCCTAAGCTGGCTTGCGCGATAAGTAATCCTTTTTCTGCAGATAAAAGAAATAATTCCATAGCCCTAACTTGATTCTTTGATACCCCTTTTCCGAACCTGTATAGCCACCCTAGGTTATATTGCGCAATAATATTTTTTTTTTTGCTGCTAGACGATACCAATCAGCAGCCTTTGATCTGTTTTTTTCTACCCCTTCTCCTAAATCAAACATGTTTCCAAGGTACAACTGAGCCTCAGTATGACCATTAATCGCCATTGGTTCCCAAATGGTGAACGCTAATTGGTAGCTCCCAGATTTGTAAGCTTTCAATCCATCTGAGAAAACTGGGAGATTGCCACCGGATCCCATCGCAAGGAATGCGAATCCAAGCAATAGAAAATTTATAAATTGTTTTATTGGCATTCTCATTTCGTCCCTTCAACATTGGTTCTAGCTCGGGAGTATATGGTAGAAAATCCAGACCATGCGGATAACTGATATTTATTATTAACTAGAAAAAGATGTATTTCACTGTTGCACACAGCAGTAATTCCTTTACTAACTTCCCAATTTTCTACACACACCACTTTGGGACGGTAGCATGAAAAATCGATTCCCAAAAGAACGTCAAGATCGCTACCCTCAACATCGATAGATAAAAGTTCAAAGTTTTTTGGTATCCGATTATCAATCAATATCTCTTGTAAAGGCTTAGTATAAATAGACGCGATTTTCCTGAAACTTTGATCGACAGCATCTTTTTTGATAGTTGTATTTGTTGAAAATGTTTGTTGAGTCATAATATCAACTTTTTCACGCTTTGCAGAAACGGCTTCGAGCACGGCGGTATCTCTAGGTCTGGACCATTTAGCCGCGAGAAATTTGTCGTATTCTAGATCTATTAGAAGACCTCTCCATCCTCTTTTATAAAAAAAATAACTGTTGGAACCTCTCCTAGGATGATTTGATCCAACATCAACATATATGCCTTTGTTTTTTAGATTAAAAGACTTGAAAATGTTATAGATTATAATATCTTCGGCATATTGCGAATAACTAGTTTGCGCTTTTGTGGGTGATATGAAGGCCTTATAAAATGCTCTTAGGTAAATTTTTGTGCCAGAGAGCATGTGAAGATTTTATTTGACTTGAGTTGTATCTTGGTTTTTGATTTTATCAGCAATGTTAACTATTCTATACATTTCTCGTAAAACAGGTTTCTCAATTAACTTTCCGTCTATGACAACTAAACCTGTGTCTGCTGATTCAAATGTACTTATAATACGTTTTGCCTTTTTTATAGCTTCTAAGCTAGGAGTAAATACTTCATTCAGAATTGAAATTTGTTTTGGGTGTATTGACCCTTTGCCGGTAAACCCTAATTGTTTCACTTTGATTGCTTCTCGCCTCATTCCCTCCGGATCATCTAAATCTAGGAATGGAACATCTATGACATCAATGCCAGCACTAGCGGCGGCGTGAACTACTTTTGATCTAGCGTAAAGCAAGGAGTCCCATGAATTTTCACATCGTAATTCAGCTGCCATGTCTACACCTCCAAAAAAAAGGGCATCAATCTTATCACTACATTGGGCAATTTCACTTGCCAAATTTAATGCTTTGTTGGTTTCTATAATCACGTGCAGACGGCAGAGGTGCTGTCTTTCTGTCAGTAATTTATCCAAGATTAGCACCTCATCCGGAGAAATGACTTTTGGCATCATGATTGCTGGAGGAGGGCTTTCTGTATCTAGGATAGCTTTCACATCATCAATACCAAACTTTTCTCTCAAACAATTTATGCGTAAAATTCGTTCAATTCCGTTTTGCCTTTCATTTCCTTCAAAAAGTTTAATAGCGATTTCCCTGGCTATGGGTTTATCTTTTGGGGCTATGCCATCCTCGAGCTCGACACATACAATATCCGTTCCGCTAGCCAAAGCTTTTGGAAACATCTCTGGTTTTAAGCCGGGTGTGAATATGAAGCTTCTTCGAGGCTGAATTTTGTGGATATTTGTTTTCATTTCTAAATTTATTTTCCGCGATTGCATATTAGAAAAAATCAGTACGGTTAGATTTTAAATCTAACAAATATAATTCGGACATACAATTACGTAATAGCTCCCATTTGCCAGGGTACAAATTCTAAATCTCCTAGGCCGTTAATTTCAGATTTAGATTGTTTACCCGATGCTACATCTAAAATTAGTTGGAAAATTTCTTCTCCCATTTCTTCAATAGTAGATTCTCCCAATAAAATTTTTCCACAATTAACATCCATATCTTCTGACATATGGTTGTATAGTTTATCGTTAGTCGCTAATTTAATAGATGGCGCTGGCTTACAACCAAAAACAGAGCCTCTTCCGGTGGTAAAACAAATCATGTTTGCCCCTCCGGCTATTAAACCTGTTACGCTTGTGACGTCATATCCGGGGGTATTCATGAATGTAAAACCTTTGGCTTTGATCGTTTCTGCAAATTGGTAGACATCAACTAAATTTGTAGTCCCACCTTTCGCTACTGCTCCTAAAGATTTTTCCAGTATCGTCGTTAACCCCCCTGCTTTATTTCCGGGAGAAGGATCTTGGTGTAATTGGTTTCTATTTTCTTCAAACTTTACCAGATAATCTTCTGTCCACCATTTGATGAAATTGACTAATTTTTGGCCAACTTGCGTATTAATAGCCCTTCGGGTTAATAAATGCTCTGCACCAAAAATTTCTGGTGTTTCGGCTAACGTGCCAGTTCCTCCATTCTTTACTAACAAGTCAACCGCCGCACCAAGTGCGGGGTTAGCTGTCATGCCCGAATATGCATCTGACCCTCCACATTCTAGGCCGAGAATTAGTTCAGACGCTGGACACTTTACTCTGTCTTGTTTGTTCAAAATGGGTAGCATATCTTTTGCCAAAACTATTCCTTCTTGGATAGTTTTTCTAGTGCCTCCAATTCCTTGTATGGTCATCATTCGGAATGTACTAGAGCTTTTCCATTCCATCGACTGGGCCATTCCACTGATTTGATTGACTTCGCAGCCCAGTCCAATAACAATCAATCCACCAAAATTGGGATGTTTTGAATACCCCTCGATAGTGGCTTGTAATAGTTCCCATCCAAGTCCGTTACTATTAATCCCGCAGCCTGTTCCATGTGTAATCGATACTACGCCATCTACGTTATCAAACTCGGATAATACTTCTTCGTCGAATGCGTCAGCTATTTTTTTACACACGGTAGCTGAACAATTTACAGATGAAATTACCCCAATGAAGTTTCTAGTTCCAACTTTTCCATTATCTCTACGATAACCCATAAAAGTCGCTCTTTCGCTTTCGGGCAATATTTCTAGAGTTTTGCATCCCTCGGAAAATTGATAGTCTTTTTTTCGTGTTGCCATTCCGGTGTTGTGGACATGAACGTGATCCCCAGCACTTATGTTTTCTTTCGCGATACCGATAATATTATCGTACTTAATGATTTCTCCACCTTTTATTATGTCCTGAGTGGCTATTTTATGACCTAATGGAATTCTTTGATTAGTGTTAATTTTTTTCTCTATCGTAGAATTTAGGCTTATATTCGATTTTGCAGTGACAACATTGTCATTTTCATGTAAACGAATTGCTAGTGGCTCCATGTTTATACTCTCCTAGTTGCATAACATTCTTTGCTGATTTTATCTCATTTTTTTCTTCAAACTACTTTCCTACGCTTTTAGTCTACCTGATCTTTTTGTGGTGGTTGTGGGTTATTTTTCGGGTTGCTGTCGATTAAACTCAAATCTTCAATTTGGCCTTCTTCCAGAAGTGGTACCAATGCATCGTGTAGGGAACGAGCAAGTTTAAGATCATACACTTGAGCAGATCCAGCATAGAAAGCGAAGGATCGACTATGTTTATCTTTTTTACTTGGATTTTCTATAGTGTCTTTTGTCCACTGGTAGAGCGGATATCCCTCGACCCCGTTACGTTCTGCCTCGGCACAATATCCACGGAAAGCATCAAAAGTACATACAGGTGTTGTTCCAAAATTAGTTGCAATTAAAGAAATTTTATTTGATGAGTTTGACGGGGTTTTTCGCCTTAATTCATCTGAGATTTTTTTGCTAACCTTGATTCGAACTTGATATAGCCACTCTTCTGTCAATTTTACCTCCGGTTCAATTTCTACTAGTTCTTAAACTATAAACACATGCCATAATAATAGAAAAAAACACTATTGCTATAAAGGTGCCGCTTAAAGTCAAGTGTATTATTACTTCTCTTAATCCGTCGTGTGAAGTGGAACACTCTATATAAGAATCAAACCACTGTTTCGATATTTTTACCTGATCTTTGTCGAAACTCTGTACGTATTCAGTATAAACATCGCCACATCTATCCTTTGAATGATTCCATACTAAAATACCCGAAATCATTGATAAAATAAATGCTGCTATACCTAAAATAGAAAAGAAGGTAATGATTTTAAACTCTATAATCTTCATTAATTTACAATATATACCGATCTTTGTAATCGAATACAGTTAAAGCACGACTTCAAAGCCTTCAAATATGGGGTGCCCTAGATAGACCGTTTTATTTCCTCCAGCTTTTTTGTGCGCACTTCGAAATTCTTTTGATTTTGTCCAATTAGAGAAATCACATTGTGATCGCCAAGTGCTATGAGAAACGTATACAGTATGTAATTCTCTTTTTTCACCTTTGATTAAATGAAAATTTAGAAAACCTGGAACATCATCTAAATATGTTTCCCGTTCTTTCCAAATTTTTTCAAATTCATTTTCTCTTCCCAAAGCAATTTTGAATCGATTCATTGCTATATACATAAGTCTCTTTCTTCATTTCTATTTTTGTCCTATCAACTTTATTTTCTCTTGAGATACGATGGACACATTGTTTGACGGCTTTTATCTAATATATCTATACGACAACTATCTTATCCCTATCTGCCTAGCCACTGACTTTGATAGATCAGGTAAGTTCAAGCTTATTTAAATAGAAAAAGCTGTGGCTTTCAAGACATTTACATAATTTTATGTTGGACCAGAAAGACGATTATACGTTAGGTGACTCTAGCCCTAGAACTAATTTTCGTTATGAGCAATTATTTTTGATAAAATTTCCGTTCGCAAATTCAATTCTATATCAATATCGATATCATAATATGACTTCTTTGGCATTAAATCCCAGGTGGGGAAAAATGTCCGAGAAAGGCAGTAAAAGTCGTTTATAGAAAGTTACGATAAACCTTTTTTTGTGCCTATAGAATTTACGGTACGGACCATCCCCTAATTATTCTTAGCCAGTTTATATGCCTATGCTTTACAGGTTTTTATCGCCTTTTTCCTTCTCGGATAACAAGTACAACAAATTTTACATTTTGTGCCATCACAACCCCGAGCAGTACAAAACTCTCTTCCGAAAAAAATAATTTGAAGGTGAAGTTTGTTCCATGCGGCTTTAGGAAACAAATTTTTCAAATCCTTTTCTGTTTGAACGACACTTTTCCCATTGGTTAGTCCCCATCGTTGAGCCAGCCTATGAATATGAGTATCTACTGGAAAAGCAGGATATCCAAACCCCTGAGACATTACAACACTTGCTGTTTTATGACCGACTCCTGGTAGGCTTTCAAGGTCTGGTAAATTATTTGGCACTACCGAATCAAACTTTTCCACTAAAATTTTAGAAAGGCTAGAAATTGCTTGCGACTTTTTGGGGGCTAATCCACAAGGTCTTATAATTTCATAAATATCTTGAACTTCCATTTTAATCATTTGCATTGGATGGTTAGCCTTCGAG
>CACKOO010000018.1 GCA_902601765.1 Hydrogenophilales bacterium | reverse complement strand
GAGAGGACGCTAGGGCGTGCGTCAAAATGGCTCTAAGAATGCAAGAAAAAATGACACAATTACAACAAAATTGGAGAAGCAAAGGGTTTGCTGATCCTTTTCAGGTAAGAATGGGGATAAATACAGGTTATTGTAATGTAGGCAATTTTGGTAGTGACCAAAGGCTAACCTACACTATTATTGGTGGGGAGGTGAATGTTGCCCAAAGGTTAGAGGCATCTTCAGATGCCAATGGAATTTTGCTTTCGTATGAGACTTTTGCGCACGCCCAAGATTTGGTGGAGGTGGAGGAGAGGAATAGCCTGCAGATGAAGGGTATCAGTCGCGTTATTAAGGTGTTTGCCGTCCTAGGTAGAAAGATAAAACAATCGATCGGACGGGGACATCAGGAACAAAACCCGAATGGAGTATCTACGCCTACTGATCAAAGTGAAAATAACTTGAAAACAATACTTAATCGTTTAGATAAAATTGAGCAGATAATTGAAAAAATTCAAGGAAAAAATTGATATATGACGCTGGTGAAAGTTTATTATAGCTATGGCAAGAAGCGGTAAGCCCTCCTATGAGAACTTGTGGGAGATCAATCCAAATTTAACATTATATATTTTGCTTTAACATTACTAGGCTACGCTATTATCAAGAGACTGTGATAACTTGAATGGTCATTTTGACTTTTTCCCAATACCCGTACCTATTTTTTCCAAACTATTAAGAAAAGCGCTTGCCTATATCATGAGTTGGAATCAAGCCCCTGGCACAATAAGTAGTTTCGAACGTGCGCTGTCGCTATGGCAAATGATCCGACTAGGGTGAAGATTTTTTCTCCAACCTCTCCAAGCGTTCCATGACCGAGCACGGCAGTTAGCCCCAAGATACTTAACCCGCCATAACCTATGATCTTCACAAGTAAGTTTTTATGTTTCCTACAGCCCATAAAGAGCCCGAGAAAACTGATTGGAATAATAAAGTAAGCCAAAATTTGATGGAAAGCTTCTTGCCCGAATATTGTCGCTGCTATGGTCGGAAAAGTTACGACAAAAACGGGGAGGAATAGGCAATGAACAGCACAAATTAATGAAGTAGAGACTGCAACTTTGTCCACTAAGTAACTTAGGCGATTAATATTCTCCATTAAAATTATCCTCGGTACATTTAGATATAAAGTATCATACCATAGTACTAATCCTAAAAACTAGTTACTTGCCGGCCCGAGTTAACTAAAGGCTCTTTGACTCCAGTTTTGGCTTTAGGAAAAAATTGAACAAATAATCAAAATTATAATAAAAACATCGGCGTATGCTTTTATGTTTTGAAAAGAATAATTAGTTGCTCTTCGCCATCTCATTACCCCCTGTGTTGGAAAATAAGAGCTGTGCTAAAACCATAATGACAAATTGAGTAGTTATTTTTTTCAAGGATTTCACAAAATCGATAATCGTCTCTTATGTTAAATTTTTCTCGTACGAAGTAATGTTCTCATTAACTTTAATAAGCTGATTTGCAGTACTGGCCCAGATATTCTTAACCACCTTTAAATATTTCACATGAACGAAAAGACCAGCCTTCCAAACAGTTTTAGTGGGGAGTTTAGAGTATATGGCGCAACCACATTGACCACAAAAATGTCTCTCAACAGAATTGCCACTGTCAGCTGTAACTTCTATGTATGAGGTTTGCCCCTTAGTTATTTTAACCAAGTCATCTGAAATGGGTATATTAAATGTGGGTCCACCGCCGGATGCTTTCTGGCAATCTTTACAATAGCAGGCAACAACATTTTTAGGTAGGTCCTCACAAGTCACCTCAATGTGGCCACATAAACAATTTCCGATTTCCTTAGTCATCTACTTGGTTTCCTAGGTAGTTTGATAAATTTAATAACAGGCATATTCTCCATGAAAATATTAATGACTTGCTGCGGCTATGATCGCAAAAATTAAGCGAGAATATTTGCTATTTTTGTCTTCCCCATGTCCTTAAATACTAAAATCGAGTAGATTATAGTCTTTCAACTCTTCCAGAGTTCCGGGTAACCATTTCTTTTTCCAAGACACTCCCTTCATTGGTTCATATTTGTAAGATTGTTCCGTTGGGTAGCTTTGCGCCCTCGCGTCAATTGCTAATTCAATCAAACTTGATCTTTGTCGAATTCTTTGTTCCGTATAAACCGCACGCGCATTATGAAGACCACCTCCCGTGACTCCTAAGACTGAGGATCGTTTGTGGAATCCTTGGTTGAAGGTAACTCTAATTTTATCGCTGGTATTAGCAAATGACCCATGAACGAGTTGTCTATTGTTTATAATCACATCACCCGGATCGGAAATGATGGGAACGGCTTGACGTAAACGAGGGTGGCCATTTTTTTTCACCATTTCCTCTATGTCTACTTTGCCTAATTTGTGTGTGCCGGGTACAACCCAAACCCCATTGGCTGAGGTACTGCCGTAGAGTTGAATCATAAAGTTAAAGCCGTGTATTCCTTCTTCCCAATTAGGGTTTTCCCAATGCGTAATACCATCTTGGTGCCAAGCCACGGATGCGCCAAGGCCGGGTTCTTTTATGAATATTGATTCATTAAAAGGCGTAAAATTTTTACCATTTATCGATTCAGCGATTTTCAGCAAATCCGGGTGGCCATATAATCTGAGGTGAGCTTCGGAAAATTGCAACGACCCAAGGATCAAATAAACAATATCTTCCGGAGATCCTAATTTAGGTTTGGGTTCCTCCATCTTTACCGGGTAACGACCCCCTGCTGAACCTGTTCCACCGTTAGGGTCACTCAAGGGCTTGGCCCACTGGAGCGTAGGTGCAGAGCAATTTATACTAATTGCGGGTCTCCCTTTAGAATCAATTACGGAGCCTTTTTTCAGGGGTAAGCGGCTCCTTAAATGCTTAAAATCAAAATCCATATCCTCAAGCTCTTTAGCTGAAATCACATTTTTAAAGACGTAAAACCCATATTTTGAGTAGGAATCTACGATCGATGGATGCAATTGGCCATTGTTTTCAAAAAGAACCGGCCCCCGGTTGGGTAGCTTTAGAGCTTCTTTTTCGCCACTTTCAAAAAAGTTATCCATACACGTCTATTTTTTTATATTTCATAAAATAAATAATAATATGAAGTTTTTTTAAGTTTATTAGTTTTGTTGATCATTCCATAAAACTCGTAAAATTTCCACTAGTGAGTAATTGTTAAGAGCATCAAGTAAGTTTTGCTTGGCAACGATGCCTTGAATTTTGCAAGTGATGTCACAAAATTTTACGAAAAATATCAAACATGAGTTGGGCTCGATTAGATCGAGCAACTAACTAATAGCTATTTCACAATAAAAAGCTTGATTGTTTGTTAATGTCATCTTGTTTTTAAATGTAAAATGACTCTAGTAAGAATTCAAAGGCAAGCTTTACTCTGCATTTTTTTGAAATACCTAAATATCTTTAACTAACTTATTATGAACCTTCTACAAAAATAATATTTGAGATTGAATTTTCTATTCTAAGATTTTTTATAGGTTGGTACTCATCACATTCATACCAAGTCATGGCAGCCACCTTGTTTGGGAATTTTATGAGAACAATTCTATTTGGGTTCCAAGTTTTTTTCTCCATGATATCTACCTGACCTCCTCTGATTAAATATTCTCCTCCAAATTTTTCTACCACAGATGTCACCTTATTGATGTATTTTTCGTATTGTTCTACATTTTTTACAAAAATGTCGCCGATTAGATAAACTGGATTATGACTCATTGATATTTCACCTGAAATAATTTGATGGTATTTTCTTGCGTGACTATCTCTCTCTACCTAGATACCGAAAATCGATGCTGTTCCAATGGATTGATCGATGTTTTGCATCGTTGCTTCAGATGGACAAGTCTCAAAATTTTGTGCAGCTTTTAGTACTAATGGGACAAGATTAATGTCGCCAACTGAATTTAAGAATATATTCTTTCGGTTTAATATCCAATGGATACAGTTTTTAATCACGTTCTCATCTTCAAAGGGTTGGTACCACGTGGAACGGTTTGGTTTGACGCCGGCGGCCCATGGGCCTCTGGCTATCCCTTTAATGGTTTGTATCGCTATTTTTCGTTTTTCACAGATTTTGGCTGTCTTATTAAATTCCTCTTTATAATTACGAAAATTAGAGGCATGCCAACTCCAGGGCATCAGAATGGAATCAAAATTGAATTTTTCTAGACTCCAACGGTGCATTGCAGGCGCGATCCAACCATGCCCTGTAACACCGATGAATTTGGCTAACCCCTGGTTTTTGAATTCTATTAAGGCTTCCAAAGCCCCTTTTGGTCCAAAGCAGGTTTGCCAGTCGTCAGGGTTAGTAAGGCTATGAAGCTGAATTAAATCAACGTAATCCGTTTGCAATCGATCAAGTGATCTAAAAAAATCCTCCTTGGCTCCCTGATAAGTTCTGTTGTCTGTTTTAGTGGCTAGAAAAAATCTTTTTCGGTGCTCTTTCATCCACACCCCAACCCGAACCTCAGCTTCGCCATACCTCGGTGCAACATCAATATGGTTTACTCCGTAGTTAATCAAAATTTCAAGTAACTTATCCGAATCATACTGTGTTTCATTCCAGAGTGCTGCTGCGCCGAATATGACCGACGAACTTTCATGTCCTGTGTTTCCAAATTGCCTTGTGGGTATCACCTTATAGCCTTTTAAAAAGATAATAGCGGTTCCTGCAATTTCTCTGTTCATATTATTGCGTTCTACTTCGCAGTATAACCAAATTTTGTTCGAAAAAACCACGAGCTTGTTTTGCGAGTAATGCTGACTGTCTAGAAGGCCTAGGTAAATTTAAAAGAAGAAGAATTGTGGACCGATTCCAAAAACAATTTCTCTCCTATGTGGGAAGAAAGAACCCAACCCCACGTGGCACCAGGACTTATGGCTAATAATTAAGGTTCCTACACATCAGACAGTTGTGTTTTTGATTTAGATAATTTCAAAAAATTACACTAAAATCCAATAAAAAACATTAAAAAGCACTTAAAAGTCGATAAAATAAGTGAATGTGGGTGTTTTAAATGAAAAATAAGTCAGTGGTATATTGGCTTTTAGATGCATAAAATTTTTTTCTAAGAGCACCAATACGTCACCTTTGTGACCGTGTGAAATAAATATCCTATCTGGTTTGTTTATTAGGAACCCTATTAACTGTTTACATGTCATTTATATGTGTGGAGTTGTGTCCCTTCGCTCCATGCCTTAGGGGAATTGCTATGGATTTTTCCTAGTTATTAGCAGTTCTCCTTTTTTATTCCTCGGACAAGTCCTCACGAGAATTTTTTTCTTTCAAATCACGGACGGATTTTATTAAAAGATAGAAGGCCATGGTCGATATTGTTCTTCAAATACAAAATCAACGCTGCTACCAGGCATATTAGAAGTTGGAGTTACGATTCTCTCAGCAAAAAAGCCTATCTACTGAACGGTGCAGCTCGTCAATTAGTTAACATGACTGGTTTGTCCAGATCGAGCAGATAACCTTGTGTAAATTATTCCATTTTGGATTAATCTCTGTTGGATGGTTAGCAACAAACCGAGCCTTGTTTCTGTGTAATACATTCTGTATCTGTGAATTTGTCTCCATCAACGTGAATATATAAACGGCAAAAGATTTGGTGGTTTCCAACCTTGAGGTTTTAAAACTTTACCATCTTCTCGCTTTATGACTTTTCCGGTCGAACTATCAATTTTCGCCAAATTACTTCGTAAAACTTCATTCCAAGCCCCTTCAGCATCAGCTCCCATTGAATGAATAGCTCCTATAGTAACTACTAATATATCAATTAATGCATCCAATTGCTCTACGTTATCGTCCGTAGCTACGGCTTCTTCTAGCTCACCAACCTCCTCGGCAATAAGGGTTCTATAAAGGTCATACTGTTTTTTGTTTATTTCCCCACCCGTGGTTTGATCGCAAGCGTCCATAAATCGGCGCTGATCAGAAAATGGATTTACCATATTACGCTCCTAATTATTTTATTACATAAATTCAATATGTTGAACTTTTTTCTATTGAGTTATTGGACAAAGCCATAATTTCAACGGGGACTGTGGGAAAATATGAATAATGGTCTATTCATATTCGACCTTAAGATACATCCCAGTTTTCTTCAAAAATAATAACACCCTCAATGCCAGGGGAGGTGAAAAATTAATTGATGGTGGAGTATTTTAGGGCATATTTTTTGATGCAAAAAGAGATCATATATGAACCGTGAGTGGTATATGTAAAGCCTCCGCTCCTAGATATTCCGATGAGTCGGTAAACACCGGCGTATTCGGCCTAATTGAATATCACAATTGGTGACAATAAGGGGAGGTTTGCTCTCTTAGTGGTTGTAGTGAACAATGGATTGGGGAAGCAGGGTAAAAAAGAATGGTGTTACATGTGCAAAGGACATCAGCCCTTGTTTCACCATCTGAAAAGTTAGCGGGAGAAGAGGAGTTGTAGTGGACAAGGGAAGGCACTGCACAACACCTCTTCCCCAAAGTTTGGATGGCGGTTATCACTCTAAACAACCACGCTCCATACAACAAAGAGACAATTCGGGCACAAACAAGGTTCCTGGTAAACCAATCGACTCCATTGTATTTTCGGGACTTATGTAGCATGATGGAATTTAAGTTCTGCTAAAAAGTATCTAAAATACTTAAAAATACCGTATCATGTGTTTAACTCACTCAATCTAATATAATAGAATCTATTAATAAAAAAATGGTTACGGTAGGGGAAAATTAAGGGAAGGGTGCTCCAATTGATTCTCTATACAAAAGATCCAAGATTGTAACGGAGCAACTCCCCAGATTAATAGGTACCAAAAGAAATTATCGTAATGATTTTGATCAATGAAAGTCTACATAAAAGTGTTTTATTCCACTCAAATCAACTTGTCCTTTTCCAACCTGATACGGCTTTTACTTCTAAAAACTCCATAAATCCGTGGATTCCACCTTCTCTTCCATTTCCAGACTGTTTGTATCCGCCAAATGGGCTTCCAGAAGCCCTGCCTGCTCCGTTTGCTTGAACCATTCCAGCCCGCAAACGACGAGATACCCTTTGGGTTCGGTCTATGTCGCCACTTTGCACATAGTCAGTTAATCCATAGCTGGTATCGTTCGAAATTTTAATTGCTTCATCCTCTGAATCAAATGGAATTATTGATAGCACAGGCCCAAAAATCTCCTCTTTTGAAATGCGCATTTGATTAGTTACGTCAGCAAAAATTGTTGGTCGAACGAAATAACCGTCGACAAAACCTTCAGGCTTTCCGATACCTCCACTCAAAAGACGAGCTCCTTCATCTAGTCCTGCTTGAATCAAATCTTGGACTTTATCAAACTGCACTTTTGAGACTAACGGTCCAATATGATTTCCGTCCTGCGTTGGTAATCCCACCTGTGTGTTATCTGCTGTTTGTTGGGCAATTTTTATCGCCTCCTCGTAAGCCGGGCGTTCGACTAACATACGAGTTGGTGCATTACACGATTGCCCAGTGTTGTTAAAACAGTGCATAGTGCCTCGTTTTACTGCCTTTGCTACGTCGGCATCGGCAAAAATAATGTTTGCACCCTTGCCACCAAGTTCCAGAGCTACCCTTTTTACTGTATCAGATGAGGCCTTGGAAACAGCGATACCCGCTCGTGTTGATCCCGTAAAACTCATCATATCAATATCCGGGTGGGCGCTCATGGCTTCACCAACATCGGGACCATTTCCGTTCACTAAATTAAATACACCTTTAGGGAATCCAGCTTCATGCATGAATTCCGCAAAAAGTATAGATGACATTGGAGCAATTTCCGATGGTTTAAGGAGAACCGTGCAACCTACACCAACAGCGGGAATTACTTTGAGAGTTACTTGATTCATGGGCCAATTCCAAGGAGTAATCAGCCCGCAAACTCCAATTGGTTCGTGAATTATGTATTCATCTGGTGTGTCCTCTCGTAGTTGATGTTCAAACTCAAATGTCTTAATAGCTCTTATAAACGCCTTAATATGACCCAATCCGGCTGCAGTCTGAGCATTAGTAGCTAGCTTTATCGGAGCACCCATTTCCATCGAAATCGCATCCGCCATGTCAGATGATCGTTTTCCATAAACATTGGCGAGTGCTTCTAATAGAGCAACTCTTTCGTTTTTAGTTGATAAACTCCATGAATGAAATGCCATTCGCGCGGCTGATACCGCCTTGTCAACATCTTTCTTGGTGCCTAGGGATATTTGGGCAAATGGTTTTTCATCGGCTGGATTAATCACCTCGAAGTCATTTTGAAATTGTGGTTTAACCCATTCGCCATTTATATAAAAATCTGTTTTTTGTAGCATCGTTATACCTCTCTCAATAAAAATAGATCTTGCATAAACATCATTAGATTAGGTTCCGTTGTAGTCAGTAAATTCGTCTTGCGATTTGAATTTATACCTCATAAATTTAGGGTATCTTAGTTTTATTAGTGTGTTTGTCGAGTCTAGTGCGTTTTGTATTTAGTGTCTATTTCTTGGGCTAGGCAGAAAAAAAATTGCGACAAATTGAAAAGTTTTGTCTTAGAAATGGGATCCTAGCTAAGATCGTAGAATTGTGAAGATCCTGGCTAGAAAAAAAATATTTGAAATAGGAGGATTGTGGATATCACAACATGATAAACTCTCAGAAAATTTCTTTTATTCCCTTGGAGATTAGCTCATGCATCGTATCACAATACCATTTCTATTTAGTATCCCGTTGTTAATAAGTTGCGGAGGAGGGGGAACAGTAGATCGCTCTGGTGCGAACAATTCTGGCATTGTCCTTGACGGTTATCTCAAGTCAGCGACAGTTTTCTTGGATTGTAATAACAATGGGGAATTAGACGACGGCGAAATTTCTACATTATCTGATCAGAGCGGGGCTTATTATTTTAATGTCGCTACGTCTACGGTTAATTCTTGCCCCAAAGTAGCAAAAGCCATTGCTGGCGTAACGGTTGATCTTGATGAGCCAAATTCACCTTTGACAGAATCATATACTATGGTCGCCCCAGCCACTAAGTCTAGCGTAGTAAGTCCACTAACCACGTTGGTTTATGCCAAAATACAAGAGGGAAAACCACAAGAAGATGCAATAACCGAATTAAAAACAGAGATGGGATTTGATGACTCAATAGACGTTTTTGAAGACTATGTGAAGGGTAAAGAAAGTAATACCAACTACACAGAAGTTCACAACGTTGCTACAACATTAGCTGAAAAGCTCAGAGAAATTGACACTCTTAATCCGGATAGCACCATCACAGACAAACTCACCAATTTCAGAACAAAAGTTGACAATGATATTATTCCGATATTGTCCAACATCAAAAATGCCACATCGCCAAAGGCCGCTAAGAAGTTAGCCGGGGGAACCGTGGGTTGGTCTTCTTTCTCGGGAGATTATGGCAACACAAGATTTTCGAGACTCGATTCTATAGATACCACCAATGTTAGTCAGTTAGAGCAAAAGTGGAAATATGAAACGGGGAGAGGAGCCCAAGCTTGGCTGGCATGGTATTTTAATCCTTTGGTCGTGAGAGACACCATGTACATTCCGGATGTAGGTGAATTTACAAAAGATAAAATGGGAGTAATCGCTGTTAACGCAAAAACGGGTGCGGAAATTTGGAAAAAAGAAGTCACTCTCTCCACGGTTAAAGATGCCGTTTACTACACCCGATCTTCGAGGGGAATCGGGTACGGAAACAACAGGATTTACTTATCCACATATGATGCCAGGGTTTGGTCCATAAATGCCAAAACTGGTGAGCTAGACACAAACTTTAAAGATAATTCCGAATCTACTGGGGGTTATATCACTACGGCAGATGGGGATGCAGGTTATTACCTAACTCAAGCTCCTGTTTTCATACCTAAAAGTCTGATACCCTCCAATGGAGCGGCGAGTGGGCGTAACATTATTGTCATTGGAAACGCTGGCGGAGAGCATCAGACTAGAGGGCATATTTCCGCTTATGATGCCGACAACGGTGAACTATTGTGGAGGTTTTACACGGTGCCGTCTCCTAGCGAATATGGGGGTGACACATGGCCAAATGTCACAACGGGGATCTTTAAAAACCCTTATTCCCGAGGCGGAGGGGCTGTTTGGGTTTCGCCAGCCTTTGACGCAAAAAACGGACTCGTAATTTTCGGTACAGGCAATGCAGGACCAGATCTTGATGGCACGAGAAGAGAGGGTGCCAATTTATTTTCTGCTTCGATAGTAGCGGTAAATGTTGCCACTGGTAAAAGAGTTTGGCATTTTCAACAAGTTCATCACGACCTCTGGGATTATGATCAGGGAAGCTCCCCAATGATTTTTAACCTCAAGGTAAACGGTAAAGATAAAACGATAGTGGGTGCCGCCGGAAAAACCGGATGGTATTACCTTTTTGATTCTAAAACAGGTGAATTATTACACGAATGTCCTGAGACTGCGGTTCCCACAACTACGTCAGTTGTTAATAATGAAGGTCAGCCGGAAATACCTTATCCCACACAACCAATGTGTAAATCTGAAGCCTTTGTTAGTCAAGGAGATCGAACCATCTCGCATTCGGGGCGAACTCTGTATATATCCCCGATATTTACTCCTCCTGGTCCTCCAGGAACTTATATATCCAAACACATGTCTCCCTCACAGTGGTCACCTGAAGTTCCTGTTTCGGACGTTTGGGTGGAACCTTCAGTGTACGGAGGTTCGGATTTTCCACCACTTTCCCACAGTCCGCTGACAGGCCTATCGTACATTCCGGCAAATATTGGTCCAACCAATTTTACGGCCGTTCCAGATACGTCATTGCATGATCCCTCCAAAGGATTTGGGGGTGGAGGCTATTGGTCTTACGGCAGAAACAAAACCGACACCAAAGAGGAGTGGTCCGGACAGCTAGTTGCCTACGATCCATTGACAGGCACCGTAAAATGGACACATAAAACTGATACATTCAACTTTAGCGGTACGTGTTCTACGGCTGGAAATTTGGTATTTATGCCTGAAACAGTGGAGACCTCAGACGTTGACGTAACTTTGACCTACTTTTCAGCCTTCAATGCGACTACTGGTGAGAGATTATTACAATGGCCCATTCCTGATAATGTGTCGGTTAATGCTGGCTGCATTACCTATGAAATTGAGGGAAAGCAGTACATTGCTTTTGCCGCTGGTGGTAGTTTTAATAACGAATTTGGTAGCATCATTGGCGCACATGGCGATGATATATATGTTCTAGGGCTACCAGATTGAATTTGAAGATATACCCAAGATTTCTTAATAGGTGTGCTAGTCTTCGTAGATGTGTTAACCAATTTTTAATATTCGTAATTTTAGTTTTTGGAATTGAAGAGGTTTTAGCCGAAAGTCCGATCAAAAAGATCGGCACGAATCAAACGATTGAAGAAATTAGTGAGAAAATTAAACTCCATTCAGGAACATATAATCTAAGCATTTTTGGTTCTATGAGATTCAATGATTATCTTGTGAGCACCAAAAATAAAAAAAACATCACCGCCGCTACCATTGAACTGGTTGCTCCTCATTGGGTAAGCAAAATAGAAAAAATAGATGGGAATGCACTTATCGTATTTCCAATACGTATTTTGATAGTAGAGGCAGACAGCGGTAGTGTAGTTTCTTTCTATGACCTTAGAAATTTATTACGATCAATGGGTTTTAAAAATAAAGATCTTTTAAAAGAAGCCGACAACATCGATAGTAAATTTAACTATTTTTTAAGAACGGTTTTAAGATAGATGCTATTAAGATTTTTTTGGACAAAAAAAATTCGACTTCACTGACTAAACAAATTTGTCTCGATATGTATAAAGAGAACCTTATACCGATATGTCGACTATAGAACCAATCTCCGAAGGACCTGATTTTCCCTCAACGGCCACCATCGGCTTGGCATCAGTATTAGCTTCTATTATTTTTTTATCACTAGCAGGCGGCTTCGACGGTACAGGAGAGCTTGTTACTATTGACGTGGCGTCCATAAAAATTTCCTAAAAAAACATTAGAAAAACTAGCAGACCCCCTTACCGACCTACTGCGGTATTTATTAGTAATGCAGATAGACTATAAGCAGATTACCTAAGAATTGAAAAAATAATCCACAAAAAATTTGAAACTATCCCATAGGATTTCGAGGCATTTCTACCTAACGGAATAAAATAGGGCAAGCCAAGTCTATGAAAAAAACAGATAATACCATTATTAAAGTGCCCTAAATAGCTTGTGAGATGGTATTGAGACACTCAGATTTTATGTGGATTTATTCGGGAGGTTTTCCTAAGCTAATTCCCTATTCCTCATCATTTACAAAGACTGGTGGTTAGCGCGGCTAAGTCGGACCCAACAGGAATCTGCGCGGTGTGAGGCACATCATTTAGTTTTCCTTGCTCCTCCCAATTTCGATCATTAAAGAAATATACCATCAGGAGAGTAACGGTATTCTGCTCGCAATTTATTTCAATTTGAGATTTGGTGGCTTCATTTACGGTTTTTTGCCTCACCCAAAGTCCTACCTTGCCCTCGTGGACCTTAATATCTTTGCTGTGGTAGGAGAATTCATTATCACTTTTAGGGTGGCCCGTTATGACTATCCAGTCTGCATACGCGGTGTTGCAAAAAAATATAAGACAAATCAGAATTAATTTACTCATCGTAGTACCTCCCCAATACCAGTTATCGTCTTTGAAATTATCATACCCCCATTACTGAGCGAGGTAAAAAATAAGTGATAGGCGGGTTTTTGAAATATATTTATTACGTTTCTAGATTACAAAGCGGAAACTGACAACAGCTATATGCCAAGGAATCGCGAACAATTTGTTGAGGAAACCCAAATAACAGGTGCCGCAATGGGTGAATCATGGCACAAAATCTTCTATTACATTGTCCAATATTGATATTTAAGGTTTGATTCTAAAAACCAGTTATAGCGGTGTTTGATATACTAAAGTCATAGGTACAAAAGCTGGAACAATATCAGAGTTACCAGGGTGGCCATCACAATTAGCAGTATCCTAATGTATGCGTTTAGAGCTTCTCGCAGGTTGCGAAGATCACTGTAAAACGACCATATACGTTGTAGGATGTAGTAGCTAGTGTCCCTTTCCTATACCAAGTCATCCCGAATGGACTACTGGCCTCAAAAGCCTCTAAGGAAGACCAGTGTTCCAATACAGTATGTCGGCCTACCTCCATAAAACCACCTGAATAGATAATTTCCGTCTCCGTCCATCGAAACTTGAATTCTTGATTGCTGTATTGCTTGTTACCCGACTCAGTGACTTCTGTAAGATTATCCGTGACACAATAATAAACATCATCTACAGCAGCATAGGTGGCTGACGAATACAGAAGGGTTGCTAGAATTAGTAGTTTTTTCATGGTTCAATCCTTTTTTAATTTCTCCAAGGTTTCCAGAATCTTTGCTTGTCTTTCTAGAAATAAACTCATTTTCTTTCCCAATTTTTTAAAGACGTGTTTTCACTTTGTATTAAAATGGTGGACTGCATCGATAGAATTGGCTTTTGTAAATGTCGTACTGAGGTAAAGAAGGACGAATCCTCATAAGACCAGTGTAAATAAATTATTCTTTGAGTGAGGCTCATTATATTTTCCAAAGTGCCAAATTGTTACAACTAAATTCCTATTCACTTGAGTTTTGAAGGGAATATCTTAATTCCTGAAAATTTTTGCTTGCGTCGCATTTTGCTCATAACCTGTGATTTCTATTTATAAAAATGTAGCAGATACACTGCCGAGTGTTGAAGATTTACACTCAACCAACTTTTTATCCTCAAGTGGAATAGGTGGTCCAAATGCACCCGTTAGAATGAGTTCGCCTTTTTTAAGTTTAATTCTATTTTTTGCTTGTTGGTCAATAAGCCACCTGATAGCAGATAACATATCATTAGGCCATCGTTTATCTTTCCAAGAATCCACAACCTCCCCATCGTAAATCAGCTCTAAATCCGTTGAGATTTTATCCTTTGGGTTACTAACGCTATTACCTAGAACTACCCCCGAGTGTATTGCATTATTAGCTAATAATTCCGGACCTTTCGGGTATCCTCCTCTAAAAATAAAATTATGAATTTCAATAACTGGGTGAACGGATGCAATCGCGTCAATAATATCTTCAAATTCAGTCTTGTCAGGATCAATGTCACTCCCTAGAACAATTCCAAACTCGGCTTCCATAGCGGGATTATCATAGTTACTTTTTTGTAACTGCGCACTATCAGCGTATTGTTCTGTATCCCATAATCTACCCCAAGCTGGATGATTCATTCCAATCATTTTTTGATTACCCTTATCAACACAACCAATTTTATATCCCACGGGTTTTTCCCCACGTTTAATTCTCAAATTTGCGACTGCAATTTGGAGTTGCCACGCCTCATTAACGTTCATTGTTAAACCTTCAGAAAATAACATACCTGGATTTGCTGAATCGTAATCCTCCAGCATTCTTTGAGCCAAAACATCTATATTTTTAATTTCAAATTTTGCCATTATTTTCTCACTTTTTTTATAAAGTCTACTATTTAGAAGATTTTAAATAACTATACAATTGACGTTACGATTTGTAACAAAATTGTAATCTGTTCTTTGACAAAAATAAATAAAACAGTTACCCGAGAAATAAAGTAGTGAATGATTTACAGATAGTTTCTAGTTGGATAGGGATTAAAACGGAATATTGCAAAGTGGATAGCTTTGATGGTGACTAGGGGTTGACTTACACGATCGAAACCTATGCGTATGCTCAGGACATTATAGAAGTCGAAGAGCGAGAGACGATTAAGATGAAAGGAATTAGTCAAAAAAAAAGTGTTTTTAATTATTAAAAGAAAAACTAAAGCTCAGAATAAAAAAACTGATATTAAGAAAATACTAACGCAGAGAGAATTGTCTCAAATCGAAAAATTAGAAAAAGATATGGCCTTTATGAGAGGAAATATTCAAGAGATAAATAAAAAATCGAGTTGCTTTTAAAAAGACATTAATCCCTCGAGCAAATTATAGATATCTAGATTGTATCTAATGCAAATAGGAAATAGGAGACACCTTGGGTGGGTTTTTACTTAGAAATTCCTACACATCATAATGCGAACCTAAAATAGGAGCCAAGTGATGCCATTCTTAAACTCCTCGGCATATTTACCTCTCTAAACTATACTCGAAAGCCGCGATTCACTTTCGCCAATTTTTTACAGACAATTGGTAATCTTGTATAACATAACAATATAGATCAATTTTTTCGTTATTAAGAGGGGCACTTATAGGTGAAACTGAACAATTTTGCTTTTTTTCCACCACTTGATGAACCTAAACATCATAATAAGCGAGATTTTATAGAGCGGATGAAAGTCGACTTTCCGCAAATCGATATCCTAGTTTTTCATAACGAAAAGGAAGTTTTGGAGAAAATTGAAATTGTAGAAGCTGGATATGGGTGGGTCGGACGTGAGGCTATCCAGAAGGCACACAAATTGAAGTGGCTTGCTAACCCCGACTCAGGAGGATTTGTAAACGACTCAGGAGAAGACGGTTGGTTCTATAAAGAGCTAATCGAACATCCCGTTATGGTTACAAATCCCAGAGGGATATATTCAGATTTTATTGGTCAGCATGTGATGGCATACATACTCGCTCTATCCAATCGGCTCCCAGATTATATTGACGCGCAACGAAATAGGATTTGGAATCCTGAGGCCAGAAGGCATAAAGCGCTACGTATACGAGAATCGAAGGTTATGATTGTTGGTGCCGGGGGCATAGGTCAAGAGGTTGCGAGGCTTTGTAAGGCCTTTAATGCACGAGTTGTCGGCATTGATCCGAAATTTAATCAGTCAGAAAATTTTGATGAGATGCTCAATCCCAACGAATTAAAAACTTCCGTTAGTGATGTTGATATCTTAGTTGCTACCGTGATGCATACTCCCGAGACGCATAATCTTTTTAATATTGAGATTTTTAAGAAAATGAAAAAAACATCAATCTTTATAAATATTGGTAGGGGTAAAACAACAGTTCTGGATGATTTAATCCTTGCTATTGAAACTAAACTAATATCGGGTGCTGGATTAGACGTCTACGAGGAAGAGCCGCTGCCGAAAAGCCACAAATTGTGGACGACTCCGGGGGTGATTATGACACCGCACGTGGCTTTGATGGATTCGGATCAGGAGGTTACGCAGCGTCGATATCAAGTTATTAAGAGGAATGTCGCGCGCTACAACCGCGGAGAGGAGCTCTACAATCTAGTCGATAAGAATAGATGGTATTAACATAGTTCATAATGTTAGTTGTGGTTTTTCAAATAATAATACCCACATTGGTAGGGGGATGTAAAAAATAAGTGACGAGAAGTGTTTTGGCGAGTATTAAAAATATCAAATAGTAATTACACGGAGAAAAAGTGCAGAGTGGCAAAAAAACTTCAAAGAAATTAGTAACACTATCAGGAAAGGCATTAATTTCGACGATAGCTACTATGGAAACACTTGGCGTGATTGGGCAAGAAGTTCTTGAGGCGAACGGGATAATTGAGCTGGAAGCTGAAAAACAATATCCTTATGAAATACGTAATGCTATTCACCAAGCTGTTTTTGATAAGTATGGTGAGATTGCCTTGGTTATGATTGGGCACCTAAATGCTGAGTCGTTAGTAGATTCGCCGTTAATCAAACCGGTACTTAAAACAGCGGGCGAGTTGAAAACAGCATTTGCCTCACATGAGAAGATGCAGTACGAGGATGCTTTGGCTGAGCTCTTTAACGTATACCTTAAAGGTTCAGACGAGATAATTAAAAATTTTACGTCTGGGGGGAATGCTGATTACGGCACCTACGGAACGCGAGTAGATTCCACCTCGTGGGACGTGACTTTCACGATGGCGATGGATTTATTTCAAGAGCCATTTGTTAGGGGTGTAATAGATTATATCCTTAACAGAGCAGTTAGTAGATACTTTGAATGGTCGATAGATTATAAAAAAACAAAGAGTCATTCGGGGTATGGATATGCAACGTGGGTCTGGCATATAAAATTCAATAGGCGAGTATCTCATCAAACGTCTTATGAAATTTTTGTAGCAAAATCTAATGATTTGCGAGAAAAACTCATGAAAGCGGTTCTTGACGATGCAACAGATAAAAGCAAAAAAATGGAGACAGTTTCAAATGAGATTTCGAAATACATTCCGCCCCAAATACATAGTGCTATTTTCTCAGGTGAGTATGATACTAGAATTGCCACACGTCGTAAGAAGTTAACTATATTTTTTAGTGATATTGTGAATTTCACGTCAACGTCTGAGAGTCTTCAACCTGAGGATTTAACGAAATACTTAAATGAATATTTTTCAGAGATGACCACTATTGCATTAGATTGTGGAGCTACAATTGATAAGTATATCGGGGACGCGATGATGGTTTTTTTTGGTGATCCTCAAAGTAAAGGAGAAAAAGAAGATGCACGAAATTGTGTAGGGATGGCTCTAAGGATGCAGGAAAGAATGGAAGTTTTGCAGGAAAAATGGAGTAATGAGGGTTTTGCGGATCCTTTTCAGGTTCGGATGGGTATAAATACCGGCTATTGCAATGTTGGAAACTTTGGTAGTGAACAAAGACTGACTTACACGATTATTGGTGGCGAGGTAAACGTTGCACAGAGACTAGAAGCTGGCGCAGATGCTAACGGTATACTGATGTCTTACGAGACCTATGCCCATGCTCAGGACATTGTAGAAGTCGAAGAGCAAGAGACGATTAAGATGAAAGGAATTAGTCGAGATATTAAGGTGTTTTCGGTGATTGGAAGAAAAACTATTACGGAAAGCAAAGAGCTTCAGTTTAAGAGAAAACCAACCAAGAGAGTATTTTCAGAATTTGAAAAAATGAAAAAAGATATGGAAGTTATGAAAACAAATATGGAACACCTAAATGAAAACATGGAAAAGCTTCTAAAAAAAAATTAATCCTTTGAGCATATTAATAGATTTATAGATTGTAGTTAATGTATATGTAGAAAAAAGGGGTGAAGATGCCGTGCATTAGGGTGCCTATCACTAGAGAGAAACTACTAGGTTTTAACTATCCGTATCTTTCTTAATCTTTAATGAGTATCTAGGGATATCCACTTCTCGTTCCTTATCCTTTGCCCTGAAAGCAGATCACCTCCCAGCTTTTACGGTGCCTTTTAAGTAAAACTTAAACTTGTTTTTTTATAGCCTAAATTACCATCTTCAATCCATAAAAATTTCATAAATCTCTGTATTGAATTTATTAATCAAGTATTGAGATCAAATAATGCCATTCACAATTACAAGTCTATTTTTATTCTCTTGCATATTTCTAATCGCCTATATTAATTCTGTTGATGCAAGTAATATCCGGCTGATCTGCCATTCGGAGCAAAATCATTTGAATTTGTTATAATGGTGGTCTATGTATGAGAAACATCTATAATTATTTTTGCAGTAATTTACAACAAGGTATGAAAAAAATAATAACAATTTTTTATTTATAAAATAAAAACATGGATACTATAGAAAGCAGAATTCAAGAGTTACTACTTACCAAGTTTAATCCTACTGTTCTAAAAATTTTAAATGAAAGCTATATGCACAATGTTCCAGAAGGTGCTGAAAGCCATTTTAAATTAGTGATAGTAACTGATAGTTTTAAAGATATATCTATAATACAGAGGCATAAAGCCATTTATTCGGCTCTAGAAGATGTTATTAAATCTATTCATGCTGTTTCAATTCATCCCTTTGATGAGCAAGAATATGAAAAAAATCCTTATATTATTGATTCACCTAATTGTGTAAATAAAAAACCATGAGAGCCTAAGCACGCTTCCTGAAGGTAATCCCTTTTCAAATATCAATAGAGCTGTTGACCACATTTTTTGCCATGGTTCAAATTAGAGGCACAAAAACGCGAGATTAGTTTCAGGAAAAACGCTCGATGACAGTTTTATCGCCACAGTCAATTTGACTCTCAGTAATGCAAATTACAAAACTGATGCCGGCTATTTCGTTTGTTAAAGTTTGAAAATGTTTTAAAGAACCCACTAATTATTGAAGCCAGTTCTAAGGGGCAACATGATTACAGACTGAAATTAGAGTTCCTTCATCGACTGAATCAGGAATAGGGTACCTCCAATCTTTGTCAGGGATATTATCAGTTGTGCTAACTCCATCACCCATCGGTTTTTTGTAAAGGTCATAACTCAAAGCTTTATATCGAAACAACCTACAATCACCCTGGATGTAAGTTTTGACAGACGATCCTACAAACCGGTAAGGGATTTTTTCATCTGGTTTTAGGTAATCATGCAAAAGCCAATAATAAACATACCCATCCACTTTTCTAATCCTGTCGAAGTCAATATGGAAAGTGCTTCCTCCCTTTCCTTGAACTACCTCCGTCCACTCTGTATAAGATGGTGAGGAGAATATTAGTAGGCCTACAAAGATTAGTTTTTTCATAGGTTTAAAACTTTGGCTGGTTATCAAATTTTTTACAACTCCCATCGAAAATCGATCCGACGACAATGGGGTATCTCTCATTTTTATTTGGGGTGGCTGTAATGATAAATTTAAAGTTTCCCGTCATTCGATTTTTACTAATCACTGCTTCTTTTACCTTGACTGGTTCGGTTATAAGGAAAAGCACAAGAACCCGGATAACTTGCTATAGAGTGATAAATAATAGTCTGATTAATTTCTTTATAGATCATCGAAGAGCGGTCTGCCAACACCGGGTTGGAGAAGGTCATAACCAAGCCACGAAGATAGCGATGTCAATTAGCAGCATTCTCATGTTGTCCATTTAAAATTTATCGTAATTAGCTGAGTAGTAGAGAAGGGTTGAGGCGAGTGTTAGTATTTTCATAAATTAGTTTTTGCCCTCATTTATCAAATCAAAATCAGGCATCTCATCAAGAGTCCCGTCCTCGTTGTAAATACCCCACTCACCAACCATACTTCCCTTCTTGTAATATCCTCTCAAACTTAACTGTCCATTCCCGTAATAACTCTCATAAAGGCCATCTAGTTCGCCGTTATTGTAATATGCCCCCGCGCTTAACTGGCCACTGGCAAACCAAATGGTCCACTTGCCCTCTCGTTTTCCCTTTACGACTTTCCCTCTAGTTTCGCAACAAACGGACCCGGAGAAGGGTTCTTCAGCGAGCTTCTTGTACCAAAAACCATTTCGTTCTACTAAATCCGCAAAGTGAACTTCCTCACTGCACCCAAACAGTGAGAAAAGAAATGAGGTGGTCAATAATAGTGTTATTAGATTTTTTATTTTCATTTCCTAAAGGTGTCGTTCCTAAAAATAATAATACGCCTATTGCTAGGGGAGGTAAAAAATAAGTAACGAGGGGTATTTTTGGGTTATGTTTGCTTTTTGAAAGTGATTTGAACATGCCTAAATTAAAAATACACTCATCAGAGAAAAATAATAAAGCAATTCTGTAGGGCAGAGCACTAGAACCTTTGATAATAGCGATTAATCAACTAGACCCGACCGGAGAAGCTATTTTGCGGGAAAATAACGGTACTAATATCTAATCTGACCATTTATATTCGAACAGAAAAAGGTCCAAAAAAACTGAATTATGAGAAATAGAGAGAATAAAAAAATGGGTTAGTAATGACCTCTAGGATTAACCCAAAAATTAAAACAAAGTATGGGCTATAGTCTTGAGTGATTATTATAGATTATTTTAATCTATAGAAAACAGCATTTTATAATGTTAACGGCGGATATGTCTATCTTTAATCTATAATTTAATTCTATATAATTTAACCTCATTTAAGTTAATTTAAATAAAATAAAATAATTATAATTAATAACTTATATCTAATTTGATGCTATTGATAAGTAACGATTTATCATTTAATATAACGGCACAAGTGGTCGTAAAAATGGTCGTAAAATACCAGAGTTTAAATGAAGAAGCCTTTAAATTTTTCTACACATAGACAGGTTATCACAACGCTCCAAATAGGAGACCATAGGGATATTGGATCGAAGGGGCACTACCTTCAGGTTCGTGGGTATAAGAACGGCAAGCTATATAAACATTTTATTTATAGGTATACCTCTCCGAGTAATGGTAAGAGAAGAAAATTTACCTTAGGTGTTGCAAGCCAGAAGCCCAAAGATGGTGGAATCAGCCTTTGGGAGGCAAGGGAAAAGCTGTTAATGGCTAGGAAATTAGTCAGGGACGGAATAGACCCAATCGATAATAAAGCTGCTAAGAAGCAGTCCGACACCAAGGCCAAAAGACTGACTTTCGAGTATGTGGCAAATGAATATATAGAAGTCACGAAACATAGCTGGAAAAGCAAAAAACACTTATCGCAGTGGATCAATACACTTTCCACATACGCCTACCCTGTGATCGGAGATTTGCCGGTTAGAGACATAACCCTTAAACATATTGAAAAGATTCTTAAGCCTATTTGGTTTACAAAGCATGAAACGGCAAATCGTTTACAAGCCAGATTACAGAGGGTATTAGATCGGTCTCTAGTGCTGGGTTATCGAACTGATGGAATTAATCCGGCAAAATATGACGGGCAATTCGAACATATATTAAAAAAAATTAAAAAGACGCCTAAACATCAAGCTACGATCCCATTGCAGCAAGCACAAGATTTTTACGTAGCATTAACAGCAGAGGAAACACAAGCAAGAGTAGCTACGGAAATGCTTTTACTCACAGTTACCAGAGCAAGAGAGTTATGCGAAATGCAGTGGCGCCAAGTTAATTTATCAGAGGCTCTCTGGGTGATACCCGCTAGTCGTTATAAAACCGGCTTAGAGATTCATGTGCCATTAACCAAACGAGCAATGGAAATAATAACAAATCAAAAAGGTAAAAGTCAGATATTTGTATTTCCTAGTGAGACCGATGCCCTCAAACCAATCAGTAAGGAGACGCCCAGGAATGTTATACAGAAAAGACTTAAGGGCTATGAGAAAGCAACCGCTCATGGTTTAAGGGTCATGTTTGCGGCGTGGGGCATGGAGTCTGAAGGAGTCGATTTCTCGATAGTCGATATGTGCTTGGGTCATGCTCAAGCCAAGATTAGAAATGCGTACTTCAGGAAAGACATTGTCGATAAGCGGAGAGCCCTACTGGAGCGTTGGTCAGAATTTTTAAAGGGTAAAAAAACGCTATAAAATATGTGAGCTATACTTAAAGCAGACCTTAAATGATCTAAAAATGGTAGTAAATAACAGCAGATCTAACTAATTTATGTATTAAACATATATTTAAGACATTTTACTGGTGGAGAGAGGAAGTTGTGTCCCTGGATTTAGAAGAACGAGAAGGTCTTTGGTATAAAAGGAAGCACCTTCCGGTAGAATTATTTTGCCGATACAATCCGCTTCAAATTTGAAAAAACATTTTTTTTAAAAAAGTGGTAACCTTTTCAGCTCGCGCGACAAACTTAAGTTCATAAAAATTAATTAATGAAAACTCAGTACAAAAAAGTTTCTAGTCCCAAAAAAAATATCAAAATTATGGGATTTGCTCTATTATCAACTATCGAACAGACATCTGTCTTAGGTAAAGTTGGTAAAGCGGTACTGAAATCCCAAGGAATTACCGATATTGTTGGTACTGATAGATATCCAGCGACCATTAGGTCCGAAATTCACAAGGAGATACTAGACCGATTTGGAGAACACCCTTTAAATTATTTCGGATTTTTGCAGATCGAGGGCTTTAAAGGTGATTTTCTCGTCCTTAGGGAGAAAATTGAAAAATTTTATGAAGACAATAAAGAAAAAATTCATTCTCAAGAATATGAGGAACGACTGGTTTGGTTGAGTAAATTTGTCGATCAAGTGGCTCAAATTACTGATAGGATGCTGTCAAAAGCTACGGGAGATGATTTTTTCGGATTGGCCTGTGAACGGCTAGATAGCACCTGTTGGGAATATCAATACACTCACCCTTCTATCATTACATATGAGGAGCCCTACAATCGAGGTTCAAGTACCCACTATTATATAAAGTATCTACTGCCCACTTGGGATTTGAGGGTGGAGGTTGATAAAGAAAAAAGTTTGGAGGGAGTAGGTTGGTCAAAATATGTTTGGCGAGTACAGTTTTTAAGAAAAAATGAAGGACTAGAGAAAGTAAATTCCAATTTATTAGAATACAAACAAAAGGCAAGAGATAAGTTATTTCAATGTGTGATCGAAGATGCAGATGCACAAAAAGAAAAATTTGAATCACTGCTTGAACAGCTAGGAAAGTATACGCCTCCTCAAATTCAAGACTCTTTATTGCGAGGAGATTATACTAACGAAATAGCCACTAAAAGAAAAAAACTTA
>CACKOO010000017.1 GCA_902601765.1 Hydrogenophilales bacterium | reverse complement strand
GAAACTCCCGAAAATACCATTCCAACTTTTTCTAAGTCATCCATATAATTATTATTGAACTCATATCTATGCCTGTGTCGCTCTGACACTAACCCCTTACCATAGACTTGCCAAACCAAAGAGTTTTTCAATAACTCTGCTTTTTGAACTCCCAATCTCATTGTACCGCCAAGGTCATCAGTGCTTGTTCGTTTTTTTACGTCGCCTGAGCTAGTTACCCATTCAGCCACCAGGCTTATAACCGGATAGGGTGTTTCCGTCATAAATTCTGTACTGTGGGCGTTCTCGAGGTTTGCTACGTTTCTTGCAAACTCAACTACGGCCAACTGCATACCCAAACAGATCCCTAAATAAGGAACATTATTTTCTCGGGCATACTTGATTGCCTGTATTTTTCCCTCTACGCCTCTTTTACCAAAACCACCGGGAACTAAAACTGCATCTGACCCACGTAAAACTTTTACGCCTTCTCTCTCTATTTTTTCCGAGTCTATGTACGTAACATTTATTTTACAATTCGTATGAATACCCGAATGGACTAGAGCTTCAGAGAGAGATTTATAAGATTCTGTAAGCTCCACATATTTGCCAACTAGAACCACATCGACAGTATGTGATGGGTTTTCCATAATACTTATCAACCTTGCCCATTCCGACAGATCTGCCTCGGGAGCTGTCTTTATTTCTAATTTATCCAGAACAATTTCATCCAACTTTTGGTCATGCAACAACTGCGGTATTTTGTAGATACAATCGACGTCAATTGCAGATATTACTGCATCACGATGGACATTGGTGAATAACGCTATTTTCTCTCTCTCAGGTGCTGGAATACTTTGTTGCCCTCGACACAACAATATATCCGGCTGCACCCCAATTTCTCTTAGCTCTTTTACTGAATGTTGAGTAGGTTTGGTTTTTATCTCTCCAGCTGATGCAATGTAAGGTAACAACGTGAGGTGTATAAAACATACCCCACTTCTACCCAACTCAATCGCCATCTGACGAGCAGCTTCGATAAAAGGCAACGACTCGATGTCTCCTACCGTCCCCCCAACCTCAACGATTGCTACTTCTGCGTTTGAAGCCCCATTATTTATAAATGTTTTTATTTCATCTGTTATATGAGGAATTACCTGCACCGTTCCACCTAAATACTCACCTCTTCGTTCTTTTCTAATAACACTTTCGTAAATTTGCCCCGTTGTAAAGTTATTTCGCTTGAGCATCTTTATATCAACAAAGCGCTCATAGTGCCCGAGATCTAAATCAGTTTCGGCGCCATCCTCAGTAACAAATACTTCACCGTGCTGAAATGGACTCATAGTGCCTGGATCGACGTTTATGTAGGGATCCAGCTTGAGCAGAGTCACATTTAGCTTACGAGATTCGAGAATAGATGCAAGCGAGGCAGCCGCTATGCCTTTTCCCAAAGAGGAAACAACTCCACCAGTAACAAAGATATATTTTGTCATCTCAATTTTATTTTGTGAGCCTGGACATCTACGATATCAGGGAAACATTTACCCATCACCGTTTAATAAACAGACACTTTAAGTTTAATAGCGATCAATATAATCTTAGGCTGCCTTTTTTCGTTTTAAGTGTTTGATAAGAAAAAACCAAGTATCCACAACTGTGTCCGGATTGAGAGATATCGAGTCAATTCCCTCATCCAATAGCCACTCCGCAAAATCTGGATAGTCGGATGGTCCTTGTCCACAAATACCAACATATTTTGACTCTTCTTTTGCGGCATTTATTGCCATATGTAATAGTTTCTTGACGGCTGGGTCACGTTCGTCAAATTGCCCTGCTACAATACCGGAATCTCTATCAAGGCCCAGGGCTAGCTGCGTCATATCGTTTGATCCTATTGAGAAGCCATCAAAATATTCTAAATACTGCTTGGCTAAAAGCGCATTTGTCGGTAACTCACACATCATTATGATTTTCAGACCCTTACTTCCTCGTTTTAAGCCGTGTTCATCCAGTAAATCCCTGACCTGGCGAGCTTCGTCGAGTGTTCGAACGAATGGAATCATTATTTCTATATTTGTTAATCCCATTTCCTCCCTCACATATCGGAGCGCCATACATTCAAGTGCGAAACAATCTTTGAAGCTTTGAGATATGTATCTCCCCGCCCCACGAAAACCTAACATTGGATTTTCTTCGACTGGTTCGTACAAAGTGCCTCCAATTAAACTTGAGTATTCGTTGGATTTAAAGTCAGACATCCTAACAATTACTGGTTTGGGATGGAACGCACCGGCCAAAGTTGCAATACCTTCCGTTAGTTTTTTGATGTAAAAACTCTTAGGATCACTGTAACCCGAAGATTGTCTTTCAATCGATTTCTTGACATCAGCGGGTAAATCCGGGTATGCAAGTATGGCGTTAGGATGAATACCAATCATTCTCGCGATTATAAATTCTAATCGAGCTAACCCTACTCCATTATTCGGAAGCCGTTGAAAATCAAAAGCCAAATCAGGGTTAGCCACATTAAGCATAATTTTTACAGGAATCTCTTCCAATTGAGCTAAATCGACTTGATTAACCTCAATATCAAGAGTTCCCCTATAAATAAATCCGGTATCTCCCTCGCAACACGAAACAGTCACCTGAGTTCCATCGTGCAATACATCGGTGGCATCCACACATCCGACAACCGCTGGAACTCCTAGTTCTCTTGCAATTATAGCTGCGTGGCAAGTTCTACCTCCGCGATTAGTAACTATTGCTGACGCTCTCTTCATTACCGGTTCCCAATCTGGATCAGTCATATCAGCTACCAGAATGTCCCCTTTTTCCACAATGCTCATGTCAGCTACGTTATCAACTATTCTAACAATCCCAGTGCCTATTTTGTTACCAATAGCTCTACCAGTAAGTAACACTTCTCCTTTTTTCTTAAGTTTAAACCTCTCTTGAACCCCTTTTTTTTCTCTTGATTTTACCGTTTCTGGGCGAGCCTGTAAGACGTATAGCTTTCCATCGTTACCATCTCGACCCCACTCGATATCCATGGGACGGCCATAATGGTGTTCGATTAATAACGCAGTCTTGGCTAGTGAAGTCACCTCGTCATCCGTAATCGAAAACTCGTCTTGATCATTGGGGGTTACATTTTCAAGAATTGTTGAGTGTCCTTTTTTAGGGTTACCAGAGAAAATCATACGCTCTGCCTTAGTTCCAAGGACTCTCTTTAAAATAGCCGACTTTCCCTCCTGCAAGCCTGGCTTAAATACATAAAACTCATCCGGATTTACTTGACCTTGCACTACCGTTTCACCCAGCCCATAGGCCGAGGTGATCAAAACTACTTTATCAAAACCAGATTCGGTGTCTAAAGTAAACATTACTCCACTAGCACCTTTATCTGATCGTACCATCCTTTGGACTGCCGCGGAAAGTGCGACTGATGCATGGTCAAAACCCTGGTGGACTCTATAGGATATAGCTCTATCATTGTATAACGAGGCAAAAACATACTTAATCGCATCGAGAATATTGGAAAGCCCTGAAATGTTTAAATATGACTCTTGCTGTCCGGCAAAAGAAGCATTGGGCAAATCTTCCGCTGTTGCGGACGAGCGCACCGCAAAAGAAGTATTCTCTCTCTCAGATTCAACAAGATCTACATATGCTTTTTCGATTTCTTTCTCTAAAGCGCTTGTAAATCGAGTGGAGACTATTTTCTCACGGATACTAGATCCGATCTTAGCCAACTGATCAACATCTTCCACGTCTAGGGCATCTAAAGACTTGTTTATGTAATCTTTTAACCCACTTTGGAGAAGGAAATCTCTAAACGCATGCGATGTAGTGGCAAACCCTCCCGGCACCAGCACGCCAGCCTCTGTTAATTGACTGATCATTTCCCCTAAGGAGGCATTTTTGCCTCCGACAATATCTGAATCCCTAAGCCGAACTTCTGACAAGGGTATAACATAGCGCGAATCGGTCATTTATATTCCAGTAAGATTATCTAAAAACATGTTATTTTACCGGTCTAGCTATAAACTTGTACATTACTACGAGAAAATATTTTAAATGAATGAGCTCGATAAAAAACTAACAGCTTTCTTTATATCGGACGGAACGGGCATTACAGTAGAAATGCTGGGGCACAGTTTACTGGCACAGTTCGATCAAGTTATACCTGAAAAAGTTACTATTCCCTTTATAGATAGTCCTCAATCTGCAAAAAATGCGGTCAAAAGAATCAATTCGGCTTATATTAGAGATGGTCATCGGCCGATAATACTAAGTACCCTAGTCGACCCTAAAATTGCAGGAATAATGCAAGAAGCGAACGCTCTTTATCTTGATTGTTTCCAAATATTTATTAAAAAAATCGAAAGTGAGTTGGATTTAAATGCGTCCCACATATCGGGAAGATCCCATGCCGCGCAAAATACGGATTACTCAAAAAGAATTGATGCCATTAATTATGCTCTTTTATGTGACGATGGCCAGGGGTCCAAACATCTGGACAATGCTGATGTAATATTAATAGGGGTGTCACGTTGCGGAAAAACTCCAACCTGTCTCTTTTTGGCATTGCAGTATGGAATACGCGCGGCAAACTACCCGCTCATTCCGGAAGATTTTGAGGAGCAAAGCCTTCCAAAAACATTAAGAAATTTTAAAGATAAACTATTCGGGCTCACCATTTTACCAGACAGACTTCATCGCATACGACAAGAAAGACGACCGAATAGTGAGTACGCATCAATTGAAAACTGTAAACACGAAGTGCGGTCAGCAGAGGCTTTGATAGAAAAAGAAAAAATACCATTGATTGATACCACCACTCGTTCTATAGAGGAGGTATCTACGGTAATTCGCCAGCGACCTCAGTTGAAAACTAAGTTAATGAACTAAAAATTCAAGCGTGTTTTTATGGCATTTTTTACTGGTGAAAAACTCATCCGGTGATGCTCGCATGGTCCTATTTTACTCAGCACTTCTAAATGATACTTAGTAGGGTACCCTTTGTTTTTAGAAAACCCATATTCTGGATACTGGATATCTAATACCTTCATATATTCGTCACGTGACACTTTGGCAAGAATGGATGCGGCAGATATCTCAGCGATTAAGCTATCCCCTCTTACCACGGACTTCACGGTCCCTTGTATATCCGGGCAATGTAGCCCGTCCACCAAAGTTATCGCGTAGTATGTTTTTACTTTTTTAACGGCGTCCGCCATTGCCTTAAGGCTAGCACGTAAAATATTCATTTGATCAATTTCATCCACTGATGCAGTTGCTATTGCAAACCCAGACGCCTTATTACATATTTCTCGGAATACTACTTCTCGCACAGTGGCATTAATCTTCTTGGAGTCCATAATACCAGCCGGCATATTTTCAAGGTCCAAAACAACAGCTGCCGCGAAAACTGGCCCTGCTAATGGCCCTCGACCAGCTTCATCTACTCCACATACTATAAGATTTTTATCGATTTTTTTGCTCTCTCATATTTACTTCAGTTTGATTCGTATCCAACCCGATGGTTTCTAACACTGAATTAACAGCCTTTACAGAGGCATTACCTTTCAAGGATAAATTTATATTTTTGAATTTATTTTTGAGTCGAGACCGTACTAACCCATCGTTTAATAAATTACAAAGTGCTTGGCTCAAATTTTGTGAGCTAGCATCCTCAAGTAACAACTCTGGTACTAAAAATGAATTGGTAAGAATATTGGGCAGTCCCACATACGGTAAGCTAGTACTATTTAATCTCATAATCCATTCCGAAATTTTTGGCATTTTATAGGTGATTACCATAGGCACTCCTAAAAGTGCAGCTTCCAACGTGGCTGTGCCAGAAGCAATTAAAACAACATCACTCGAAGCTATCGCCTCCGTCGAATTACCAGAGGTAATTTTAAATAAATGGGAAAATTGAGCCTCTTTCTTCAACGCATCCAAAAAAATTTTTTTTGTTTCCTCACTCACCAAAGGTACTAAAAAAATTAAATTGGGAAATCTCGATAACATTAGCCTTGCTGTTGCCACCATTACTGAAGCTAGTTGTTTAACCTCGCTCTGACGGCTACCGGGCAATAATCCCACCACTAATGAATGTCGCGGCAAATCTAACTTGTACTTGATATTTAGACGCTCTGATTTGCCACTCAACATATCTGCCAAAGGATGGCCAACAAAGCTTACTGGTATTTTTTCCGTATTATATAGATCATTTTCAAATGGAAACAGCGTCAAAACCTTATCGACTGATTTTTTTATTTTAGTAATCCGGTTTTTACGCCAAGCCCAGATAGAAGGGCTTACATAATGCACAGTTTTTATATTTTTTTTCTTTAAATCGAACTCTAAATTTAAATTGAAGTCCGGAGCGTCAATTCCGATAAAAACATCAGGGTTATATGCAATGATTTGCGATTTTAGTTTTCTCCTCATAACGATTAGCGCGGGTAATGCTCTTATGACTTCCACATACCCCCTAACCGATAGCGCTTCCATATCGTATAAGCTGAGAAAGCCTTCAGATATCATTTTTTGTCCGCCGATTCCAATAGCATGAACATTGTCAAAGCGTTTTTTAATTTCTTGCAAAAAACCCGCACCAAGAATATCGCCCGACGCCTCTCCAGCTACCATAGCGACCTTCACTAGTTTTCTTTTTTTGGTTACCATTTTTCGGCTTTTTTGGCTAACGGACTATACTTCTCTTCGATCCGACGATAAAATTTATCATCTTTTTGACGGGTGCACTGTCGCCCATTTCTAGCCCTAGTTTTTGCAACGCCTCATCCAAAGTAAAGCGCGACCGGTATATGATTTTGTAAGCCCGCTTAATGTCTGAGATTACCTCAGAATCATAACCCAGTCTCTTTAACCCTTCGGAGTTGATTCCATGTGGCTTCGCTTTATTGCCCATAACAGTAACAAAGGGGGGAATATCGGCCAAAACGACGCTACCAACCCCGGTCATGGCATGCGCTCCAACCCGACAAAATTGATGAACTCCAGTAAATCCGCCTAAAAACACTTGATCTTCTATAATTATGTGTCCGCCTAGCTGTACGCAGTTAGCGAGGATTGTATTATTTCCGATAAAACAATCATGCGCCACATGCACATAAGCCATAATCCAATTATTATTACCTATTGAGGTGTCACCTCGATCTTGAATAGTACCTGTATTAAGGGTACAAAACTCTCTAATCACATTTCCGTCACCAACTGTTAAAGTGGTATCTTCATCTTTGTATTTTTTGTCTTGCGGAACTTCACCCATCGAAACGTGATTAAAAATTTTATTATTTTTACCAATCGATGTTCGTCCTGTGATAATTGAATGCCCACCAATTGTTGTTCCGTCACCAATGGTTACTCGAGATCCTACAATAGCATAGGGACCAATTTGGGCGCTGTGGGCGATAATAGCACCTTCTTCTATCATTGCAGTAGGGTGAATCATAACTCTTTCATGGTACACATTATTTGCGCCTCAGAAGCTAGTGCATCATCGACTTGCGCTGTTGCCGAAAATTTCCATATTCCCCGCAAGGTTCTATTTATTTTGGATGTAATGACCAAACGATCCCCTGGAAGAACCGGTCTTTTAAATCTAACTTTATCTATTCCAACAAAGTAAAAAGTATTTTTTGCACTGTGCTTAATACCGTATTTTTTTAATGCCAGTATTGCCGATGCCTGAGCCATAGCTTCAACAATAAGAACTCCCGGCATTACGCAATGATGAGGGAAATGACCGGTGAAAAATGGTTCATTTACCGATACATTTTTAATCGCTACGATTTTCTGACCCTCTAGATCACAGGAAAGAACACGATCTATCAATAAAAATGGATACCTGTGTGGAATATATTCCATGATATCCTGAATGTTCATACTATTAATGTGATTCTCCTAACTAGGATTTAACTTTTTTTATATTTCTAACCATATCAAACATCTTCCTCAAGTTTCTGATTAACGATGCGTTTTTTTTCCAATCCTGATGTGAACTAGTCGGAAATACACCTGTGTATCTGCCCGAGGTCTTTAGTGATTTTGATACAAATGTTCCGCCCGAAATCACAATATTGTCTCCAATGCTAAGGTGTCCCGAGATTAGCGTACCACCCCCTATCTGACAATTTCGGCCTACTGCAACACTTCCGGCAATACCAACACAAGCGGCAATGGCAGTGTTTTCACCGATTGAACAATTATGTCCTATTTGAATTTGATTATCTAGTTTCACCCCGGAACTAATTATAGTGTCATCTAAGGCTCCTCTATCGATTGTTGTGCCTGCTCCTATCTCACACTCATCTCCTATGATGACTTTCCCTATTTGTGGTATTTTTATCCACTGATCTCCATCTCGAGCTAACCCAAAACCATCTGCGCCAATGACTGCGTTGGAATGAATGACAACATTTGCTCCAATTACGCAAGCATCTCTAATCGTAGTATTCGGATAAATTTTTGTACTCGCCCCAATTTTCACCCCTGATCCAATAAAGCAACCAGCTTGAATATCTGCACCCGCATCAATTATAGCGTCATCACAAATGATCACACCGGGTCCAATCGAAGCTAACGTCGAAACTTTAGCAGTTTCCGATATTATGGCGGTCTCAGACACGCCTGTGAGAAGTGGCTCGGGCGGGTTAAATAACTCTGCTACTTTAGCAAAATATGAATAAGGATTGTCAGTTAAAATACACGGTAATTTTGTTAAACCCGCGTCCACGTTTCTTATAATTACGGCACTCGCCCTGGTGTTTAATATTTCACCCCGCAATCGGGGGTCTCCCAAAAATACCAGATCATCAGGTTTTGCTGATTTTATAGAGGCTACCCGTCTTATAAGTACATCAGGGTTGCCAACTATTTTTCCGCCCAAAGCTTGCACGATGTCTTTCAGCAAGAGAGATTTTTGCATCCTCACCCCTACATCACCTTTTCCTCAGGAAAAAACACCAATTAGACATAATTTTGGAGACAATATAATCACTTGTCACCAAGTGCTTCGATAACCTGGTCTGTTATGTCTATTCTTGGACTTCTGTAAACTGCCTCTTGTAATATAAGATCAAATTTTTCTTCTTGAGCAATTTCTTCAATGACTTTATTTGCAATTTGAAGAACAACAGATAGTTCCTCATTTCGTCTCATGTTCAAATCTTCCCTAAACTCTCTTTGTTCCCTTTTGAATTCCCTATTAATTTTTGCTATTTCTGTTTCTCGTCTTCTTCGCTGCGACTCACTCATAGTCACAGAATCTTTTTCTAATTTACCCTGCAAATCTCTGACTTGGTTGCCTAGTTTTTTTATGCCTTGTTCTCTCGGTGCAAACTCTTTCTCAAGAGCCTTAAGTGCTTTAACCGCAGGAGCTGATTCCCTAAAGACCCGCTCTGTGCTGACAAAACCCAGTTTAAAATCATCAGATTTTGATAAGACTGGATTACCTATTAAAAGTCCCAAAAAAAGTAATATTGCAAACCTCTTCACTTTACCTCTCCTTTATTAATACTCGTCTGGTTTTATCCTAGAATACTGTCCCGAGTGAAAATTGTATTCGTTCTTTTCTATCAGAATTCCTCGAGTTTAATGGAAATCCATAACTTAATTTTATGGGACCAATTGGCGAGTACCAATTAAGTCCAAATCCAATAGATGTTCTCATATCGTCAATAATATCAAGATCATCTCCCACATAACCTTGGTCAAGAAATGCAGCCATTCGCAAAGTCCGATCTCCATCAGTCCCTGGCATTGGAAACAATAGCGCTAAATTAGCCACAAACAGATGATTTCCTCCCAAAGCATCACCATTACTATCCTTAGGTCCTATCGTAGAAGTCCTGTATCCTCGCACAGAGCTCACTCCGCCAGTATAAAAATTCTTATAAAAAGGAAGCGGAACCCCGCCAAACCCTTCAGCATAGCCAACATTTCCTTTCATTAACATAGTCAAGTCATCCGTAAACGGATAATACCACTGATGCTGATAAGTTATACGATAATAGTTCAAATCCCCACCGGGCAAACCCACCTCACCCGCCAATCTTTGCAAACTGCCTCGGTTTGGATATATTGCACTATCTCGTTGATCTCTTGCCCACCCAAGTGTGCCTTTGTAAGTTACTGTTTTTTCTCCCACAAGATTTATGAAATCAACATACCTCTGCGTCGCATTAGATCCCAATTTCGTTGTGGTATCTTCCATTGCTAAGCCATAATTTATCCGGTCATACTCCGTCAACGGAACAGAAAACCTAACCCCACCGCCTAAGGTGGCTGTGTCATATGTTGTAACACTCAAACTTGAAACATCAGTATTTTTTTTATACACATCAAAACCTCTACTTACGCCATCATCAGTGTAGTACGGGTTGGTGTAAGAGACAGAATAAGATTGATTAACTTCTCCGGTCTCGATAGCAAGTGAGAGAGCATTTCCAGTTCCAAAAATATTTTGCTGTGTTACTCCGGCTGACAGTAATAACCTTTCAGATGTGGAATATCCAATACCTAGATTCACACTACCGGTAGCTCTCTCAGCAACCTTGACGTCGAGTTCAATTTGGTCGGGAGTTCCTTTCACCGGTTTGGTGTCGATCGAGACCTCTGAGAAAAAACCAAGCATATCGATCCTCTGCTTAGATCGACTTAATTTAGTGGTGGAATACCAGCTACCCTCCAGCTGTCTTAACTCACGCCTAACGACCTCATCTCTAGTATCAGAATTTCCGGAAATTGTGACTTTTCTAACGTACACACGTCGCCCTGGATCGATGAACAGCGAGAAATCTACTTCTCCTTTTTCTCTGTCTATGTTTGGGACCGCTTTAACTACCGCGTAGGCGTAACCGTCATCTCCCAGTCGATCCGATATTTTACCAGTACTCTCAGTTAACCTCTTACGAGAAAAATACTGACCTGGGTACAACTTAAGCAGGGTGAGTAATTCTGAATGCTCCACGCTTGTCTTACCCAACAACTTTACGTCCGTAACAATATATTTCTTTCCCTCAGAGACATTGACCGTAATAAAAATATTTTTCTTGTTTGGAGAAATTGAAACTTGCGTAGAATCAATCGAAAATTCCAAGAATCCATTATCTAGGTAAAGAGACCTGATAGCTTCGAGATCAGCTTCTAACTTTGGCTTTGAATATTGATCATTCTTGGAAAACCAAGTCCAAAAACCTGGGGTACGCAGTTTGAATTCATCCAATAAATCATTGTTAGTGTAGGCCTGATTACCAACAAATTGAATTTGTTGAATTTTTGCAACTTCACCCTCGTAAATTTCAAAGTTCACTGCTACTCGATTTCTCTCAAGTGGGGTCAATGTGGATACTATTTCAGCGGCGTACTTACCGCGAGATATATACTGATTTTTTAACTCAGTTTGTGCTCTTTCCATTATGGCCCTATCAAAAATACGTGACTTCGCCAACCCAGCTCCTTTCAAAGCCTCCTCAAGTTCATCAGTTTCAAATTCCTCGGCTCCAACAATGTTAATTTCGGCGATGGCTGGTCTTTCAACCAATCTTATAACGAGCACATCATCCTCAGCTGAAATATGGACCTCTTTGAAAAATCCGGTAGCAAACAACTCTTTTATTGCTAAAGTAGCTTTTCTTTGATCTATTAAATCGCCAACTTTAATTGGAAGATAGGCAAATACTGTTCCCGGTTCTGTTCTTTGCAAACCTTCAACAACAATATCTGTAACCTCGAAAGAGTCAAACGCAAAGACGCTTCGAGATGTCAAAATAATTACCAAAAATGTTTTTATCAATATATTTTTCATCAGACTAACTGCTATAAAGTCGAACTACATCGTTGTAGATCGCTAAAATAAATATTGTACCAATAACGCCCATCCCCACACTTTGAATAATCATAAATGATCTTTCCGATAATGCGCTTCCTTTAACGGCCTCGATAACCAAGTGAACCAGCCAACCCCCATCTAACATGGGAATGGGCAATAAATTTACAATTCCCAAACTAATACTTATAAGTGCAAGAAAACCAACAAAACTGGCAAATCCATATTTTGCTGTTTTTCCGGCATAATCAGCTATAGTAACCGGTCCGGATAAGTTCGATAAACTAACCGCTCCAGTTACCATTTTACCAATCATTGTCACCGAAAAAATACTAATATTCCAAGTTTTTTCTACTGCTTTAAAAAGAGCATGCCCGGGAGAATATTTTATCTCTGTAATTAGTTTATTATTTAGATCATTAGTCACTTTTGCCTTTACTCCTAGCCGCCCAATCAAGCCTTCTGATGAATTCGTAGCATCTACAAATACGCTCAAATTAATTAGGGAACCTGATCGGTTTATAAGCATTTGCTTAGTTTCTCCTGGGGAGTTTCGGATAACAGAAACCAGCTCACTCCAGTTGGACACTTTTTTGCCTCCAACTTGTAGAATCTGATCATCTATCTGCAGTCCCGCCCTGAAAGCTGAGGAACCATCCACAATCGTTCCAATCTTAGCGGGAATTTCGATTTTTTTCGGCCTTAGCCCTATGGAACTAAAAGGATCTTTTTCAGTTTTAAATGCGGGAACTTCATCTGTGGGTAGTATAACATCGCGTATTCTTCCATCCTTATCTTTCAATTCTAAAATCAATTCCTTAGAATCTCTACTCTGTAAAATTTCCCACCTGAGTTCCTGCCAAGTTGTAATGTTTTCACCGTTTACCTTTAAAACCGTATCGCCTTCATAAACCTGTGCCCTACCTGCCGGTGTTGAATTTGGCGGGATATCTAATACAGGTTTCATTCCTTGAGTGCCTACAACAAATAGGACCCAGTACAAAAAAATAGCCAGTAGAAAGTTGGCTACAGGCCCCCCCGCTATGATAGCCATTTTTGCTAGCAGATGTTGCTGAAAAAATGCTCTAGTTTCAGTTTTTTTGATATTTTCCGACGGCCTCATCCCAAGAAATTCAACAAAACCACCAAGAGGGGCGACACCAAGGGACCAAATCGTGTTGTCTCGTCCTAACCTGTATGAAAAAATTGGCTTACCAAACCCCACAGAAAACCTGAGAACTTTTACATTAAAAAACCGACCTACCAAATAATGTCCTAATTCATGGATTATCACTAAAACTCCAATTGAGATTAAAAACCACAAAATTTTGTAAAGTAAATCCATTTTTTATTTATTCAAAGGTGTTCACTAGCAACATTTCGAGCCATTCGGTCTGCCTCAAAGATATCTTCTAATGAGTTAATCGGATTGTTCGGCAATTTGTTCAATACATTGTTCACAGTTTCATATATTGCAGTAAATGGTAAGGATTTGTTGAGAAAACCATAAACGGCAATCTCATTTGCAGCATTCAAGTATATTGGTGAACTACCGCCGGTAGCTAGTGCTTCGTACGCTATATCTAGACAGGGAAATCGTTTCGAATCGGGTTCAAAAAATGACAGACTACCTACTTGGGATAAACTAAAGTTTTGAGATAGATTTTCTACTCTAGTTGGAAATCCAAGGGAGTATGCAATCGGAACTTTCATATCGGGACTACCAAGCTGGGCTAAAGTTGAGCCATCAACATATTCAACTAACGAATGAATTATACTTTCTGGGTGAACAAGTACCTCAATATTTTGGGGCAAAATGTTAAAGAGATAGTATGCCTCTATGACTTCTAGCCCTTTATTCATTAAAGTTGCTGAATCAACAGATATCTTTTTACCCATCTTCCATGTGGGATGGGCGCAAGCTTCCCGCGGAGTAACTTTTTCCATATATTTCTGGTCTGCGTGCAAAAAAGGACCGCCAGATGCCGTTAAAATGATTTTCTTGACACCGTGTTTTTCGGGATTTCCCATATATTTATTTGGTAATACTTGAAAAATAGCATTATGCTCACTATCAGTCGGCAGGAGTAAGCCCTTACTTTTTTTTACTAATTGGGTAAGTAAATTACCCGCCATTACTAAGGACTCTTTATTTGCCAACATAATTTTCTTGCCCGCTGCGGCAGCAGCCAAGGTGGAAGAAAGCCCATCAGACCCAGAGATGGCAGCCATCACGCTATTTACCTCCTCTGACGAGGCGATTTTAATAATTGAATCTTTTCCGGCAAGTACGGTGCACCCGGGAAGAGTTTTTTTTAATCGTCTAGTTAACTGGAGTGCAGCGTCTGGGGACGCAAGACAAGCTATTGCCGGTTTGAATTCCAAGCACTGTTGATATATTGTGTCTACATCTTTATCGGCAACTAATGCATAAGCTCTGAATATATCAGCATTTGCTTTTATTACAGCCAACGTACTTGTACCAATGCTACCGGTGGAACCAAGTATGGCAACGTTTTGCATAGCCAAGCGTTTTAAGTTCCGAGTCCAGCAACCAAGACAAAAGCGAGAGGGACTGATAGGACCAAACTATCTACCCTATCTAAAATTCCGCCATGCCCTGGCAAAATACTACCACTATCTTTTTTTCCAGTTTGCCGTTTTAAAAGAGATAAAAACAAATCACCTAAAATACCTAGTAAAACAATTAAGCCTCCATAGCTATAAATTTGCACTAACTCTAGAAACCCGAAGTTAAAGGAATTCGTAATCAGGTAAATGTATAACCCTACACCGAGAATTGCACCTAATACTCCTTCCCATGTCTTTTTAGGACTTATTTTCGGAGCCAAGGCCGTTTTCCCATACTTTTTGCCAATAAAGTAAGCAGCCGTGTCAGAGACAAATATCAAGCCTAAAATCGCCAAGAGAAAGAAAGGGTAAATTTTGAGAGACACACTAGCCCACCAAAAGCTAAATAACAGTATCCACCCAAACATTCCCAAACCCCAATTTGGTGAAAATTTCCATCTAAAAAAAAGGCACATTGGAATTATACAAATTGAAGCCATAACAGTAATCAAGACCCAGTTTCCCAACCAAATTTCTATATTAAATTGACTTCCATGAATGTATTTGAGCATCGTTATTATTAGTGCTAATAGCGGGAGGCTTCCGATAAGGAAAAATTTTTGCCGTTTATTAAGATGACATATCTGGCACCACTCGAAAGCGCAAACAGCTATTATAATTATGGTCGCCAGCTCCCAAACTAATTTATTTGGCTGTATTATTAGTATCAAAAGTGTTGGGATCGCTAATAAGGCTGTGTAAATTCTTTTAATTAACATTGCTACCAATTCTTTGAATAACATTCAATGTCTCGAAACTTTTTCATAGTACAGCTTCCGATTCAACCCCAGAACTCACCCCTCCAAAGCGTCTTTTCCTCTTTCGAAAAGACGCAATCGCTTGCTTGAGAGAGTTTTCATTGAAGTCCGGCCAAAGTTCCTCTGTGAAAAAAAACTCAGTATACGCCATCTGCCACAGTAAAAAGTTACTAATTCTTTGCTCACCTCCGGTGCGAATAAACAAGTCTGGGTCAGGAGCAAAGCTAACAGATAGAAATCGGTTTAAATCATCCTCGGAATAATTACCCCTGCCAGATAGAGCCTTATCGGCACACATTAGATTAACCGCTCTTACCAGATCCCATCTGCCACCGTAATTTGCGGCAATAGTAAGATTTAAACCACTATTATCCTTCGTTAAAATCTCCGCGTCATTGATGGCCCTTATCAATACTTTGCCAAATACTGATCGGTCTCCAATTATTCGCAATCGAATATTATTTGAATGAAGCTCTCTAACTTCTTTTCCTAATGCAATTAAAAACAGGTCCATGAGAAAAGATACTTCCTCAGCTGGTCGTCTCCAATTTTCTGTGGAGAACGCAAATAAAGTGAGGTACTTTACTCCCATTCTTGCAGAACCGGTGACTACCCGTCTGACTGCCTCTAACCCTTTTCGATGTCCTATCGCTCTTGGCAGTCTTCGGTTTTTTGCCCATCGTCCATTTCCATCCATAATAATGGCAAGGTGCTCGATCAAGGCCTTTTTTTTTGCGCGCTCATTATCACTTAATTTGATCAATTGGCTCATACCGACAACAAATCGGCTTCTTTCACGGAAAAAATTTTATCTGCCTCAACAATACTATTATCTGTCAGCATCTGAACTTGCTGGCTAGCCCGACGTTCATCATCCTCTGAAATAGCTTTTGATTTCATCATATCCTTTAATTGACTATTCGCATCTCGTCTTATGTTACGGATTGCTATCTTCGAGTTTTCGGTATGAGATTTTACCACCTTGACTAACTCCTTACGTCGTTCCTCGGTTAGAACTGGCATCGGAACTCGTATGGAGTCACCATTTACTGATGGGTTTAATCCTAAATCTGCATCACGAATAGCTTTATCTACAATTGCAACCAATTGCTTATCCCAAGGACTAACGTTTAAAGTTTGAGCATCCAACACACTAACATTGGCTACTTGATTGAGGGGCGTATTACTTCCGTAGTAATCGATACTAATCTGGTCGAAAAGACCAGCATGAGCTCTACCTGATCGTACTTTACTTAACTCGGTTTTCAATAACGACAAGGAACTCGTCATTTTTTGAGCGGTTTCATCTTGAATTTGCTTTATGGACATATTATTTTCTCAGTTATGAACAAATGTGCCTTCATCCTTACCCTGAACGACTCTTTTAAGTGCACCTTTCTTTAGGATACTGAAAACACAAATTGGCAATTTTTGATCCCGGCATAGGGTTAATGCCGTGGCATCCATAACTCCTAGCTTCTTCACTATAGCATCATCAAAGCTTATTTTGTGATACCGCAAAGCTTGTGGATTACTTTTTGGATCTTCGCTATAGACACCATCCACCTTGGTTCCTTTCACCACAATGTCAACATTCATTTCCATGCCTCGCAGCGCCGCTGCGGTATCCGTTGTGAAAAAAGGATTTCCTGTGCCCGCTGCAAAAATTACTATTCTATTCAGCTCGAGATGCCTCATTGCTTTTCCCCTAATGTAAGGCTCTGCTACTTGGGCAATATTAATAGCTGACTGAACTCTGCTGTTTATGCCTTTCCTACGCATTTCATCTTGCAATGCTAAAGCGTTCATAACGGTTGCTAACATTCCCATGTAATCAGCAGTAGCCCGGTCCATTCCTCTCGCTGCTGGCGCGATGCCCCTAAATAAGTTTCCTCCACCGATTACAATCGCAACTTTAACCTTCAAGTCTAAAACATCCTGAATTTCATCGACAACGCTGGAAATAGTTTGTTGGTTTATACCGAATGCGTCTGGACCCATTAGGGCTTCGCCTGAGAGTTTAAGCAAAATCTTTTTATAAGGAAGTGTCATAGATTCAATAGGTTATAGATTAAGAACGTGGGGTTCCCGGACTACTGCACCTTCGACGCTTGAGCCTCAACTTCGGCAACAAAATCCGTGGCTTTTTTTTCTATCCCCTCTCCCACTATAAACATATTAAAACCATGAACTTTGGCTTCTTTTGACTTCAATAATTCTTGAATAGTTTGCTTATCGTTTTTCACAAACGTTTGCCCGAGTAATGTAACTTCTGCCAAATATTTTCTAACAGTCCCCTCTACAATTTTATCTACAATTTGTTCTGGCTTGCCGGCATCTAGTGCTCTTTCCCTTGCGATTTGTTTTTCCCTATCAATTATATCCTTTGAAATTTGTTCACCGGAAACAGCTAATGGTTTCATAGCGGCGACATGCATCGCCAAGTCTTTTCCAAGTTCAGCATCGCCTCCTTCAAAGTCAACCAATACTCCAATTCTACCACCATGGATGTAATAACCGAGGGTCCCCACTGCCTCGACTAGGGCGACTCTTCGAATTGACATATTTTCGCCTAATTTCATCACAAGGGATTGCCTAATTGACTCAATTGTTTCCCCTTGAATGCTCCTATCGGATAAACCTTCCACACTGTTTACTCTTTCTTGAACCGCAACTTTGGCTGTGCTTTCAACAAAATTTTTAAAATTTTTGTCTTTGCCAACAAAATCTGTTTCACAATTCACCTCGACCAAAGCTCCTACTTTCCCCTCAGTATCAAGGTGTACGGATATGGCTCCCTCGGCTGCAATTCGACCCGAGACTTTGCTGGCTTTTGATCCTCTCTTAATTCTTAACAGATCCTCTGCCTCTTTAATACTTCCACCGGTCTCTTGAAGCGCCTTCTTGCACTCCATCATTCCCAACCCAGTGAGGTCGCGAAGTTCTTTCACGGTCGTCGCGGTAATTTGTGACATATTTTTAGCGCTCCTTACCTAAATATTTAATTTTTTTAATAAAATATAATCTTTAATACCCTTATGGCTTTAGGAATCATCTCCGTCCTCAACCTCAACAAATTCCTCTTCAACGATTTCTTTCATTGAATCATCACGACCTGCTAAAACAGCATCAGCGATACCACTCGCGTAAAGCCTTATGGCGCTGCTAGCATCGTCATTCCCCGGAATCACATGATCAACTCCTTCTGTAGAGTGGTTGGAATCAACAACGCCAATAACCGGGATAGACAGTCTTCGCGCCTCCTCCACCGCAATTTTTTGATATCCAACATCTATCACAAACAGAGCATCAGGAGGCCTATTTAAATCTTTTATGCCGCCTAAACTTCTTCTCAATTTTTCCAATTCCCGTTGCAGTGTGAGGGCTTCTTTTTTTGAAAGTTTCTCGAAAGAACCGTCTTTTTCCATTTGCTCCATATCTCTCAGGCGTTTTATTGATTTCCTTACTGTTTTGAAATTAGTGAGCATTCCTCCAAGCCATCTATGATCGACGTAGGGAGAGCCAGAGCGAACTGCTTCTTCTCTAATAATTTTTGTTGCCTGTCGCTTCGTACCCACAAACAATATTGTTCCCTTGTTTGCAGACAGAGATCGGATAAACTTAACTGAATCTTGGTACATCACCAGTGTTTTTTCGAGATTAATAATGTGAATTTTGTTTCTGTGGCCAAAAATATAGGGAGCCATTTTGGGATTCCAATATCTTGTTTGGTGTCCAAAATGCACTCCGGCCTCAAGCATCTGACGCATCGTTACCGACATAGTTATTCTCCTAACCGAGTTAATCCTCCGCCCCCGGAACCCAACTTTCTAAAACCTATTAAGCCAGGCACCCGGAATATTTTTGGGGACGCGCGTTATAAAATCTGCGTGATTCTAACACGAAATGAGCACTGATCAAAAGTTAACTTACTAACGGAACACAGGTTGTTAAGATCCAGTGTGAAGTAGTTTTTGACCGTAAACTTCATAGAAAGCTATACCTACCGCAACAGAAATATTGAGACTCTCAATCTTTCCAACCATTGGAATTCGAAATAAATGATCACACAATTGTGTTGTAAGTCGCCGAAGGCCAGTCTCTTCTCCTCCAAAAACTAACGCAATTCCGCCCCTTAAATTGCTATCTGATAACGCATGCTCAGCATTATGGCTAAGACCAATTATATTGACTCCACGCGATTTTAGGCACTCCAAGGTACGAACAAGGTTTGTTACTTGCACAAAATTTACTCTTTCGGCTGACCCAGACGCTGATTTTAAGGCGCCCAATGATAGCGAGGCCGACCTTTTCTTTGGGACAATTATTGCGTCTACTCCGAAAGCTTCAGCCACTCTGAAACAAGCACCTAAGTTACGACTATCCGTAATTCCATCAAGTACTAAAAACTGTGGGCTTTCAACTGTGTCTAGAACATAATCCAGATTGTGGCGTTTTTTAGTTGTCCAACGAATGTGTGCTACAGCGCCATGGTGTTTCTTTCCCTTTGCCAAAATATCAAGAATGTGGGAAGGAACAAGCTCTATCTCAATACCTTTTTTTGAAGCCAAATCGGAAATATCTTGCAATCGTCGAGTGTTCCTAGATTCATCAATATGGATTTTTTCTACCGTATCCGGTTGCTCTTGTAACCGAGATAACAATACGTGATAGCCATGAATCACTGTCTGATCAATTATTCTCATTTATTCATCCAATTTATCTTTTAGAATTGATACGATTTTGAAATCGATTTCACCCATCTCAATGTCTACTTTCGTAAGTTTAACTTTTACACGAGCTCCAAGTATGAACTTTTCTCCGTAACGTTCTCCGATTATTTGACATTTTTGTTCGTCGTATCTGTAATAATCAATCCCGAGTTCGGAAATATGCACAAGTCCGTCGACAGGATAATCCTGAATAGTGACAAAAATACCAAACGCTCTGACTGCCGTGATAGTGCCAAAAAAAACTTGTCCTACTTTGTTTTGCATAAAGATACTTTTACACCAATTAAGTGCGTCACGAGACGCCATATCAGCTGTCTGCTCCCTCATTGACATTTGCGGACCTAGAACTGAAAGATTTTGCTCTGTATCGTAGGCCCCTGATAGACAGGATTTTATTGCTCTATGGCATTGGAGATCCGGATAACGTCTAATAGGAGACGTAAAATGCGTATAGGCATGGTACGCAAGCCCAAAATGACCTAAGTTAACCTGGTTGTAAAAGGCGCGTTCTAAAGACTGCATTAAAATCACTTGTACAAAAGCGTAGTCATTTCTCAATTTCAGCTGCGACAATAATTCGTGGTATGTGCCCGGTGTGATTTCGTGAGAATCTAAATTAACTTTAATGCCCAAGACTGCTAACTCTCGTTGCAGGCGGATAATTTTTTCCCTCCCCGGCGCTTCGTGAACTCGTAAAAGATTAGGGATATTATTATTTTGCAGAAAATCCGCTGCACATACATTCGCGCAGAGCATACATTCTTCAACTATGCTATGCGATTTGAGACGTTCCAAAAAATCTATTCCCACAATATTTTGATTTTTATCAAACTTTATTTTCTGCTCTTTTAGATCAAATGTGACAGCACCTCTTTTTAATCTGGCTGTATTTAAGATTTCAAATAGTCGCTCAAGATTATTTAGGTTAATACGTACATCATCATCTAGCTGAAAAGTTTTACTTTCAGAGGGTGAAAGCGATTCATTTACCTGTTCGTACGTCAACCTGGCTTTCGATTCTATAGTCGCAGGATAGAACTTATATTTTATAATATTACCTTCGTGATTAATCTCCATATCACAGATTAGAACAAGCCGCGAACATTTTGGTTGGATAGAACAAAGGTTGTTCGATAGCTTTTCAGGAAACATCGGTATAACAGACCTTGGAAAATATATTGACGTACCCCTCTCTCGGGCAGCCATGTCTAGAACATCATCTTTAGATACAAAGTGACTAACATCAGCTATCGCGACCTTAAGAGAGAAAGCATTCTTTATTCGAGAACAAAAAACTGCATCATCAAAGTCTTTAGCATCATGGCCATCAATTGTCACAAAGGAAAATTTTCTCAAATCTTCACGCTTCTTAACTTCATTTTCTATTATCTGAAAAGAAAACGATGCACACAATTCGTCCACTTCATTAGAAAATTCCGTTGGCAATTCATACTTGAAAGCTTGAACTTTTGACTCTATATTAAATGTAGTTGGTAAGCCCCATGTTTGAATAATTGTAAGAGAGAATTTACCACCTATTTTTTGTTTTGACTTAATCTCACAGAGTACAACTTCGCCGTTTTTAACTTTTACTCCAGAGTCATCGGTTACTTGTAGCCTTTTACCAAAACCCCGCCCGATTGGCCTAATATATTTTCGTTCTCTCTTTTCCTGATATGTTCCTAAAATCTGTGTTTTGTGCCGCTTTTCAATCGCTATTATATGAATTTCTACACGACCCTTATTTTTTGTATGTATTTTATTAACTTTAACTATATCTTTGTCAAAAACGTGGCGCATTTGTTTACGACTAACTGGGTAACGGACTTCACTTTTATTTTCTATAAATATTCCAGTGTCATCCCGTTTTCTCTCGATACAACCGGAAATCGGATATTTTGAATAATTCATTTAATCACTTTACTTATTAATTAGAACCAACCAGACCCAAGACAATCGCCTGCACCCCAAATGTATTTAATATAAAATAACGGGTTTAAAACTATAGGTCACGTACCTTATTTCATTTTTTAACTCCATATATCAAGCCCAGGTGGCGAAATTGGTAGACGCACCAGGTTCAGGTCCTGGCGGTGGCAACACTGTGGAGGTTCGAGTCCTCTCCTGGGCACCAATATTTTTCAGCGAGTTGTCGGAGATCTCCTCACAATGGTTTCAACTCGATCTGGCCCAGTCGAAATTATATCGATTGGCACATTGCAGAGCCCTTCCAAAGTATCAATATATTTTTTCGCATTGCTGGGAAGTTTTTCATAGTTTTTAATGCCTCGCGTCGGCGTTTTCCAGCCTGGGAAATCCTCATAAACTGGTTTAAGATCCAAAATATCCGTATCGATACTGGGAAAGTCTGATACTCGTTTCCCCGAAATTTCATAACCCACACAGACTGAAATAGTGTCCATTTCATCCAAAACATCAACTTTTGTGACGCATAAACTTGTAATACCGTTCAGTCTGATTGATTTTCTTAGTGCTACAACATCTAACCAACCACATCTACGCGGCCTGCCCGTAGTGGCTCCAAACTCATGTCCTCTGTCTGCTAATATAGCTTTTACGTTTCCTGACAACTCTGTGGGAAATGGGCCAGACCCAACCCGAGTACAGTATGCTTTACAAATACCCATAACACCATCCAGCACTAGTGGTGAGACTCCAACTCCCGCGGAGACTCCTCCGGCAACGCAATTACTGGAGGTGACATATGGGTATGTCCCATGGTCGATATCTAACAATGCTCCTTGTGCCCCCTCGAATAAATATTTTTTTCCAACCATCAAACCATCTGAAATCGCCTTACTCACGTCACCAACCATTGGTTTAAGCTGCTCGCCAAAACTTAGTGCTTCATCTAGTATCTGGTTAATTTCGAATATCTTCTCGTTGAAATAATTTTTTAGGACAAAATTGTGAAAATCAAGAACTTCTTCTAATTTCCCGCTCAAAGTAGTGATACTAAAAAGATCATGGAGTCTGATGGCTCGCCTCGCTACCTTGTCCTCGTAAGCTGGACCGATTCCTCTGCCAGTAGTCCCTATTTTTTTAGTATTTCTTGCCCTTTCTCTAGCGTTATCAAGAGCAACATGATACGGCAAGATTAATGGACAAATCTCACTTATGGTAAGTCTTTCACTCACCGAAATATTCGATTTTTCTAGGACAGACACCTCATCTAACAGTGCTTGAGGAGAAAGAACGACACCATTACCGATATAACAATCCACATCATTGCGGAGTATGCCAGATGGAATCAAGTGTAAGATTGTTTTCTTTCCAGAGATCACAAGGGTGTGTCCGGCGTTATGGCCGCCTTGAAACCTAACAACTCCATCAACACTATTAGTCAGCCAATCTACTATTTTCCCTTTTCCCTCATCTCCCCACTGTGATCCCACTACGACTAAATTACCTATCATTAAAACATTCCCTTCTCTAGCAATGTGATTTTGCCCACTACTGTCTACCACTTAGCACCCACTTGTTATTAATAAATACCAGTGTATCAGTATCTTGAAGAAGTTCCGAAGAGATCCCAGGCTGCCCTGAATAATCGAGAATAACTATGAATCCTGTAGCACGTAGTTCTTGGATTTTTTGACTAAGCGACAAATCATCTGGCCTGTAAGGGGCCCAAACAGTCTTCCTCGATGAGTGCTTAGTGGATAAATTACTCAACATTCTTAGATCAACTGTGAAGCCAGTTGCCGGACGAGATCTACCAAAAGCTTTTCCCAAGTCATCATAGCGCCCGCCCCACCCCAAGGTATCATTCTCTCCTGAAACATAAAGTGAGAAAACTAGCCCTGTATGATACTCAAATCCTCGTAGATCTACAAAATCGTAAGATAAACTGTGCACACTACGATTCAACCCGTCCCCTATAACGACCAGATTTCGTAAAGCAGTCTCCAAACCCTGAACTTTCGGCAATAACTCTCTGGCTGTCTCAAGTGCGTTTGGGTCCCCAGTTAAAGTGGGCAGCTCGACTAGCGCATCTCTTATATTTTTATCAAAATCCTTACAAATCGAGCTAATTTCTGGCCTATCTCTATGCTTGAGAGCTAGGTAAAGTGCTTTCATAATATCATTATTTATATTGGTTCCAGCAGCCCGAATCAATGATCGTAGAACTCCCTGATGACCAAGCACAAGGTGTAGGTCATTTTGTTTGACACCTACTGATGAAATTACGTCAAGCATGAGCCTCTGAACTTCCAAATCCCCTTCGAGACCTTTATACCCAAATAATTCAGCTCCGATTTGAAACGGTTCTCTAGTAGAGAAAAGACTTTTAGGTAATGCATGAAGAACACTAGCTGCATAGCATAGGCGTGTTACTCCAGGATGATTTAATACATGAGCATCAATCCTGGCCGCTTGCATAGTCATATCCGCCCTGAGACCCATCGTTCGTCCTGAAACTTGATCAACGAGTTTAAATGTAAGCATTTCCACATCATCGCTAGCTTCGCTTACTAATGAGTCTAGATATTCTATTAGCGGTGGCATAATGAGTTGATAGCCATGCGACTGCATCGTATCCACTGCTATTCTTCTTACGCCTTCAATTACAGTGACCTCTGCCGGAGAAATATCTTCAATATAATCTGGGAGTAACCATTTACGCATTTTCATAGTTTGTGATCTATCTTTGAAATTTAAGGGAGTTTATGCTGAAATCCAAAGCAAAAGGATACCCGTCATCATAGAAGATAAACCAACAAATCGGATTTGCCCGTTATTCATGTCCATTATTTTCCTAAAGAAGTTTTTCCACAGACGTGGAGAAACAAACGGTAACATACCTTCAAAAATCAGTACTATAGCTACTAATACGCCCAGGTTTTCCCAAAGAGGCTCCATTACAAGCTGGATTCACCCATATGCCTCTTCGCCCGCTCCTTATTAACCGATTATCGCTTAGGTTTAGAAGACTGAAAATACTTAAAAAAATCTGATTCAGGGTCTATTATCATGACATCGCTTTTTTCCCTAAAACTTTGCTTATAAGCTTCTAGGCTACGGTAGAAGGAATAAAACTCTGAGTCTTTTTGAAATGCTCTCGCATAAGTTGCAGCGGCCACAGCGTCTCCTTCACCTTTGATAATCTGAGCATCACGGTAAGCCTTAGCGATAATAACCTCTTTATCCCGATCGGCTTCAGCTCTAATTTTCTCCGACTCGGCAAATCCCGTCGACCTCAGTTCATTTGCCACCCTTTTACGCTCCGCTTCCATTCTTCTAAAAACGGCTTCACTAATATCAGACGTAAGATCAACTCGTTTTAAACGAACATCTAGTACCTCAACGCCTATTTTTCGAGCGTCAACATCGACTTTTTTACGCATGGTTTCCATAATTTGCTCACGTTCACCCGAAATAACATCATTCACCGTACGCTTTCCGAATTCAGCCCTTAGGCTATCGTTAACAGTCTGGGTAAGCCTTATCCGAGCTCTTTGCTCATCTCCCCCGACAGAGATATAGTATTGTTTGACATCTACAATTCGCCATTTTACAAAACTATCCACCAAAACATTTTTCTTTTCACTGGTAAGGAATCTCTCTGGCTCCTCTGGATCAACAGTTAACGTCCTGATATCGAAATATCGGATGTTATCCAACAAAGGCGTTTTCCAATAAAGTCCTGGAGTTTCTTTAATGCTTACCACTTCTCCCAAACGGAATACGATTGCATGTTTCCTTTGATCCACAGTGAACAACCCCTGGCTGGATATTATCAGAGCTATGACAAGTACTCCCAAAAGAATATTAATTTTTGTCTTCATTACCTTACCTCCCGATCACGAGCTCGGAATGCATCTCGATCCCTGTTGTTATCTACCGCCACCGGTGTCTCAATGTTTTCTCGATTTCTAAAATCGAAATTGCTAGAGTTAATGTTGGAATTTCCTCCAATTAATTTATCAAGAGGTAAAAACAAAAGATTACTATTTTCCTTTTGATCTATAAATACCTTAGTAGAATTAGTGAGAACTTGTTCATACGCATCCAAATAGAGTCGTTCCCTTGTAACTTTTGGAGACTTTTTGTACTCTGATACGATTTGTTTAAATCGTGACGCTTCACCCTCGGCAGCGGCAACAACTCGTTGTTTATAAGCCACTGCCTCCTCTACCAATCTTGCAGCTGTACCTTCAGCTTTTGGTACCACGTCGTTCCTGTACGCTTGTCCCTCATTTATTTGCCTCTCGCGGTCTTGGTTTGCCTTAACAGCATCAGAGAAAGAGGCTTGCACCGGCTCCGGAGGTTGCGCATTTTGCATTGTAACTTGGCTCACCGATATACCAGTGCGGTACCTATCCAGAGTTTTTTGCATTAAGATTTTAGCATTAACTGCTATCTGTTCTCTACCTTCATACAACACGAAATCCATTTTACTTTTACCAACTATCTCTCGAATTGCAGATTCGGCAACTTGCTTGACTGTTCTCTCAGGGTTTCTATCATAGAACAAATAGCTTTCCGGATCGGTCTTCACGTATTGAACAGCAAATTGCAAATCAACAATATTCTCGTCATCAGTTAACATCAAAGCCTCATCCTGTACCTTGGTTCTTGCCGAATTTCTGTAGCCAACTTCGACGGTGTAGA
>CACKOO010000016.1 GCA_902601765.1 Hydrogenophilales bacterium | reverse complement strand
TCCTGAGTTTGTTGGTCGATTACCTGTAGTTGCAATTTTGGAAGAGCTTGAGAAAAGTGCGTTAATTAAAATTCTGACCGAACCCCGTAACGCTCTACTTAAACAATATCAAAAAATGTTTGCAATGGAGCGAGTGGAACTTGAGTTCCGTTCTGAAGCTCTCATGGCTGTGGCAAGTAAGGCTTTAGAGAGAAAAACTGGAGCAAGAGGCTTGCGCTCGATAATGGAAAAACTTTTACTCGATGTAATGTATGACTTACCATCAATGGATAATGTAGAGAAAGTAGTGATTGATGAGGGCATGGTAACCGGAACTTCAAAGCCAATTTTAATTTATGCGAAAAGAGAAAAATTAGCCGACTCGGCATAGCCCTTGTGTTTTTTTTATGAGACACCATATAGATAGGAATGGGAGTAACGGACGAGATTTATTGAATAAAATAAAATAGTGTTCGTTGGTTTTGTAGAGTTTTTAGATTGTGCTTACAAATCGTACATTTCCGGTTGCTCTCATAATTATGGGTCAAAACGGAAACCGGTTTAGGGTCACAATCGGGAAAATCGAGTGAAGGCCAAAAATAGGAAGGAATTTAAAATGGAAACTAATTTAGAGTTCGAAACAGAAAAAAACAAATACCCTCTTCTTCCTCTTCGCGATGTTGTGGTTTTCCCACACATGGTTATTCCCCTTTTTGTTGGCAGGCCTAAGTCGATAAAAGCTCTTGAATCGGCAATGGAGTCTGATAAACATATTCTTTTGGTTGCTCAGACCTCGGCAGGCAAAGATGATCCGGCCGCGGAAGACCTTTACAGCGTTGGTAGTGTGGCGAATATTCTACAGATGTTGAAGCTACCTGACGGGACCGTCAAGGTACTAGTGGAGGGATTGAAAAGAGTTAATGTTACGAATGTTTCCGATTCTGAACAGTTTTTCACTGGATTTGCAGATGAGATAGCGTCGGACGATCTGTCTCCGAATGAGATCGAGGCAATGCGACGCACTGTGATGTCACAGTTTGAGCAATTTGTAAAACTGAACAAAAAAATCCCCTCCGAAGTGCTTACGTCTATTTCAGGGATTGAAGACGCTGGGCGAGTGGCAGATACAATCGCTGCCCATCTCCCACTCAAGGTTGATCAAAAGCAAGAGGTTTTGGAAATATCACGTGTAAAAGACAGGATGGATCATTTGTTGGCACTTCTTGAGGGAGAATTAGATATTTTGCAGGTTGAAAGACGTATTCGGGGTCGAGTCAAGCGTCAAATGGAAAAAAGTCAGCGCGAGTACTACTTGAATGAGCAAGTGAAGGCTATCCAAAAAGAGCTAGGAGATAATGAGGAAGGTGCAGATTTAGATGAGTTAGAAAAAAAAGTAAAAAATGCGCAAATGCCTAAGGAAGCGAGGAAAAAAGCAGATAGCGAAATGAAGAAGCTTAAGCTAATGGCACCAATGTCGGCAGAGGCGACGGTAGTGCGTAATTATGTAGAGACTATAGTAGGACTTCCTTGGAAGAAAAAAAGCAAAATAAATAGCAGTTTAGTAAAAGCTGAAGATATCCTAAACGAAGACCATTATGGTTTAGATAAAGTCAAGGAGAGAATTATTGAGTATCTCGCGGTGCAACAGAGAGTCGATAAAGTCAAAGCTCCGATACTTTGTTTAGTTGGAGCCCCTGGAGTTGGTAAAACTTCGTTGGGCCAATCAATTGCTCGGGCTACAAATCGAAAGTTTGTGAGGATGTCGTTGGGAGGTGTGCGGGATGAATCAGAAATTAGAGGGCACAGGCGCACTTATATCGGATCGATGCCAGGCAAGATACTACAAAATTTGTCGAAAGTTAAAGTCAAGAATCCATTGTTTCTTTTAGATGAAGTTGACAAAATGGGAATGGACTTTAGGGGGGACCCTGCCTCAGCCTTGCTTGAGGTTCTCGATCCAGAGCAAAACAGCAAATTTGTGGATCACTACGTGGAATTGGATTATGACCTTTCGGATGTTATGTTTGTTGCAACTGCCAACACAATGAATATTCCTGGCCCGTTGCTCGATAGAATGGAAGTTATTCGGTTAGAGGGCTATACGGAAGATGAGAAGATAAATATCGCATCGAGGTACCTTCTTCCTAAGCAATTAAAAAATAATGGACTTAATACCTCTGAATTGAAAGTTTCGACAGGTGCCCTGAAAGATATTATTAGATACTACTCTCGTGAAGCTGGAGTCAGAAGTCTTGAGCGAGAAATTTCAAAGGTATGTAGAAAGATAGTAAGGACTTTGGTTACCACAACCATTAAGAGCCTAAATGTAACATCAAAGAGTTTGGGCAAGTACTTAGGTGTGAGGCGTTACTCATTTGGACTTGCCGAGAAAGATAACCAAATTGGCCAAGTAACAGGATTAGCTTGGACTGAAGTGGGGGGTGAGTTACTCACAGTAGAATCCGCAATTATGCCCGGTAAGGGAGTAATACAAAGGACGGGATCTCTCGGTGACGTAATGAAGGAATCTGTGGAGGCCTCTAGGTCGGTTGTTAGATCGAGATCTGGTAAGCTGGGAGTTCAAGACAAGGTTCTCGAAGAACACGATGTACACGTTCATGTGCCTGAGGGAGCCACTCCAAAGGATGGGCCTTCTGCGGGTGTAGCAATTACGACGTCTTTAGTGTCATCTTTCACACGAATACCAGTTAAAGCCGAAGTTGCGATGACCGGAGAAATAACCTTGAGAGGTGAAATACTGGCTATTGGAGGCTTAAAAGAAAAGCTACTAGCTGCCCAGCGTGGTGGAATTAAAACAGTTCTTATACCCCAAGAGAATGCAAAGGACCTTTCTGAAATTCCAGCAAAAGTCAAAAGCAAGTTGGAAATAATTCCTGTTAAATGGATAGACCAAGTTTTAGAGATTGCTCTAGAAAAATTACCCGATCCTCTCCCGGAGAAGACTCCTGTTTCTTTGGCTGCGATTGAAAGTAGTAGTACAGAAACCACTCCTGCTATTCAACATTAAATTTATATAAACTTTCTTTTCCTAAAGTTAAAATCTCAAGTAGAATAACATCTTTTAGATTGGCTATTAGAAGTTACAGCTTCTGGTTGGAGTCTTTGGTAGGCTTGTGCTAAAAAGGAACTGGTTTTTTTGTGAGGGCAGATTCATGCCCTTGTGGTTAAAGTTATTGAAAGTTGCGGGAGATATATAATGAATAAATCAGATTTAGTTGAGAAAATAGCCAAGGGTGCTGACGTATCCAAAGCTGCTGCGGAACGGTCGCTCGATAGTACTATCACAGCCATAAAGAAAGAATTAAAAAAAGGTGGTGTAGTCACTTTGGTTGGCTTTGGAACTTTTCATGTAGTCAAAAGAGCAGCTAGGAAGGGCATCAATCCTCAAACTAAAGAGGCCATAAAAATCAAGTCTGCCAAAGTGCCCAAGTTTCGAGCAGGAAAAGCTCTCAAAGATGCGCTAAACTAGGTTCAAGGATTATTGATTTTTATAATGCGAGTTTTTGCGGGTGCTTAGCTCAGTTGGTAGAGCGTCGCCCTTACAAGGCGAATGTCGGGAGTTCGAGCCTCTCAGCACCCACCACAAAAAATTTGTATTTAGGAGTGGTAGTTCAGTTGGTTAGAATACCGGCCTGTCACGCCGGGGGTCGCGGGTTCGAGTCCCGTCCACTCCGCCAATGATTTTATCTATATATACTTAGTATATGATTATTTTAAGCTTTTTTGAGGTTTTCTATGTTTGACTTAGTTACTGGTAACAAAAGAGTGGTCCAAATTGTCTTGGCAATCATTATCTTGCCTTTTGCATTTTTTGGTATTGATTCCTATTTTCGAGGATCATCTCAGGCGCAAGAAATAGCTAATATTGACGGTGAAGCAATTTCAGTTAATGAATTTGGGCAGTTGCTGCGTAATGTGCAGAATGGAATGCAGAGCCAACTAAAAGACAACCCGCAGATGCAAGAATATTTCAATAGTGTCGCTTTTAAAAGAACTGTCCTCGATGATTTAATTCAACGGCGAGTGATGTTGAAGTTTGCGAGAGACAATGAACTCGTCGTGACGGATAGTCAAATAACACAAGAAATTCTTGCAATAGGCGCCTTTCATGATGTTGACGGCAGCTTTTCTAATGAACGGTATGTTTCGATTTTAAAAGCGCAAAATCTAACCCCCGAAAGATTCGAAAATGAAATCCGACAAGGGATTCTTCTGCAGACTATTGAAGATTCAGTTTTAGGTGATACCTTCGTTTCCAACGACCTTATTTCTAGGTTGGAGACTATTCGCACACAAGAGAGAGTGGTCAGCCAGTATATTTTTGTACCGGAGGATTTCAAAGGAGATAAAAATATTAATGATTCCGAGGCTAGGGAGTTTTTTGATAACAACCAAACGGAGTTCATGATGCCCGCTAAAGTAAAGGTTGAATACGTTCTATTTACTCCGGAAATTCTATCGGACTCGGTTGTGATAACAGAAGATGATATTAAAGGTTCCTATAATGAACGAATCGAAGAATATAAAACTCCAGAAGAAAGGCAAGCGAGTCATATTCTTTTAGCCACTACATCTGATATGAACGATGCAGCCATTTCAAAAATCGAGGAAAAAATTGAAACGATATTATCCAAGCTACAAAAAGCCCCTTTGTTGTTCGCAGAGCTAGCTAGGGAATTTTCAGATGATCCTGGGTCAGCAGAAATAGGAGGGGATCTTGGTTTTTTTGAAAAAGGTCTTATGCCGCTAAAATTTGATGAAATAGTTTTTAATTTAAAAGAAGGCGAAATATCACCTATCATTAAAACAGAGTATGGCTTCCATATCGCGAAGCTAGAGAACATAAAACCCGTGATCACTACACCTTTAGATCAAGTTAGACAAGAAATCGCAAGGGACCTCAAGCAAAGCAAGTTAGCTGAAGAGTTTGGTTTTTCTTCTCAGGAATTTGGGGATTTAGTCTACTCACAGTACGATTCTCTGCAACCAGTTGTAGAAAGATTTAATTTAACCCTATTTCAAAGTGACTGGCTGTCTGAGTTTGGAGGTAGCGGTAATCCAATTCTAGACTCTCCCAAGTTTTTGGAAGCTATTTTTTCCGAATCGTCCATAAAAGAAAAAAGAAATATTGAAGCAATCGAAGTAGAAGCCAATCAGCTAGTTTCGGCTAGAGTCGTGGATTATCAAGAAAAATCATTAGTCGATTACTCCTCCGTGAAAGGTGAAATCGTAAAGCACTTAGAGGCTGAAAAAGCTGCAATGGGTGTAAAGAATGAAGGGATATCGGTCTTAGGGCGATTGCAGAGTGGCGAAAACGTAACCCTTAATTGGTCGAAAGATGAAACGGTTAGCATTTTAAAGCGAAAGGGATTACACCCGGAGGGACTCAGGGCAGTTTTTGGTGCGAAGATAAATTCGCTTCCCAGTTTCACGGGAATTGCGGCAGATAATGGAAAATACGTAATTTATAAGATTAAAGATGTATATTCTGGGAAACAAATTGAACCTGATAAAATCAGTTCTAAGGCGCGCCAAGAGCTCAACAATATGGCTGGGCAAGAGCAATTTAAAGCCTTTCTCGGTACTCTTAAAAAGAAATCTAACATTACCATTAATGAAAGCTTCTTTGTCGAGATGGCTGGTCAATAGTCTTGCACCTTGATGATGTAGTTTCACTAATTTAAGTTAGGAATGCCAGCGATATTGAATCCGGCGTCTACAAACATTATGCCGCCTGTTATGCCGCTTGAAAGGTCGGATAGCAGAAAAGCGGCGGCGTCGCCAACCTCCTCGATGGTTACATTGCGTCTTAACGCGGCTGTGTTTTCATAAGCAGATAGAATCTTTCCAAAATTTCCGATGCCTGCTGCTGCCAAAGTTTTAATGGGACCTGCTGAAATTGCGTTCACCCTTATATTATCTCGCCCCAGGCTTTGTGCTAGGTAGCGTACGTTGGCTTCAAGGCTCGCTTTTGCAAGTCCCATGACATTGTAGTTTGGGAAAACTCGTTGAGATCCGAGGTAGGAAAGAGACAAGATTGATGCTTGTTGGTTTTTCATTAATGAATAAGCTCCCTTGGCCAAAGCACCTAGACTATAAGAGCTAACATCATGAGCGATCTTGAAACTTTCACGGTCAATTGCCGCTATATATTCCCCTTTTAGCGCATCACGTGGAGCGAATGCTATAGAATGGACTAGACCATGCACCGATCCCCACTTTTCACTTAATTGGTCAAAGAGACAGCTGATATCTTTGTCATTTGTCACATCACATTTATAGATTTTATCAATATTGAAATCTTTAGCTAGTTTCAGCGTCCGGTCTTTCAAATCATTGTTAGCATAGGTAAATGCCACATTTGCCCCCTCTCGTGCCGCTGATTTGGCTACGCCATAGGCGATTGATCGAGTACTTAGTATGCCGGTGATTAAAACATTCTTGCCGTTCAGCAAACCCATATTTTCTCCACTTATTGACTTTATACGCTTATCATTAAATCAACAGATCTTTTAAAAGAGGTGCTTTTGAATTTTTATATAGTAACAATCTCTGGCCGATTCGGATTAAATTAGTTTTTAATTTATTCCATTTTTTAATTTTAGCTATAGATATCCCGTATTTTCTTGATATTCCTGATAATGTATCCCCGGCTTTTACTCTGTGAGATGTTGGGTTACCGTAAATTATAAGTTTTTGCCCCTTTTTTATGAGACTTCCTTTAATTTTATTCCAGCTTTTTAAAGATTTTACTGAAACATTGTACCGACGAGAAATTTTAGTTAAATTATCACCGCCTCTGACGCTATGAAAAATTTTTTGTTTGTAAAAAGAAGTAGTTTGCGTAAAATTTTGATGCGACCACATCTCTTCTAAATTTGATGTTGTAGTAATACCTTTCGTAGGCACCAAAATCATTGTTCCCTTAATGATATGGTCTGTTGATCTTATGCCGTTGATCTTTAAAAGCTTGTCAGCAGACATATTGAACGTTTTTGCTAAATCCTTCGTTTTTCTTGATTTTTTAAGTTTATATATCCTCCAAGACAACTTCGGTGTTGATAAATTTTTTAGGTTAGTTTCAAATGTAATGGCATTGACTTTTGGTACTAAGATAGGTCGGTGCGATTCTGCAATTATTACAGGCCGATGATATGAGGGATTGAGTAAAAGAAAGTCAGGTATCGACAAATTAGCAAGCTTTGCAGCTAAAACCACGTCTATTGATTCATTCACAATTACTTTAGAAAAATATGGCGCATTTTTTATTGGTTTTAAGTCGTAACCAACAGCTTGAGGGTTAGCAATTATATTTTTGATAGCTTGTAATTTCGGAACATACCGCTTAGTTTCTCTTGGCAATCGAAGGTGTTTATAAGTTGTCGGCCTCCCTCGCTTTTTATTCCTCAAAATAGCACGTCTTACGCAGTTCTCCCCGCAGTTGTAAGCCGCGAGGGCGAGCTGCCAATCGTCAAATTCCGCATGAAGAATTGTGAGGTATTCTAATGCGGCTGATGTTGCAACAGTTATATCTCGTCTTTCGTCGACCCACCAATTTTGTTTTATGCCAAATTTAGTTCCGGTGCCTGGAATAAATTGCCAAACACCGGACGCGTGAGCACGAGAATAGGCATAAGGGTTATAAGCACTTTCAATAATCGGCAATAGTGCGATTTCCATCGGCATTTTTCTTTTTTCAATTTCAGTTACCACGTAATGGAGGTATAGTTCGCAGCGTTTGAATACCCTTTGCATATATTCAGGATTATTTAAGAACCAGGTTTGATACCTTTTAACTGTTTTCCCCTTTATGGTGGGGAGATCAAAACCCACTCTAATTTTTTTCCATAAGTCATTATTGAAATCACTTTCATTGATGTTGTCGTTTGCAATTGCGTTCTGATGAGAAGTTAGGTGAGATTTTGAGTCGAAAATCTGCCTAGGCTCATTGTGGCCTGTTTTAGGCTTTTCAATTTCCACATCGGTTGCCTGAGAAAAGAAAGCCCATGGAAGACAAATAATTACTAGTAAGAATTTATACATAATTAGGTTTTTATATTTTTGTAACTAATAAGGAACATCTAGTTTTTTCTTTCGCAAAAACTAGACACGTCGATTTGAATTTTCAAAAATAATCTTTCCATTTTCGAAGGGCCGCGAATACATCCTTGGGGTGTGTACTTGAAACTTTCCGATTGTTTATCAAGGTTCGCGCTATATTAGGTTTATGAACTCTTAGAAAAGGGTTTGTTTGCTTCTCTTGTGATAGTCTTACCGGCAGTGATGGAAGCCCTTGATCTCGAAGTAATTTCACCTTATTTTGAAAGTCTGATAGATTTTTGTTTTCTGGTTCTACGGATAGTGCAAAGTTTATATTTGCCTCTGTGTATTCGTGACCACAAAAAATCATTATTTCATCCGGAAGACCAGCTATTTTAGCGAGGGATTGATACATTTGCTTTGGTGTTCCTTCAAAAAGCCTACCGCAGCCACAAGAAAAAAGCGTATCACCGCAAAAAAGTAGCTTATCGTTATAGTATCCGATGTGTCCCAGCGTATGTCCCGGTATATCAATGATACGGAAATTTTGATTAATATCCTTGATGAAAATCTGATCACCTTCTTCTAGACAGTGTGTTATTCCGGGAATTTTTTCTTTTTTAGGTCCATATATTGGCACTTGGAACTTAGATAGTAGGGTTTTATTTCCTCCTACGTGATCCGGATGGTGATGTGTTATTAGTATACCGACCAAATTTAGCTTCTCTTTATTGAGGTAATCAAAAACTGGGTTGGCATCCCCTGGGTCAACTACAACAGCATTTTCGCCGTTTCGTAAGCACCAGATATAATTGTCGTGAAATGCTTTTATTGGAACTATCGATTTTATCGTCATGATGTTATTTTAACAGTTTTAGGGAAATGAAGTGATTTTTGAAAATGAATTTTCCAAATGGTTAAAAACTCCACTTGGAATGGAAGTTTTGAATCGGCAACGTATTTTTTATGACCGGGAAGTTTCCAACGTATTTGGCTCTTTTGCGTTTCAATTTGGCCTTCGTGATTTTGATCTGTTGATTAAAAATAAAATTCCTTACAAAAGGCTGCTAGGCGAAAGTCAAGTCTTCGATATTTGTTGTAATTACGGAAATTTGCCGATTAAAAATGAAGTCTTAGATTTAATTTTGATACCTCACGTTTTAGAATTTACCCGTAATCCTAAGTTTGTATTGGGTGAGGCAACTCGAGTTCTTAAGCCCGAGGGTCACTTAATGTTGTCTATGATGAATCCCTGGAGTCTTTGGGGTGCTAGAAAATTGATAAGAAGAAACAATATCCCATGGAATGGTAGTTTTGTTGGATTATCAAAACTTAAAAATTGGTTACATTTCCTCAATTATGAGATAGTCGGAGGTGATATTGGGCTATACTTACCCCCAATCAAAAGTACTTCTTTGCGACGTCGCTTTTCGTTTCTGGAAAAGGCAGGGAGTCGTTGGTGGCCTTTTATGGGAGGGATATATTTTTTGCACGGTATAAAAAAAATTGCTGATGTAAGGTTGGTTAAAACACATTGGGGAGGCGACATTGAAGCATCTCCGGATAGGCCTTTTTTGGTGAAAGATGTTACAACTTTTCGAGAAAGTGAACATGTCAGCTAAAGATAAAGATAAAGATAAAAATGAATTACGTGTCTTTACGGACGGAGCTTGTAAAGGTAATCCTGGACCAGGAGGATGGGGAGTTTTTATCCGCAAGGATGATAAAGACATCGAACTTTTTGGAGGAGAAGTTGGGACGACCAACAATAGGATGGAATTGACGGCAATTATAAAAGCATTGTCTATTATTGATAAAGGTACAAAGGTAATCTTATATACAGATTCTAAATATGCACTTGATGGAATTTCTAGTTGGATTGAAACGTGGAAGAAAAATGGATGGAAAACAGCATCTAAAAAGACGGTAAAGAATATCGATTTATGGAAAAAAATGGATCAACTAGTAGCCATGTTTGAAATTGACTGGGTCTGGGTCAAGGGGCATTCGGGTGATCCCGGAAACGAACGCGCTGATTTCTTAGCTAATAAGGGAGTGGTTGATCTTTAGTCAATCAAAATAATGAAATGGATATCGAGTGAGACAAATCATCCTAGATACTGAAACGACAGGGTTGGATTCGTCTCTGGGCCATCGGATTATTGAGGTGGCGGCAATTGAAGTTATTAACCGAAGAATTACCGGTCGGAATTTTCAAAGATATGTCAATCCGGGTAGAGAAATTGACGAGGGCGCAAAGAAGGTTCATGGGCTTACGGAAGTATTCTTATCGGACAAACCCTCGTTTGGTGAAATAGTAGTGGATTTTTTAAAATTTGTTTCGGGTTCCGAACTAATCATTCATAATGCGCCCTTTGATGTGGCTTTTCTTGATAGTGAATTACATTTATGCAATAGGCAAGAGTTGGGGACTTATGTTGAAGAAATTAAAGATTCTCTAGTAATTGCGAAAGAGTTGCATCCCGGTAAACGTAACTCTTTGGATGCACTTTGCGATCGTTATCGGATTGACAATTCTAAGCGCAGTTTACATGGTGCTTTATTAGATTCCAGACTCTTGGCCGAGTGTTATTTAGCTATGACAAGACGACAGGAAAGTCTTCTAATCGCAGATTCTGATAATTTTTCTCAAAAAAATGAGGACGAAGAGGCCAGTAAGGTGATGCCAGTATTACAAGTAAGAAGAGCATCTGAACAAGAAGTCGATGCGCATAACCAGTATCTACACAACATGGCCCAAGAAAATGGAAAACACACTCTTTGGGCTGAAAAAACTTTGCCCGATGAAACAGAGGTGTAACGAGTTCAAAATGGAAGGGGTCTCACTATTCAAGATTTATGTCGTATTTTTTCTATTGGCACTGCAATGGGTTTCTGTAGAAGGGCGAGAGTTAAATACATTATCAGGGCAAGTTTTGAGAGTTATTGATGGCGATACAGTCAAAGTTTTATCGGATAATAATAAAATTCGACGAATCAGGTTGGCTGGCATTGATGCACCAGAGATATCTCAATCCGGAGGTAACGAATCGAAAAACGCGCTAACTAAAATTTTGGGTAAACGGTCGGTAAATATAAAAGTACTTGGTAAAGATAGATATCATCGTACCTTGGGTATTATATTTGTTAAAAATGAAATAGATGTGAATTATTTGATGATAAAGCGAGGTCATGCTTGGGCTTACCGAAAGTATCTCAATACTCTTCCGTTAAACAAAGCCATTGAATATCCCAAAGCAGAGTTGATGGCTAAGGCACATAAAAGCGGTCTTTGGAAATACCGAGACCCAATTAGCCCTTGGGAATATCGAAAAAACCGAAGGCAAAGCCCATAATTTGTACTCATAAGCTCTTATAACAATAAATTAAGTCTCAATCTCATTTAAAATTTAATCCTACTAAATTTGTGATTTTGAGCTAGTATTGATGCGTAGGTTAACTTGGTTTTTACCTTACTGTTTAGAATTTTTGGATGGGGGAACGAAATGGCGGGTAGAGAATTTCTCGAATCTATTGAGCGCAATTTTTTAAATACAGTAAAAATCTTAAAGGAAAACAGCCAGGGTTATACTATTTCTGATGATTTAGCGCATCAAATAATGATGGTCAACTCAACTTATACAGTTAGATTTGGCGTTAGGCTCCGCGATAGGGTCTATACATTTACTGGCTATCGGTCTGTGCATTCTGATCATTTTGAACCAGCAAAGGGTGGCATCAGGTATGACATGGATGTTAATCAGGCGGAAGTTGAAGCACTCGCGACACTCATGACATATAAGTGTGCCTTAGTGGAAGTTCCGTTTGGTGGCTCCAAAGGTGGTTTACAAATTGACCCAAAAATTTGGACATCTGATGAGTTAGAGAGAATTACCCGGCGGTTCACCCAAGAGTTAGCCAAAAGAGATCTAATCCATCCGTCACAAAACGTTCCGGCACCAGACGTTGGGACGGGGGCCAGAGAGATGGCTTGGATGGCAGATGAATACAGGAGGTTAAACCCGACGGACTTGAACGCATGGGCTTGTGTGACCGGAAAACCAGTTAATAAAGGAGGTATAACTGGAAGAGCTGAGGCAACTGGGCGAGGGGTTAAATATGCCTTGACAGCCTTTTTTTCCAAACCGGAGGATGTTCGCAAAACCGGTCTTAGTCCCGGGCTACGAGGGAAAAAGATCATAGTGCAGGGGTTGGGTAATGTTGGATACCACGCGGCACTTTGTTTGTCGCAAGAGGATGGGGCACTAATTACCCATGTTCTGGAAAGAGGAGGCGCGATTGTTAACCATGCTGGAATTGATATAACAGCTCTCAAACAGCACATTTCGGACTCTGGAGCCATAAAAGGCTTTACAGGATATATTGAATCGGGATCTGAAGTTATGGAGGAGGAGGCTGATATATTAATACCAGCTGCTATGGAATTGGTGATTGATAAAAATAATGCAGCAAGGATTAAAGCACCTCTAATTATAGAAGCAGCTAATGGGCCAGTTTCTGCTGAGGCTGATGAAATACTCAATGAAAATGGCAAAATCATTATTCCCGACTTATACGCCAATGCCGGGGGTGTAACAGTCAGTTATTTTGAGTGGATAAAAAACTTGAGTAGAATTCGGCTTGGTCGGCTCCAAAGAAGGGCGCAAGAAAATCAAATCTCTGCGATTATTGAGGGTGTCGAGCAGCTGGTAAATAAAAAATTCTCTCTTGAGTTCAAAGAGGGAATCATTAAAGGAGCTTCAGAATTAGATTTGGTGAGGTCTGGGTTGGAAGATACGATGAAAGGAACATATGACGTAATAAGTGAGGTTTGGAACAGGGAAAAAGATGTTCGAGATCTACGAACAGCGGCAATGATGGTCGCTATAAAAAGAGTAGCTCAAAGTTATTCATCGCTGGGGATTTAAGCCAATTTTTTTTGTCAACGACATCAAACAATGATTAATTAAACATTAATTAACTTTCGAAATAGATTTTTCGGATTTCTCGTTTGAGTACCTTACCAGTAGCATTCCTTGGTAGTTTTTCCATAAACTTAACGGTTTTAGGAATTTTAAACTTTGCCAGATTTTTAGAGCAATGGTCAATTATTTTATCGGAATCTTTAGAGTGACTATCTTTGATAACGACCACCGCCATACCGCTTTCTCCCCACTTTTCGTCAGGAACTCCTATAACTGCTGCCTCGCCAATTTCGGATAATTGATAAATCACGTTTTCAACTTCTGCTGGATATACGTTCTCTCCGCCAGAGATATACATATCCTTCCATCGATCTACAATGTAGATGAATCCATCCTCATCTTGCTTGGCAGCATCGCCTGTTTTAAGCCAACCTTCGAAAAAAGAATCTTTTGTTGCTTGGGGGTTATTCCAGTAACCGGGCGTGATATTTGGACCTTTAATCAGTAACTCTCCGATTTCATTTGATGAAACTGTAGCCCCATTTTCATCAACAATTTTTATTTCTGTATGAAGCAATGGTTTGCCACACGATCCGATTTTTTTTCGGGCGAAATTGACGTCCAGCCCGGTTCCTCCAGGACTAGTTTCAGTCATCCCCCATCCTTGTACCAAAGGGACTCCTCGATCTAGCCATTTCAATAAAATAGGTTCTGCACAAGGCGCACCACCAATACCGGCTTGAACAATTCTAGTTAAATCAGTGCTTTCGAAATCAGGGTGTTGCATAACAAATAAAAATATCGCTGGAACTCCCATGAAATGAGTGACTCCGTATGAGGAATCACCTAATATTTTGAGTGTTTTACCAGAATCAAATTCACGGGTTAATATAATTTGACCGCCAGCGTGGAGTATTGGATTTGAATAGCAGTTAAGCCCTGCCGTATGAAATAGAGGTAGCGTAACCAGTTGGACAGAGTTTGAATTTATAAGAGCAGGAATACCTAAGTTTACGCAATTAAAAAAGGTCATCCCATGAGTTATCAGGGCTCCTTTGGGGTGGCCGGTGGTTCCGGAGGTGTACATTATCATAGATATATCACTATGCTCGGTATCAACTGGCTTAAAATTTACTAAGTTTTGAGTCAAGCTTGCCTCATATGAGCAGGCACCTTTTTTTGAGTTAATTTCCAAATTTAATTTAATACGGTTCGTTTTTATAATATCCGTAGCAATGTTTTGAAAAAAATCTTCATGGATTAGTACAATTGGAGTCGCATCAGATAAAATATAATTGAGCTCAGGCTTTGTAAGACGCCAATTTAATGGCAGGCAGATAGCACCAATCTTGTGGCATGCAAATTGAATTTCAAAGAATTCGGGAGCATTTCGCATCAGTACGGCTACGCGATCTCCTTTTTTTACATTATTACTAATAAGCCAGACTGCAAATGATTTTGCTCGAAGTTCTAAGGAGGAATATGTCAGGTGTTGCTCATTATCTAGGTCGATTATCGCAACTTTTTCTCCTTTGGAGGCTGCATGGTGCGAAATCCAGTCATAGTATTTAATTGACACGTCACTTCTCCTCGATTTGTCCATAACCCTTTTAGGCTACTGGCAATGGTATAATTTTTCAATTATTTCGGTTTTTTTATAAAAATGTGCGATGGTTTAATATTCTACTTTTTATTTGGCTAGGTTAGGTTTAAATATTAGTCAGGATGCTTCATTATTTTGCTTGAAAGTGATGTTAAATTATTTAGTATTTCCATAGGAATAAAAACTTTTCAAATGGAAAAATGTCGGCTAAGTGAGTGTGCAATGCGATATTTTGGAGATTACGGTTTTTCATTAATACTACGCAAAGTTTATGTAAGAATTATTATTTTGGAGTTGAGCTAACGTTTTAATTCCACTAATGCCCAAGTTGATTTTTATTTGATAGGATATTTATGGTTAGGACTAGATTTGCACCAAGCCCGACAGGGCATTTACATGTTGGAGGCGCTAGGACAGCACTTTTTGCTTGGGTTTTTGCCAAACAAAAAAAAGGCAAATTTGTTCTTCGTGTAGAAGATACCGATAGTCTTAGATCAACTGCCGAATCTAGGAATGCGATTCTGAAATCCATGGATTGGCTTGGTCTTGACTACGATGAAGGTCCTTATTTTCAAAGCGATCGCCTTGAGCGATACCAAAAAGTGGCAGAACAGTTACTTTTAGAAAACCAAGCCTATTGGTGCTACGCTACTAACCAAGAGCTGGCTGAAATGCGCACTAAACAAAAGTCCGCTGGTATAAAACCTCGTTATGATGGTAGATGGAGACCGGAAAATGCGGCTGGTAAGTCTCCTCCCTTTGGAATAAAACCTGTCCTTAGGTTTAAAAATCCAGATGAAGGATTTGTTACTTGGAATGATCTTGTCAAAGGTCAAATTTCAGTGGCAAATAGGGAGCTCGATGATTTAATTATTATGCGGGCTGATGGCACGCCAACCTACAACTTTGGGGTTGTAGTGGACGATTGGGATATGAAAATTTCGCACGTCATTAGAGGTGACGATCATGTTAATAACACCCCGAGGCAAATCAATATTATTAATGCACTAGATTTTGCGACTCCAGAATACGGGCACTTGTCTATGATCCTGGGGTCGGATGGAGAACGTTTATCCAAACGCCATGGTGCCACTAGTGTCTTGGAGTTTAAAGAGGCGGGTTATTTGCCCGAAGCCGTCATGAATTATTTGGCGCGTTTGGGTTGGGGGTTTGGAGATTTCGAAAAATTCACTATCAAAGAAATGAAACAAAATTTTTCATTAGAAAAAGTCAGCAAATCGCCAGCTAAATTTGATGTTGAAAAATTAAATTGGCTTAATCAAAGTTATATTAAAGAGGCCTCTAGTAAATATTTGTCAAGTATGGTCGTAAAAAAATTAACTTCGACAACAGGAGATTCGGTAAAAGATGGCCCGGATATCCACAAAGTGATTTCTCTTTTAAAAGATAGAGCTAAAACTATAAATGAGCTTGCTCTATCAGCAGCTTTTTTTTATGAATATTTAACGCCTTCAGAGGAAATGGCAAAGCAATATTATACAAACGATATCTATCCATCAATAAAACTTTTTAGAGAGAAAATTGACCATATTAATTGGGAAAAAGACGCACTCAACATAGTTTTCAAAGAGTCAATTAGTCATCATCAAAAAAAATTTGCTGAGCTGGCCATACCTCTGAGGGTTATGGTGACAGGAGTTACTAAGACTCCAGCGCTAAATTCCACACTTGAAGTGCTGGGTAGGGAGAGAGTTTGTCAAAGAATTGATGAGCAATTAATCCGGTTCCGAGAATAGTGCTGCTTTACAGTTGGGCGAGGCAATCGTATAATCTGGCGTCCTTGCAGGGGGTATAGCTCAGCTGGGAGAGCGCTTGCATGGCATGCAAGAGGTCAGCGGTTCGATCCCGCTTACCTCCACCAAAATAAAGTAATAGGTCCCCATCGTCTAGAGGCCTAGGACTCCGCCCTTTCACGGCGGCAACAGGGGTTCGAACCCCCTTGGGGACGCCATCTAAGTTAAGGAAACTTGGGTGAATTTATTATGTTTTTAAACGGTTAATCTTTGTAAAGCATGGTGGTCGCGAACAGTTAATCGTATAATGCTGACCAAAGTCGAAACCGAGGGACTTCATTATGAACGAAGAGATCGTGTTTGCCGAGCGTAAGAGTGTAGAGCAAGTTGAGGAAGGTGTTGAATTAGCGCCAAAATTTGATAAAGAAGGGTTACTACCATGTGTTACGACCTCCGCCGAGTCGGGTGAGGTTCTGATGCTAGGTTATATGAATCAATTAGCTTTGACTCGAACAATAAGTACGGGTGATGCTCATTATTGGAGCAGAAGTAGAAAATGTCTTTGGCGCAAAGGTGAAACGAGCGGGCTGAGGCAGAGGGTAATTGAAATACGTATAGACGACGACCAGGATGCTATCTGGCTCAGGGTCAGCATTGATGGTGATGCTAGTTGTCACGTGGGTTATCGATCATGTTTTTATAGGGCGGTAAACACATCGCCAGAGCGTGGGAAGCCTCTGTTGACTTTCGTGGAAGAGGAAAAAACTTTTGATCCCGAAAAAGTTTACGGAGATGCTCCTAACCCAACACAATTGTGAGTTCGTTGCCTGAGTTTCAATACCTTGTGCTCACCCTAAATAAACCATAGTTGAAAGGAGTGACGCGTGTGACTACTCTAGTACTAAATGCAAAGGTAGTAAATGAAGGTTCAATTTTTGAAGGGGACGTCTATATTTCAAACGGTCGGATAGAGAAAATTGATTCTAATCTTCAGCATATCGATGCCTCCAAGGTAATAGATGCTCGAGGTTTGCATCTACTTCCCGGAATGATAGATGACCAAGTCCACTTCAGGGAGCCCGGGTTAATGCATAAAGCTGATATAGCTACTGAATCTGCGGCTGCAGTAGCGGGAGGAATAACCAGCTTTATGGAAATGCCTAACGTGTTACCTCCATCGATAAACGCTGAGGCCTTATCTGAGAAATTCATGCTGGCATCTCAAAAGTCAATCGCAAATTATTCGTTTTATTTAGGTGCTAATCACCATAACATTGATGATATTAAGTCTGTGGACGTCAATCGGGTATGTGGAGTGAAGGTTTTCATGGGAGCATCCACCGGCACATTGTTAGTTGATGACCCAATCGTCCTAGAGAACATATTTAAAGAGTGTCCTATTTTGATTGCGACCCATTGTGAGGATAGTAAATTAATTAATCAGAATTATGACCGTATAGCCTCGAAATACACTGGCGATATTCCGATGTCGGAACACCCTAACATCCGTAATACCGAGGCCTGTTATGCTTCATCAAGCTTTGCAGTTGGGTTAGCAAAAAAATTTGGTAGTGATTTACATGTTTTACACCTTACCACTGCGAAAGAATTGGAATTGTTTGATTCGGATCCAATAAATAAAAAGAAAATCACCGCGGAGGCTTGTGTACATCACTTATGGTTCTGTGATGAGGATTACTCACGTTTGGGAAGTTTTATAAAGTGCAACCCAGCCATTAAGTCGATATCTGACAGAGCAGCCATAAGACAATCGGTTCTAGATGACGTGATTGATATTATTGCGACTGATCATGCTCCGCACACCCGAGAAGAGAAAGATAATCCGTACGACAAATCGCCAGCAGGTTTACCACTAGTTCAACATGCACTTCTATCGCTGTTGGAGCTCCACAATCAAGGGGTTTTCCCTCTTGAAACTATCGTACGTAAAATTAGTCACAATCCTGCGATACGATATAAAGTTAAGAACAGAGGGTTTATTCGGGAAGGGTTTTGGGCGGATTTAGTTTTAGTTGATTTAAATGCAAAAACGGAGGTTACCGATGGGAATATTCTCTATAAATGCGGTTGGTCTCCGTTTGAAAACGAGCTTTTCCACTCAAAAATAATATCAACTTTTGTTAATGGGGAAGAAGTTTATGATGGCAAAAAAGTGCAAACTCGAACTCGCTTTTCACAAGAATTAGAGTTTCAAAGGTAGAGAAGTTGAAAAAAATTCTTAGCACTCAAGATCATAGCCGAAATGCTTTTGCAACTCGTTACGTATACCCGGTAGTCTCCAGAAGGTCTGAGGGCGTATCTATAGGAATAAATCTCAATGTAAATAATGCATGTAATTGGCGATGTGTGTATTGCCAAGTCCCTAACCTAAAGCGAGGAAAGCCGGAGCACGTTGACTTGAAGATTCTTGAGACCGAACTTCAGGAGCTTTTAAACAACATTAGGTATGGCTCTTTTTTTGAAGATTTTGTTCCGCCGGGTTCACGGAGACTTAATGATATTGCTTTGTCAGGCAACGGGGAACCAACAACATGTCCCCAGCTGATTGAGGTGATGGATATTATTGCGTTGGTAAAGGCTAACCTGTTAGATGACAAGGCGGTTAAAACAATATTAATTACCAACGGAAGTCTACTACACGCTGGAGCTAACCCTGTTGTTTTAGATAAATTAAGTACACAAAATGGAGAAATCTGGTTTAAATTAGACAGAGTAGGTACTAAGCAGAGAAAGTTGGTTAATGACGTCAACATTAGCTTATCTCAAATCAGAAAAAACCTCTCTCTTGCGGCCCAACATTGCGAAACTTGGGTACAAACCTGTTTTTTTGCGCTGGATGGATTGACCCCGGATAGCAATGAACTCGCAGAGTATCTAAATTTCTTAGAGCAATGCGTCGAAAGTTCAATTTCTTTGTCAGGAGTAATGGTTTATGGTCCTGCCCGTCAATCTTATCAACCAGAGGCCAAAAGAATATCTAGGCCTAGCGATGAATGGTTTGCCAGCATTTGCTCTGAAATTAGAGGACTTGGCTTGAAAGTTAAATTTACCCCTTGAAGTTTTGATAACAGTTCGAGTTGAGTTAACGGATCACCTTGCCATTTGTCTCTCTCTAATTTCTGCTAGCGTCTTGCAGTCTATGCATAAAGTTGCAGTAGGCCTTGCCTCAAGCCTTTTAAGACCTATTTCGATACCGCAAGTGTCACAAAAACCATAATCCTGTCCCTCGATTTTAACTAGCATCTCATTGCACTTTTTTATTAGTTTTCTTTCTCGGTCGCGATTTCTAAGTTCTGTTGCAAGTTCGGACTCTTGGCTTGCCCGATCATTGGGGTCAGCAAAAAGAGTAGTTTCGTCGCGCATGTTGGAAACTGTTCGGTCAATATCTTGGCCGAGTTCTTCTTTCATGTTAGATAGTATGTTTTTAAAATGTGCGAGCTGCTTGGGGCCCATATATTCCTCTCCCTTTATTGGAACGTATGCTTTTTTACTCGACTTCTTCACAGCTGTTATTGGTTTACGCATTTATTAACCCCAAAAAAAAATAAAGTCAGGGCGAGTTTTTAACAGAATTTTATCTGAGGTGCAAATATTGTTTGACCATTTAGGTTGTGGCATCGTATAGTCCGCTACCTCGGGGTGTAGCGCAGCCTGGTAGCGCGCCTGGTTTGGGACCAGGATGTCGGGAGTTCGAATCTCTCCACCCCGACCATTTATTCTTGAGTTTCACTGAGTACCTTTTTTTTGTGCCCGTAGCTCAATCGGATAGAGCACCAGCCTTCTAAGCTGGGGGTTACAGGTTCGATTCCTGTCGGGCACGCCAGATTAAGGTATTATTAGTACTTAAATATGGTGGCAGTAGCTCAGTTGGTAGAGTCCCGGATTGTGATTCCGGTTGTCGCGGGTTCGAGCCCCGTCTGCCACCCCAACTGTTTGAGAGGAACAAGTGTTTAAGAGAATTGCGCTCTTTTTGATTACAAACGCCGCAATCCTTGTTTTGTTGTCGGTTACTATGCAGCTTTTCGGAGTTACTGGATACTTGGATCGGAGCGGAACGGGTATTGATGTCAAAGGTTTGCTGGTTTTTGCGATGGTGATTGGGTTTGGAGGATCCCTTATATCCCTCGCAATGTCCAAATGGTCCGCAAAGTTTCTAACCGGCGCAAAGGTTATCAGTAACCCATCCACCGAAAGCGAAAGATGGTTGCTAGAGAAAGTACAAGGCCAAGCCAAACGGGCTAAAATTGGAATGCCAGATGTTGCTATTTACGAAGCGCCGGAGATAAATGCCTTTGCCACAGGGATGAATAGAAACAATGCCCTAGTTGCGGTTAGCTCGGGGTTGCTAGAAAAAATGTCAGATGATGAGATAGAAGCCGTCCTGGCGCATGAAATTAGTCATATTGTAAACGGTGACATGATTACCCTGGCTCTAATTCAAGGAATAATAAACACCTTTGTCTTTATTTTAGCGAGGTTGTTTGGGCACTTCGTGGACAGAGTAATATTCAAAAATAACCGTGGGCATGGTGTGGCGTTTTGGGTCACAACCATTGTTGCCGAAATTGTTTTAGCTGTTTTGGCAAGTATCATCGTGATGTGGTTCAGTCGTCAAAGAGAGTACCGGGCAGATGCTGGAGCCGCCAAGTTGGTTGGGAAGGAGAAAATGATTAGTGCCTTACACAAACTACAGCAAGCGTACGAGCCGTCTCAACTTCCCGATCAGATTAAAGCGTTTGGAGTATCCGGCGGACAGGGCTCGGGATTGAGACAGCTTTTTTCGTCTCATCCTCCTTTGGCTGATAGAATTCTAGCGCTAAGGAATAATTAGGGAAAACCTATTATAATCAATTATTTATTATCAATCATTTTTAACGAGGCTAATTTATGAATACCTCTAGAGTGGAAGTGGGACAAATAACCCTTAAAAAAATCAAATGTCGAGTCGTTTCGACTCCTTTGCCAAGAGTCATTGTCGGTAAAGTCGGTAGGTTTACCCACTGGCCCTTAATTCTTATTGACCTAGAAACGACCGAGGGAGTAGTGGGTCAGTGCTATCTAGAACCCTACGTTGAGAAGTTAGCCAAACCTATAGTAGGAGCTATTGAAGCTATCTTCAGTATGTATGAGGGACGGAAGATCGGGCCTTTCGACCTGTATGAAGGTGCCATGAAAACTCTTCACCTTAACGGAAGAGAGGGAATAACGGTGATTGCTCTGAGTGGGGTTGATATGGCAATTTGGGATGCTTTAGCGAAATCGGTAGATCTGCCCTTGGTATCGCTTTTGGGAGGAACTCCTGGTCCTATTCGGGCCTACAATACTAACGGTTTATGGTTAAACCCGTTAGACCAACTGGGGGAGGAGGCAAAAAGCTTGGTTGACGCGGGGGGGTTTAAAGCCCTAAAGCTAAGACTGGGAAGGGAGACAGCGGAGCTAGATAAAAAAGCGATTGGAATAGTTAGAGAGGCGGTGGGCGATGACGTTGCAATAATGACTGATTTCAACCAAGGTTTTACTTTAGCAGAGGGCCTCCAGCGTATGCACGCTCTTGATGAGGAAGGATTGTATTGGTTCGAGGAACCAATAGCATATGACGATTTTTACAATTATTCGCAGATAACGAGCGAGATTAAAACTCCAATACAGATTGGCGAAAATATCTATGGGTCCAGAACATTCCTTAAAGCTGTTAGCGCCCGTGCCGCTGACATGTACATGCCAGATTTAATGCGCATAGGGGGAGTAACCGGTTGGATGAGAGCCGCTGCAATCGCCGGGGCTGCTGGCCTCCCTCTATCCAGTCACCTCTATCCCAGACTTTCAGCCCAACTTTTACGAGTTAGCGAATCTGCGGATTGGCTTGAATGGAGTGATTGGGCTGAGGCAATATTAGCCGAGCCATTTGCTGTCGAAAATGGGATAGCTACGGTTCCTAACATCCCTGGAAACAGTATCAGTTGGAATGAAAAGGCGATCAAAAAATATCAAATTTAGCTTTGATAGTTATTTCACAATATTTATTCGGTCAATCTTACGAAAGGGAAAAATTCCCATTTACACTAAGAAATATGACTGTATAGTCCTGAGTTTCTTTTATAAACCGAAGTGGATACTGTGAATACACAAAATGATAATCAAATGATTATAGCCATTAAGAGAGATGACTTTAGATTGAAAAACTCACTAGGGTTAATTTGCAAAAGTCTGATTTTGTTAGTTTTTGCATCGACCTATGCTGGCGCAGAGGACAGGCCAGCAAAGCTGGAAATACCAACCGTGGAAATTGTGGGAACGACCCCAGTGCCAGGGCTTGGAACAGAAATTGATCAGGTGCCTGGTAATGTTCAAGTGGTAACTGACGAAGAGTTAGATAAAATACAGGCGACCAATCTGCCAGACCTTCTCCAAAGAGCCATGCCCTCAGTCTCCGTTAATGAAATGGCTAACAACCCCTATCAGCCCAATCTAATGTACCGGGGATTTATAGCGTCACCGTTATTAGGGGCTCCACAAGGAATGTCAGTTTTCCAAGATGGCGCACGTATCAATGAACCTTTCGGTGATGTTGTGAGTTACGATTTGATTCCGCAGGCCGCGATTTCCTCTATGACTCTGATGCCGGGTTCAAACCCTGTTTTTGGGCTTAATACTTTGGGGGGGGGCGATCGTAGTACGAACAAAAAGTGGCGCCTATTACCCGGGCACTGAGGTCGACTTGTCCGGAGGTTCCCATGGAAGAAAAGAGTGGAGTATCACCCGTGGCTCTAAATCAGGGAATACTGACTATTTCTTTTCTGCAAGCTCATTAGAGGAAGACGGATGGAGATATTTATCGCACAGCGATGTTAAACAGCTATTTGGCAAGGTTGGTTGGGAAAATGATGATACTGATTTTGACGTGTCGATTACCCATGGAAATACCGACCTCAACGGAAACGGAGTTCTACCTTACAGTATGTTGCAAAAAAAACGCGATGATACCTATACCGTTTGGGACAATACTTCGAATCATATGACAATGGGTAATATCAACGCCAGTCACTGGCTCAGTGATACGTTAATGCTGTCCGGGGTTACCTATGTTCGCCGTAACTACACTACCACCTTCAATGGTGACGGCAATGACAGTTTTGGTGTCGGAGGGGAAGATGATCAAGGTGAGGTTAATAGAACATACACCACTCAGCAAAGCCAAGGAGCGGGGTTGCAAGCATCATGGTTATCCGATGTGCACAACTTAGCCCTTGGGTTCTCGTACGATCGATCACGCTCCGATTTTTTGATGACTGAACAAGAGGGAGAAGAATTTACCGCTGATAGACGAGTTACGGAGCTAGACGATGATATTGAGACCGCCAACAGTCTTCTAGGACGTACTCAGACAACCAGTGTTTACCTATCAGATACTTACGCATTCTCAGAGTCAATGAGTTTGGTTGTTTCGGGCCGTTACAACAGGACGACGGTTAAAGCCGACGACAGACACAACGCAGATGGCCGCCTCAATGCAAATTACACCTACACAAAGTTAAATCCATCGCTTGGTTTTACGTACGCTACTGGAACTTCATCGTCTTTTTATGCCAATTGGGGACAAGGTAACAGAGCGCCGACGCCCATTGAGCTAGGATGTGCAGACCCAGATAATCCGTGCTCTTTACCTAATGCGATGGCGGCTGATCCTTTCCTGGAACAAATTGTTTCAAAAACAGTGGAAGCTGGAATGCGAGGCGGGTCAAAGGACGGCATCCAATACTCCTTAGCTATTTTTCAGGCGACGAACGAGGATGATCTTTTATTTGTTGCAGCCAACACAGCTGGTCAAGGATATTTTAAAAACTTCGGAGAGACTCAACGTCAAGGTGTAGAGGTTAGTTTAAACGGAACAGCGGGAGACCGTTTGAACTGGGGATTAAATTATAGTTATGTAGATGCAACCTTCGAGTCACCAGCCTGTATAGTTTCAGAAGCCAACTCAGCGGAAGATGAAGATAACTGTGGGGAAGACCAAATAAGAATTAAGCCAGGCAATTCCATTCCCGGGATTCCCAAGCACCAGCTCCGTGTTAGAGGAGATTGGGCTATTTCCAGTGCTTGGAATTTAAATCTTACCGGAGTTCATTTCTCGGACTCATATGTCCATGGAAACGAGAACAATTTGCATAACAGTCGGGGCAAGGTTGAAAGTTATCAAGTTTTTAACATCTCAACTTCTTACCAGACCGAGGGAAATTGGCAAATTTACGGCAAAATCACAAACTTATTGGACAAAAAATATTCGTCAGCCGGAATTCTTGCCGAAAATTCGTTTGATGCCAATGGAAATTTCATAACAACCATGTCTGGTGGTGAGCCGGACTGGACCAATGAAACTTTTTATGCACCGGGAGCCCCGCGGTCGTTTTATCTTGGCCTCAAGTACATCATGGGTAAATAAGTCTATCGAACCGAGAATATTCAATTTCTGAAATGTGTATTCCAATGCAGGCGCCCTGTTAAAACCATACTTGCAGGGCGTTTTGCAATTGCGTTCATTGAACAAACGCTATTCAAGAAGAAGCGAGTTTAAGATTTGCGCCGCAGTAAGTTATTACGTGGGGCAGTGGGATGATAAAATCTAAAGCAATATTTGCTAAGTACAAATTTTCCTTATAAACTTGTTTAATATAGTTATTTAATATTTGGTCAAAAGCTTATGATCACAACATTGACTGAATGAACTGGGGCAGCAGGTAGCATCGGAATATGTGCTAAAGGGTAAAGACATCTTTTGTATAAAACATGTATTACAAACACAAGGTATCAAGCAAATGATTAAGAAGATAAGCGTCGTTTTAGGTTCTATCGGTGTATTTTTATTACTAACCAGTTGTGGCGGTGGTAATCCGTTTGCCAGTGATTCTGCTGGGGGTTCAGGGAGCCTCAGAGCGGAGGGTAGGGCGGTTGATGGTTACCTCTCCGGGGCAACCGTGTGTTTGGATACGAGTGAGGATGGGACATGTGATGCGGGTGAGCCGCAGGCTACCACGGACTCGGGCGGCAAATATTCGTTCGATTCGACCAAGACAGACTTGGAGACCTACCGGGTCGTTGTTGCGGTTATTCCTGGGCAAACTATCGATATGGATGAGCCGGACGTTGTGTTGACGGAATCTTACACCCTAACTTCACCACCGGGACAATATGGAGTGATATCTCCAATGACAACGCATGTTGTCGCCAAAATTGTAGAAAACGGCGGTACGTTTGGGGATGCATCAGACCTTGCATCGGCAATATCTGATGTAAAAACCGACCTTGGTTTTGATGCCGACATGGATATTACTGGAGATTATATTGCCAAAAAAGGTACAGACTCGCGTTACAACGAAGTCCACAATGTGGCAGCAGCCGTAGCAGATGTATTGAAATTGGTTGATCAGGACAAAGGCGAAGATGGTGGTAACTTTCTTAAAAGACTCAGAAGTGCTGGAGACAATATTAAGGTTTTTGTAAAGGATAATGTTGCAGATATCAAGAAGGCAACTGACAGGAAAAAAGCTAGGGATACACTAAAAAAACTTGCTCCTATGAAGGTGGAGCTTAAGCTCAGTTCTAAAGATGGTGGTTCGGTTTATGTCGGACATAAAGTAACAATTGACGCTAAGGTGAGATCCTTCGATAGGATAGACAGTTCAAAGATTTCTCGATCCTGGACGGTGTCTGGAGGGTCTTATTCAGAAAATGCTAGGGGCCAAATGGAAGCTACCTTTTCGTCGGAAGGGACCTACACCGTTTCCGTGACTGTCACCAACAGCGCTAATGGTTCAACGGCCAGCAACAGTAAGCAAGTCAGAGTAGTGAAGTCGACGCCTACAAAGCCGAGGATTGCTACTAACTTAAAATGTCCCTCTACCGAGACGGCAGGTGTTGGGGTTTGCGGTAGAGACGGTTTTGTAAAACGGCCTTCGTCACAACGCGGTAGGTTTATTGTTAACGATACGATTTCCCTAACGGCGTTGGCGATAGACCCGGCGGGAGGCACAATCACTTATGCTTGGGATTTTGGTGATAGCACCACAGATTCAGGGGCAACTGTTACCAAATCTTACACGACTGCTGGAGACTATACCGTTAAAGTTACCGCCAGTAACGCTGAGGGAAATACCAGCGAGCATACGGTTAAGATCAAAGTTGAGGAAATGACCGGGGGCGAGGACACCGAGAAGCCGGGTGCACCAACCATAACCGGGCCTTCATCAGGTTCTCCGTACGGTGAGTTAGAATTTTCCGCGACGACCGACAAACATAATTGTGATGGAAATGTTAAAAATCTTATGTTCATGTGGGACATGGGTGACCGATCCAAAAACATGCGTTCTCGCGCTGGGGAAAAGGTCAAGCATAGCTACAGGGCAGACGGCACTTACACGGTTGATGTGAAAGCTTATTGTCCGGCGACAAAGCTGACGTCTGAAGGGGCGCAAGCCAAAGTTACGATTGCAACTTCTAAACCCGGAACTCCTACTATCTCAGGGCCTTCTACTGGTAAGACAGGAACCGCTGTGAAGTTTACTGCGGCCGTGCGTCAGTCGAACTGCACCTCGC
>CACKOO010000015.1 GCA_902601765.1 Hydrogenophilales bacterium | reverse complement strand
ATGTTAAATTCAAAGAAGAATATCAAAAGTAAATATAAATTCAATCCGGCCGAATTCATTTCGTTATTGCCCACACTACCGGGTATATACCGTATGTTAGACATGACAGATAATCTACTGTACGTGGGGAAATCAATCAATTTAAAAAAACGGGTTGCATCTTACTTTCGGAATGAAAGCAAATTGGCACCTAGGACAAGATTAATGGTGCGTCAAATATCTAGCATAGAAATTACTGTTACACGCAATGAATCTGAAGCATTACTCCTAGAAAATAACCTCATAAAAAGCCTAAAACCGAAATACAATATATTGTATAGGGATGACAAATCATACCCTTATGTTGCTTTAAGCAAACATGAATACCCACGGTTGTATTTTTATAGGGGTAGAGCTAAAGAGGGTGAGAGTTATTTTGGACCTTTCTCGAACACCGGAACTGTGCGAGAAAGTATTAATTTGTTACAAAAAGTTTTCCGATTAAGAACTTGCGATAATAATGTATTCAAAAACCGAAGTCGACCTTGCTTACTTTACCAGATCAAAAGATGTAGTGGTCCTTGCGTTAGAAAGATATCAGCAAACGACTATCAAGATTCTATAAAAAATGCAGAATTATTCTTAAACGGTAAACAAAATCAAATCATTAATAGTTTAGAGAAAAAAATGAATCAAGCGTCTGATTCTGAGAAATATGAATCAGCCGCATCCTTTAGAGATCAAATTTTTGCTATGCAACAAATTAGAGAAAATCAGTATGTCGCAACTACTGGTTTATCGTTAGATGCTGATATTGTGGCAATAGTTAGTGCATCAGAAATGATTTGCGTAAATGTTGTTGTAATCCGAAATGGGGATCATCGAGGCGACAAGAGCTTTTTTCCTAAATATACATTTGATGGTGATGAAGATGATGCTCTTAAAGCCTTTTTGGCGCAGCATTACATTGGAAATAGCGTGCCAACATTGATCATTCTGAATAAAAGAATAACCGTGAATATTCTCGAGCAGGTTTTGACGGAACAGAAAGGAAAGCGAGTAAAAATTGTTAAAAATCCTGTAGGAAGAAAAAGAGTTTGGATGGAAATGGCTCAAAAGAATGCTGAGATTTCATTGGGACAACGTATCAATTCTCGAATCAATCAAGAACGACGCCTTTTATCTTTGAACAAAGCGCTTCAAACTGGAGAAAAGATTAAAAGAATCGAATGTTTCGATATCAGTCACACTCAGGGTGAAGCTACAGTTGCATCCTGTGTAGTCTACGAAGATCAAGCCATGAAACCCTCGGAATATCGGCGCTTTAACATCGATAATATTACTCCTGGTGATGATTATGGTGCTATTGCTCAAGTTATCCAAAGGCGATATCTGAGGGTTATAAAAGAAGATGGTAAAATTCCAGATTTAATTTTGATAGATGGAGGCAAGGGTCAAGTCAACAGTGCTTTCAAAATTCTTGAGGAAATCGGGTTAAATCAAATTAAAATATTAGGGGTTGCTAAAGGAGTTGAGAGAAAAGCCGGTCGAGAAAAACTATTTGCTCCAAAGAACAGTGATCCTATAATGCTGAATGAATCCGAACCTGGTCTTCATTTGATTCAAGAAGTACGAGATGAAGCTCATCGCTTTGCCATACAAGGCCACAGAGGGCGCCGAAAAAAGGCACGAATTAAGTCGAAATTAGAGGAAATTGAAGGAATAGGAAAAAAAAGACGTCAAAGGTTAATTGTGAGATTTGGCGGAGTAAGGGAAGTTTCCTCTGCAAGTTTAGAGGAATTGCAGAGTGTTGAAGGAATCAGTATTGGGTTGGCAAAAATAATCTATGATGGGCTACGTTAATTAATGTTTAAAAATCTACCAAATACTTTAACTTGGAGTCGTATCTGTTTAATCCCCATACTTATCGGTATTTTTTACCTACCAGAAGAATCAATAGACTTAGGTAAGCGTGACTTTCTCGCCACGATAATATTTCTTGTGGCTGCTTCAACCGATTGGCTGGATGGCTATATTGCTAGGAAATTCGATCTAATTTCTTCTTTTGGAGCTTTCCTGGATCCTGTCGCCGATAAATTAATGGTGTCAACCGCTCTGGTTATCTTAGTTTGGCTGGGGAGGGTGGATGTAATAGTGGCAGCAGTAATAATTGGCAGGGAAGTAGGCATCTCGGCTCTTAGGGAATGGATGGCTCTCGCCGGCGAGTCGGTCCATGTCTCAGTATCTATCCTGGGGAAAATAAAAACCACAGTCCAAATGATTGCTATTCCATTTTTATTTTACAACGATTACCTGTTAACAATTGATACACAGGTAATTGGAAATATTTTGATTTGGATTGCCACTGCTCTCACCATTTGGTCTATGTTTTATTATCTACACAAAGCAAGAATTAGTTAAGGTTAAGGAGCCTAGTAGAAAATGCGTGGCTTAGGTAACTCATCCGCCAGCATTAACTGCCGCGGCAGTGTCCAGTACCTTCTTATACTTTAATTAGAATGTACTAATTTGTACATTTTATAGTGGACAATGCCTGGCTGGTTACCATCTGGCATCTGCAAAGCAACTCCCTCTCCGACTATCATGGTATCGTTTAACCAAGCGTATTTCTCGCTACCAGTCAGCATTTTCATTTCATTCCACCAGACATCCATACCATTACCTGGACCCAGAACGTCAAGTGCTGATAAGCGATCATACATATTACCCTCCCCAACAATGATTCCAGCATACTTGATCATCAGGGTCTTTCCGTCGTCAAGTGTTACGTGACACCATAAAGTAAAATCTATTGTTCCATTAGCCTTTACATAGCCGTCCTCTACGCACATTTCTAAAACGCCACCACCCCCATCCGCAAATGATATTGTACCGTTGCCAAATGTTCCAGTGATACGGGTTCCCTCCGTCATGCTTGTGGCAATAAGGTCAAATTTAATTTCGCCAATATGCTGTAGCGTCGGCCCTCTTGAATGTCCATCAGCAAAGGTAATTCCAATGTTTACTAGTAACCCAAGGTATAGAGAAATTAATAGCTTTGAAAGATTCACTTGCTCCCCCTAATAGAAAGTAAAAAATAGTCATAGATAATCTATCACAAAAAGCAACAATTGCGTTCAATTTGTTGTATATTATCGTTCTAGTAAAGCGGGAATAGCTCAGTTGGTAGAGCGCAACCTTGCCAAGGTTGAGGTCGCGAGTTCGAGACTCGTTTCCCGCTCCAACTTATGGAACGGCGGAGTGGCAGAGTGGTTATGCAGCGGCCTGCAAAGCCGTGGACGCCGGTTCGATTCCGACCTCCGCCTCCAATCTGAGTTTTTTGGGGCCCAGGTGGCGAAATTGGTAGACGCAACGGACTTAAAATCCGTTGGACGCAAGTCCGTGCCGGTTCGAGTCCGGCTCTGGGTACCATTTAACTTAGGGACGTGCCGCAAGGTACGTTACCCCGCCGGGTCCTATATGCTCCGAATGTTCTAGGTTGGCAGCTAGCTCTAGTTGGTCACCAACGGCGAGGTTTTTTTCGTCGCCACCAATGGTTACTTTCATTCCCCCAGCCACAATAATTATTTCAGCGTTAAAGGGATGGGTATGTGACTGATTAACGTGGTTTTCGGGAAATGACACTTCTACAATGTTTTTGTGCCCTTTATTTTTTAAAATATTTAATGCTTCGTCTTTTTTCACAAGGCTTCCTCGAATGTTTTAATGAGTATGGAAATTATGGGAACTAATTGGTTATATATATATTTTGCTTCGTCTTTGCCCAGAGTGTCTTGACTTATCTTCAATGCGATACTTCCATCGAGGCCTAAAGTTGTCTGAGAACTAGATATAAAATTCAAATATTTTTTATAACGTATGTTCAAAATCCCTTGAACGACAGCCAATCTATCACATTCTGTAGTTTCCATCTCTTGCGAATCAACAGTAACTCCTCTATCAGTGAGCTCTAAAAAAAGTTTTGACGCCTCATCTTTAGAGGAGCAAACTTTGAATGTATTATTGGTTTTACCCGGGACTGTAAGTAGGGAAAAGTCTACGGGCAAACGGTCCAGTTCGACATTTATCTCTGGTTTGTCTGAAAGACCTTTATCTTTGGCGATAGCATTACAAGCGATGATTAGATTAACCGTTAAATTTATTTGTGATAACTCAAGTTGATCTATGTCCAAATCCAATTCCCGCGTATATAACAGACTAATTCGATCGAAGGCAGTCTTTAAAGGTAAAATTAGCTTCATAAGTTGTTTTTCCTGAATATTTATTGAGTCGAGTTAAAAGGTCACCTCAGGTGGCGAACAAATAATACTTGGATAGAATATATTCATAAGATCTTTTATAACATTTTTGGCATTATCAAATTGGTCTTCCACTAGCGCGACTGAGGGGTTTATTAGGATACAACATAAGATGTTTTACGATGTTTTACGATCTTTTACAGGATACAGGAATTAAATTTGCCCAATCCAAAAAAATATAAAGGGAATTCGGATAACACCAGGCCGATTCACCTCTTGGTAATTGTGTTGAATTAACAGCAGATCAGATTAGTGAAAATCCTTTAGGTGTATTATCAAATTGGGGTATGGAGCACTGTATATCGCCAGAATGATAAGTTAATACAATCTTAAAATAAGATTTACTGCATTAATAATGAACTATTTAGCGAGCAAATTTATGACAAAATATTTGATTAAAGCTCTGTTTTTATATATCTTTTCTTCAACCGTAATTTGCCTTGGGGCAACTTATCAAGATGCTGTGGAAGCCTATAAAATGGGTGAATATGATAAAGCCTCGAATATCTGGTTGGAGTTAGCTGATGTCGGGGACCCTAAGTCGCAAAGGGAGATAGCTTTCATGTACCAGCAAGGAAAGGGAGTTCAGCAGAACTACAAAAAGGCGGTATTCTGGTATACCAAAGCTGCAAATCAAGGTAATCGATCAGCGCAATTTAATTTAGCAACAATGTACCGGTTTGGTAAGGGTGTTCAAGTAGATACTTCACTAGCCCTAAAATGGTATTTAGCGGCTGCTTACAATAGTCATCAATGGGCTCAAATGGAGTTAGGAAGCATGTATCGATTGGGAGAGGGAATTAAAAAAGACCTAAACCAAGCATTTTTTTGGCTTAGCCTGGCCTCGCGCAACGGAAATACAAAAGCGGAGAGGCTAAAAATTCTGATTTCTAAAAAATTGTCACCCGAAGAGATAGATGATGTAAAAATGCATGTTGAAAGGTGCTTGAGTAGCCAACTGCGTGACTGTATTGACTGATAGCAAGACTAGCTGTTTCTATCCGCTACGGTTATACTGGACTAGGGTCAAGAAGGGAGGGCGCTTAGTGGGAAGTTACATAACGCAAGCTTGCAGCCATGTTAGCTGTCGATGTGGTTGATTATCTCGCAAAAATCAATGGATGACAAAGAGTCGACACTTCAGAATATTCAACATTGCCGTTAAATTGAAAAAAATCGTGTCCACCCATTCCTAGTCAGATATAGTTTTGTGTAGTTTGTTTGAATTATATATATGAAAATATATATCTTTAAGGGTAATTTGATATGGAAGCTACCGAAAGAAAGTTAGCGACGATTTTGGCAATGGATGTCGTCGATTATTCAGCCAAGATGAGTCGAGACGAGGAGGGAACTCTTCGGAACCTTAAGCAATGTCGTGAAATTATTGAAAAAGTCGTTTCCTTGCAAAAAGGCCGTATTTTCAACACTGCGGGTGATGCGTTTATGATTGAGTTCGCTAGCCCGGTGGCCGCGGTGACCTCAGCAGTAAATATCCAAGAAGAGATTAAAGAGCGTAATCGCGACCTAACAGAAGGAGAGCATCTGGAGTTTCGTATGGGCGTCAACATGGGTGACATCATGATTGAGGGAGATAACCTCTTTGGTGAGGGTGTCAACGTGGCGGCAAGGCTTGAGGGCATAGCGCCAACAGGGGGAATTTGTATATCGGAGATTATTCACACTGTGGTGAAAGGTAAAGTCAACGTTGATTTTATTGATCAAGGTCCTCAAGAACTAAAAAATATCGATGAACCAGTAGGAACATATTATGCTAATTTAGAGCCGAGTGAAGGTAAAACCCGGAGAGCTAAAAACAACAAAGGATCCAAATCAATTTTTAAAATGCGCTGGCTTATCGCCGGAATCGGTTTAGTCGTCGTTGTTATGGCAACTTATTTTGGTGGGCAACTGGGGCTTACTGATAATAAGGGCGAAACAACTCTGAATACAATCTTAGTTCTTCCGTTAGAAAATATGGGGGGAGGAGAAACTAGCAACTTTGCCACAGGGTTATCGCAGGACTTGGTTAATGGACTTAGTCGATCGGCGAAAAGCTTAAATGTTATTGCTCTAAGTAAAAAGCCTGAGGATTTAGAGGAAACTGTTAAGAAAACCGGGGCAAGCTATATCATTAGTGGCAGTCTACGTAATTCTGGAGAGTCTATTCGATTGTCTGTTAGCCTGATAAATGCAAACACCATGGCTACAGCCTGGACGGAAAATTTTGATGAAACGTTGTCAGCGGGAAATATTTTTTCTCTTCAAGACACTATTGTAGAAGCAGTAGTCAATGAGCTTGTTGGTGGAGGAGAGGTTCTTACTCGGGATGTTGTTAAGCGCTTAGAAAATCGCGGCACGGATAATATGTCTGCCTATGAGTGCGTAAACTATGTTCGAGGTGTTCACTTAACCGCTTTGAGCCCGCCTACTCACGAAAAAGCAAAAACCTGTCTTCGTGAAGCGGTCAAACAAGACCCTAACTATGCTGATGCATGGGTTTTGTTAGCTAGCGAGATTGGAAATGGATATGCACTTTTTGGCACTGCAAAGTTGGCTGACCTTTCTGAAGCTCTTGGAATGCTTAGAAAAGCTATAACGATCGACCCCAAACTTGCAGATGCTTACACGACTCGTTCGCAAATTTACTTTTATCAAAAAGACTGGTCAGAAATGTTTAAAGCAGATGAGCAAGCGTTTGGCCTTTCACCAAATCGTGTGAGGGTTGCCGGTACAATGGCTCAAAATTTCCTATGGGGTGGCAATTGTACTCGTAAGCAAATATTGGATTTCAATGCAGCCCCGGGGACCTACACGGATGGCGAATGCAGATGGCAACGAGGCCTAGTAGCAGGCTTTAGGGCCCATAAGCTCGATTCAGGAAATATCTGGCCAAACGAGAATTATGCCTTGGCGTGCCATCATGTTGTTAAAAAAGACTTTGATAAATCTCTGTATTTCATGGAATTAACGCCAGCGCCAGGTTTTTTGTGGTGGGACATCTATGTTGGCACCTCACATGACGGGTTGGGCAATGAACCCAAAGCCAAAGAGCGTTTTGAGTCCATTAAATCATCCCTGGGAAGTAACAAGCTTAGCGATGTAAAGGTTCACTTCGGGTTCTGGAATATAATCGAGACTTACTACCCTAGCTTCGAACCTATCTTAGTAAAATATGGATTCGAGTAAATAATATGTATTTTGTTTTAACTTTATTGTTATAAATTAATAGATTAGGGTAAATGGGTATGGAATCAGCAGAAAGAAAATTAGCGGCTATCTTGGCCATGGATGTTGTAAATTACTCTTCGAAGATGAGCGCGAACGAACAAGGGACTTTGAGGCAGTTAAAAGAATGTCGTGAAATTATAGAGAAAGTCGTATCTTTTCATAAAGGTCGAATTTTTAATACTGCTGGAGACGCTTTCATGATCGAATTTGCTAGTCCAGTAACAGCATTAGATTCTGCGTTGACTATCCAAAAACAAATCTCGGAAAGAAATTATAAGTTGGCGGAAGATGATCATCTTGAATTTCGAATAGGTGTCAATATGGGTGACATCATGATTGAGGAAGATAATCTTTTTGGTGAAGGCGTCAACATTGCCGCCAGACTTGAGGGGATTGCACCGGCGGGAGGTATTTGTATCTCGGAGATGGTTTATTCGATGGCGAAGGGTAAAGTCCAAGCTAGTTTTAATGACCAGGGTGATCAAAATTTAAAAAATATTAATGAACCTGTCAGAGCATATTTTGTTGAGGAAAGGGCCGCTGGACCAAAGACAAGCTCTAAGGGAAAATCCCATTCTCAAACTGGATTTAAGGCCAATTGGGTTATCGCGGGTGCGATGTTGGTATGTGGCATTGCGTATTGGGTGGTAAATAGTCAGAATGAAAATGGTGAGGAGGTCGCATCTACGACCGAACTCAACACTCTTGTGGTAGTTCCGCTCGAAAACTTAGGAGGAGACTCTGAGCAAGAAACCTTTGCCTTGGGGTTATCCCAAGAGTTGGCTACCGGACTCACAAGGGGGGCAAAGGGACTAAATATTATTGGTTTAAGTTCACAACCGGCTAATCTGCAAGAGACAGCAAAAAAAATGGGAGCGACCTATTTCCTGTCAGGAAGTTTGAGGTCATCTTCTGATACTTTTCGAGTCACGGTAAAGTTGCTTAATGCAGATACGTTGGGAGCTCTTTGGACAGACACGTATGACAAGGACAAATCTGCGAAAAATATTTTTGAAATTCAGGACGCAGTAGTCAGCGATGTTTTGGATGAATTGGTTGGTAACGGGGCGATCCTAAGCTCCGACTTGGCTAATAGAGTAAAAACTAAGGGAACAGCTAGTCTTTCTGCCTACGAGTGCGTAACTTTTGCGAATGTGGTGTTTATGAGAAGCCTCAGCTTAGAGGATTACAAAAAATCAATATCTTGTCTTTCAAATGCAGTCGAGTCTGACCCTCAATACGCAGAAGCGTGGGGTCGTTTGGGAGAGCTTAAATCCTTTGGCGTAGCATTTGGGTATGATCAAGACAGTAGCCTTATTAACGACTCTATAGCCGCCCTTGACAGAGCTATTGCTCTTGACCCTAACAATGCTTTATTTTACGCAGGTCGCGCAGAAGTCTATTACCATGATCAACAATGGCAAAAAATGTATGAGGATGGGGAAAAAGCACTTAATTTAGCACCCAATGATGCTTTTGTACTAACAGGTGTCGGATATCAACATCTTTGGGGTGGTACCTGCACCACTGAGCAAGTAATGGATGTCGACGCCGAGTATGGAAAATACATCTCTGGTAATTGTCGCTGGCAAAAGGGTGTGAGATATCTTGAAAAGGGACATAGATTAGACAAAGCTAATTTACACCCAGGCAACAACTACGGGTTAGGATGGTATTACTGGATTTCTGGTGATTATGATAAGGCACTCAAAACCGCTCAGATGATCAACCAGCCTAACTGGATTTGGTGGCATTTGTTAATTGGAATGTCTCATCATGGGCTTGGAAATACAGAAGCAGCTAGAGAGAAGTTTTTGGCGGCAGAAAACTTGATTGGATCGAATGGGATAGATGCGCTGTATCCCTTATATACTCACTGGCGTGTGGAAGAATATTGGCCATTACACGAGAAAATTTACAAAGGATATAACTTCAAGTGAAATATTAACAGGCATTAATTAACACTTTTAAATTACTGTACTGAATACAAATTATTCCTAGATTTTCTTTAGATTTTTAGATCCTCGGTTTTAGCCACCTCCACTATTCTTTTGCCTCGATTCTCGCCGTTTAAGAGTCCAACTAGGGCTCGTGGTGCTTGCGATAAATCAGATATGATATCCTCGTAAATTTTTATTTGACCTTTATCGATCCAGTTTTTAATTTCATTTTCTGCTTCTTTATCTTTATCAGGAAAGTCAAAAACGATGAATCCTTCCATTCTTAACCTCTTGACCACAATTAGACCTGGAATCCCTATGGGACCTGCAAGTGGCTGACCATCGTACAGGGACACTGCACCACAACAGACAATTCGACCGTGTTGATTCATGTTGAATAAAGCTGACTGAAGGATGTTTCCCCCCACGTTATCGAAGTAAACGTCTACCCCTTTTGTGCAGGTTTCTGATATCGCCTTACCTAGTTTTCCTGCTTTATAGTCGAGACAAGCATCAAATCCAACCTTATTAACCAACCATTCACACTTTTCTCGGCCTCCAGCAATACCAAACACTTTCGCTCCTTTAAGCTTTCCTATTTGGCCAACAAGGTTACCGACAGACCCCGCTGCACCCGAAACAAGCAACGTTTCCCCTTTCTTGATTTTTCCAACTTGCATCAGACCATGATGAGCAGTTTTTCCAGCAATTCCAAGAACAGAGAGCAAATGGCTCAGATGCTTATGTTTAGGGCAAGGAGTAAGTTCATCAGTATTCATTGCTCTATATTGTTGCCAGCCTATTTCGGCGAAAACGAAATCACCATTTTCGTATAGAGACCCATTGGAGTCCACAACTTGGCAGATTCCGTAGCCATGCATAACATCTCCGGGTTTTATTGCTGGGCGATAGGTAGCCCCTTGCATCCAAGCTCTATTTGCTGCATCGATCGATAACATTACGGTTTTTAGTAGAACTTGGTCATTTTTAGGGGAAGGAATTTCACTTTCAATGCGTTTGAAATGTGATTCAGTTAGCTTTCCGGTTGGTAGTTCCGGTATAGTAATTTGAATATTTTTAGTCATTTTGATTTTTGTGACAATTTGAATAAGCTTAAGAATAGCTCATTATTTGATATATAGACCAATTGTTTTTGGAGGGTAAAGTGGGCATAAATCGTCTGTTGATAGCTAATCGAGGTGAAATCGCTCTCAGAATCCATAGAAGTGCGAAAGAGTTAGGCATTTTTACAATCGGTATATTTAGTGAGGATGATCGATATGGGCTTCATCTAAGTCATGTGGATAAAACCATTCCCTTAGGTGAAAACGGACCTAAGGCTTATTTAGATAAAGAGCATTTGATTGAAATCGCTATGGCTAATGAATGTGATGCCATTCATCCAGGTTATGGTTTTTTATCTGAGAATTTTGAGTTCGCCGCCAAAGTTAACGCGGCTGGTTTGATTTTTGTTGGTCCAACAGAAAAGCAATTGAAGCTCTTTGGTGACAAAATTTCTGCTATTGAGCATGCCGAAAAACTGGGTATACCTGTTTTAGGAGTTTCAGGTGAGTTAGAAGATTATACGGTTCTCCAAGACTTTGTACTTAAGAATTCCAATCTCTCGGTCATTATAAAAGCTGCTGGCGGTGGCGGCGGACGAGGAATGAGGGTTGTACCAGACCCTAAAGAATGCAAACAATTGTTTAAACAAGCTAAAGCAGAAGCCAAAAACGCGTTTGGAGATGAGCGGTTATATGGCGAACAGTATATAAAAGCTGCGCGGCACATAGAGATCCAAATTCTTGGCGATGGAAAGGGTGGGATAACCCACTTGTGGGAAAGGGATTGTAGCTTGCAGCGGAGACATCAAAAAATTATTGAATTTGCTCCCGCCCCCTGCCTAGAAAGTAGTTTAAGAGAAAAATTGCTAGGTAGCGCACTGAAAATGGCCCAATCCATTGATTACAAGGGAGTTGGTACTTTCGAATTCTTGATAAACTCTGAAGATGATTCCTACTACTTTATCGAGGCGAATGCGAGGCTTCAAGTAGAGCATACAGTCACTGAAGTTATTACTGGTCAGGACCTGGTAGGGCTTCAACTAAGGATTGCAGAAGGGGCTACGCTTGCACATTTAGCCCTTACTGATGCCCCTAAAATCACCGGAGTCGCAGTACAAATGAGAGTTAATGCTGAGGAGATTGACGACAGCGGCAACGTTGTACCGAAAGGTGGAATTTTAGCTCAATTTGAGCCTTCAGCTGGACCAGGAATAAGAATTGATACTGCAGCTTATACAGATTATGTCCTACCAGAAGCCTTTGATTCGTTACTTGCTAAAATTATCGTTAGCTATTCATCAATCAATTTCGAATCCCTTTTAAGGAGAGCTTCGAGGGCTTTAGAGGAGTTCGTTATTGAAGGGGTTTATACTAATCTAGATTTATTGAAAGTGCTTGTCAATGATCGAAAAGTAATAGAAGGCACCCTAACTACTACATATATTGACCAAAACGCCAGATATTTAAACGAGGCTGCAGAGAAACAGACTTCGCCATCCCTCAAGCAAACTAGAAATCAAAATAAGCGACAAATCCAAAATAATGAGGCTGTTATTCCGGCTGGCTCAAATGCAGTGATTGCCCCAATGAGAGGCAGTATGATAGAGGTTTATGTAAAAAAAGGTCAAATTGTGTCTGAAGGGGAGCAATTGGCTTTAATCGAGGCCATGAAAATGCACCACGAGATTAGGGCACCATTTTCGGGTAGAGTCAGCGAGGTTTTCGCTGAAAAATTAAATATTGTTCAAGAATCAGCACCTCTGTTTGCAATAGTTCCAGACGATAGTAAGCGAGAGGTAAATGAATACCAGGGACTAGTTGCACTTGAGGCAGATAGGGCTGATTTGTCGGAGGTGGCACATAGTCACGATTTTGGCAAAGATGAAAAGCGTCCTATCGCAGTAGCCAAAAGAAGGAAAATTGGTAGTCGTACCGCTCGGGAAAACGTCGACGACCTTTGTGACGAAGGTAGCTTTCTGGAATACGGGGCTCTCGCAATTGCGGCGCAACGCAGAAGAAGGTCTTTGGATGATCTCAAAGAAAATACTCCAGCCGACGGTATGATTGCAGGTTTCGGTACGGTTAATGCTCGACACTTCGGAGAAGATACAGGAAGGTGCGCTGTCCTGGCATACGATTATACGGTTCTAGCTGGCACTCAGGGAGTCATTAATCATAAAAAAAAGGACAGAATTTTCGAATTGGTGAAAAGATGGGAAACTCCGGTGGTTTTTTTTACTGAAGGCGGAGGAGGTCGACCGGGTGACGTCGATGCAGACGAATTGAATAACTCTTGGCTTGATCTTAAAACATTTACAACTTGGCCTCAGATTAATGGAATCGCACCCAGAATTGCGGTGAACTCGGGAAGGTGTTTTGCTGGGAATGCCGTAATTTTTGGATGTGCAGATATAACAATTGCCACAAAAAACTCTAATATTGGGCTTGCTGGCCCGGCAATGATTGAGCACGGAGGGCTTGGAAAGTACAAACCTGAGGATATCGGGCCCATAGAAGTGCAAACCATAAATGGTGTAGTGGATATTTCTTGTGATGATGAAAAAGAGGCGACTGAGGTCGCCAGACGAGTCTTAAGCTTTTTTCAAGGGTCGGTGAAAGACTGGTCATGTTCTGATCAAAGAATCATGCGACACCTAGTTCCAGAAGATCGTCTAAAAGCCTATAACATGCACGATATTATTGAAAATCTTGCTGATGAGGGTTCATTGGTCGAACTCCGTAGGGACTATGGCTATGCAGTCTATACTGCTTTTATAAGAATCGCGGGGGAGCCATTTGGATTGATTGCAAATAATCCTCTTCACTTGGGTGGTGCGATCGACGGTGACGGTGGAGAAAAAGGAGGTAGATTTCTCCAATTATGTGATTCTTTCGGAATTCCTATTGTTTCCCTTTGTGATACCCCAGGTTTCATGGTTGGACCTGAGAGTGAGAAAACAGCTGCAGTTAGGAGAGGGGCCCGTTTGATAGTAGTTTCTGCAAATCTTTCAGTTCCTCTTTTTACCGTTATTATTCGCAAAGGTTATGGTTTAGGTTCACAAGCCATGGCTGGTGGAGGATTTCATGAGCCATTTTTCACAATTGGATGGCCAACAGCGGAAATGGGACCAATGGGGTTAGAGGGAGCGGTAGAACTTGGATTCCGAAAAGAATTAGATGCCACCAATGATAACCAAGAAAGACAAGTGTTATTCAAAAAACTGGTTGCTAAGATGTATCGGAAAGGCAAGGCGATTTCTGTCGCGGGTAGCTTTGAAATTGACGCCGTGATTGATCCAAAAGATACGCGTGAATGGATAATTAAAGGAAATTTGGCAGCAAAAAAAGATACTAAATATAAATCTACTAAGAAGTTTGTTGATGTTTGGTGACAACACCTTCTTAAAGTAAATTATTATTAAAATGATTAATTTATAATAAATAATTTCAATTGCTTAAAATTAAAAACTTAAATATAACTTTAAACTAATATTATTACTCTTCCTGGTAATTTCAGACTGCCGATTATCATCTGACTCCTCAATGTGCTCATAACTAGCTCTAAACCAACCCAAAATGAATTTAAAATCAAAGCCTAATCCGTATTTCCAGTTAGTTCCTCTTAAGTCGTGTATGGTACTGTGGAAAAGGGTATTAGGATCAGTGACATAAGATGCTGATACTACTGAACTATTGCTTAAATCTAAGGTATATTCTATCCTAGAATAAGGCCTGAATTCACCAATCCAAGTATTTAGAAAATAATCCAATTGCAATCCAACGTTTGCTTTCGCGTGCCTTACATGCTGCTCGTGAAATGAAATGGCTGCATTGCCACCACTTTCCTCAAAAGGTCTTAAATTAGTATAGCCAGCATCTAGTCTGGAATAGGGCGTAATTAATAAAGTTTCAAAATTGATTTTTCTGTGAAAACTCATTGAGTGATAGCCTTGGTATGCTTTTCGTTCTCCGAAAATAGTATTTCCGAACCCAAGATTTCGATGACTTTTCATTAAAAATTGGTTAGCACCGATTATTAAATCTATAAAATATTGGTCAGATATTACCCAAGTATTATATACAGCTATTCCAAAATCAAATGTGTCGACATGAGTCCCTTTCAGGCCAATTTCGGTTTTATCATATCCACCCCGAAAAGCCATACCGAAGAGCCTTGTTGAGTCAACCTTCTTGTCAATTCCAATTGTGACCCAATCGGAGTGAGCTGTTCTGGAGGAGGAAAGACTTGTTTTTCCTACTTTTCCTACAGAGATATCTCCCGCAGACCAAATTGCCCAATCTTTTTCTATTTTAGGTGGATCAATATCCACAAGATCTGAAATTTGGTCAACAAATTCATCTTCAATTTCTAAAAGTGCCTCAATAGAGGGGGTATTTCTTATTTCCTCTATTGTTGGATGGATAACATCAATTTTTATGTCATTTCTTGATTTGTTGCTTAAGTGTCGATTTACTCTAAATAGAGTTAATCTATTAAGAATAGGGCGAATCGATTCGTAAAGCCTTCGATCAACAAGCTCTGTTTGTGCCTCAATAATTGCAGTAATATCCGGATCTTCCCAAGGTGATGTTAGCCGACTAGTGGTTTTAAAATTTAAGGAGGTCTTATTACTGATTCCGGAGTAGATCTGCCCCTCACTATTAGTGAAAGCTGTTGAATCAATATTTACATGGTAATCCGTATTAGGTTTTAACCAATCTGGCCAATATACCGTAATAGTTGCTGATCCTGAACCTATCACCTCGTTACTCGACACATCAATGGAATAAACAAGCTCTTCTTCGGCAGATGAGTAAAGGTAGATGCCTCCTGTACCTAAGATTACGGCATCACTAAAGGTCAAAAATAATTTACGATTATCAACAGCCACATTTTGAGCATTATCCGATGGGGTTGAGTTTATAAGGGTGACAATACCATCTGTGGAAGTAGTAAAATTAAAGGTAGTCTCGTCGGCGATACCTCCATAAAGCACACTACCTGAATTTTTTATTGCATTATTTCCAATTAAAATATGGTAACCAGTTCCGACTGATAATGTTTCCGATAAATTGATGGTTAGCACGTTACTACCCCATCCTTGAATCTTATTGCCTGCAACGTCAAAACTTTCAACAGTTTGACCCGTAGTAGTCCTAACAAGAGATATATTGCCATTATTTTTATTTACAACTTCATTAAAAGTTAATTTTAAGTTTTGAGTAGCTATTGATATTCCGGTGGTATTATCCACCGGTAATGTGGAGATTAAATAGGGAAGACCCATAGTCGTGAAATTTAGAGTAGTATTATCTGATATTCCATCAAAAGCTGTTCCATCCGTAGCCCTTAATGCCGTGTTATCAATTTGAATACAATAGTCGGTTGAATGCTCTAGAGCACTCGTCCATCTTGCTGTAATGGTGTTTGTTCCGGAGCCTGATACATTCCCACTGGAAATATCTAAACTCTCCACTAATGTGTTAGATGCAGACTTAATTAACTTAATTGCTCCACTGCCCGCATTAACAACCTGATCAAAAACCAATTCAACGGTGCGGACAGTCAAATTTACCTCAGTTGCATTGTCTACCGGAACAGTACTCGATAGAGAAACTTCGTTGCCTATATCACTGGAGTCAAGAGTGACAGCTGCCACGGATATGCCGCTTATTGGTTCCCAATCCTGGGTGGGAGTTCCGGTAAAGCTCGATTCGGCGTGTCCTATCGGAATATACTCAAAGGTATAACTGCCAACAGCTAAACCGGTAAACGTTACTCCTTGCCACACGTGTGATTCCCATTTTATGCCCGTATTTGATCCATAAGCGATAAGATCACTGCCATCCGTATTAAAATAATTTGTTCCTGGAGTACAGCCAGCTGGGGTTGTGTGAACAAGCTGCGAAAACTCGACGATTGCAGGCCCATAACTCGTTGCTCCGGTTCCTGATAATTTTAGCTCTCCTTCATTATAGCTGGTCCCAGAGTGCCAGGATCCGTACCAGAATGTTACTGCACCCAGACCAGAGTTTATATAGCAAACAGAGTTTGTATGGGCAAAACTTCTATCACCAAAAATTGCAAAACAAAATAAAACCAATCCAATTAGAGCCTTAGTCGATATATTAAGATAAATTGGTGTATTCTGAAATTTCTGGTTTCTCATCTAATTGAGTATCGTCAGTAATCCTGCAATTTTTAAAATTCTGTTAGTATCTTAAATAATTGTTATTACTAAATTTTCGAAGGATTTAAAATGAAATTAGTTGGAGAGGGTTTTTACTGGGATAAATTGAAGATTGGAGATAAGTTTAAAACTTTCGGCAGAACAATATTTGAAACTGATATTATTAATTTTGTATCTTGTGTGGGTATGCTCGAATCGCTTTTTATAGATCAGGAATATCGCAAAACGCATAGCGCTATCCAGGGACATGCGGCACCAGCAATGCTCACATTATCGCTGGCTGAAGGACTAACCCTTAACTCTACAGGGCAAAGCACTGGCCTGGCGTTTTTAAATATGAAACTTGATGTTCTAGGCCCCGTAATTGTTAATGACACCATTCATGTAGAAATTGAAGTGTTAGAAGCAAAAAAAACGTCCAAATCCAACCGAGGGCTTGTCAAAACAAAAAATCAAGTTATAAATCAAAATGGTAAATGTGTTGTTGAATACACTCCGTTAAGATTAATGGAAGGCTCGGGGAAAATAGTTAAATAAAAACTTTCGTGTGCTTTAACCCTTTATATATTGATAAACTATGAGCTTTGATTTTATTTCGTCACCCCATAATACCTTGGTAAAGCATACTAAGAAAATCATAGACTCATATAGTTACCGGAAAAAACAAAAACAAACCTTATTAGAAGGAAAAACCTTAATCCTTGACTATGCAAACCTCTACGGGTTAAATAACGTTTACCTATTAATGTCAAAAACATCGTATGAAAAGGGGATGGGAGATTTTTTTCAGCAATACAGCGGGGGAAAGGTATCAATTGTCAAAGATAGCTTATTTTCGCGATTTGCAACTCAAGAAAATTTACAAGGTATTTGCGCTGTTGTTCCGCTGCCCAGCGATTGTTTTGATCTCGAGGTATCACAAATTAAGCGAGCTATACTGGTAGATGGTGTTCAGGATCCTGGCAACTTAGGGGCTATTATGCGGCTTGCAGCAGGTTTTGCTGTTGACGGAGTTATATTATCCAAAAATTGTGCTGATGTATGGTCTCCGAAATGCCTCCGCGGCGCCATGGGGGCGCAGTTCTTGATTAAAAACACTCGATGTGATCTTCTTATGTTTCTCCATGAGTTTAAAGGAAACAAGGTGGGACTATCTGTTACCAAGGGACAAAATATTAATAATTGCCACCTGAAAAGTCCAGCGGTTTTTATTGTTGGTGCAGAGGGAAGGGGGCTAAGCCAGCGACTTGAACCCGCTATCGACCTACATATTCACATTCCACTGAGTAATGGGGTCGAATCGCTTAACGTGTCAAGTAGTTTAGCCATTTGTCTTTACCATTTCAGTGGCATGGTATAGTTGGTGAACTTTTGGGGAAATAAGAATTAGTTTACATAATATACATTATGCGACATTATCGGGGTAGAGAGGTATTATTATGAAATGGGCCCTTATATCCATCCTGCTATCAGGAATATGGGATACTGGTCTACGATACGAAACATACCAAGAATGCTTTGAACTGGGGGTTCAAGCTAGTTTCAAAGAAATATTGGGTCAAAATAAAAACCAAATAGAATTGAATGGCAAAACATTTGTGGATAGAGATATTGTAAATGTCATTGATTGGAAAAAAAGGAACCACGAACAAGCTACTTTATGTGTACCCACCAACTAATTTCTTCTGGCTCGCCAATCAAAATAGACCCTTTCATTAGAGAATTAATCAAACTTTCTCTTTTGAAGTTCGTTTGCTTAGACTGCAATGAGTGCTCTAATCCTTGATAGATTTGCCCTATTACTCGGTAACATCTAGTTCTCTCGAAATAGCATGAATATCTTTCCTAATTTGATATTAATTTTAATAAAAAATTAACTTTCAGATGATTTAAACAAGTAAATTTGGCGCTTCTAAAAGAATCTGAGCCGCCTCTTCCACAGTATCTCCAATTATTTTCTCAGCGCTATCCACGCTTTTAATTAGATCTACCGCCTCTCCAGCAATAAGAGCTCTGATAGAATAGTCGTCTTCTTCGCTATTTTGATATTCAGCTATTTTGGCCTCTAAATCTTGATTTAATTCCCCGGTTTCACTTTTCCAACGGGATGAAAATTCATTTTCTAGCACCCTACCTGTAAATGCCGGTGGCCAGTTATATCCCCGCGCCATGTCAAATATATTGGAACGGACGGTGTTATCTCCATCTGCATGTATTAGCTTATTTTTTGCAATTGATGATCCTTTAGCCTCTTTACTAGCCCAAAATCGAGTTCCCATCATTACCCCGTCGGCTCCGGAAAGTAACACCGACGCAAGGCCCCGACCATCTGCAATTCCTCCTGCAGCTATAATAATCTGGTCAGGTCCTGATATATCACGAACTGCGGGAAGTAATGCTGTGAGACCTCTGTCCATGCCGTGGCCACCGGCCTCTTGGCCTTGCACAACTATGACATCTACACCCGCTGAGAGGGCTTGCTTTGCTTGTTTCAATTTTTGCACCTGCCAAATAGTAGGTACTCCAGCTAATTTTGCTCTCCTCACTATACTTTCACCATCACCAAATGAAACCATTAATGCTGCCGGCTTATAAGCAAGAGTGAGGTCAAGCAACTCAGGCCTAGTTGATACACTCCAAGTTATAAAACCAATCCCAACTCTTGATGGATCATCCAGTTCGGCAAAAGCCTGTTCAATCCAATTAGTTTCTCCGTAGCCACCTCCAATTATTCCTAGGCCTCCTGAATTGGAAACAGCTGCTGCTAATTTCCCGCTTGAAATTTTATCCATGGGGGCTGACATTATCGGATGATTAATTGAAAATCGCTCGGTAAAACGTGTTTTGATTAGCTGTTGCATTGCACTCCTTTAATCAAAAGCAACTTGATTTGTTTTTTACACGCGGAATAACTTATGAAAGTTGTTAGTAGTTACTCGTGCAATATTCCCCACATCAACTTTTCGAAGTTTTGCGATTTCTTCTGCAACGTATTTAACGAAAGATGGTTCATTAGTTTTCCCACGATAAGGGACGGGAGCTAGGTAAGGTGAGTCTGTTTCAATTAGCATATTGTCTAAAGGTATTTTAGCTGCGACACTTTTAACTTCAGTGGCATTTTTGAACGTAACAATTCCTGAAAATGAAATCATAAATCCCATATCTATTGCCGCTCGAGCCATATCCCAAGTTTCGGTGAAGCAATGCATAACTCCGCCTACGTTATCAGCTTTTTCTTCTTTCATAATTCTGATCGTATCTTCTCTTGCCTCTCTGGTATGAATTATAAGTGGTTTATTGACTTCTTTAGCACATCGAATATGCCTCCTAAATCTTTCTTGTTGCCAATCCATAGAACCTTCAGTACGAAAATAATCCAGACCAGTTTCACCAATTGCTATAATTTTATTTTGTGCAGACAACTCACATAAATAATCAGTAGATGGATTAGAGGTTAGTTTTTCAGTAGGATGAACGCCAGCCGAGGCATAGATATTATTATAGGTGTTGGCCAGTTTCACAATTTCCGGCAATGTGTTGATATTCACAGAAACACACAATGCTTTCTCAACTTGGGAATCAGACATTCGGGCAATTACACCGTCAATATCGGCAATTAATTCAGGAAAATTTATATGGCAATGCGAATCGACAAACATATTAAAAAAATATGACCATAAGTTTAGTTTAGTATGGGTGAATCTAAAAATAACACCTCTAACGCTAAGCGATTATTAACTGAATGTCCAGATTGTTTCAAATAAGTTACTATACTATCGTACCAAGACGAAAGTATTATTTTTGATTTCTTTTTACCTATCAACTCACAATAGTTCTGACAATCAAGGTGATATTTTACAACTCCTGTTATTTGGCAAAACAAAATGTCATAGGCCAGCATAAGCAAAATATTACCCAAATCATTGGGCTCCATTTTTTCCGCAATACCCACTAAAGCATCCAAGCTTTCTCCTTTTTTTATTGCGGTAATCAATTGACCCCGGTACCCCCAGAATTCCTTATTTTTAATTAGATCAAGAGCATTTAAAGGTGTAAACCCTGCCATTGAGAGAGATAGCGCTATATTCTCTGGGTTTTGTGTACTCTTTTCTCCTAACCAGCGTAGCGATAGCTCCGGTTTAGGTGGTTTAACATTAATCTTTTGACACCTACTCCTGATCGTTGGTAAAACTTCAAATAATTTTTCCGCTATTAAAACAAAATATGTAGTGCTGTGAATCTCTTCCAGCATTTTTAGAAGTGCATTTCCAGCCTGATGCCCAATTTTGTCAGCATTAAGTATTAGAACAACCTTTGATTGTCCCCGGTGGGAAGTTTTTGTTACGAATGAAGTCAAATTTCTAACTTCTAAAACCGAAACATTAGCTTTTTCCCCAATATCTGAAGGAAGAATTACAAAATCTGGGTGATTTTTTGTATTCATCAAATTGCAATCTTTGCAAACATCACATGCCAACCCACCAACACTTCGATTAGCGCAAAGAACGTTTTGAGCTAACCTCTGAGCCATGGGGAATTTCCCTAACCCGTTTTTACCATGAAAAAGAATGGCCCTAGGTGATGTTTTTGAGTTTAGTATTTTTATAGCGTCAGAAAGCCAAGGCATCTCGGTAACAGAAGAATTTATGCTTTTCTGATCTCTTTCAATATCCATTACAATTATTTAAAAGTTTACGAGTAATTGGTTTATTTCTATCATTATGCTGTTATTAACTTTGTTTCTGGGCATCTCTGCATCAACAGTTTTAAACCGATTAGGATCTAATTTTGCCCTTTGCAAATAACCCTCTTTGATCTGTTTGAAATATAGACTTTTTTCTTTTTCATACGCATCCAGGTCTCTTTTGGTTTTAATTCGACTAATTGCTGTTTTAATCGACAAATCAAAATAGAAAGTGATATCAGGCTGCAAGTCATGATGAACCCAATTCTCTAATAATTTTATTTTTTCAAAACTAACACCGCCTCCTGCTCCTTGGTACGCAAAAGTCGCGTCGGTAAAGCGATCGCACAGAACAATATAGTTATTCTTTAACGCTGGCATAATAATCTGATTAAGATGTTCGATTCTGGCGGCAAACATTAGCAAAGTTTCTGTTTCAGATGAAATTTCATTATTCTCGAAAATAATATTTCGCAATTTTTCCCCAAATTTGGTTCCTCCAGGTTCTCGGGTATCTAAGACTTGGAAGTTTCTTGATTGAATGTGTTTTTTGACTAATTCAATTTGCGTCGTCTTTCCCGCACCATCAATTCCTTCAAATGTGATTAATTTACCTTTCATTTTTTTCTTTGATATTTATTTACTGCTCTGTTGTGCTCTTTGAGCGTTTTTGAAAAATAATGCCTACCGTTTCCACGTGCAACAAAATACAAGTTTCCGGTTTTTGTCGGATTTAGTACAGACTCAATAGCACCTCTACCAGGCATTGATATTGGGGTTGGTGGTAGGCCATATCTGGTATATGTATTGTAGGGAGTATCCGTACGTAAGTCTTTCTTTCGTAAATTTCCATCAAATGTAGGACCAATCCCGTAAATTACAGTAGGATCGGCCTGTAGACGAATTCTTTTGTTCAATCGATTTATAAAAACTTCACTGATATGGGCTCTTTCACTAATATCTCCTGTTTCTTTTTCAACAATCGATGCTAATACTAAGGCTTCATACGGAGTCTTTATCGGGAGGTCACGAATTCTTTTTGCCCAAAGCTCATTGAGAATTCGCTGCTGTTGATTATGGGCTAAAGCGAGTATTTCCAGGTCTGTCGTACCCGCTGAAAAATTGTATGTATCAGGAAAGAAAAGTCCTTCAGGATTTGGATTATCAATATTTAACTTGTCCATGATCCTATCAATGGGCAAATCAGAAATTGTATTTTTAATGCCGATGTTTTTTTGCATTATTGCAATCATTTGCAAAAACGTAACACCTTCGGGAAACATAACTTTCCCGACCGCGAACTCCCCATTGGTTAATTTATCAATTAAATCTATCGGTGACAATTTTTGATCAATTTTGTATCTTCCTGCCATTAACTGCTTCGATTTTCCGAGAGTTTTCACCAAAATAATAAAAGCTTTTTGATTTCTCAATAACTCTAAGTCTACTAACTTCCGTGAAATGGACTGCAAACTTTCCCCAGTATTTATTTCTAAATAAGTTGGTATTTTTTCGTAGGCATAAGGAGTAAATGAAAACCACAAGAACCAGGTAAATAAAAACAAAAAAGAAATCACTGGCAGGAACCGAGTAATGAACCGGGAATTGAACACTGTGGATAGGCTTTATGACCGTTGATTAATTTCGCACATCGCGATTTTGACTAAATTCGACCAAAAACGAGGCTGCCATTTGTTCCTCCGAAACCAAACGAATTTGATATGGCATTTGCAATCTCCATAGCCCGAGCTTCATTGGGAACATAGTCTAGATCGCACCGTGGATCTTGGTTATATAAATTAATAGTAGGAGGCGCTATTTGTTTTTTTATGGCTAAAACAGAAAAAACCGCTTCCACGCCTCCGGCTGCACCTAGCAAGTGACCAATACTTGATTTTGTTGAACTTATTGCAATCTCTTTTGCGTGATATCCCAAGGCCTTTTTAATAGCGACTGTTTCAGCAATGTCTCCGAGGGGTGTCGACGTTCCGTGAGCATTAATGTAATGGAGCTTATCAATATTAGTCTCACTGTTTTTAATCGCATTAAGCATACATCTTGCTGCCCCATCACCATCTTCACTAGGTGCGGTGATATGATGAGCATCCGCACTCATCCCATAACCTGACAATTCAGCATAAATATTAGCTCCGCGTTTTTTTGCGTGCTCGTATTCCTCTAAAACTAGTATTCCAGCCCCCTCGCCTAACACGAATCCGTCGCGGTCGGCGTCCCATGGTCTACTAGCACTTTCCGGTTCATCATTCCTCAGGCTAAGAGCTCTCGCTGCAGCAAACCCTCCCACTCCGAGTGGACTTACAGTCGCTTCCGACCCCCCTGCCACCATAACGTCTACGTCACCATATTCAATCATCCGTGAAGACTCACCGATACAATGCGTAGCTGTGGTACATGCTGTCACCATGGCGAGGCTAGGACCTTTCAAGCCATACTTTATCGATAAGTTACCAGATATCATATTAATTATTGCCCCAGGAATAAAGAAAGGGGATATCTTTTTCGGACTAGATTCCTGCACTAATCTTCCAGTATTTTCTATTAGAGGTAGTCCACCAATGCCCGACCCAATATTCACGCCAACTCTTTCGGCAAACTCGGGATTGGGATCGATACCCGCATCCTTCAGAGCTTCAATCGAAGCAGCCATACCAAAATGGATAAAAAGATCTACACGTCGTGCTTCTTTTGCACTCAAGAAGTCTGTAACTTTGAACCCCTTCACTTCCCCTGCTATTTTTGAAGCATATTCTCCCGCGTCAAACCGGGTGATTTCTCCGATACCAGATTTTCCAGAAATTATATTGTCCCATGATTCTTTTGTGTTTAAACCAACAGGGCAAACGGTCCCTAACCCAGTGATAACTACACGTCGTTTGGTCAATTTTTTACAACCTATTGGGTAGTGTCACAACCGTCACGAATCAATATGTGAGTTAACATAATCAATCGCCTGTTGAACAGAGGAAATTTTCTCGGCTTCCTCGTCAGGAATTTCGCATTCAAACTCCTCTTCTAGCGCCATCACTAATTCCACAGTGTCTAGCGAGTCAGCGCCAAGGTCATCTACAAATGTAGACTCATTTTTTATATCAGCCTCGTTAACTCCAAGCTGCTCTGCCACTATTTTTGTAACTCTTTGTTCTACAGATTCCATTAGCATCCCTTCTGTGTCTTTATAGTACTCTATCGATAAATTGCAGTATATCAAACATTAAATTCATACAAACCTGAACCGACCGGGTCGTATTCTACCAAAAATCAAAAAATTTCGTTGCTATTCCATAAACATTCCACCATTTACATGTATTGTGCTGCCCGTAATATAACTAGCGTCCTCACTTGCTAAAAAAAATACGGCTTTTGCAACATCATCGGGAGATCCAAATCTTCCTGCAGGTATCTGATTTAAAACACTATTTTTTAGTCCATCACTTAAAGTATCTGTCATGTCTGTTTTAATAAACCCCGGTGCCACGCAATTCACCGTAATCCCTCGCATTCCAACTTCTTTAGCTAAAGACTTACTGAAGCTCATAACTCCCGCTTTTGACGCCGCATAATTAGCTTGACCTGGATTTCCAGTATGCCCAACTACAGAGGTAATATTTATAATCTTACCGTGCCTAGCTTTTATCATTGAACGTGAAACGAGTTTACATAGTCGGAAAATACCGGTTAAATTTGTTTGTATAACCTCATCCCAGTCTTCATATGAAAGTCTGAGTAATAGACTATCTCTAGTAATCCCCGCGTTATTTACCAAAACAGCTATATCTCCATGATTGGTTTGCAAATTTTTTACCAAAGATTCTAAACAATTTCCTTGCTTTATATCCAATGTAAGTCCTTCTCCATGCGCTTCAAACTGTGCCAAATAATTAGATATTTTTTGAGCACCTTGCTCTGAAGTGGCAGTCCCAAAAACCCTATATCCTGATTGTGCGAACTTTAAAGCTATCGCTTTCCCAATGCCCCGACTGGCGCCTGTAACGAGTACTATCTTATTTGTATTATCCATAACAATATTAAGTCTGTTTTACCTGTTTGTGTAAGTCACTAAAACTACCAGCGGCGATAACCTCTATTGACTTAACAATTCTCTTGTTTAGCCCAGTCAGTATTTTACCTGGTCCCAGTTCTATGATTTTCGAAACTTTGTAAGATTTAACCACTTTGTTTATAATTTGCGTCCAATCGACAGGGTTTACAATTTGTTTTAAAAGAAATGTTTTTACATCATTACCGTTTTCGGCTGTTGTTGAATCAGCGTTTTGAAGTACGGGAATTTGGGGGAGATTTATCTCAATTTGATTAAGTGCTTCTTCAAACTCTCCCAGCATCGGCTCCAAAAGATCGCAATGTGATGGAACACTCATAGGAAGAACGATCGTTCTCTTAGCCCCTGAACTTAAGGCCATCTGCATTGCCTTCTCAACACACTCCTTGTGCCCTGCGATTACCGTCTGAATTGGAGAGTTGTAATTTGCTGCTTGAACTATTCGATGTTCCGAACTTATTTCATTACAAATATTCTTTATTTTTTCCGGTTGAAGACCTATGATCGCTGCTATTGCTCCTGTACCTACCGGAACCGCCTCTTGCATCAATGTCGCTCTTTTATAAACCAACTTCAACGAGTCTACGAACGTTATAGCGCCTGCTGATACTAAGGCTGCATATTCACCTAAACTATGCCCCGCCATTATCGTAGGGTCTTTGCCGCCAGCTTGTTTCCATGATTTAAAAAAAGCAACCCCGGAAGAAAGCATAATAATCTGAGTATTCACTGTCTTATTAATCTCTTGAGGCGAACCACCGTCTACCAGTTTTATTAAATCTTGACCAACAATATCTGACGCTTCCTTAAGTGTTTCCTGAATTGCGTTCACATAGAGTTCGTTTCCAAACATTCCGATAGATTGGGACCCTTGACCGGGAAATACAAAAGCAAAACTCATTTGTTTATTCATCCATGATTTAAAAGTTTATAAAAATTCCACCCCAAGTAAACCCTCCACCGACTCCTACTAATAATAGACTATCTCCTTTTTTTATATTTCCATTTTTAACGAACTCATCCATTGCTAATGGTATGGAAGCCGCCGAGGTATTACCATGATGATGCACGGTGGATACCAATTTTTCTAGTGGCAAACCCAGTCTCTTTACCGTCGCGTTCATTATTCGTGTATTAGCCTGGTGAGGTATTAACCAATCAATATCAATTACTTTTTTGTTTGCTGCTTTTAAAACCTCCTGAGTGACCTCCTCAAATGCTTTAACTGCGAATTTAAAAACCGCTGGACCATCCATCTGCACGTATGGCTTTCCTATTATTTTTCCTGCGGCTAGCCAGCCTGGAACTGATAACTTATCTTTATGAGTCCCGTCGGCATGCAGTTTTGACGCGATTAAACCTGGAACATCAGATTTCATTAAAACCGCGGCTCCCGCTCCATCTCCAAAAAGCACACAGGTTGACCTGTCAGAATAATCGAGAATGCGAGAATAAACCTCTGCACCAATGATCAGTGCATTTTGGACTTGTCCCGATTTAATGAAAAGATCAGCAATATTCAAAGCATATACAAACCCAGAGCAGACAGCTTGAACATCAAATGCAATACAATCTTTGATACCTAATTTTGATTGTAGTATGCAGGCCGTGCTAGGAAAAATCATGTCAGGTGTCGTTGTTGCCACAATTATAAGTTCAATATCACCCGCGGCTATACCTGAGTTACATAAAGCATTTTGAGCTGCCCTTAATCCTAAATCACTAGCATATTCATCTTTTGGAGCAACGCGTCGACTCTCAATACCACTTCTTTCAACTATCCAATCATGAGAAGTGTCCACAAATTTTGCAAAATCATGATTAGTTAATTTTTTTTCTGGCAAGTAACTTCCCGTGCCTATAATCCGAGAGAACATGTTTTAGTTTATTTCTTTTTCAATCTCTTTCATTCGTTCAGTTATCTCGTCAAGCATATTATTTTTAACCTCACTAAATGCTTTGGAAAGAGCGAAACCAAATGAAAAACAATCAGCAGAACCGTGACTTTTAACGACTATTCCTTTAAGTCCGAGAAGACTGGCTCCATTGTAACGTCTGTGATCGACTTTTTTCCGAAACTGGTGAAGAACCGGAGCAGCTATCCAACCAGACAATTTAGTAATTAAATTTTTATTAAATTCACCTCTCAAGTTATGTGCCATCAACTGAGTCAACCCTTCCGAGGTCTTTAACGCTACATTACCCACGAATCCATCACAAACAATCACATCAGTCCGACCTATGTAAATATCCGACCCTTCGACATTACCCGAAAAGTTTAACCCACTTTTTTTAAGCAAATCCGAGGCAGCCTTAATAACTTCATGACCCTTTGTGTCTTCTTCCCCAATGTTTAAAAGGCCAATTGTGGGTCTGGCTTTTCCACCAATAGCACTTGTTAAGCATGAACCCATAACACCAAACTGAAGAAAGTGCTCTGCTTCGCACTTAACATTGGCGCCTAAGTCTAGCACACAGGTCTGCCCTTTTATCGCCGGGAAGAGTCCAGCTATTGCCGGCCTCCTT
>CACKOO010000014.1 GCA_902601765.1 Hydrogenophilales bacterium | reverse complement strand
AGAAATTTCGAAACGTGTAAAGGATAAAATTAATGAGATTTATCCTGGTGACATGGCAACAGGTTATAAGCAGGGTGACATCAGGGGAGCGATCTCTATCAAAAAGTTATTACAATAAATATTGGCGCAAATTTAGATACTTATATTAATTTAAAATCCCGTGGAGAAAAAAACATAATGCATAAACACCTTCAGTCTGATCGGTTAGTATTCGAGGTGAAACAAGCGATAACAGAGGATATTGGTGCAGGCGACCTCACTTCTAATTTAATTGTTAATACTAATTCTTTACGAACTCATATTGTCGCGAAAGAATCAGCAATCCTATGCGGATCTCCGTGGGTAACTGAAGTTTATAACCAGTTGGATCCAAACATACACGTTAAATTTTGTTGCAATGATGGAGATTCTATCAGTGCAAATCAAGTTATTTGTGTAATTGAAGGGGCTCCGCATGCCATATTATCTGGGGAGCGAGTTGCTATAAATTTTCTTCAAACATTATCCGCAGTTGCTACTAAAACGAATAAATTTGTGTCGGCTTTAAAACACACAAATACAGAGATTCTTGATACTCGGAAGACGATTCCCGGATTGAGATATTCTCAAAAATATGCTGTTAAAATAGGAGGTGGTATTAATCACCGTTTGGGACTTTTTGACGCACTTCTTATTAAAGAAAACCATATTGCTGCTTGCGGAAGCATATCTGAAGTTTTAAAAAGAGCACAAAATACCTATCCAAACAAACCTATTCAAATTGAGGTTGAAAACCTTGAACAATTGGAGGAGGCTATTCAGGCAGGAGCTAAATTTATTCTGTTAGATAATTTCTCGATAAATGGACTAAAAAAATGTGTCGAATCTTGTCGAAAGCGAGCTGTTCTAGAAGCCTCAGGCGGCATAACCTATAAGAGAATAAAAAGAGTCGCGCAGACCGGAGTGGACAGAATCTCCGTAGGAACTCTCACCAAAGATATTACCGCGATTGATTTCTCGATGCGAGCTGAAAAAACTAGTTATGATGTGTAGTTGCTGATGATTTTATCAATAGCATCAAAGCTAGCATTCACCAAATGAGGCTTGCCACATCCCGCAATTGCAATATCCGGATCCTTTAACCCATGTCCTGTTAGCGTGCAAACTATTGTGGAATTTGTTGCAATTTTTCCATTTTCAAGATCTCGCAAAACACCAGCAACGGATACTGCGGAAGCTGGCTCACAAAAAATACCTTCTTTTTCAGCTAATAATTTTTGAGTACTAAGAATGAGAGAATCAGAGCATTCATCAAACCAACCTCCAGATTCTTCTTGAGCGCTCCACGCATATTGCCACGATACAGGAGAGCCAATTCGAATTGCAGTGGCGATAGTTTCTGGGTTGTCAATTTTTTCGCCTCTTAAAAAAGGTGCTGCCCCTGAAGCTTGATATCCTAAGATGGTCGGCCTTGAGTCTGAAATAGGTTTGTTAATTATCTGATTTAATGATGGATTTTCAAAAATCTTTGTGCGCATTCCTGAAGCTTCACTATATCCCATCCAATGTGCAGTAATATTCCCAGCATTTCCTACTGGAAGAGCATGAAAATCGGGCACTCCACCTAACTGATCTAAAACCTCAAATGCAATAGTTTTCTGTCCATGTAGACGAAATGGGTTCACAGAATTAACTATCTCTAGTTTCTCTTTCGATCCGATTTCCTCAACTAGTTTCATCCCATCGTCAAAGTTACCTTTAATTTGGATTACCACAGCCCCGTGCATCATTGCTTGCGATAGTTTTCCTAGTGCAATTTTCCCATCTGGAATTAACACAAAACTGGCAACCCCTGCACGAGCGGCATACGCTGCAGCAGCAGCCGAGGTGTTTCCAGTCGATGCGCATATAATGGCTTGAGCACCCTTCTCTACAGCTTTAGATACCGCCATGGTCATTCCTCGGTCCTTAAAAGATCCCGTAGGATTTAACCCTTCAAATTTGGCAAACAAATTTAACTCCCGACCGAACCTTTGCTCTAAATGTTTTAGGCGTATTAGAGGCGTATTCCCTTCCTCTAAACTTATTATTGGTGTAGTGTCGTTTAATGGCAATCGTTCACGATATTTCTCTAGTAAACCGGGCACTCTATATCCTTAATCATAATAGCTTTAATTTTCTTATCAACTGAATTCAAGTGACTCTATTCGGAGTAATTTTACTGATCCGTCAACCACATGTAAATTTTCAATTTGCATAATAGCGGTGTTAATATTTTTCTCGATAGTCTGGTGTGTAATTATCACCACCTCTGCTCGATCTTTACTATCTAAAGGCTCTCCCTGAAACATGGCTTCTATAGAAATGAATTGCGCTGCTAATATTTGAGTTACGTCTGCCATAACCCCCACCTGATCTCTTACCCTCATTCTCAGGTAGTAAGAAGTTCTTGTATCATCTATTAATAAAATTCTTTTGTCGGATACACTTGTCCCAACGGATCCAGTCCGAATTAAATTATTTCCCCCTAAAAGATTAAATCTGACTGCATCCATAACATCAGCAAGTATAGATGATGCTGTAGGCTCACCACCAGCTCCCGCCCCGTAATGCAATGTTGGTCCAACTGCGTCACCAAAAACCAATATACCATTCATCGCCAGATCTATATTCGCAATCATGCTATCGATTGGTACCAAAGAAGGATGGACTCTAAGTTCTAAACCTTCTTTTCTACGCTTGGCAATTCCTAGTAATTTAATTGCGTATCCAAACTTTTTCGCGTAATCGATATCTTTAAGTTCAATATTAGCAATGCCTTCACAAAAAACTTTGTCATATTGAATATCGATGTCAAAACACAACGAGGCAATAATCGCTAATTTATGAGCAGCATCTATACCTTCAATGTCAAAGGTAGGATCTTTTTCCGCGTATCCTTTCTTTATGGCCTGTTGCAATGCTTGAGAAAACTCTCCCCTAGATCTTTGCATTTCCGTTAAAATGTAATTTGTTGTCCCGTTAATTATCCCTGCAACCCATTCTATCTTATTAGCAGATAACCCTTCCCGAAGAGATTTAATGATTGGGATTCCCCCACCCACCGCTGCCTCATAAAGCAGTAAAACCCCATTTTCTTTAGCTAATTGCAAAAGCTCTTTACCATGAATTGCAATCAATTCTTTATTCGCCGTTACAACATGCTTTTTGTTTTGGATGGCTTTTTCTACTATCTTTTTTGCGATGTCTATCCCACCAATTACCTCAATAACGATATCTACATCAGAATAAATTAATTGAAAGGGGTCGGGATAAACCGTGATAGTTTTATCACTAATTAATTTTGCCTTATCTAAATTTCTAATGCTAATGGCAGCCAACTTTAAATTAACTCTGAGACGATTGTTTATCAGATCAGCATTTCTATTAAACACATCGAAAATCGCAGAGCCTACGTTTCCGAAACCAATTAAACCTATTTTAATAGATTTCATTAAAAATCTTTTTTTTGTTACAACCTTGCATGTTTTTAAACCATCCCATCTCGTCTGAACATATCTTTAATTCCCCGAACAGCTTGCCTTATCCTTTCCTCGTTCTCAATCAGGGCAAGGCGTACGTAACCCTCACCATACTGCCCAAAACCAATTCCCGGAGACGCTGCAACCTTACTTTCTTTTAATAACTTTTTTGAAAATTCCAGAGATCCTGTTTTTTTATAAAAATCGGGAATCTTAGCCCAAATGTACATTGAAGCCCTTGGGTTATCTACCTCCCAGCCGACACTCCTCAAGCCTTTTACCATTACATTCCTTCTGCTCTGATAATTTTTCCTGACTTCTTCTACACAGTCCTGACTTCCCTCCAACGCAACAATCGACGCTACTTGTAAGGGAGTAAAGGTTCCATAATCATGGTAGCTTTTGATCCTCGATAATGCCTTAACTAAATCTCGATTTCCCAGCATATAACCGACTCTCCATCCCGCCATATTATAACTTTTTGACATTGTGAAAAATTCTACTGCAATATCACGGGCTCCCGACACTTGCAGAATAGAGGGCGCTTGATAACCGTCAAATACAATGTCAGCGTACGCCAAATCGTGCACGACATAAATATCGTGCTCCAACGCAAGCTTTATAATTTTTTCAAAAAATGACAAATCTACACATTCTGTCGTGGGGTTACTAGGAAAATTTATAATCAGCATTTTGGGTTTTGGAAATGACTCTTTTATTGCCCTCTCTAATTCATCAAAAAAATCAACGTCAGGTGTGTTTCTAACATGTCTAATATCGGCGCCCGCAATTACCGGGCCATATATATGTATTGGATAACTCGGATTAGGAACAAGGACTATATCGCCTTTTTCTAAAGCAGCGAGAGTCAAGTGCGCTATGCCTTCTTTGCTACCAATCGTTACTATCGCCTCCTCGTCCGGATCAAGCTCAACATCGTAGTATTTCTTATAACGTTCACAAATTGCTTTCCGAAGTCTAAATATTCCTCGTGATGTAGAGTATCCGTGGGTATCATTCCGTGAAATAGATTCCACCAGCTTTTGAATTACGTGTTTAGGTGGCATACCGTCTGGATTTCCCATCGACAAGTCAATTATATCTTCCCCCCGTCTGCGAGCTTCCATTTTAAGTTCCCCTGTAATGTTAAAGACGTAGGGAGGTAAACGATTAATACGGGAAAATTCTCTCATGGGGTTTAATAAAAATCTGAAATAACATTACAATATAAACAATTAAATTAAAGTAGGGAGATAATTGAATTGAAAATCAGTCTCACAAACATAGGATCTAAACATTACATAACCAGTTACGGTGAAAGTTTTGTATCCGTTAAAAACGTCAATTACCATCGCGACGTTATCATAACACCAGTTAGTGTAATTGACACTTGGAATAATGTACCCGCTTTTTCTAGCGAGTCGATGTCTCACTTGCTTAGTCTAAATCCGGAAATTTTAATTATCGGAACAGGAAGTAAGCATAAAAATTTAACTCCTCAGATGCTAGAACCATTAATTAGCAAATCTTGTCCTTTTGAAATCATGGATACCCCTGCCGCGTGCAGAACTTTCAACGTTTTGGTAGCGGAAGATCGGAATGTAGTAGCAGCTCTTCTAGTCACTAGTGAACATCAATAACCTATATTTTTATTAAACATTACCCACGACAATAACTAAATAGAAAATTGGAAATAAATATATTACAAAAAAAATAGTGACATTTTTAATGACTGAAGCTAATAATGAAGACTTATTATGAACTTTTAAATGCGTAAACAATTATGAATTGCTGGGTAGTAGTTTTGTCGGGTTAACCGGCCGGCCCAGCCGACGAATTTCGAAATGTAATTGATAAATATTATTTTCGGGACGCCCAATTTCTGATATTTTTTGTCCTTGGGCTACGGACTGCCCCTCTTTAACCATAAGTAGACTATTTTTTGCGTATACACTGAGGTAATTTGCGTTATGCCTGATGATGATCATGTTACCGTAAGCTCGAATTCCGTTGCCACTGTAAACAACTACTCCTGGGGCACTTGCGACAACTGACTGCCGACTTTCACCAGCTATACCTATACCCTTGGTATTCTCGCCTTCTCCAAATTCGTAAACCATTTGACCGGTAGTAGGCCATATCCATTTTAAAAATTTAGAAGGCCCTCCTGAAGGTTGTTTAACCCCAGAAATGGCACTAGGTTTTTGTTTTACAACTCCTTTTTTGCTTTCGAGAGGTGCAATAAAAGGAGAAGTTAATTTTAAAATCATTCCGACTTCAATAACATTAGGGTCAGGAATTTTATTCCATTTAGCTAATTCTCTGTAGGACAACCCGTGATTAAGAGCAATTTCCGTAAGGGTATCTCCTTTTTCTACCGTGTAAGTTAAGGGTCTCCAATCTTTGTTACGAGGATCAACAAGTAGACTTTTATCTTTTTGTTTTTTTCGTTGTTTAATGGTTTTTTTTGTTTTAACAATATTCTTACTAATAACCTCGGTACGATCAATAATCGGTGCGGTATTACGGCTAGTTGAACAGCCGGGTATCGACAGTAAGGAAATTAAAAACAAAAACCAAATAGCTCTGAGTGTCAAAAACACGGCTAACTCAATCCTTTTAGTAAAGGTACAAACTTAACTTTTTCATGAGATTCTTTATCTGTATTATCGCCATTTCTTTTGATTTTTATGAGCTCTTGACTATCAGTGCCAACTGGCATCACCAAACTAGCCCCATCTTTTAATTGACTAATTAATATATCAGGCACAAACTCTGCCGCAGCAGTAACTATTATGGCGTCAAACGGAGCCATTTTTTTTAAGCCGCTATACCCATCTGCATGCCTCAAATGAACATTACGGTATCCCATTTTCCTTAGCCTTATTCTAGCCTCTGATAACAAATTGATATTTCTCTCTACAGAAAAAACCTCGTTAGAAATTTGCGAAAGAACTGCCGCTTGATAACCACAACCGCTGCCGATTTCCAATACGCGCTGCAATGGTAGTTCCTGAAAAATATGCTCACATAACCTACCCACAATAAACGGGTGAGAAATAGTCTGACCATAACCGATAGGTAATGACATAAGCTCATAGGCCCTACTGTCTAAAGCTTCATCAATAAATTTGTGACGAGGTACCCTCTCTAATGCTGACAAGACTGCCGGATTTTTGATGCCCGCCTCCTCCAATCTTTTTACCATTCGGAGTCGAGTTCGATCAGAGGTCATTCCAACCCCAGAGTTTTCAGCCATAATAACCCTGTGAAAAATTTATATCGACAATATCTTTATGAATATTTTTAGAAAAAGAGCTTTTATTAGTGAGTAAATTTTTATAATTGGTCAGATCAACCTGTAACGACGTAACGGATATTTTTCTATGCGAAATAGCATACAAATCTGTTCCTGGTGTTAGTTTTTCGGGAGGATTACCATGCGCTCCTACTAAAAAATACTTTCTACTTGAATGGCTATTTTTTTTAATTTCTTCTGGTCTTTGAGGATCCTCACGTCGACCTAAATGAGTGAATTCAATTTCTGTGGGCATATCGTCTTTACCAGTAAAATATGGAAAGTTAATATTTAACAGGAACGGAGATTTATCTAAAAATAATTCTTCATTATGTATATTTATATTTCGAAAAATGATGCCGAACAATTCTGCACTTAGCAAAAAGGAGTTTTTGCCTTTCTGAAGAATTTTCTGAGATATAGCAATGCTTGGGATCCCTCTTAGAAAGCCTTCCATGGCCCCTGCAACTGTTCCTGAATATAATGTATCTTCCGCTAAGTTTTCGCCTTCGTTGATACCACTAATCACAAAGTCAGGAGGACATCCTTCGTATATGGTGTGCAGAGCCAGATACGCACAATCCACCGGAGTTCCTGATACTTTGTAAATTGGAAATTTATAATTGCTTTTTTTTTGATGAGAATCAATTGGCGGTGTAACTCTAGTAATTGCTACAGGTTTATGAATGGTTATTGCATTGCTAAAACCACTACAATTTAGCTCCGGAGCTACCACCGTAATTTCGTGATCCCGAGATAAGGTGATTGCTAGATCGGTCAGGCCACGCGCTTCATATCCATCATCATTTACTAATAATATTCTCAAAATCATCCTCAATGGATCTGGTCGGGGCGGTGAGATTCGAACTCACGACCACACGCCCCCCAGGCGTGTACGCTACCAGGCTGCGCTACGCCCCGTCTAATATTTTCAAAATAAAATCTGTCAAATAAATTAACAAGTTCGATTATTTACGCAAAAAATCAATAATGTCAGTAATCGCTTCTCGCATATCTATGTGCTTGACATGAAGCGGATCATCAATTGTAGAGTTAGCCTCATGATACGGCAAACTCAATCGAGAACGAGCACCGTTAATAGTAAATCCTTCATCGTACAATAACTTTCTGATACGACGAATTAGTATAACCTCGTGCTTTTGATAATATCTCCTATTTCCCCGCCTTTTTACTGGGTTTAATTGGGCAAACTCTTGCTCCCAATACCTTAGGACATGAGGTTTGACATCACAGAGTCCGCTAACTTCACCGATAGTAAAATACCTTTTGGAAGGAATTGAGGGCAGCATTATTTTTTTCCCAACGATTTACGTATTATTAGCTTCAGCTCCACGTCGCTGCTCAACCATTGTTTTTAGCTTCTGACTCGCGTGAAACGTTACGACTCTACGCTCTGTTATTGGAATTTCTTCCCCTGTTTTAGGGTTTCTTCCTGGACGTTCTGGCTTATTGCGCAACTGGAAATTACCAAAACCAGACAGTTTCACCACGTCTCCTTGTTCAAGAGACTTTCTAAGTTCTTCAAAAAAAGCCTCCACCATATCTTTGGACTCTCTTTTGTTAAGACCTACTTTGTCATACAACAGGTCTGCCAAATCGGCCTTTGTCAACGTCATTATCCCTCCTACCGCCTTGGCTTTGCTGAGAAGGCTTCCTCTAATGCCTCGAAAAGCTCACCAATAACTTCGTCTATTTCAGTATCTGAAAGTGTCTTATTAGTATCTTGCAATAAGACCCGGAAAGCAAGACCCTTAAGGCCTTTATCAATACCTTTTCCTAAATATACATCAAACAAGTCGACTTTTTCTACAGAATTTACTTTTAATTGGTTGAGATAACTCAGCATCTCTCCAACCGCTTGTTTCTCCTCTACGACAACAGCTAAATCCCTGACTACTGATGGAAATTTTGAGATTTCTTTAAAAATCGGTTTTTCTCTATCAAAGATGCCTTCAATCAAAAGCTCAAAGGCCACTACATTTGATGGGATTTCATATTTTGTTAAAAGACGAGGATGAAGCTCGCCCACCCACCCTATATGTTTTCCATTACATTCCACATCAGCAGACCTGCCTGGATGTAGAGCATTTCGCTCAGAACTCTTAAAAACTGAGTCTTGACCGGATAATATTGATTCAAAGTCGGCTTTAATATCAAAATAATCTACTGGTTTTGTTTCTTGCCCCCACTGCCCTTTATGAACACCACCGAAAGACACCCCAGAACAGCAGTAGGGCTGATAAATTTCATTATCTTTTTGTCGAAAGACTCTGCTAATTTCAAAGATTCGGATACGTTCCTGATAACGATTGATATTAAATTTTAAACCGTTGATCAAACTGCCAATTAGACTAGAACGCATAACCTTAAGATGCGTCGAGATTGGATTTTTAAGAAAAATAGGCTTTGTCGAGGCATCTCCAAAATCTTCCTCCCATTGACTTTCAACAAAGCTGTAAGTAATTACTTCAGAGTATTCTCTTGATATAAAGTGATTTCTTATTTTTTTTTCATCTATCCTTTTTTGATTTATCGCTACAAAGCCTAACCCCCTATTTGGTGGTATTGCAGGTAAATTATCATATCCATCAACTCTCGCTACTTCTTCTATCAGGTCTTCCTCACACTCGATATCGAATCTATAAAGAGGAGGTTTAACATGAAATTTTCCTGACTTTTCAGTAGCTGGCAAATTAAGTCTCTCAAGAGCATCTGCTATTCGTTTGTTACCTATTGTGAATCCCAAAACTTTTTCACATTTATCAACCCTAAGGGTTACCTCTTTGCGGTCGGGTATTGCTGCTGATTCCGACACAATTGGCCCGCACTCACCTCCACAAACTAATATTATCAATGCTGAAAGCCTATTTAACGCAGACTCACCCAAACTGGGATCCACTCCCCGCTCATACCTGAAAAGAGCATCTGTCGAAAATCCTAGTTTTCGCCACTTCCCCGCTAGTATCTCTGATGAAAAACACGCGCTTTCCAAAAATAGATTTGAGGTTTTTTGTGTTACTGAACTCTCTTCCCCTCCCATAATTCCAGCTAGCGCTACTGGACCGTTCAAATCATTAATGGTCAACATATCGGAGGATAATTCAAGCAATTGACCGTTTAATAAATCTATTTTTTCCCCATTTTCCGCAAACCTTACTGTAATGCCTCCTCGCAACTTATCAAGATCAAAGGCATGCATTGGTTGGCCGACTTCAAGCATTACATAGTTCGTTAAGTCAACAACAGCGCTAATGGTCCTAACACCTGCTCTCGATAATCTCTGCAAGATATAGTCCGGAGTTTGAGCGTTCGAATTAATATTCCGTATAATTCGGCCAGAATATTTTAGACATGCACTTTTATCCTCAATCTTTACGGGGAATACATCATCGACAAGAATTGCTGGATGCTCAACTTCATTGAGGGTAAGAGGCGTATTTGTAATAGCGGAGACTTCCCGCGCTATCCCATGTAACGATAAACAATCCCCTCTGTTAGGAGTCAATTTTAGTGAGAAAATATTGTCATCTAGGTCATAATACTCTCTGATATCGATACCAATGGCCGCATCTTCTGGAAGATGCCAAATCCCGTCATCTTTATCTGAGATACCTAGTTCTTTCTCGGAACAGAGCATGCCGAAAGATTCGACCTCTCTAAGTTTTGCTTGCTTAATCTTTGTACTCCCTAATTTTGCACCAACTAAAGCGCATGCAACTTTCATTTGAGGAATTACATTAGCAGCACCACAAATGATGGAAAGATTTGTATTCTCTCCAACCATAATTTCACAAACCTTTAACCGATCAGCTTTGGGATGTTGACTGACGGTCAAAACTTGACCAACAACTACCTTCGAAAATGGTTTACAAGCTGGTAATATTTCCTCAACTTCCAAACCAGCCATCGTAAGGGCGTGTGACAACTCATGAGTATTCACTTTTGGATTACATATTGTCCTCAACCAATTTTCGGAAAATTTCATCTTTACAAATTACTCAGCACAAATTAACAAATTAAAAGAACTGCTTTAGGAATCTAATATCACTCTCAAAAAATAACCGAAGATCCTCTACCTTATACCTAATCATCGCTAGTCGATCTAAACCCATGCCGAATGCGAAAGCTTGGCATTTCTCAGTGTCATATCCCACATTTTTTAATACCTTGGGGTGCACCATTCCGCATCCCCCAATTTCTAACCAGGATCCCTCAAACAACATGTCCATCTCGGCTGATGGTTCTGTAAATGGAAAATATGAAGGTCTAAACCTAACTTCGATATCGTCTTTTTCAAAGAAAGCCCGTAGAAAGTCTCTGGTTAATCCCTTTAAGTTTGAAAAGCTCACGTCCTCATCAACCCATAAACCCTCTAGTTGATGAAACATTGGCGAATGAGTGGCATCCGAATCGACTCGATAAACCCGGCCAGGTGAAATAATCCTGAATGGTGGTGAGAATTTTTCCATGTGACGAATCTGCATTGGAGAAGTGTGTGTACGTAGCAAGAGATCATGATTGAGAAGGTAGAAAGTGTCGTGCATGGATCGTGCCGGATGGTTGTCAGGTTGATTCAACGCTGAAAAATTATAGTAATCACTCTCGATTTCTGGTCCATCGATGGTTGAAAACCCCATAGAATTAAACAACTCAGTAATTCGATCGAGAGTAATTGTTATTGGGTGAAAACTACCTTCATGAGATATTCCTCTTCCTGGTAGCGTTATGTCAACATTGGAATCATTAATTTTTTTAGCAAGCTCATCCTCTTTAATTTGATTTTTTCTTAACTGGAGTTCCTCTTCAATACATTGTTTTATATGATTGATTTCCTTACCTTTACTCACCCTATCGTTCGGCGTAAGATTTTTAAGTTGTTTTAATTGTTCGGTAATCAAACCCGTTTTACCTAAAAATCGGGATTTCGCTTGATCCAGTGAATGTCCATCATTCGCCGATGCAAACAACCCTCGCGCTTGAGATAAAATATTTTCTAACTTCAACCGAGACCTCATAATCAAAAAAGGAGGCTTACAGAGCCTCCTCCTTACCGAATTTTAACAAACAAACTAACTGGTGAGCCCTGCTTTTGCCTGGTCGACTATGTTAACAAACGCCGATTTATCATTTACCGCTAATTCAGCTAAAATTTTACGATCAATGTCAATGGCAGCATTCTTCATACCTTTTATCAAAGTACTGTAGGTCATGCCACAGTCTCTTGCCGCCGCATTTATCCTAACAATCCAAAGCATTCTAAACTCTCTTTTTTTCGCTCGACGATCTCGGTAAGCATATTGGTCCGCTTTCATTACCGCTTGTTTCGCTACTCGAAAAACATTTTTTCTTCTACCCCTAAAACCTTTGGCGCGGTCGATAACCTTCTTATGTTTTGCGTGGGCGGTGACTCCTCTTTTTACACGTGGCATCTTTTTTTCTCCTTACGCGTACGGCATCATAGCTCGTAACGCCGGTTGGTCGCAGTTCATTACTTCTGTGGTCCCTCTAAGTTGACGCTTTCGTTTAGTAGTTTTTTTGGTCAAAATATGACGCATATTGGCTTTCGCTCTACGAAAACGACCTTTGCCGTCGACTTTGAATCTTTTTGCGGCTCCCCTTTTTGTTTTTAACTTTGGCATTCGATAATCCTTAATTGTTTATTTTTTTAATTACAAACTTATTAACTAAGCTATTTTTTTTTGGGACTAAGTACCATAACCATTTGGCGTCCTTCCATTTTTGGAAATTGCTCAACCGAACCAAGTTCCTCAAGATCCCCCTTTACTCGCTCTAAAAGCCTCACTCCAAATTCTTGGTGAGCCATTTCACGACCTCTGAACCTCAGGGTCACCTTGACTTTATCGCCATCTTCTAAAAACCTGACTAAATTGCGCAACTTTATCTGGTAATCGCCCTCGTCCGTTCCCGGCCTAAACTTAATTTCCTTTACCTGAATTTGTTTTTGCTTAGTTTTTGATTCGTTACGTCTTTTTTGCTGGTTATACCTAAACTTGCCGTAATCCATCAATCTACAAACTGGGGGACTACCATTTGGGGCAATCTCTACCAAATCCGTTTCTTCCTCTTCGGCGATCGACAACGCTTTTGATACAGCCACAACACCCAGTTGCTCTCCGTCTTTTCCAATAAGTCGAATTTCTGCGGCATTGATGTCATTGTTGACCCGAACACTCTTTTCGTGAGCTATAGAACTACCTCCTTAAAATGTCTACAAAAATTGTGAGACTTCTGAGTGGAGCTTTTTTACGACTTCATTCAAAGACATTTGCCCAAGATCACCAGCACCTCGGGCTCTCACAGAAACTTTTTTATTTTCAACTTCCTTGTCTCCCACGATTAACAGATAGGGGACACTTTGTACGCTATGTTCCCTAATTTTATAGGTTATCTTCTCGTTTCTCAAGTCTGGAGTCACTCTAAACCCAGCTTTTCCCAATTCATCAACAATTTTTCGCACAAAATCTACCTGACCCTCAGAGATATTTATTACCACAATCTGAGTGGGAGATAACCATAGGGGCAAAGCACCGGCACAGTTTTCAATAGCTATTCCGATAAACCTTTCCAAGCTACCTAATATTGCCCTGTGTAACATCACTGGAGTTTCTTTTCTATTGTTTTCCGACACATATTGAGCCTCGAGCCGTTCCGGCATCATAAAATCAACTTGTACAGTTCCGCATTGCCAAGACCTTCCGATGCTGTCCCTCAAATGATATTCGATTTTAGGCCCATAGAATGCGCCTTCACCAGGTAGTTCGTCCCAAATGACAGAACATTGTTTTAACGCAGATCGCAATGCATTCTCAGCGTTTGTCCATAATTCATCCGTCCCAAGCCTTTTGTCTGGTCTTAATGCTAATTTTACGGTGACATCCTCAAATCCAAAGTTAGAGTAAACCTTGAGGGCCAATTTGTGAAAATCCATGACCTCTGATTTGATCTGATTTGAGGTGCAAAATATATGCCCATCATCCTGGGTGAATGCCCTGACTCGCAGAAGCCCATGAAGCGCCCCTGATGGCTCGTTTCGATGACATGACCCGAACTCTCCATATCTTAGTGGCAAATCTCGATAACTCCTCAATTTATTGTTAAATATTTGTACATGTCCGGGACAGTTCATAGGTTTCACCGCATATTCACGATTCTCTGAATCAGTAACAAACATGTTATCCCTGAAGTTATCCCAATGACCTGATTTTTTCCACAAAGCAACGTCAAGAATGCTGGGACACTTCACTTCTTTATAACCATGCTCCTTATAAATCTGACGCATATAATTTTCTACCTGTTGCCACACTTGCCAACCATTAGGATGCCAAAAGACCATACCCGGTGCATGGTCTTGAAAATGGAAAAAATCTAGTTGTTTTCCTAACTTGCGATGGTCTCGCTTTTCCGCTTCCTCTAGTCGGTAGATGTAACCTGATAAGTCATCTTTCGTCGCCCACGCGGTACCGTATATCCTTTGTAGCATTTCCTTACTAGAGTCCCCTCTCCAATATGCACCGGATAATCTTAGTATTTTGAAGACCTTTAATTTTCCCGTGCTTGGCACGTGGGGCCCTCTACACAAATCTGTAAACTCTCCTTGCTGATACAGACTAATTACCTCACCGTGTGGGATTGATTCTATAATTTCTGCCTTGTAAAGTTCTCCTTGACTTTTAAAAAACATAATCGCCTCATCGCGATTCATTTCTATCCGCTTAACCTTGCAGTTCCTTTTAGAGATCTCAAGCATTCTCTTCTCAATGGAGGCGAGGTCTTCAGGGGTAAATGGTCTTTTATAGGAAAAATCATAATAAAAACCATCTTCAATTACTGGGCCTATTGTTACTTGAGCGTCTGGAAAAAGCTCTTTCACCGCGTTGGCTAGAAGATGTGCCGTGGAGTGACGAACTATTTCTAAGCCAGCTGGATCCTTGCTGGTTAAAATAGATAATTCCACATCTCGATCAATTACCTCAGAGAGATCCGCGAGTCGACCATCAATCCGGCCAGCAAGTGCCGCGCGGGCTAGCCCTTTTCCAATCGACAAAGCTACTTCCTCAACAGTCACGTCGTTATCAAAGTTTTTTATAGTTTGATCTGGTAGAGTTATAATGGGCATTTTTAAAAGTTCAAATTTAATGAATTACCTAATTTGGTAGGCGCGATTGGATTCGAACCAACGACCCCTACCATGTCAAGGTAGTGCTCTAACCAACTGAGCTACGCGCCTATAATTCGTAATGAGCGAGGCATTGTAACTTAAAAAATACTATTGTAAAACAACTTATTAAATATGATGACACCAAAAAAATGATACCAAAATATTGGAATCAAGCAATTAAGGATTTAGCAGACGCAGATTCTATTTTAAAAACCGTAATTGAGGAAAAAGCCCAGCTAAATATTAAAATGAAAAGGGACCCTTTTATAACCCTAGCTCGAGCAATAGTGGGGCAACAAATTTCAGTCAAAGCTGCCGAAACTATATGGGGACGTTTGCTGGTACTTGAGTCTGCTCTAACCCCTTTAAAAATAAAAAACATCTCGGAGAGAAAGTTGAAAACAGTTGGACTTTCATCGAGAAAAGTAGAATACCTTAAAGACCTCGCGCACAAATTTAACACCAAAAGTTTGGATGTAGATTCTTGGAAAATCCTTAAAGACACTGAAATCATTGAAAAACTTATATCTGTCAGAGGCATTGGGGTTTGGACAGCCGAGATGTTTCTAATATTTTACATGGGGCGGCCCAATGTGCTTCCAGTTGCCGATATAGGATTACAAAGGGCAATGTCGCTAAGATATAAAAACGGCATATCTATAACGAAATCTGAAATGGAGTCTATCGGAAAAAAATGGATGCCTTGGCGCACCGTTGCCACGTGGTATCTTTGGCGATCCATCGACCCCATCCCTGTTGAGTACTAGCCACTACTTCCACCCATATTGCCTAAGCATCATTTCTTTTGAATTATAATTAACTTCCATATTCCATACCGTAAGTTCTATTTTAAGTTTTTGTAGCGTTTTATTTGCAACGGTTAAATATTGGTTTAGGGTAGCGCCAAAATCAGTTTTCGCTGTTCCAAGATTACCGAGATTGTGATGACTTTCATCTATTTGAAGGTTCAACCATTAGAGTAATCAACAACGTCCATCGCCATTATAGTAGACGGTTTCCGTTAATGTTGATCATTGTTTTCCTCCATTTTTCCTCCCTTTTAATCCCACCCATAGCTTTTTAAAATTCCGGTTACCTGTGGAACAAGTATACCGTTACCCGCTCTACCACCCCAGGTATTGAAAGTCTGCTCGATCAAGCTAATTGGATTCGGTGAAATCGTCAGATATTGAGCTTTGACAGCATCAAAGTGTTGTTGAGCCATCTCTTGATTGCCCAAATGGTGATAAGCCATTCCAATTTGCATGTTCCACCAATGAAAATCAGGTGATGGTACTTCTTGATAATTCGCTAGCATTTTTTGCCACTGACTAGTTGCCCAATAATAGTTTCCCAACCCATAGTTATCAAAACTAAGCGAACTAATTGCATCCAATTGGTGCCCAAGGAATCCCAGTTTGTAGCCTCTCTCAAGCCTTTCACAGGCCTTATCATCCACGCCGAACTCTACCTTCAATTGGCTTGAATATTTACATCCAAATCCTGAAATTACCGTGATGTACGACAAATGACCCACGTTATAAGCATCACCGGGTGCGAGCTCAAAAGCTTTCTCTACGTTCAACATCATCTGATCCCAATCTGCTTCATAAAAATGCAGTTCAGCACGAGTGGCGTATGCTCTCGCATAGTTTTTGTCAACACGAATTGCATTGTCAACCGCTTCGAAGGCTTCTGATAACCCCTGTTTATCGACCGCTTGGAAAAAAGGAACATAAAGAGAGTAACCCCAAGCCACCATGTGACCTAAAAGTGCCCATGCTTCTTTATATTCTGGGTCGTTCAAAACAGCCTTCCTTAAACATTCCAAACCTTGCCCGTGCATTGCCGCACTCAATACCTTAAAATACTGTCCTCTTACAAAATTGACGCACTCATATGCATTTAGATCTTGGGTGCCTTTAGTTGAAAACTCCTTCACCACCTCCTGCGCCAAGACAGCACCATTACCAACCAAAGAATCGATTACGTTAGTGACAATCTCATCTTGGAGTGAAAAAATATTAGCTGCTGTAAATTCTTTATCGTACTTTTTACTCCAAATTGTCCCCATCGATGTCGTATCAATCAGATTAACTGATATTCTTATGTTTGGCCCAGCTTTCCTAATATTTCCGGTGATAAGATAGCGAGTCCCAATTTCAGAGTACAAGGAAGCCAAATCGCTAGGAGCCTCTTTCAGGGTGATTATTGTCAGCTTTTTTGCGGCTGTCGATAGCCCCGAACTTAGATCCTGGGTTAACCCTGTTGCCAAATTGAGCATTGACTGATCATCCGAACCAGCATCCAGTGGCAAAATAGCAATTCTTTGAAAATCGTCACCGCTTTGAATATCTCCTTGTATTCCTTGAAAAAAATAAAATCCAACCGCACACGCTATAGCAACTGCCAAAGCTAAATAGGGCCCTTTATTGCTCCGTGCCTTAGGCTTAAATCTCTTGGGATCAGCAGAACCAGTTCCAATGTCTGCATAATAAGCCCGAACTGGATGACTAATATTTTTTAATTTCTGCTCGCCTTTATCAATAAAACCACACGGTACTTTGCCTTTAACAACAGAATGAACGATATCAGATACACATATTCCACCAGGTGGTGCAATTCCTTCTAAACGGGCGGCAACGTTAACGCCCTCACCCAATAGATTATCCCCGTCGACAACAACATCACCCATATTGATCCCCATACGGAATTCAAGACTGGTTGTTTCAGGGGAGTTTTGATTATGGGTTGAAATTTTCTTTTGGATCTCAATCGCGCCTTTCACAGCTGAAAGGGTACTATCGAATTCAACCATGAAAGCATCCCCAGCAGTATTAAAAACTCTGCCCCTAAAATATTGAACGACTTCCTCTACAACCTTTCGACAAATCTCAAGTTGCTTAACAGTGCCCTCTTCATCATTACTCATTTTTTGTGAGTAGCCTACTATATCCATTGCTAATATGGTGGCAGTTTTGCGTTCTCGTTGATTATCAGCGCTGCTCATAACATCATCCTCTTACTTAATGTACTTAAGACCTAATACTTTTAGTTTTAAGTCAATATCCTATCAAAAATTTGCGATTAAACAACAATTTTCCGAGGCAAACACCCAAACCTTATTAATTCAATTAGTCACCTAGAGGTTAGCAACCCATCACTCAATTCATAACATGTATCTAACCTCGAGGATACGGCACTGTCATGAGTGACAATCACCAGACTTAGGTGCATTTTTTTTTGTAACTCAAACATAAGCTCTAAAATACCTTTGCCGGTTTTTTGATCCAAGTTTCCAGTTGGCTCGTCAGCCAACAAGCAAACTGGTTCGATTACCAATGCTCGCGCAAGAGCAATTCTTTGACGCTCACCACCAGATAGCTCCGCTGGAACGTGATCGCTTCTATTGATTAAATCTATCTTATCTAGTATCTGCTCCGCCTTAAAAAATGCCTCATCAGAAGCCATTCGTCTGATTAATAATGGCATGGCAATATTTTCTAATGCTGAAAACTCATGTAGTAAGTGGTGGAATTGGTATACGAGCCCAATACCCCGATTTCTAACTTTTCCACGGCCTGCTTCAGTTAGACCAGAGAACTTTTGCCCCTGAAACTCGACACGGCCCGAATCAGGAATATCCACGCCTCCGAGAAGGTGTAGCAAGGTGCTTTTTCCCGAACCTGAGGAACCAGTAATTGCCGCTGATTCTCCTTTTTTTATATGAAAAGAAACACTTTTAAGTATCTCTAAACTGTTGCCTCCCTTACCGAAGGACTTACTAACATTAGCACAGGAAAGTACAATATCTCGATTTTTACTCATACCTGAGTGCCTCAGCTGGTCGTGTTTTAGAAGCTCGCCAACTTGGGTAAATAGTGGCGGAGATTGAGAGAAAAAATGAAACCGCTACTGTAACAATAACATCGTTAAATTTAAGTTCCGATGGCAAGTCACTGATGTAGTACACATCTTTTGATAACAAATCAACCCCTAAAAAAGACTCTACGAAAGGTACAATCACGTCAATATTGAGGGCAATAGTTACACCTAGTGATGCCCCAATCAAGGTGCCTATAATCCCAATCAAAGCTCCCTGAATCATGAAAATAAGCATAATCTGATTGGGTGAGGACCCTAGTGTTCGAAGTATAGCGATATCCGATCGCTTATCTGCTACTGCCATTACCAAGGTGGAAACAATATTAAAAGCCGCCACAGCGACTACTAACATCAAAATAATGAACATTACTCTTTTTTCAATTTGTACGGCTCTAAAAAAACTAGAATGGCTTTGTGTCCAATCAGTAACATAAACATTTTGAAATTCAATATTCTCAGAAATCTTTTGATTGACCGCCGGGGCGGCAAATAAATTTTTTATCTTTATTCGTAAACCATCTACTCCAGATAATGATCTGGTTAGTTTTTGGACATCTCTGAGGTGTACCAAAGCTAAACTCGCATCATAATCATACATTCCAGAGTCGAAAACACCTGAGACCGTGAACATTTTTAATCTAGGAATTACTCCCGCCGGCGTCAGTTGACCTTTGGGAATCATCAATAAAACCTTATCTTTAAGCTCAGCGCCAAGCATTCGGGCTAGTTCACTTCCAAGAATAATATTGAATTTCTCATCAACCAAAGAATCTAGATTGCCAGCTATCATTTGTTTACCAACAGCTGACACTTGCTTTTCTTTTTTTGGAAAAACACCCCTGACCATAACCCCCCTTACCGCATCATCTTTCGACAAAAGCCCCTGGGTTGACGAATAAGGCGCAACCCCCACTATCGGAATAATTGTTTTTACCTGACGCTCAAGTTGTGGCCAATTCTCGACCGAACTATTGGCCCCTTGGATTTGAACGTGTGAGACTACCCCCAATATTCGGTCGCGTAACTCATGTTGAAAACCGTTCATTACCGACAGCACCACAATTAAAGCCGCAACCCCGAGCGCAATACCTAACATGGATATTATTGATATAAATGATACGAAATTGTTCTTCGACCGGCTGCGGGTATATCGCAAACCGATGAGAGTTTCATAACTATTGGTAAACACCTATTTTATTACACCCTAAAAAAGATAATTAATTTGTTGACAGAATCAGTCAATTGATATTGACTGCATTCCTATGCTAACACGATCCTCTCTTTACTTTGTGTTCGAGAAACATTTTGCCCAAGATCTATCGCTCGATTTGAGTTCTTTTACCCCTCTATTTAAAAGATTTGTAACATTATCTGATTGCTCCAGTACGGCTTTTTCATCAATAATTGACTGGTACATGTACCAATTTGGATTATCCGAACTTGGAGGCCGAGGATTAGGGACTTTGATGTGCGGTGATACGGATGAATTAGAGAATCAATATTGGTTTATCATCACGCCGGTATGCCTGGTACCAACCAGTAATGATTTAGTCATGAGAGATTTGACTGATATTGTTGCATCAGAAAGTGAGGAATTATTCAGTCTAGTTCGAGATCATTTGAAGGGTGAATATAGCAATATGGTGATGCATTCGAAAAAAATATGGTGCGTAAAAACAAAACTACCCCAAGACTTAAAAACCACCAGTTACCACGCAATAAGAAACAAAAGTATAGCACCGCACGCAATTACTGGTAAAGATTCTGGCAAATGGAGACGGCTAATGTCGGAAATTGAAATACTCATGAGTCAGCACCACATTAACTCCCAAAGACAATTAAGCGGAAAACTGCCCATCAATAGTGTTTGGCTCTGGGGTGCAGGGTCGGCTCCATCCACGGCGCGATGCGACTACACAATATCCACCCGAAACCAAATGCATATTAATCTGGCAAAACTTAGCGGTAGTTATTTATATTCTCAAAATATGAAATTTGCGCAATTGACATCTGAAGAGCTATCTAATCCGATAATTATTGATATAAACAACCTATTTTTTGATGATCTCAGTTGGACAAAAAAATTTGAGGATTTATATCTTCAAGACGCTCAAGAGTTGCTAACTACCAAAAAAATCAGGTCTATCAAATTAATTGTTAGGTTTAATAACAAAGTATATGAATTGCATTTTAAAAAAAACTCAAGTTGGAAACTATGGAAGTTTTTACAAAAACCTAAAATACTAATTTAAAAAAATCACATATAAGTCGATTTAATGAAAGTCATATCACGACATATTAATACTGCAGCGGCGATCTTGTTAGAGAGAAATAACGTCCCCCCACTCTTAGCTCGGTTATATGCATCACGTGGCATTAATGATGTAACCCAAATAAACCAAAAACTTTCGTTACTTCTACGACCCGACTCGTTACTTAACTGTGATAAGGCGGGAAAAATTTTAGCGAATGCCATAACAAAAAAAGAAAAAATAATAGTAATCGCAGATTACGACGCCGACGGCGCGACTGCATGTGCTTTGATTGTTGATTTTTTGCGAACTGTTGGCGCTACTGTAAACTACATGGTTCCTGATAGACGTTTAGATGGGTACGGATTAACGACAGATTTAGTGAATTTAACGGCCCTTAACAAGCCAGATTGGTTGATTACAGTAGATAACGGAATTGCTAGTGTTGAAGGAGTAAAACGTGCCAATGAACTCGGTATTAAAACAATTATTACAGATCATCATCTTCCAGGAGAGCTCCTTCCTAATGCAGAGGTTATAGTCAACCCAAATCAAGAAAAATGTCGTTTTACAAGTAAAAACCTTTGTGGTGTTGGTGTGATTTTTTACGTTGCAACGACAATCAAAAAGCATCTTCTTAAGCTTGATTGGTTTGATAATCACCTCGAACCAAATATGACACAATATCTGGACTTAGTCTCACTAGGCACCATAGCAGATGTTGTTTCTCTCGATCATAACAATCGAATACTAGTAGAGAGGGGGTTACATCAAATTCGTAGTAAAAAATGTCGCGTGGGAATTCAAGCCCTTGCCGAAGTGGCGGGGAAAAGCTTAGAAAACCTAACTTCCCAAGACCTTGGCTTTTCTATAGCTCCTAGGCTTAACGCAGCTGGCAGGATGGAAAATATGGGTGCAGGAATAGAATGTCTTCTCGCCAACACTTATGAAGATGCTTACTCCTTGGCGGAAAACTTAAATTGCCTAAATATAAAAAGAAAAAATAAAGAAACAGAAATGACACAGAGTGTTGCCACAGCGGTTAATGACGCGGTGAAGAGCGAGTTTGTCGGGCATACTTATTTTGACGAATCTTGGCATGAAGGGATAGTAGGCATACTTGCCTCTAGAATTAAAGAAAAAGTTAACCGTCCAGTTTTCGTATTCGCTCCTAGCGTTAATCCCTTAGAGATAAAGGGTTCCGGCCGTTCTATCCCTCATTTTCATTTACGAGACGCATTAGATACGATCTCAAAAATAGAACCCACACTGATTATCAAATTTGGCGGGCACGCTATGGCTGCAGGACTGACGATTAAGAAAAAGAATATCGTTTTATTCCGTAAGATATTCAACAGTATTGCTAAAAAAATACTAAACCAAGATCAGCTCGCGAAACTTGTACTTACTGATGGTCCGCTAAATTCAGAAATAAACATCACACAAGTCGAAGAAATTCAAAATAAAGTTTGGGGTCAAGATTTTGAAATTCCGATTTTTACTGACACATTTAGAGTAATTAAACAAGAATTGATAGCCAATGCACATAAAAAATTACAATTAATAGCTACTCATAACCTAAGACAATTTGAGGCAATCTGCTTCCGAGAAAAAGGAATCTTACCAGCAAAAATAGAAGCTATTTATCAATTGAACGTAAATAATTTTAAGGGAAGAAAGACAATCCAGCTCGTAATAAACCATTGGCACCCTTGTGACTAACATGCGAATAGCGATACCATTGAGGTTGATCACAAAATTTACGGGAAATTATTGTAATGAATATAGAGTTGAAAAACTTTCTTGCTAACACCCTTAATGACCTCGAAAAAAGAACCGACGACTTGCGGAGGTATCTTTGACTACGATACAAAAAAAAATAGCCTGTCGGAGGTAAACCGTATTATCGAAGATCCCGCTATTTGGGAAAACCCAGATGAGGCACAGAGTCTAGGAAAAAAAAAGAAAACTTTAGAAAATATAGTATTGAATATAGATTCACTATCTAATGGTGTTGAAACAGCAACTGAATTGCTTCAGCTTGCAATAATTGAAAATGACGATGAAACTTTGAAAGCCATTAGAGAGGATATTTATCCGTTGGAAAACAAAATCTATGATTTAGAGTTTCAGCGAATGTTTTCCAATGAATTAGACCCATCAAATTGCTTTCTAGACATACAGTCGGGAGCCGGAGGGACCGAATCTCAGGATTGGGCTGAAATGTTGGAGAGAATGTATCTCCGTTACTGTGAAAAAAAATCTTTCACGGTGCAAATCCTGGAAAGATCTAACGGGGAGGTTGCGGGAATTAAAAATTCTGTTGTAAAAATTTCAGGGGATTACGCCTACGGGACACTTAGAACCGAAATAGGTATACACCGATTGGTACGGAAGTCTCCTTTTGACTCTAACGCAAAGAGACACACCTCTTTCGCCAGCGTTTTTGTATACCCGGAAATAGACGAATCGATAACAGTAGATATTAATCCGTCAGATCTCAGAATAGATACATATAGAGCCAGCGGAGCGGGTGGACAGCATGTAAATAGAACCGATTCTGCAGTCCGAATAACCCATATGCCTACTGAAATTGTCGTTCAGTGTCAAAACGACCGATCACAACACAAAAACAAAGCAGAAGCAATGTCAATGCTAAGAGCAAAGCTCTACGAATTCGAATTAAGAAAACAAAATGAGGAAAAACAAACACTAGAAGATAATAAAAGCGATATAGGATGGGGACACCAAATTCGTTCATATGTTCTAGATCAATCTAGGATTAAGGACTTAAGAACAAACATCGAGACTGGAAATACTCAAGCGGTATTAGATGGAGACTTAGAACAGTTTATTATGGCAAGCTTAAAAAAAGGGCTTTAATATCACAAGGTAAACCGAATGAATGAAACATTGCACACTGAAGATACAAATAAAATTATTCAAGAAAGACGTTTAAAGCTTAACGATCTCAGAAAAAAAGGAAACCCATTTCCAAACGACTTTCGTCGACAAAACTTTGCGAACGATCTACATACAAAGTTCGATAATTTGGACAAAGAGACATTAGAGAGCAAAAACATTACAGTATCTTGCGCCGGAAGAATGATATTGAAAAGGGTAATGGGAAAAGCTAGTTTTTGCACACTCATAGATATGTCTGGAAAAATTCAAATATTTATATCGGATAACAATCTAGGGAAATCACAGCATGATGAATTCAAACGTTGGGATTTAGGGGACATTATTGGAATAAAAGGAATTCTATTCAAAACTAAAACTGGAGAGCTCAGCGTAAGGGCCACAGAGTTAATTTTGATCTGTAAATCATTACGACCATTACCAGAAAAATTTCATGGATTATCTGACAGAGAGCAACGTTATAGGCAACGATACGTCGATCTCATGGTTTCGGAAGAAACGCGACAAAGGTTTAGCCTCAGATCTAAGATTATTCAATCTATCCGAAATTATTTCATTACACGAAATTATCTAGAAGTGGAAACTCCTATGATGCAACCTATTCCTGGCGGGGCTACGGCAAAACCATTTATAACTCATCACAATGCTCTCGATATGGAACTATACCTTCGGATTGCTCCGGAGTTGTATCTTAAACGCCTTTTAGTCGGGGGGTTTGAACAAGTATTTGAAATTAACCGTAATTTTAGAAACGAAGGTATCTCCACCAAACATAACCCAGAATTTACAATGCTAGAATTTTATATTGCTTTTCAAGACCATGAGTTCTTAATGAATCTGACTGAAGACCTGATTCGTGTGGTATCCAAAGAGACCATTGGTTCAACTAAAATTAATAATCAAGGACATACTATCGATTTATCAAAACCGTTTGATCGACTGACAATAACTCAAGCGATTAGTAAATATGACGAACAGCATTCGCCGGATGATTTAGTACGGTGTGATTATCTGGCATCTGAGTTGAAGAAACTAGGAGAGTCTGTACCTGATCATCAAGTTTTAGGGATTTTACAATTTCAGTTGTTTGAAGCCATAACTGAATCTAAGCTAATACAACCGACTTATATCGTGTCTCATCCTACCGATATAAGCCCACTAGCCAGGCGAAATGACAAAAACCCAGAAATTACTGATAGATTCGAGCTTTTCATTTGTGGACGCGAAATTGCAAATGGCTTTTCAGAGCTTAATGATTCAGAAGATCAATCCAATCGATTCAAATCCCAAGTAGATGCAAAAGAAGCAGGAGATGAAGAAGCAATGTACTATGATGCCGATTATATAAAAGCACTTGAATATGGTATGCCTCCCGCAGCAGGAGAAGGTATTGGAGTCGACAGGTTAGTCATGTTATTGACAAATAGCGCATCGATCCGTGATGTAATACTATTTCCTCAACTGAGGAAAATTTAAATACGTTAATACCCAACTAATGAAAAACAAATTTAAAAATAATAAAGGCGCTGAGCGGAAAATTCTTTGGCAACCAACTAAAAAATATATAAAAAAGACTAATATTACCAAATTTATAAATAACGTAAACCAAATAAACCTAGACGTTTCGATCGAAAACTCTGATGATTTATACAATTGGTCAATAGCTAATCCTCAGGACTTTTGGTCTTGTTTCTGGAAATTTGCTGATATAAAACCAAATAATTTCGGCAAGGGTATTTTACTTCCTAAACAGAACATGATTGACACTCAGTGGTTCAAAAATGCCAAATTAAACTTTACAGAAAATCTTTTAAAATATAAAAATAATAACGAGGCTATTGTATTTGTAAGCGAAAATGATACCAAATGGCGTTTAACTTGGAGGGAATTGTATGGCTCAGTATCTCGAACAAAACAAGCGTTGGAAAATGAGGGATTAGAACCCGGAGATCGAGTGGTGGCCTTCATGCCCAATTGTCCTGACACAATAATATTTATGCTGGCTACAGCCAGTATTGGTGCCACTTGGTCATCTTGCTCCCCAGACTTTGGGGCTCCCGCAATACTAGACAGATTTGGACAATTAACTCCAAAAATATTGCTAGCCTCAGAGGGATACTATTACAACGGAAAGACTCACAACGTCATGCATTGTGTAGCGGAAATAGCAAGTAAATTACCAACATTAAAAAAGGTAATTATTTCTTGCTATACTAATAATCAGCCTAGTATTTTAGAAATTAAAAACGCAATTTTAGTAAGAGATTTTGTTGACCCATATCATGAGAAACAAATTAAATTTAGGAGGTTTCCTTTTGATCACCCTCTGTATATCCTTTTCTCATCAGGAACAACAGGTCTACCAAAATGCATTGTTCATGGAGCTGGTGGTACATTATTACAACATTTGAAAGAACATCAATTACACACCAACCTAAAAAGAAATGACAGACTTCTTTACTTTACTACGTGTGGATGGATGATGTGGAATTGGATGGCATCAGCTCTAGCTTCAGGTACAACTTTAATGTTATTTGACGGCTCTCCGTTCTACCCATATTCGCTGAGACTCTTCAGGTATATTGATAGTGAGAAAATAACGGTTTTTGGAACTTCAGCGAAATACCTAGATGCCCTAAAAAATTTAAAGGAAAATCCTAAAAAACATTATCGATTAAAGACACTCCGAACCATCTTATCTACTGGATCTCCACTTAACCCTGATACATTTGAGTATGTGTACTCAAAAGTTAAAAGAAATGTACTACTTTGTTCTATTTCCGGGGGAACAGACATTGTGTCATGTTTTGTCTTAGGAGACCCTACTAAGCCCGTTTACAAGGGAGAGATTCAGCGTCGTGGTTTTGGTATGGCAGTAGAAGTACTAAATGAAAATGGAAATTCAGTCTTAGATGAAAAAGGCGAACTTACCTGTTCTAAACCTTTCCCCTCAATGCCGATTTATTTTTGGAACGATAAAAATAACAAAAAATATATCCAATCCTATTTTAGTAAATTTAGAAATGTTTGGTGCCATGGAGATTTAATGACGCTATCTAAACAAGGGACGGCAATTATATTTGGAAGGTCTGATACCACTTTAAATCCAGGAGGAGTAAGAATCGGCACATCAGAAATTTACCGCGAAGTCGAAAATTTTCCAGAAATTGATGAAGGGGTAGCAATCGGCCAAAATATCAATAATGATGTAAGAATCATACTCTTTATAAAGTTAAACAATAAGTTCCAGCTTACTCCCCTGCTTGTGAAGAAGATAAAAGCCCGACTCAAAAATCACGCTAGCCCTAGGCATGTTCCTTTCAAAATTATCTCTGTTCCAGATATCCCGCGAACCAAAAGTGGTAAGATTGTTGAAAAAACCGTAACAAACCTTGTCAACGGTAACAAAATTACTAATACTGCGGCATTAGCTAATCCAGAGTCACTTCAATATTTCATAAACAGGAAAGAAATATTAGTCACTTGATAAACTGGTACGGTATAAAAATAATTGTTTTCATAAGTCTCTCACTGTCACTTTCTGTCATTGCATCAAATGAAATATTCTCTTTAGCCGGGAAACAAAGGCTGCTTATTGTCGCCTCGGAAAATAATGAAGATAGTTTGATAAGCGCGGTAAATAGTTTTTATATAATTAACCGTTGCCATATACATGAAAGGAATTTACGAATTATTACTTTCGTTGATAATTACCACCCACAGTTTTCTATTCCCACTTTTGCCACTAATCAAAGTGGGATATGGCTGTTAGGTTATGATGGTCATGTCGCAGGTTATTCGAAACACCAGGAACTACTATCAACGGTGTTAGATTTAATTGATGATATGCCTATTCGAAAAAAGGAAATTTTAGAGTCTACGTCGGCTTGCAATAATTAGTCAAAAAACCTTAATTTTATCGACTTTATGCCGACCAATATAATATACATGATTAAAAGGCAAAAATAAGTAATGAAAAGGGTACTTGTAACGGGAGGAGCTGGATTTATTGGATCCCATCTATGTAGGAGACTTATTTCTGACGGAAGTAAAGTTACCTGTCTCGACAATCTCTACACGGGTAGCCTACAAAACATTGAATCTCTTCTTCAGCACCCTAATTTCAAATATATAGATCATGATATATCAGAACCAATCTACCTCGAGGTCGACCAAATATACAACCTTGCTTGCCCAGCGTCACCGATTCATTACCAAAAAGATCCCATTCAAACTACCAAAACTATAGTCATGGGTGCTGTACATATGCTTGAGCTCGCTAATAAAGTTGATGCTGACATATTACAGGCTTCAACTAGTGAAATTTATGGCGATCCTGCTATCAGCCCTCAATCTGAAACCTATTGGGGTAATGTCAATCCTATAGGAATTAGAGCTTGCTATGACGAAGGCAAAAGATGTGCAGAGACCTTGTTTTTTAATTACCGGAGACAATATAATCTTAATATTAAAGTAGCTCGTATATTTAATACCTACGGACCTAACATGTCGAAAAATGATGGTCGTGTTGTATCAAATTTTATAGTTCAAGCACTAAAAAATGAACCGATAACAATCTATGGAACTGGGATGCAAACAAGGTCATTTTGCTTTATAAATGACATGATATGTGCATTAGTATTATTGATGAATACACCACGAACGTTTTCTGGACCTATTAATTTGGGAAATCCAGCTGAAGTGACAATAGCGGATTTGGCTGGTTTAATAATCAATATGACAAAATCTTATTCAGAAATAGCATCTTGTCCATTACCCGAAGATGACCCACGCCAAAGAAAACCTGATATTGCGGTGGCAAGACAAATATTGAAATGGAGCCCGAAAGTCAATATAGCTGTAGGATTAACTACAACGATTGATTACTTCAAAAATATATTAAGTAACTCTCACTGGAAATCACAAACCATAAAAAATAATCACTTTTCTGTAGATAGCACTGAAAGTACCTTTCATTAGCTTTATATGGGTTTGAATTTTTTGGAGGCTATTATTTTTATAATTTGCGAAAAATAATCACTTTCTTTATCAAAAAAATCCTCAGGAATACCTTTGAGCAGATCTTCGGTAGATAGACCTGAAATGTCCACGTCATTCCAACATAATTTTCGAAAAGCATTAATCGTTCGAATCGCAATAGTAAATTCATTTGATTGAACTTGACTGTTTTCGGAATAATCAGAAACTGATGTTAAAAATGGAAAAATGGTAAACGCTTTTACTATATCATCTTGAACTCTATCACGAATATAAATATCGTTGAGGTGATCAATAGTAGACTGATTTTCTAAAATAGTCTTTATTTTAATCTTTGAATTTGGGTTAATTACGTATGCGGACATACCACAAAAAGTCCAACCTTTAAGGTCAAAAATTTTAAATACTTGACGGTCTCTTCTCATCAGCATCTTATTATCCCAGATTAGTTCAGCCATCTGCGAAATTTCTCCAAAAATCACATCGGTGAAAAATAGATCCCATAATACATTTGTGCCAATAAATTTACTCATGGCTTCGATCAATTTTTCACCAGTTCTTTCCCCAAAACAAGCATCATCCTCGAGGATTAAAACAGGACCTTTAAACTCTAATGATTGTTCAATAGCCTTTACGTGACTTAAGTAGCAAGCTTTTGCACTATCAGTCTGGATACCAGTAATATTTCTACTTTTAACATCCAAAGTGGTTTCCGCGGAAACTCTATGAAGTGAAAAACCATGTTTCGACATAGTTTTGTCAAAATTTTCTTCAAGAGCAGTTCTTCTTTCTGTGGCTGAATCTAAATTAATAAAAATACAATGCATCAGGGACCTTTCAATAAATTAATATTGTTTTACTTATAGGTTATTGTTGAGGATACTCAGGGATATTTCTTAGACCGCTTAGTAGGCTATCCTTAAGATTTGTAATTCCGGTATTTTGGAAACTGACAGTATTATCACTAATTGCGTTGAAAAAACTTTCAACATCTTTTTCTAAAATTCCTATTGTATTTTTTGGGTCGTAGTTCTCTTTAGCCCAATCAATATTCTCGATATTATCAGAATACCAATTTTTTCCTGAGGAATACGCCAATACCTCAATTAATTGCTCAATACTAATCCCAAGATTTACAGCTTCGGACATGGCATTTCGAACCGCCACAACAAAACTAGCTGTAACGAAATTATTAAGTACTTTTGCTGACATGCCAGCGCCATAGGATCCTAAGTTAATAATGCGGTTAGCCATTATATTTAGTAACGGTCGAATGAAATCAACATCACACTTAGTGCCTCCAACCATGAAAGTTAACTTTCCTGTCTTTGCACGTACCGGAGCACCTGACATTGGTGCGTCGATAATCTTGAGCGTTTTTGGTGCCTTTTTTCTTAGAACATGTAAGTACTTCGGGGAAAGAGTAGAACAGATAATTAATATTTTAGTTTTCTTGGAATTAAAAACTCCATTTTTTCCACCACATAACTCCTCAGTTTGGTTGATATCTCGTACTACACTGATAATTACGTCGTTTTCATTAATAAATTGTATTTTATTTGGAATAAATCGATGTTTAATTGCCGAAAATTTATGTTTATCCCTCACGTCGTACCCAGTAGCTTCAATTCCATTTTTAATCAATACTCTCAGCATGGGGTATCCCATCGATCCACAACCTGCTATCCCTATTTTTTTAAGAAGTATCTCAGTCATCTAATTTTTCCTGAATTTTTATTAGTTGATCAGAAATGTTTTTTATCTGTTGTTCAATAAGATTAATTCTTTTA
>CACKOO010000013.1 GCA_902601765.1 Hydrogenophilales bacterium | reverse complement strand
TCCGGATATTCGCTTTTTTAAAACTCTTGGATAAGGAGATTTCGCTAGTAAGTTCGTATCATGATTACACTCTAAAACCAATGCATTACATCCAGCCAAGATTGATTCAAGATGCCGGGTGCGTCGCCCAACGTCGGTCAGTACTCCTAGTTTTTTAGTGCCATTAGAAAAAACAAATTGAGCTGGCTCTCTGGCATCGTGAGGTACAGGAAAAGGTGTTATTGAAAAATCACCGATCTCGAATTTTTCATAGCCGTATATCTGAGTATTTTTGAAAAAATCAAATTTTCCAACCATCGCCTGAAGTGTTCCGCTCGTAAGAAAAACCGGCAGATTATATTTCTTAGATAATTTCTCAACACCTCCGATATGGTCAACATGCTCATGAGTAACCAATATGGCATCCAAACTTTCCGGGGCAACACCGCGCGCCAATAATCTCCTAACTGCTTCCCTCAAACCAAAACCGCAATCGAGCATCAATTTTGTCCTACCATACTCAACAATTAACCCATTTCCCTTACTACCACTACCGATACTCGAAAAACGGAATTTACGATACGCCATACTAAAGACTGTCTATAAAATCAATTTGATCTAGACTTCAGATTTTAATAAATTAAGAATACTCAAACTAATGGGCTCTAAAATTAATGTGCCTTGACTATTTAACACCATAACTCTTGTACTACCATCAAATTCTTGAACGTATATTTGATATTGAGTTTCTTGAGGAGCCTTGTCTTTTGACCAAATTGCTAGTTTCTCCCAGAAAGATTTCTTTTGATTTTGCCTGCCAGGATCAATATATCTAACATAGTAAACCCCCTTAGCTCTATTACGATCTTCTAAGGTGAAACCTAGCCTGTCCAAAGCAATTCCCACCGACCTCCATGCTGGGCCAAATGATTTTTCTATAACTAAATACGCAGAATTTCCGCCTGCTGACTCTACGATTTTGTTAGATTCTTTAGCCACTTGTGCGGTTTTAACTTCTCTCGCTTTATCTTCTTCTAGGCCAAGCCAACGGGTTAAACGGTAAAGCATCTCGGCTTCCAGTTCAGTATCGGCCGCGCGAACTTCCCAGTTCTTTCTGACGGTATCAACACTCACTTTGATTCTTTTCTCAATAAGGCCTTGATGGGTTATATAAATCTCAGAGGTATCTTCTTGCTCGCCTGGTTCCAAACGAGTCCTAAACTTATCTCTCTCAGGATAGGAATTGAAGTTATCAAAAACATCAGTAAAAAATTGATTAATCCCCGTGCCATCAGGAGCCTTGGCTCTTCTCTCTGCCCACTCTGTCTCTATTATTCCAGCGCTAGGAATATTCGTTTCGATAACAAACCCGCTTTGCTCCCAGAACTGCTTTATTAATGGCCAAATCACTTCAACATTTTTTTCTATCACAATCCATCGTAACCTGCCATCACCCTTCACCTCCACCCCGTCAATTACTGGCAAAATTGCTTGTCCCTGATCGGTGGTACTCAGCAAGATTTTTTCTTGCTCAGTCGCTTGCGTGTAATCTGAATATTTTGAAGTACCTACCACTGGAATGTCATAACGATCATCCGTGATTGGCCGAACAAATTCTGGTGGAACCACTAATGGTGCGGATTTTTTTGCATTTATCGTTTTATAATCTATCCCTCCACGGTTAATAACTGACTTACCACAGCCGCTCAGAAAGGCAGCTCCAATTAAAAACAGCGTAAAAAGTAAAATTACTGAAAACGGTTGGGAGTTTTTCTTAAATAAATGGTTCATATAATGGACAAATTCTAGTTATTTTATAAATTCAACTTTTTTAATCTTCTACACTTATTCCAGCTTCCTGCATGGCAGTCGCTAATATGCCTTCAAGTTCGTTGGACATCTGCGTCAGTGGTAATCGAATTCCTGTTGGAATTTTTCCCATTTTAGCTAAGGCCCATTTCACGGGAATCGGGTTAGATTCCAAAAAAAGAGCTTTATTTAAGCTCACTAGGTTTTGATTATAGTTTCTAGCGGCTAAAAAATCAGCTTTATTAATAACACAATCACAAATTTTACTTACTAAATTTGGTACGATATTCGCTGTCACTGAAATTACCCCATGTCCGCCTAGCATCATCAGCCCCAGGGCGGACCCGTCATCCCCACTATAAATTGCGAAATCCCTCTCGACCCTACCAATCAGTGCGGCTACCCGTTCTAGGTCTGCTGTAGCGTCTTTGAGCCCTATTATATTTTCCAAAACTGACAGCCTAATCACTGTTTCGTTGGAAATGTCAGCCACCGTTCTTCCCGGAACATTGTATAAAATCTGTGGGAAATCAACTGTCTCAGCTATGGTGCTAAAGTGACGGTATAGACCCTCTTGAGTAGGCTTATTGTAGTACGGAACAACACTCAGTCCAAAATCTGCTCCAATTTCCTTCGCATATACGGATAGATCTATTGCCTCTTGAGTCGAATTAGCTCCCGTACCAGCAATTACTGGAATCCTTTTTTGAACCTTTTCCACGGTAAACTTGATGAGATCACAATGTTCATTGAAGCTTACCGCAGGTGACTCCCCCGTTGTTCCTACAATGACTATACCATTTGTCCCTTCTGCAATATGCCAATCTATCAAGTTAGCTAGACTATCAAAATCCACTGAACTATCGGAAGACCTCATTGGGGTCACAATCGCAACAACACTACCTTTCAACATAATCAATCCCCTTTAACTAATTGTACCCGATAATCCGACTAACCTTTAACCTGGTTCAATAATATGTGGTCGTTATATGCGGCATGATAAGTTATTGCACAGATTCTTTGAATGACCGCTGGTTTGGGCAAATTTATACGACCTTGCTCAAAGCTTACTACATATAATTTTTTCCGAAAAACATCTAACAACTCGTGGTGTTCCAATAAATAGCTCTTATTCGATGGTTTACCAAAGCTTTCATTACCCTGTGAAAAAGTTTCATAAATAATAACACCAGATTGATCTAAAATTTTCATCAAGCTTGTAAGAAAAGGTCTGTATAAATAGTTAGTTACTATTATTGCGCTAAATCTTTTTTCTTTAAATGAAAGACCGTCTTTCTCAAGATCTATGAGTAAGGTATTGATGTTTTTAATCCCTCTCAAAACCGCCAATTTTTCTTCATCATGATCCGTAGCGAGCACCTTATGGCCCAAATCGGCCATGAAAATCGAATGCCTTCCTTCCCCACAAGCCAAGTCCAAGACCTCACCCCCGGGTTTTACTAAACTTGCCCATTTTCTCACCCAATCCGACGGTTCACTATTATTATGTGCTGTCATAAGTATCTTTAACCTAAAACAATATTATTTTCTTGAGACACATTATATGTCATAAGTACGCTAGCTAATATCTCTTAAGCTAGTGATATTTCAATTGAGGTACTATTGGAGTAATCGAGGTTAATGACTTTAAAACAACAATGGTAATTATCAAAAGAGCAACACCCACTATAATCGGCAAGGAACATAAATTTCCTTCCATTGACCAAGCACTTGACGAACCAAATGGCTTATTAGCAATTGGCGGTGACTTATCCAAGGAGCGGTTATTGTTGGCTTACCGAAGAGGTATTTTCCCATGGTACTGCGCTAATGAACCTATTTTGTGGTGGAGTCCTGATCCCCGATTAATCATACGACCCGCGAAAATAAAAATTTCCAAATCCCTTAAAAAACTTTGGAAGCAAAAAAAATACAAAATTACAATAGATCAGGCTTTCAAACAGGTTATCAAGAAATGTCAAACACCAAGACAATCTCAAAAAGATACTTGGATTACACAGGATATGCTCAATGCTTATACCGATCTGCATAACGAGGGATACGCTCATTCAGTGGAAATCTGGGAGTCCAATAACTTGGTCGGTGGGTTGTACGGAGTAGCTCTTGGAAGAGCTTTTTTCGGAGAGTCAATGTTTTCTGAGAAACCCAACACTTCTAAACTAGCCCTAGTGGCGTTGGCAAGGCAGTTGGCCATGTGGCACTTTGAGTTGATAGACTGCCAGGTTAGTAGTGACCACTTGCGTTCGATGGGTGGAATTGAAATATCTCGACAAAAATTTGCATCTCTACTCGCAAGATCAGTAGAATATCGATCACCTCCAATCAAATGGACAATTGATGAGAACTTCGTATAAATGACAAAATTAAACGATTTACCCTTTGCAACTCTTCAGTTTTACACCACAGCACCTTATGCCTGTAGCTACTTACCGACGAGGGTTGCTCGATCTCAAGTAGCTACGCCTAACCATGCCATAAATGCTAGTACTTACAGTGGGTTAGTGAATATGGGGTTTAGAAGAAGCGGCTCTTTCACCTATAGGCCATTCTGTGAAAAGTGTAACGCCTGCGTCCCTGTTCGTATTGATACAAAGGCATTTGTTAAAAGCCGATCGCAAAAAAGGGCATGGAAGAAAAATAAAGAATTATTTACTCAGGTGCTCGAACCTACTTATAATCCAGAACACTATAGCCTTTACAGCAGATACCAAGCCACAAGGCATAGTGGTGGAGGGATGGATACAGATAACAAGGAACAATACAAACACTTCCTATTACAAAGCAATGTAAATTCATCCCTGATTGAGTTCAGAGAAAGTAATGGCGCCCTAAAAATTGTTAGTATAGTAGATCACCTGGATGACGGAATATCTTCTGTTTATACTTTTTTTGATCCTGATGAAAAGAAATCTAGCCTGGGTATATACAATATAGTTTGGCAAATAAATTACTGTAAATCGATCGGCATGCCCTACGTATATTTAGGCTACTGGATAGCTAAAAGTAAAAAAATGGCTTATAAAACCAATTTTCGACCAATAGAAGGATTAATTGATGGCACGTGGCGCAGGTTAGATGATAGAGGTTGGTAATATGAAAACGTTGAGATGGACCAGATGCTTTACAGACTAGCGAGATCCCTCTTATTTTCCTTTGAACCCGAAAAAGCACATCATATAGCCTTTAAAATTCTTGAAACTATTGATAAAGTGGGAGCCTTGGGCGTGTTAGGTGAGAGACTGCCTAATAATCCTGTTAATACCATGGGAATATCTTTTCCAAATAGGATCGGGCTTGCAGCAGGTCTTGATAAAAACGGAGCTTACCTCGATGTTCTAGGAAAGTTGGGTTTCGGTTTCATTGAAATTGGCACTGTTACTCCAGAGCCACAGGACGGGAATGCCAAACCACGTTTGTTTAGAATTTCACCTTGTGAGGCTTTGATAAATAGATTAGGGTTCAACAACCTTGGCGCTGTCAATGTGGCAAATAATTTAAACAAATCAAAATATAAAGGAATTTTAGGAATCAATATTGGTAAAAATGCCGACACGCCAATTTCGCAAGCTCATTTGGATTACAAATTTTGTTTACAAAAACTGTATGAACTTGGCGATTATTTTACAATCAATATTTCCTCGCCCAATACTCAAGGTCTTCGTGAATTGCAAAAAAAAATATTGTTGGATAAATTATTAGCTGAAATCACTCATGAAAGAGATTTACTAGCTGAAGCTTTTGGCAAAAAAAAGCCCTTGGTAATTAAAGTTTCTCCTGATTTAGATATGGTCGAACTCCATGATTTAACCCACATCATAAAACACCACTCAATAGACGGCATAATAGCCACCAATACCACATTATCTAGAGATTATGTAGAAGGGTTTCCGCATTCTCAACAGGCGGGAGGTCTGAGTGGTAAACCACTGTTCTCAAGGTCCACTAATATTTTAAAAAAACTCCATCAATCCCTCGGTAAAAGTTCTACGTTGATTGGTGTGGGCGGCATCACTTCCGCAGAAGACGCAGTAGAAAAATTTCAATCAGGCGCTCAGTTGATCCAACTCTATACTGGCTTAATTTACCAAGGACCTGGCCTTTTAAAAAAATTAGCCCATATTAAACCATAGCGATGTCTGAACCTTTAACAAAACTCTTAAACTCTAGACTTCCTCAAACACAATGCCGCAAATGTGGTTTTCCTACCTGTTTAGAATATGCACATGCCGTTGCAAACAATACAGCTAATACCAATTTATGTAGTCCAGGTGGAAAAATCACTAATCAAGTACTGCAACAAATTAAAGCAACGCACACCAATTTAGAAACACTAGAAAATTCTCAAAAGTCTCAATATAAATCCGCGCAAATAACTGAATCTCAATGTATTGGCTGTACCCTTTGTATCAGGGCATGTCCATTTGATGCAATAGTCGGGACAAAAAAAAGCATGCACACTGTACTTACTGATGACTGCACGGGATGCGAGCTTTGTATTCCAGCTTGCCCAGTCGACTGTATCGCAATTAAGAACCTGGCTGACTTAAAGCAAGAGGGTAATTTCCATGCCGATAAAGTGTTGCGCAAAAGCTACTATGAATTAAGCGAAAAAAACAGTCAGCTATACGAAATCACCAAAGCTCGTCGTGATCTAATCAAAACAAGAAAAGAAAAAGAACGCAATACTGACGAAAAGCCAAGTATGAGTCAATTTATTACTGCAAGAGACGTATCTGTTAGGGACTCCATGATACGAAAAGCGTTACAAATTGCGGAAGACCGCATCAAACAAAGAAAACCAAAAGTACAACAAAGCTCCTGAGAGGGCTATTGCTGAGCTACATCTCCACCCGATTTACAACTGGTTCTCAAAAACTACTACCAACATCATTATTGGGAAAATAGCGCCACCACTACGTTGTTAAAGTTACCAAACAAATCTTGGTTGAATAAGTATGGATAAAAACCCATAATCAAACACATTACGAGGTCCTACCAAAATCATTTCTGTATTTAGGCAGGCTACAAGTTAGTATTTAGTGTGCAACTGACTATCCTGATTCGAAAAATAATTAGATAATTCGTCTATATCTTGTTCCGTTAGCCCTGCCGCCATAGCCCCCATGATGGGATGATTTCTCATCCCATTTTGATACTGCTTCAACGCTTGCGCTATATAATCCGCAGCCTGCCCTCCCAATTTGGGGGTATCGGGAGTCATGGACTTGTTACCATCCGCTCCATGACATGCAGAGCAAACTGTCAACTTGGCTGGTTCAGTGACCGGTTGTTCCTCCTCTTCTGCGAAGGATGGAGACACACTCAGTCCAAGAAAAATTCCAAATCCAATGATAAGTTTAGTTAAACAGTTCATTCAGCATCCTTCCCATTTGATACGATTTTATTTTTATTTTCAGAATAATAAGCGGCCAGATCAGCTATGTCGGCATCTGAAAGCGCTGCTGCTATGGCCCGCATTCCGGGATGTGTTCTATTTCCAGACCTATAGGCTTTCAGAGCATTTGCCAGATATAACTCACTTTGCCCACCTAGCTTAGGAACGGAGTAAACTTTAGGGTAGGCTGTCCTAAAACCTGGAATTCCATGACATCCCTGACAATTAGCAGTTAGCTTCTCTCCATCAATGACATTTCCGTCTTGAGCAAAACCTGTAGACGAAATTCCCAAAATCATCACCAAAAGTAAATACAAATTTTTATTCAATAACATTTGATTATATTTCCTCGACCTAAGCAACTAAAAAACTTAGTGGTAACTAGCTTCCGCTAGACACCACACCTTCTTCTATAAACACCGATCTCTCGAAGATACGATCGTGCGTATCTTCTACCTTAACTCTAAGTTCGCCCTCAGAGTTAGGCATAAAATAAAAGGCAAATAAAGGGTTCTCTGACAGAGAAAAATCCACCTGAGCTGTCATGACCATATTATTGTTGTATGTCACTGCTACGTTCCTTATAAATTGCGGAACCTTGTCTGTATCAAAATCTGCCGCAAGAGACGATTCATTCGGATGCCTAACCTGCATTTGTACCAGCACGGGTTTATCAAACTCAATCACATCATCTATTCGAAACCTTATTTTTCCTAGAAGAGCTGCCGACACTTGATTACCACCTCCAGGGGAGGAACATCCGCCGGAAGCGTGCACATATCTTTCCGACATAAATAATTCTCCGTTGTTTGTTTCCGCTACAGCTCTCACAAAGCTGAACTGCTCGAAACGCAACCTCGTTTCAACTTTCATACGGCCACTATGCGGGGAAAAATGGAAAACACCAGCGATGGGGGATGGGTTTCCCTCAACAATCAAATAAAGAGTTTTTATAAAATTGCTGGCCGATTGATCAATTAGACCGTTAACCATTACAGGAACAGTAGAGGCATCGTCTGCTTTCGTATTCAAAAATAGCCTGACCACATCGTTTCCATCAGGGTTAATGTTCCGATCGCCAAACAACGTTAGCTTAAGTGCTTTCCATTCTGGACTAATATTTGGATCTGGATCATTGCTAACTGCCTGGCTAGTAGAAACCGCTAGTCCAAGACAAAATATACCTAGTATCCCAAAGTTAATAATTAACCTTTTTAATTTCATAAGCATCTTGCTCCCCCCAATATTATAGGTTTTGGATGTCAATTTCACGTCCGCATTTTTGCATCAATTTATTATACCGGATTACTCCCATTCAAGCTCGGTCCAAGCCGTTGTAACGTTTCTTCGATGAAAACTATCAAAACTAATCCATTCTGCTTTCTCCGTCCAACCAACCACATGCACAGCATCCATAAGCCTTAAACCTGATTTTATCGCATCTCTAGTTTCTACCAAAACTATATTTAAATAACTAAGCTGATTGTTTACCGACTCAAGCCAAGAAAGCTGAGGAACCCCATGACCTGGAACAAAATTCGCCACAGACAACATGCTCAACTCCTTCATTACATTGATAAAACTTTTAATACTAAAATCAAGGATTGGGACGTGATTCACAAACAAAAGATCCCCAGTCCAAAATACATCACTCCTCTTATCAAATACAGTCAAATCATGGTCGGTGTGAGCTGGTTGCCATGCTTTAACAACAATATCGTGTTGTTTCCCAAGTGATATAGTTAATGTATTCCCCGCTTCTATGATGATATCAGGTTTGATAATTTCACTGCCCTTAGCCAAATCCCCTAGATCTTGCAACAAGGTTTTTTTGTAAAACCGCTCCCTGATTCTCAATTGTGAATATAACCCCGCATGCCCTATATACTTCGGTTTATCCTCTTTAAAAGCCGCAGCCCCAAAAAAGTGATCTGGATGTGCATGAGTAACAACAACGAAACATATAGGCTTCGTTGTAGTCTTCCGAATTGCTTGTCTCAACAACTGTCCCACCGACAATGACCCTCCAGCGTCAACGACGAGTACACACGTATCGCCAACTATAAAGCCAATATTGGCATTATCCCCTAAATTAGTTTTAGACCTTTCATCGTGAACGCCATAATGAACAAAATTCCCGTCCGCAATTTGTCTTATTTCGAATGACAAGCAGTAGCTTTGATTAATAAACAAGTTTCCCGCAAAAGCGAAAAAACAAGTAAACACAAATCCTTTAAACTTTTTCAACTAAAATCCTTACAATTAATGTAAACCCGGTTATTCTAATGCCATTTATACCTTTTTAATAAAATTATGCTTCCATCCAATCATTACAAAAAAAAAGTTAGTTGGAAATTTTTGATATTACTTCTTTTTTTTGCTCAGGGAGTCTTCTCAAAGAACCTAATATCCTCGCAGATCGCCAACAATATACATGTAATTCAAAAAAATAATATTGGATTTGTTGAAAACGAAGGTTTTTCAAATGCGGCCTTCATTATTGGCAAATCAGGGGTGATTGTCATTGATACTGGCATATCTCATCAAACTGGCAAACAAATTATTGATATTATTAAAGAAAAAACAAAGCTTCCTATAGTTTTAGTCATACTCACCCATGCCAATGAGAACTTCGTACTTGGTTCAAGTGCGTTTTATGACCTTGGTATTAACATTGGGGCACACCCTTCAACCATTGAGTTAATTGAAAAGCAATGTGGCTCATGCCTAGCAAGCCTAAGGGCTAAATTAGAAATCAAAATGATGGGTACTCGCTTAATTACGCCCAACGTGTCGTGGTCTAAAAATACCAGCTTAAAGATTGGAGGAACTCAGGTAGATTTACTTCATTTTGGGACATTAAAAACCGCCGGCGATTTAATGGTTTTTCATCCGGAGAGTCAAACACTATTTTCCGGAGGAGTTATCTCAAGTGAACATGTTCCAAATATCAAGGATGGGGATCTTGATAATTGGTTGACAGTCATATCGAAGATTAAAGCATTAAATATAATTAAAATAGTACCGGCGTTTGGAAAAATAATTAGCGATGTATCTAACCTTGACACCGAAAAATACCTGTTGGAACTTAGAAAAAAAGTCGGCCAATTATATAATAATTCTGAATCATTGATAGAAACTATAAATCAGGCGGAAATGATAGAATTTTCGGGTTGGTCCGCGTATTATAGAAATCACAAAAAGAACGTACAAAGATGTTACCTTCAAATAGAACTAAAAGACTTTTTGGAGTGAGTGTTATCTTACCTTCAACCACTGTTAATTTGTGTTTGTACCACCAACGGTAAGATCGTCGATACGTAAAGTGGGCTGCCCCACACCTACAGGAACACTTTGGCCATCTTTACCGCAAGTGCCTATGCCAGGATCAAGTGCCATATCATCTCCAATCATCTTAACCCTTGTGAGGACATCCGGTCCGTTTCCAATCAGAGTTGCTCCCTTCACAGGCTGGGTTATTCGACCATTTTCTATTAAGTAGGCTTCTGACGCAGAGAAAACAAATTTTCCACTGACGATATCGACCTGACCTCCTCCAAAATTCGCGGCATACAAGCCATTCTTAACACTTTTGAGTATTTCTTCTGGGTCCCGGTTTCCATTTATCATATATGTGTTTGTCATCCTCGGCATAGGAACATGAGCATATGATTCCCTACGTCCGTTCCCCGTTACAGGGACCTTCATTAAACGAGCATTCATACTATCCTGCATATACCCACACAATACTCCATCCTCAATAAGAGTCGTACATTGTGTTTTGTTTCCTTCGTCATCTATCGTTAGAGAACCTCTCCGATCGAGCATTGTTCCATCATCGACAACCGTTACCCCAGGAGCTCCTACCCTTTCGCCTACTCTCCCTGAAAATGCAGAGGTCCCCTTTCTGTTGAAGTCGCCCTCCAATCCATGCCCAATGGCTTCATGTAAAAGAACGCCTGGCCAACCGGGGCCTAGGACTACAGTCATGCTTCCGGCTGGCGCCGGTTTCGCCTGAAGATTAACTAAAGCTTGCTCAACGGCCTGCCTAGCATAGGACTCAACGACTTTATCCGTGAAATATTCATATCCAAAACGCCCTCCTCCCCCTGAAGACCCTTGTTCACGTCGCCCGTTCTCATCTACTACCACTTGAACTGACAAACGCACTAGCGGTCGCACATCAGCTACTATTTTACCGTCATTTCGAGCCATTAAAACTACTTTATACTCGCCGCCTAAGCTAACATTCACTTGGGTGACCCTGCTATCCAACCCTCGTGCAAATCCTTCAATTTTTCGCAATAATCCTACTTTTTGACCGTCACCTATGGACATGAGGGGGTCTGAGGTACCGTATAAGGGCTTTTCTGAAAAACCGACACCAAATTTTTGAGCTGTTTGGCCTGAATGGCCAGAGCCTATCGCTTTCACTGTGTTTCCAGCAGATTCCAGCGCCTCAAGACTAATATCATCGGAATAAGCGAACGCGGTTTTCTCCCCGCTAACAGCTCGGAATCCAACCCCTTGGTCAATATTGAAACTTCCGGACTTAACAATACCTTCCTCCAACGACCACCCTTCTGAGCGACCATACTCGAAGTAGATATCGGCGTAGTCAACATTGTTTCCCATCACTCCATCCAAGATGGCGCATATCTTCCCCGAGGTTAGGTTGAAGGGAGCTAAAAGTAACTGGCTCGCAGTTTCCATGAGCCCTTGCGCCGACTGGTTTTCCTTGTCTTTATTCATAATAAATTGTACACCCGTTGTCTTAATCCAACATGTTATAGATTCAATCTGAAAAAAAAAGTTCGAAAAAACATAATCTCGATATCGTCAATTAGAGATACAACTGTTAAATCTATTTAAAATCATTTAATCGGTTTAACTCCAGACGCTCTATCATCAATATCTAACCGGTCCACATTAGGTTCACCCCATTTCCCAGTCACAAGATATCGTTTTGATGCGATCTTCTCAACCGGATCTCCAAAAATCTTTTGAATCACATAGGTTGCTACACCAACCGCTGGATTAACAACAGCCGCACCAGCAACGGCTGCCGCCGCTGATAATTGGGGGAAAATTTCAACATTAAGTCTCTGACTTTCCTTTTCTAGATCTATCTCTCCTCTCATGTTCACGCGAGCCGCTGGACCAATCATTTTAAAGTTTTCTGTAATTGCTACTCCATCCGTTATAACAAAATTGCTGTCAATGGTATCAAAATTAAACCCTGAGCTGAAAATGTCCCTGAAATCCAAAACTAATCTCCTTGGCAACGCCTGAAGGCTCAATATGCCAAGCAGCTTAGCAGCTCCTGGCTCCAATTTGATAAACTGTCCATCTTTAGCCGCAATTTGTATTTTACCGCCAAGAGACTGATAGTTAATGTTGTATGGAAACCCAGACCAACTTATATCACCAGTTAGCGTTCCTTGGCCGCCATCTACCCCTTTGGAATATCCCATTCGAGTCAAAAATTTCCCAATGTCAAAAGCGTTAAGAACTACCTGTAATTCTGTCTTGACTCCATTCTCTCTGGTGGTTTTTCCAGTTACTAATATTTTGCCATCTATGTTACTCAACCCAAGTAGCTTCAAATTCCAATTATCAGGAGTTGGATCGGCCACTAACTCAAGGACTCCAAGGGACTTGCCTTCGAAAGAAAAATCCTTCGCGACAATATCCATACTAGGAAGAATCATATCCGATTTCTCATTGCTCGCCGTATCTTTGACCATCGAGCGTGCCGGGATATGCAATTTATCAAACCGCGCAACAATTTTTCCTTTGTTTTTTTGTGACCAAAGTATTTTACCTCTCCCTTGCCTTGCAGTGAAAGAACCTTGCCAAACTGTTTTTTCCTTTTGCACGGTCAAGTCGATATTGTTGAACCGTCGCTGTAACCATTTGATTGAACCTATGCGAAAGCTAGCTTTATCAATCGTCAACTTATTTTTGTCCAAAAGTCCTTTAAACGAACCCTGTTTGCCTGAAAAAACTTGCCGCCAATGATCTAAGTCAACGCTGTTAAGTGCAACCACCAATTCCAATCCCGCCTCCCCCTCAGGCACCTGGACTTCTTTGCCGATAGCGATAACTCCCAATAACTTTCCATCTATTTCAGTTAAACGGGTGGTGACTATGTCAAGTAGCTTCAGCTCGACTACTCTTTGCCCCCCAGACAACCAATTTACTTGCAGATTAGCGTGGACCAAGTCACCACTTTCCTTCCTAAAAGGATGGGGCAAGGAACTGGAAATCCCTTTTAATTTGGACTGAACTTTTAATTCAAATCCGTTATCAGTTTTCCGAACGTTACCGCTCCAACTAGAAGTTCCCTTTAAAAAACTGGTGAGGGTCGAGTCAGACAAATTCAAGACTTCAGTTTTCAGCCCCCCTTTGAGGTCAACTGAAACTTCTCCCTGCTTGTTCCTAGCAATATTATACGTAAGTTGATCGCCTAAAAACGTCGCTGAACCATTTCCTTTTCGTATCCCTTGACCGTCAAAAAAAATCTTGTGTTGATAGGAGGTTAATTTTGGCATCTTATCGCCCAGACTCCAGGAGCTTCCCGATGATTGATAATCTCCACTGACACGAGGTTTGCCTTTGCCCCCAAAAGGTCGGATGTATTCGAACGCCACGTGACCAACCCCATTACCCGCAATTTTATTGAAAATCGCAATATTATTTCTACCCAATGGACTATCAATAATAAATTTATGAAACCCGCCGACTAGGCCGCTGCCTCTTCCAGCTAAAACCATATATTCCCTTTTGGTTCCCAATCGATAAACCTTAGCTGTTGATCCGGCCATATTTAAATTGTATATCTTGCCAGATTGCGCGGCCATTGAGATTTCTCTACCTGCAAGTTTTATTTGACCGCTAAGTCCATTAATAGCTGGCCAATTAACTCCGTAAACTAGTTCAATATCCTTCACAAATGCTGATCCCTGAAGATCGTTGATGCTGATGGTCTTTGTTTTAAGTACTTTTGCTATTGGAGCCGACCAAATTATCTTAGCGTCATATACGATTCCTGATTTAATGGATCCTCTCATCCACTCGCTAGTTCGGGGAGCTTTACTGGGAAAATACTTCCATACACGCGACGCTAAAATCTCATTTACCTTTAACTCCACCTCAAAAATATCTTTTTCAGTACCAAACCCACCTTGAAAAGTTCCTTTCATATCGTTGTTTTTGTAACTTCCTGCAATCGAAGTTATGTTTAATTTTTCTTTATCCCACTTCCAGTCAACAGTTGCATCCATCTTGGTGAAATCTATTTTTTGTAATAAGGTTTTCTCACGCATGAATGAGAGGTTTTTTGATTCTATTGCAATTTTTCCATCACCCTCATAAATATCTAATTGACCGTCAATGCCCCACATTCCAGTTTCGCCATTTAAACTCTCAACATTCAGTCCCTGAACGTCCGTCTTAAGTCTACTGATTTTAAAAGCATTATCCTTATATTCCCAACCTACTTTTGTGTTATAGAACAAACCAGATACATGATGGCTAGTTATTTGCTTAGGAATATATCCGTGTAATCCGATTTTATTAGCTAGTGCAAAAAAAGAAGATAAATCTAGAGCATCAATTTTAAATTGATACTTTGATGTCTCTACATCAGTTTGCCTAGAAAAATTAAAATTAACTTTTTCTTGATTTGCTTTATTTCCGTATTCAAAAAGTATATCGCGACCGGTCACTTTTAGCTCTCGACTGTCATGGCGCCATTTTAGAATGCCAATCAATCGGTTCAATGCAAAATCACTGGAATTGATATCGTTCAAAAAAACTAGATTAGATAGATTCACATCAGCAGTAACTTCGAGAAGTTCATCATCAGCAATGCCTCCCCACAACCTTATGTCCCCAAAACCTGACTTTAGCGTTAACGCCTGCAAAGATGATCCATATTCTTGTATGATTGCCGATTCAATATTAGCAGCTTTCAATTCCAAGAAAATATCACCATCTTTGATGGAAAAATTCGTGTCCCCTCTGCTTTTAAAAGAAGTTCTAAAAATCAAAGTTTCAGCAATATCGGACGGAGGGTTTCCAGATAATCCTATCTTATGAAAGCCAGCGTAATTATCTATGCGAAGCTCAGCATTTCTTATAGAAGCTTCCGGTCGCTTACCCAAATCATCTTTCCAATGAATTACTGCATCATGAACCAAAATTTGTCTTTGCTCGCTAATCCATTTTCTTAATATATCGTTACCGCCATAACCATAATCAGACAGTGGGGCTCCTGCAACCCAAATTACTCCTTTAGCATCCCTACGAACCGATAAAGCTGGATTAAATATTTCTAACGCATGAAATACTATTTTTCCAGTCAATAAGGGAGCCAGAGAAATTACAGCGTCTACTCGTCCGAGCTCTAAAACGACTTTATTACCGCTTTCTAAAACCGATACATTTCGAAGGCTTAGCTCTGGCCTATAACCCATCCAAGCCCCCTTGATTTCTCCCACAGATATCGGCTGCCCTACCGCCTTGGTCAAAACACCACTAATAAATTCCTTTGATTCATTGATAGAGGGTAAAATTAGGTAACGTACACTTAACACTGCCAACGCCATAAAAAAAGACGCCCATGTTATAAATACTAGTGTTGCTCTGAAAATTCGAATTAAGGGGTCGATTAAACGTTTCATTAATTTTACACTTGCCAAACTTAATGCTCTCTCTCGAAATTACTGAACCATTAAACCGCATTTTTTTAGCGCATTTAATGCCAAGTTGATATAAACTTGATTGTTTTTTAGACATATAGAATAACATTAATGACAAAAGAAAACGGAATCATATGGAAAGATGGGGAGCTGGTGCCCTGGGAAGACGCCACGACGCACGTGCTTTCTCACTCCCTCCACTATGGTTTGGCGGTGTTCGAGGGAATGCGTGCCTACAAAACTGAGAACGGCCCAGCCATATTCCGTTTGAATGAGCATATTGAGCGATTGCACAATTCAGCAAAGATTTACATGATGAAAATTCCACATGATGTAAAAACCCTAGCCGATGCCTGCGTGGAAGTAGTGAAGAAAAATAATCTCGAATCAGGTTATGTGCGCCCAATTTCATTTTACGGGCCGGAAAAAAGAGGTGTATCACCCGTTGGAGCCAAAGTTCATACAGCTATAGCAGCTTGGGAGTGGGGGGCTTACCTTGGTAAAGAAGCATTAGAATCTGGTATTAGAGTCAAAACATCCAGCTACGCACGTCATCACGTTAACGTAACAATGTGCCGAGCAAAATATTCCGGGACTTACGCGAACTCAATTTTGGCTAATCAGGAAGCACTAGAAAATGGATATGATGAAGCGCTTTTGCTTGATGTAGATGGGTTTGTTGCGGAAGGTGCCGGTGAAAATCTGTTCATTGTGAAAAATAATACACTTTATGAACCTGAGCTTACTTCCGCTCTTATTGGTATTACGCGAGACACTGTAATACGACTAGCAGACGATATTGGGATAAAAGTCGAACAGAGAAGGCTCACCCGAGACGATGTTTATTTAGCCGACGAAGCTTTTTTCACGGGAACCGCAGCAGAAATTACGCCAATACGAGAATTAGACAGTCGTACAATAGGGAACGGGGCCAGAGGGCCAATTACAAATAAATTACAATCACTATTTTTTAGATTAGTAAATGGGCAACTCAATAAGTATCAAGAATTTTTAACCTACATAGCATAGTAATATGGAAACCAACACAGGCGAAAACGGTCCCGAAAATTCGATTGTCATATCGAATAAGGAGCTACCCTTACATTGTCCACTCGATGGACAAGCCGCTTGGAAAATGCACCCCAAGGTTTATTTGCCAATTAACAAACTCAATGAAGCCACGTGCCCCTACTGTGGAACCCGCTACACATTGAGAATAGAAAAATAGAACAGGATTGCATATCGCTGAGAGTGGTTCATTGAATAAAATACTTGTCGTAGCTCCCTCTTGGATAGGGGATGCGGTCATGAGCCAACCATTTATCGCCACCCTTAAAAAAAAAAATAATGTTCCGTTAAGAATTGATGTTCTTGCGGCTTCCTGGGTGAAACCGATATATGAAAGCATGCCAGAAGTCGACAATGTATTAACTAATCCTTTTTTACACGGCCAACTTAGAATAAAAAGTAGATTTGATTTTGCAACAATGATTCAGCAAACGAGCTATCGATCTTGCTATGTACTACCCAATTCATTTAAAAGTGCCCTCATACCATTTTTTGCAAAGATACCAGTTAGGGTTGGATATGTGGGTGAATTCAGATATCCGTTGTTGACAAATTACCAAAGCTTAGACAAGACAAAAATGCCGAGAATGGTTGATCGGTATACCCAACTAGCACATTTGGTAGATGGTGATTGCCTAGGAGAGAGTCCTCATCCAAAATTAAAAATCTCTAATCAAGTTAAACTGGCCGTTGAGCGGAAGTTTATTCGAGAGCATAGAAACAAAATTGTTTGTTTTTGTCCTGGCGCGGAATATGGACCATCTAAAATGTGGCCACCTAAAAAATACGGTGAGCTCGCAATTAGATTGTCGCAAAAAGGATTTGCAGTACTTTTAGTAGGATCAAGAAATGATTCCTTTGCCGGACAGAAGATAAAACAAGCGAGTAATCATGTGGTTGTTGACTTGTGTGGTAAAACATCCCTAAATGAAGCAATAGCGATACTTAGCATGAGCAACCTTGTAGTAACTAATGATTCAGGCCTAATGCATGTGGCTGCTGCGCTAGACCGCCCAACAGTCGCAATCTTTGGGTCAAGCTCGCCTAAATTTACACCACCGCTATCCCAAAAGGCTTTAATTGCAAATTTAAACCTCTCCTGTAGCCCGTGTTTTGAGAAAACGTGCCCCTTTGAACACATGAACTGTATGGAAAATCTTGATGTTAATTATATAGTTAACTTGATAAACCAACTCGATGATTATGTTAAGTATCCTTATTAGACGCAAGAGTGACAATCGTGCATGATAACTATCCATACTCGCCGCCTTGGTGGTTGCCAACAGCTCAGCTGCAAACTATCTATCCATATCTATTCCTTGGAGGGAAACCGGTCAATTACAGTAGGGAGCGAATAGACACTAATGACGGGGACTTCATCGATTTCGATTGGCTAGATGGGCCCGATGATTCACCAACAGTTATTATTTTTCACGGACTCGAAGGGTCCTCTCAAAGCCACTATGTTACGGCTATGATGCGATACCTGAAAACTATTGAATGGCGAGCGGTTGCTCCTAATTTTCGGGGTTGCAGTGGTAGCCCTAATTTATTAGCTCGAGCATATCACTCAGGTGACTTTGAAGATATTAACTTTATTATTCAAAAAATTTGCCAGCGTAGGAATGGATTGGTTTTCGCTGTAGGAGTGTCACTCGGAGGAAATGCTTTATTAAAATGGCTATCACTAAATGACACATTTAAAACCAAACTCATAGCAGCTTCGGCTGGCATCTCGGTGCCCTTTAATCTCACCATCACCGGTGATCTTTTGAATAAAGGAACCAACAAAGTCTATAGTTGGCATTTTTTGAAAACTCTAAAACGCAAGTGTATCTCGAAAACTGAATTATTAGCTTCTAAACTTAATATGCAAAAAATTTGTACCGCGAAATCGCTGCGGGAGTTTGATGATAGTTATACCGCACCAATACATGGTTTTATAGATACACAGGACTATTGGGAAAAAGCAAGCACTGTTAATGACCTTAACAAAATCAATGATCCTTTACTGATCATACATTCGGAAAACGACCCATTCTTAAATAAACGCTATCTCCCAAAAAAGAACAATCTACCCAAAAACATAAGTTGCTATTATACTAAGTCGGGTGGCCATGTTGGGTTTACAATTGGAAAATTTCCAGGGAGTCTAAATTGGCTTCCCAAGACTATTATTTCTTATTTCAGAAAATTTTTATAATAAATATGAATTATCATCCCCCTGCTGAAATTTTTAAAGCGTACGATATCAGAGGAATTGTTGATGAAACTTTAACCACGTCAGGAGTTTATAAAATAGGAAGAGCCATTGGCTTTTCTATGAAAGAAAGTCAGCCTGAATCCGTAGTCATATGCGTGGGGAGAGATGGTCGTATATCTGGAAGTAAGCTCGCATCGGCTTTAATAGACGGATTAAATTCGGTGGGAGATATTACCGTCATTAATGTTGGCATGGTTACAACTCCCATTTTATACTACGGTGCAATAAGCAAATCCGACGGAAATGGCGTCATGGTCACGGGAAGCCACAATCCACCAAACTACAATGGCTTGAAATTAATGATAGGCGGCCATGCCCTCTCTGGTGAAGAAATTCAGGATATTTATAAAAGAACAAAAAATCAAACAACGATAAAGAAAATCGAAATTCTTCCTGAACAATTGGATCTTAATTCGTCCTACCAGAGTGAAATAATTCGGTCTATAAAGCTTCACAGAAGGATTAAGGTGGCGATAGATTGCGGTAATGGAATTGCCGGAGACTTTGCTCCGGCAATATTTACCGCCCTGGGGTGTGATGTCGAAAAACTATATTGCGACGTTGACGGTAATTTTCCAAACCACCATCCTGATCCATCAGACCCCAGAAATCTTATTGATCTTGTCAATTGGCTAAAAAACAGTGACGCTGAGTTAGGTTTGGCTTTTGATGGAGATGGGGACCGGCTGGGTGTAGTTACAAAATCCGGTGAAATAATATTTCCTGACCGACAATTGATGCTGTTTGCCGAAGATGTGCTTTCAAGAAAACCAGGAGCTGAAATTATTTTTGATGTGAAATGCAGTTCACTTTTGGCCAAATGGATAGTTGATCATGGCGGATGTCCAGTTATGCATAAAACGGGACACTCCTTAATCAAAAAGAAAATGCGAGAAACGCAAGCGCCCTTGGCGGGTGAAATGAGTGGGCATATTTTTTTTAAGGAACGGTGGTTTGGTTTCGACGACGGCATTTACGCTGGAGCGCGCTTATTAGAAATTTTAAGTCGACACGAGGATGTGACAGAAGTTCTTAACCAATTACCCAACGCTGTCAACACCCCGGAACTGCAGATTTCATTACCAGAAGGCGAAAATCACGCTTTTGTGGAGAATTTAGCAAAAACCAAAAAACTAAGCGGCGCAAAAAGTTTAATTACCATCGATGGCATCAGAGCCGAGTACGAATTTGGATTTGGTTTGATAAGAGCCTCTAATACTACGCCCGTTTTGGTTTTACGCTTTGAAGCAAATAATACAGAGAATTTAAGCCTGATTAAAAGTGACTTTCGCGCCGCTATTCTAGAAATCAATCCAAAGCTCAAAATCCCATTTTAAAGATTTTTAAAAAACGAAGAAGACCGAATTATTGGCTGCTAACCCACGTTTTAACAGAAGCCAGAGCTTTAGTGACCTCGCCTGTCTTTGAGCCTCCCCCTTGAGCCATGGTGGGCCGACCACCTCCTTTACCTCCAACCTGCTTGGCAACAAATGCAACTAACTGTCCGGCCTGGTATTGCTGTATCAAATCCTCTGTAACGCCTGCCACTAAAAGTACACTATCAATTTTAACCGATGCCAAAACTACTATTCCACTGCCGAGTTTTACTTTTACTTGGTCCATTGTCTGACGCAATGCGTTAATATCTGCGTTTTCAATTTTGGATACTAAAACTTTAATTCCCTGAACTAACTCAACATTTTTTAATAAATCGACACCTTGAGACAAGGCCAATTTAGATCGCAAGGTGTTATTTTCTTTTTCTAAAAACTTTATCTTATCTAGCACTTGCAAAGCCTTCAATTCAACTCCTTCCCCTCCAGCTTTGAGGGTAGCACTAACATTTCTTAACTGATTCCGATCGTTCTGCATATCGAGCAAAGCGCGATCGCCGGTAACTGCCTCTATTCGACGAACACCAGATGCAATACCGGTTTCATCTATAATCTTAAAAAAACCTATTTCCCCTGTTTTGCTAACATGCGTTCCTCCACAAAGCTCTCGTGAAAAACTACTTATCCCGATCACCCTTACGGTATCAGTATATTTTTCACCAAAAAGTGCTAGGGCACCAGATTTAACAGCCGTCTCGAAAGGCATTACATTTGAGGTAACCGAAATGTTCAATCTTACTTGCTCATTTACAAGGCTCTCAATTTTATTAAGGTCAGGAATAGAAACAGGTTGGTTGTTCGAGAAATCAAATCTTGTTCTGTCTTCATCCACTAGTGACCCTTTTTGCTGAACGTTCTCACCAAGAACCTTACGAAGCGCCGCATGCATAAGATGGGTAACCGAGTGATTGCAAGCTGCTCGATATCGCAAATTGATGTTAACTTTTGCATTTACAGCGTCGCCTAGCTTTATTCGTCCCTCACTCAGCAACCCATGATGACCGAATACTCCTGCTTGGACCAGCTGAGTGTCCTCAACAACAAAGGAAAAAAGTGGAGTCGTTTTACTAGCCAAAACTCCTCGATCCCCTACTTGCCCTCCTGATTCGGCATAAAATGGAGTTCTGTCTAGTACGACAACACCGTATTCGTCCGACTCGAGAAACTCGACACTTTCAAAATTTTTGTAGATCCCGACTATAGTTGATTCAGTAGCTACTTGTTCATAACCATGGAATTCCGTAGGCTCTCCAGAGTAATTCAGAGATCCGGTTTGTTGAAATTTGGAGGAAGCTCGAGCACGTCTCCTCTGACTATCCATGGCGGCCTCAAACCCAGAAAAATCCAAATGAATACCCTTTTCCCGAGCAATGTCTGCTGTCAAATCTACTGGAAATCCATAAGTATCATATAACTTAAATACGGTTTCCCCATCCAGAACTTTATCCTCTCGAAACATTGCGTTTTCTAACAATTCCATTCCATTTTGAAGAGTCTGAGCAAAGCGAATCTCTTCTTGGTACAGAACAGAAGATACGGTTTCTCCGGATGCTACTAATTCTGGGTAGGCATCACCCATTTCATCTATTACGTCCCGAACTAACCCATAAAAGAATGGGTCTTTAACACCCAGTTTATATCCATGCCGTATTGCTCTTCTTATTATTCTGCGAAGAACGTACCCACGTCCCTCATTGCTAGGCATTACTCCGTCAGTAACCAAGAAACTACAAGCTCTGATGTGGTCAGCAATAACCTTTAAAGAATTTTCCTCTAGATCGGCGACTCGCATCGCAACTCCAGCAGCCTTTATAAGATTTTGAAATATATCAATTTCATAATTCGAGTGCACTTCTTGAAGTACCGCAGATACTCTTTCTAAACCCATACCGGTATCGACCGAAGGTTTAGGTAATTTATCAAGGTTTCCACTCGCATCTCGATTGAACTGCATAAATACCAGATTCCAAATCTCAATAAACCTATCGCCATCTTCATCAGGGGATCCAGGAGGTCCTCCTTTTACACTTGAACCATGATCCCAAAAAATTTCTGAGCAAGGGCCACAAGGACCCGTATCTCCCATTTGCCAAAAATTATCACTTTGATATCTTGGTCCTCCTAATTTGTCACCAATTCTAATGATTTTATTTGACGGTAATTTTATCTCTTTTTTCCATATATCATATGCCTCTTGGTCGTTTTCATAAACTGTCACAAGAAGGTTTTTGGGGTCAAGACCGAATTCATTCGTCATTAATTCCCATGATAATTTTATGGCTTTGGCTTTAAAATAGTCTCCAAAACTAAAATTACCAAGCATCTCGAAGAAAGTATGATGCCTCGCTGTATAACCAACATTTTCAAGGTCATTATGCTTGCCGCCCGCTCGGACACAACGCTGTGATGTTACTGCCCGATCAAAATCTAATTTATCATGGCCTAAAAAAACATCCTTGAATTGAACCATTCCCGCATTGGTAAACAAAAGTGTAGGATCGTTACCCGGAACTAGAGGACTTGATTTAACCCTCTTATGCCCATTAGTCTCAAAAAATTCTAGAAATGTCTCTCTGATATCTTTACTTTTCATGCCATCAATAAGTTCTTTTTTTAAAAATTAATTCTTCTACTATATCTCGTGGAAAACCTCGATTCATTAGAAATCGCATTTGCCTGGATAAATCTTTGTTATCAACGAATGTACTACCAAATTTTTTCTCTAATACATTCGATGCGATTTCTTTTTCATCTTTCAACAACTTTCCGTGCACGCGATCAATTTCCGACTGTCTTACACCTTTTCGCTTTAAGTCATAAAGTATCTTTTTGTGGCCGTATCTTAACCGACGAGAATTAATAAATGAATCAACATATCTACTTTCCGAAAATAAGCCAGATTCTTCCAACTGATTTATCAAATTAGAAACAGAAGAGGGACAATATCCTCTTCCAATCAGACGTTCCTCCAATTTTTTTCTAGGATATTCCCTACGAGATAATAAGCCAATCGCTACCTTACGGACCTTATCATCTGGTTTATTTGGCTTCGATATCACCATCACTTTCTAAAAGACCAAGTTTCTCCTTGATAGCCTCCTCTACCGATGAGGCCACTTCCGGATTAGTCCTTAAATATTCCCTAACGTTGTCACGTCCCTGCCCAATTCTATCTCCATTGTAACTGTACCAAGATCCAGATTTTTCTATTAAATTGTGTTGCACGCCTAATTCTATAACTTCACCTTCTCGAGATATCCCACTGCCATACATTATATCGAACTCTGCCTTCCGGAATGGTGGTGCAACTTTATTTTTTACAACCTTAGCCCTAGTTTCGCTGCCAACAACTTCATCTCCCTTTTTTATCGTTCCAATTCTTCGGATATCTATACGCACCGATGAATAAAATTTAAGAGCATTACCGCCTGTAGTCGTTTCCGGGTTTCCAAACATTACACCAATTTTCATTCTAATTTGATTTATAAAAATCACCAAAGTATTGGATTTCTTTATATTTGCAGTTAATTTTCGTAGAGCCTGCGACATCAACCTCGCTTGCAAACCCATTTGCGGGTCCCCCATGTCCCCCTCTATTTCGGCCCTAGGTGTCAAAGCAGCTACCGAATCAACCACAACAACATCAACACTTCCAGATCGAACTAACATATCTGCAATTTCTAACGCTTGTTCTCCATGATCAGGTTGGGAAATAAGCAGATCATCTATTTTTACTCCGAGTTTTGCAGCATACTGAGGGTCCAGTGCATGCTCAGCGTCAACAAATGCTGCAGTGCCGCCGATCTTTTGCATCTCCGCTATCACTGAGAGGGTTAAAGTAGTTTTCCCTGAGGATTCAGGACCATAAATTTCGACAACTCTTCCTCGAGGTAAACCACCGATTCCCAGAGCAATATCTAACCCGAGAGAACCGGTAGATACTGCTTGCAAGCCAACATCAACGTCATTTTCTCCCATTCGCATTATGGATCCCTTACCAAACTGCTTTTCGATCTGTGAAAGGGCTGCCTGTAAAGCTTTTTGACGGTTATCGCTCATTATTATTCCTCAAATTATTATATTTAGAATTAACTATGTATTGATTATCTCACAAACCATTTCAATCAAGGGCGGCTAATTAGGGAAGAATCTTTAGTTATGAAAACAAAATTATATAATTCTTTCTATAACCCCCTCTAATGCCTTATGAATTGTCTTGTTTCTCACCAAATGCCGGTTGCCTACAAAACAAAAATCTTGAATCGTTATACTTAACTTTTTATTTGGCAAGATAAGCCCCCATCCAATAATTACGGTGCCGACGGGTTTTTCTGTGGTGCCCCCTCCGGGGCCAGCCACCCCGCTTACCGAGACAACGATAGAAGCGATACTTTTTTCCAGCCCACCCTCAACCATTTCATGAACCACATTTGTTGAAACAGCACCGTTATCGTCTATAGTAGCCTGTTTCACTCCTAAAAGATCAATTTTTGCCTGATTACTGTAGGTTACAAACCCTCTATCGAACCATTTCGAACTACCTGGAACACTGGTGATTACTTGGGCAATACCACCTCCCGTACAAGATTCTGCTGTTGCCAAATAAAACTTTTTTTTTGTTAAAACATCACCTAGTTTTTTTGCCAAAATGTTTAGTTTATTACTCATATAAATTCCGTGATTGATTTTAATAACGCCAAAGATAGCAAGGCGTAAAATGCGGCTAACAAATCGTCTAACATGACACCAAATCCATTTTTTAATTTTTTATCTAAAATATTTATTGGATAAGTTTTAACGATGTCAAAAAAACGAAATAAAGAAAAAGCTAGGGCCTGCCAGATAACACCTGTAGGCGTGAAATATAATACGACGCAAAATGCCACAATCTCGTCCCAAACAATAATGCCGCTGTCATGCTTTCCCACAAAATCGTTAGTTTTCCCAGCGGCCCACACTCCGATTATAAACATGGCTATAAATACCAAAATCATATTGCCTTCGCTAAGGTTTGATGCCAAGACGTGATAAATGGGGAAAGCCAATAAGGTACCGAAAGTACCTGGACCTACAGGAACTAATCCTACGCCAAACCCTAAGCTTATAACGTTTGCAGGATGCGCAATTAAAACTTTAATACCTTCCTTAAATTTATCTATTTTAGAAATGCTCATACCCGCTCTCGTCTAGCTCTATCTTTTCACCACTCTCATCAACTATTTTTAAAGATTGCTCTCCCGTTATTTTACCTATTGGAACGCATGAGAGATTAAGGTCTTTGGATATTTCTAAAATTTCTGCCGCGTACTTAGGATTAGCGGTAAAGCCAAGTTCGTAATCGTCACCACCTGCCAAAATAAGAGCCTTAACTTTGACATCGCTTCTAAGAATATTTAATTCGGTTTCACAAGGAACGCTAGAATAATTAACTAATGCTCCAACACCAGACGCTTTCAAGAGATGCTTAATATCTTTTGAAAGACCATCAGATATATCTATAGCACTCGATGCTACACCCACAAGTTTCCGACCCAATTCAATCCTTGGGTTAGGATAATTCAAAAATTTTTCGAGGCGCGAGAAATCACTATTGGGGTAAAATTTGTCTTTTGAAATTTTATGCCTTAAAGCAGCAGCAGCGCCTCCTAATGAACCGGAAACCCAAATGTCATCTTCCACATTTGCGCCGCTTCGTGCCAAAAAAGAGTCTTTTTCAACATATCCCATAGCCGTTACGGTTATTGAAAGGGGCCCCCGGGTCATATCTCCTCCAACCAAAAGAACCGAGTAGCGGTTAGCTAGAGACCAAAAACCATCAGAAAATTGTTGTAACCAGTCTGCATTTACAGAGGGAATCGTCATCGATAACAAAACACAATAAGGAAGAGCGCCCATTGCCGCCAAGTCTGATAGATTAACTGCAAGTGCTTTGTGCCCAAGGCTTTTAGCAGTAACATCCGGTGAAAAATGAACATTTTCTACTAAAGTGTCAGTTGAGGTAACCAGTCTTTTTCCAGGCGGGCATTCAGGCAGAACCGCGGCATCGTCTCCAATACCCAATAAGCCCTCTTTTGGTTCTCGCTTGAAGTACTTGTTTATAATACGGAATTCATCGAGCATTTAATTCTTTAGGCCTCAAAGTCACCACTAATTTATCGAGTACTCCATTCACAAACTTGTATCCATCTGTTCCACCATAATCCTTAGCCAACTCTACAGCCTCATTGATAATTACGCGATAAGGAATTTCACTTTGCTTAATCATCTCAAAAGTTCCCAATAGTAAAATAGCTCTTTCAACGGGAGAAACACTTGCGAGTTCCCTATTTAGATGAGGCTTGATGGCCTCTTCAATTTGTGCGGCATCTTTAATTGTTCCCGTGACTATCAATTTTAGATAATTAACATCGATTCGTGTTGGGCCAAACTCGTTTCGATAAAAGAAAATCATTCGGTCTATGGAAATCTCCTTGTTTATGAGCCAAGAGTAGAGGGTTTTAAGAGCATGCTCGCGCGCGCCTCTCCTACTAATCGACATCAAGGTATTTTTACCATTCAAACTAACGTTATGAATCATATGGTTTTATGAGGTCAAATTCTAATGATAATGCTGCCATTTCTAATGCACCCACCAAACTGTCGATGGCCTTCTCTGTAGATCGCCCGCGAGCTTGGTCTATCGACTCACATGTTAAGACCCCATTGATAATCGGTATGCCAGTTTCAAGCTGGACTTGTGAAATGCCACGGGCACTTTCATTTGCAACAATCTCAAAATGATAAGTCTCCCCTCTCAAAATACAGCCAAGAGCGATCATCACATCTGGTTCCCACTTTTCAGCGCATTTTTTTAAGAAAAAAGGTATCTCTAATGCACCTGGAACTTGCCTAATAATGCAATTGGCAATACCTAAATTATGCAATTCGTCCTGAATTAATATACACATTTTATGGACAATATTCACATTATAGTTTGTTTCAACTATTGCAATTTTTATGTTCTTTAGTGGATATCCTAATAGGTCAAATTTTTCAACTAAACCACTTAATGCTGATTCATAGTCTTTATTTTTTAATTGTATCGCACTGCGTCTCATATTTATTTTTCAATCCGATGAGTTTTGCACATACCCTGTGACTTCCAAATCAAATCCCGCCATACTCGGCATCCTTCTTGGTGTTGCAAGGAGTTTCATGCGTCTCACATCAAGATCTCTTAGAATTTGGGCTCCAATGCCATAGGTCCTTAATGGAACTTTATCAACGTTATCGCCTACTTGATTAAAAAACCGGTCTATAAGTTGCTCGCCACTCTCTGTTTTGTGCAACAAGACTATTACCCCTGCCCCTTTCACTGAAATATACCTCATTGCCTCATTAAGATTCCAAGAATGTTTTTCACTACTAACATCGAGAAGATCGGCGACAGAAAGTGGCTCGTGAACTCGCACTAGAACTTCTCCACTGTTAAATGAATTACCTAAACACAACGCAAAGTGAGCGTCCTGACTAATCTTATCTTTATACCCAATAAGTAAAAACTCACCAAACAATGTATTAATTTTTCTCTCAAAAATACGTTCAATTAATTTTTCCGTGCGACTTCTATAATTAATAAGATCAGTTACAGTTCCAATCTTTAAATCATGTATTTGAGCAAACTGCTCTAAATCTGCTAACCTTGCCATTTCACCGTCTTCTTTTAGAATCTCGCAAATGACTGCCGCTGGGTTTAAACCGGCGAGTCGCGTTAAATCACAACCTGCCTCCGTGTGTCCGGCTCTTACTAGTACTCCGCCGTCTTCTGCTTTTAGGGGAAAAATATGACCCGGCTGCACAATATCGCTAGGGCCAGATTTTTCATTTACCGCGGTTTGAATGGTTTGAGCCCTATCAGCGGCCGAAATTCCAGTGGTGACACCTTCAGCAGCTTCTATCGAAACTGTAAAGTTTGTTCCCATACGAGATCCATTGGCGCCAACCATTAGTGGGAGCCCTAGCTTACCGCAACGCTCCTCAGTTAATGTAAGACATACAAGCCCTCGCCCATGCCTGACCATAAAATTAATAATTTCCGGACTCACAAACTCAGCTGCTACTAATAAATCGCCTTCGTTTTCACGATCTTCCTCGTCAACAAGGATCACCATGCGCCCCCGTCGAATTTCTTCTATTAACTCCTCTGATTTAACGATCTTGGATGTCATATTTTACTTAGTCCTCTCGACAAGCATTCTTTCAATGTATCGAGCCATTAAGTCTATCTCTAGATTTACTAATGAGTTTTCCTTAACATTTTTGAGGCTGGTGGCCTGCCATGTATGTGGGATAAGATTAACCGAGAACCGCTCGTTTATAATTGAATTTACTGTCAAGCTCACTCCATTAACCGCTATTGAACCCTTCCTACTAATATACTTTCCTATACTTTTTGGGTATCTCACCTGTAATTGGTAATTGTTATTTTCAATATTGACTGAAAGCACGATACCGACGGCGTCAACATGACCAGTAACGAGGTGACCACCCAACCTGTCAGAAAACCTTAGGGCCTTTTCCAAATTCACCTCATCCCCTAAATTAAAATCCGAAATAACCTTTAAAGTTTCTGGAGACACATCGAATTTTAATACATCTGGCGTCAAATCAACGACGGTTAAACATACGCCGTTTACCGATATGCTGTCACCAATACTAACATCATGGGTATCGAATTCTTTGCTGCGAACCTCTATAATTCTCTCTTTGCCTCGCACATCGGTCCGAAGAATAGTGCCAACACCTTCAACAAGCCCCGTAAACATACTAGTTATTCCTTAATGGTCGCGCGAGCACTCGAATATCCGTCCCGATAGACTCAACCTGTTTTATATCAAATTTTAACGCAGCGTTCATTTCAGTAATATTTCCCAAATCAAACATTCCACGACCATCAATGCCCAATATTTTAGGTGCAAAATATAACAACAACTCGTCTAATAAATTCTCTCGTAGCATAGCACTGTGCAATCTAGATCCGGCCTCTGAAATGATTTCGTTAAATTGCCTTCTTCCTAGTTCTTTGACCAATGCTGACAAGTCTACCTTACCCTTTGAATCAGGCAAACTTAACACCTCGACACCAATATCTACGAACTCTTGAATTACTTTTTTGTTGTCACTTGCCGTTACAAGTAAGGTATTTCCTTCTTTAAAAATCCGGGATTCTTTTAATGCCCTCAGATTGCTATCGACTATCACGCGCAATGGTTGTCGTTCGGTTTTCACGAGCCTTACATTCAACTGCGGATCATCCACCTCCACAGTTCCTATGCCCGTCAAAATGGCACACGATCTCGCCCTCCAATGGTGAACATCACGACGAGATTCGATACTCGTGATCCATTGACTTTTCCCATTTTCTAAAGCGGTTTTACCATCCAACCCCGCTGCAATTTTCAAACGTAACCACGGCATTCCACAAGTCATTCTTTTCATAAAACCGACATTTAATTGCACTGCTTTTTCTTTTAGAACGTTATTGGTAACTCGTACCCCTGATTCCTTTAATTTCTTGAAACTTTTGCCATTGACAAGTGGGTTGGGATCATTCGTGGCACATACCACTCGGCTCACTCCTGCTTTTATCAATTGATCTACACACGGACCGGTTTGGCCGCGATGGCTACACGGTTCCAAGGTTGTATAGACCGTAGCCCCCCTAGCTTCATCTCCAGCCATTTCAAGTGCGTGAATTTCAGCATGTGCCTCTCCGGATTTTTTGTGCCAACCTTCCCCGAGTAACTGATTGTTTTTAACAATCACACAACCAACCCGAGGGTTAGGGCTAGCGGAATAGATCCCCTTTTCAGCAAGCGCAAGGGCCTTGGTCATCCAATACTCATCTGATCTTGTTAACATCAGTCTGTTTTTCGAATAGCGAGATCAGGAATTCTTTGAACCTCTGCGATCGCATCTTGAAAATCGTCTGCGTCCTGAAAATCCCGATACACAGAAGCAAATCTTATATATGCAACCTTATCTAACCTAGATAATTCCTTCATAACTAATTCGCCAATTTTGCGAGACTCAACTTCCCTTTCACCTGATGCTAACAAACGATTCTTTACGCTCCTAATGGACTCATCAACCAGATGAGCCGACACTGGTCGACGATGAAGTGCTCGCGTGAAGCCTATTCGGAGCTTGTCTTCTTTGAACTCCTCTCGCGGCCCATTGGATTTGATTATTTGCGGCATGCGTAGCACGATAGTTTCGTAGGTGGTAAATCTGTTTTTACAGTCTGCACATCTCCTACGCCGACGAATGCTTTCTCCTTCTTCGGAAACTCTCGAATCAATTACTTGGGTTTCTGTATGTTTACAAAAAGGACATCTCATAACTTCTCACTTTTAATATAACATCTCGAAAATAACCATATGTCATAAACCGTTTCGGTCGATTTTAAAAATTGATTGTTAAGTTTGCGCGCTATTCGTATAAACAGGAAATTTTTTACACACCTCCTCAACTTCAATTTTAACCCTTTTTAGTAACTTGTAGTCCTCAGGTGAATTTAGCACATCAGCCACTAGATTTGCGACATGCTCGGCTTCCGATACTCCCAAACCTCTGGTAGTTATGGCGGGAGTTCCAATACGAATACCGCTAGTCACAAATGGAGATTGCGGATCATTTGGCACAGTGTTTTTGTTTACGGTTAAGTGAGCGGCACCCAAAGCGGCTTCGGCAATTTTTCCTGTAACGGACAAAGACTGCAGATCCACTAGAAACATGTGACAGTCAGTCCCTCCTGATACGATTCTTACACCTCTGTGTGATAAAACTTTAGCCATTGCTCTAGCGTTTTCAATAACGTGCTCTTGATATTTTCGAAATTCATCCGTCATTGCCTCTTTAAAAGCTGCTGCTTTGGCTGCAATAACATGCATTAATGGTCCCCCCTGAGTGCCAGGAAATAAAGCCGAATTAATAGGCTTTTCGAACTCCTTCTTTCCAAGAATAATGCCTCCCCTCGGACCACGAAGCGTCTTGTGGGTGGTACTGGTAACAAAATCCGCATGAAGAACCGGATTCGGATATAACCCCGCCGCAATGAGACCAGAGTAATGAGCCATATCAACCATAAATAAGGCTCCCACAGACGATGCTATTTCGGAAAAAAGCTTCCAATCAATAACTCGTGAATACGCTGATGCCCCGGCAACTATCAATTTGGGTTTTTCTTTAGTGGCCAATCTTTCGATCTCTCCATAATCTATTTGCTCATCCTTATCTAACCCGTATGAAATAGCCTTATAAATCTTTCCACTAAAATTAACCGGCGAACCATGCGTTAAGTGTCCACCATCGGCTAGTGACATCCCTAGGATTTTTTCACCCGGTTGCAGTACAGCAAGAAATGCGCTCGCGTTCGCCTGAGCTCCCGAATGAGGCTGCACATTGGAAAAGTCACTCGAAAACAATTCCATGCTTCTATCAATAGCGATGGTTTCAACCATATCAACATAATCGCACCCCCCATAGTAGCGCCGTCCCGGATACCCTTCAGCGTACTTATTGGTCAAAACCGACCCTTGAGCTTGCAAAACTCTAGAACTCGCATAATTTTCAGATGCAATCAATTCCAGATGGTTTTCTTGCCTGACTTCCTCCGCACTAATAGCTTTGGCGAGATCGGGATCAAACGCCGCGATACTTTCATCGTGGAAAAACATAATTACACTCCTCTAAAACATCGGTAAGCTTGTTAAGACTAGTCCTACATTTAATTTGTTCAAAAATCGAGAGAATCCTCAAATTTATCATTCCTTTTTGTTAATGAATTTTTAAAAAATATACCTAGTATGATTAATCCCACAGCTGAGAATGTATAAGCCGATAAAAACCCAGAAAATTGAATCAAGAAAGCACTAAAAACAACGCCTAACGACGTTCCCATTAACATACTAAATCCGTGGAGACAGAGGGCAATCCCTCTTTTAGAAGGGGCCATTTCAGAGGAACAAGTTTGTAAAGTGTTATGAAACATAAAAAAACCAAAACCTGATAGAAAGACTATTACACCACAATATTGCCAGCCGGGCATCAATGGCATAGCTATGAAACAAAAAAACATTAGGCCACCACCACTCAGTACCAAACCATGCTGTCCAAGAATTTTTACTAGTTTTTCCACAAATAATGTATATAAAATCGCCCCTACTCCAAACGCGGCAAGGAGACATCCTGTCGTCGCCACAGTTAGCCCAAAACGTTCTTGCAGATAAGTTCCAGCAAACGCGTGACAACCGTGAAATAAAGCTCCTTCTATAAAAACAGTTATCAGCACCACCCTAACCCAAGGATCTTTCAAGAGTTGTAGTTGGCTCTTGAATTCCCAAACCTTACTTTGGACCCTATCGTAAATTGTTTTTTTTGCACGAAAGGTAATGAGAAATAACATGCTTGAAGTCAAAAGAAACAGAACAAAATACATCAAAAACACAGCTCGCCAACCAAATAATTCACTAATAAAACCACTACTTAAAGGTCCAAAAATTGTTCCTAACATAACAAATGCTATTAACTTGGCTAAGCCAGCTTGCCGCTTCCCATAAGGCGTGCTATCAGCAACCCACGCCAAACCTCAGAGTAATTGATGCCTCCATTATGCCTAACATTACCTCGGGAAATACTAATGCTCCGACGATGATGATTGCGGAGAAGGGCGCTGAGTTTATACTTAAAGGTTAATTTTCTTTTCTGTTAGAGCAATATTCAAGTGTTGAGCAGGAAAGTATGTATTTTCTTACATTTGTGGGTACAATGAAATTCATTATTAGTATAGTAATGATTATTATTTCGATTTATGAAGGGATTGTATGAAGCAATTAACTATTACAAAAATTTTAGTAATGTTCTGTTGTTCAATGTCTTTTAATAGTTTTGCTAATGAAGTCAACGTATATAGTTATAGAAAGCCGCAATTAATCAAGCCGATATTTGATCTTTTTACAAAAAAAACGGGCATTGCTGTAAATGCGGTATTTGCGAAAAAAGGCATGTTGGAGCGACTTAGAAATGAAGGTAAGAACAGTCCAGCTGACTTAATATTTACAGTTGATATTGGACGTATAGTGGATTTTAAAAAAGCAGGGTTATTGCGTTCTGTGTCATCAAATATTTTGAACGAAAACATTCCAGTTAATTTTCGGGATCCAGATAATTTTTGGTTTGGACTTACATCGAGAGCCAGAGTTATAGTAGCTTCGAAAGAGCGAGTTAGAGACGGAGAAATTTCTAGCTATGAGGATTTAACGGATCCAAGGTGGGCCGGCAGGGTATGCACGAGGCAGGGTAAACATCCTTACATGGTGGCATTGACTGCTAGTCTCATAGACGCACTGGGCTATAGTAATGCCAAAGCGTGGCTTATCGGAGTTAAAAAAAACTTAGCGCGTAAGCCTCAAGGAAATGATAGAGCGCAGGTCAAAGCTATTCACAGTGGAATATGCGACGTTGCCGTTATTAATCACTATTATATGGCTAATATGCTATCTGATAAGCAGCAGAAACTATGGGCTCAATCAGTCAAAGTAATTTTTCCTAATCAAAAAGATCGTGGGACTCATATGAATGTAAGCGGTGTATCCATGGCAAAATATGCACCTCATCCGGACGAAGCTTTAAAATTAATGGAGTTTTTAGCAAGTTCAGATGGGCAAAAGCTATACGCGGAGAATAATGGTGAGTATCCGGTTAATCAAGATGTCTTACCTAATGACTTGGTTAAATCTTGGGGTAGGTTTAAGCAAGATACCTTAGGTCTATCAAGGATAGCAGCACTTCGCGAAAGTGCTGTCAGAATGGCAGATGAGGTAAATTATAACGATTGACTCTAAGGTTTTCAGTCTTTTTTGGATTTGTGAATTTTGAAAACCTTATTATCAAATCGCCTAAATTATTGCGGTTTTGGAGCTTTGTTTCTATCGTTGTTACTAGCTGTTCCCGTAATTGCGATTATTTTTGTTGCCGCCAAACCGAGCGGGGATGTTTGGCAACACTTGGTGGCGACTACACTACCCACATATATTTACACAACTGTAGCACTAGCTTTCGGTGTGGGTTCTTTAGCTCTTATTCTAGGCACATCGACTGCTTGGTTAATTACCATGTGCAATTTCCCGGGTTTAAAGTATTTTAGTTTTCTTTTACTACTTCCTCTGGCGATGCCCTCATACGTTATAGCTTATGCTTATACTGATTTTCTGGAATATGCTGGGCCTATCCAAACTCAATTGCGGTTGATTTTTAATTGGGAAAATTCCAATGATTATTGGTTCCCCGAAATTAGAAGTCTAGGTGGTGCAATATTTGTTATGTCTTTCGTTCTTTATCCATATGTTTATTTATTGGCAAGATCCGCGTTTTTGGAGCAATCTGTCAACGTGTTAGAAGTGAGTCGCACATTAGGTCATGGACCGCTTCGGACATTTTTTAAAATAACTTTACCCGCAGCAAGACCAGGCATTATTGTTGGTTTGTCTCTTGTTCTAATGGAGACGCTCAATGATTATGGGACAGTTGATTTCTTTTCGGTACCGACCATGACCTTGGGGTTGGTAGACGTATGGTTGGGCATGAATAACGTAGCCGGAGGAGCACAAATCGCCGCGTCACTATTAGTCTTCGTTTTGTTATTGATATCATTGGAAAAATTTAGCCGCAGACGGCAAAAGGTCTATCAACAGGGAGGTAGTCGGTTTTCTAATCTTCCCAGTCATCAACTTAAAGGGCTATTAGCAATTTCTGCGGTGGTGATTTGTTTATTACCCATTTCCGTCGGTTTTTTATTTCCAGTTCTGATATTGATAAAACTGGCGGTACAATACTTCGGGGTTTCTTGGAATCAGGAGTTTGCCAAATTGGTTTTCAATAGCTTTTTTCTATCAGTATCGGCAGCCATAGCTACCTTAGTAATCGCGTTATTTCTTGCGTACTGTAGAAGGGTATATCAACATAACGTTCTCAGTTTTGCCATAAAAACTGCGTCTCTAGGTTATGCCATGCCTGGAGCTGTCCTGGCTTTAGGGATCCTCATACCGCTGGCAGCTTTCGATAATTACTTAGACGACTTGTTTCGAAGCTTGTTGGGAGTTTCGACGGGCTTAGTTTTTAGTGGCACACTTTTCGCCGTTATGTTTGCCTATGTTGTGAGATTTTTGACGATTGCTATTGGACAAATAGAAAGTAGCCTCGAGAAAGTTTCTTTTTCAATGGATATGGTTTCGAAGACCCTAGGGTATTCAAATAAAGGTACGTTTTGGTATCATCATTTGCCCTTGTTAAAAGGGGGAGTAATCGTCTCTTTAATTATAGTGTTTGTTGATTGCATGAAAGAATTACCTGCAACCTTAATTTTACGTCCTTTTAACTTTGATACATTAGCAGTACATGTTTACCAATATGCGTCGGATGAAATGTTAGGAGAGGCTGCGTTGGGTTGTCTTTTGATTGTTGTCGCTGGATTATTTCCAGTATTATTTTTGAGTTCAATGTTGGTGAAAACTAGAGTTCTTGATATCAAAGACACCAAACAATCCGTATCATGATTACTTGGCTAAGAAAGAGTATTCGATGCTTTTAGAAATAAAAAATCTCACTTGTGGCTATGGAAAAGAAATCGCTGTCGAGGACGTAAATTTCTCGGTGCGCAAAGGAGAAAGATTCTGTTTGATTGGTCCAAGTGGTTGCGGTAAAAGTACGATACTTCGTGCGATAGCAGGCTTTCATAAGCCAAAAAGCGGTGAGATCATCATAAACAAAGAATTAGTGTCTGATGTAAAAAATATTGTTCCAACGCAAAAACGAAGAGTAGGCATGGTATTTCAGGATCATGCACTTTTTCCACATCTTTCAGTTCGAGATAATGTGACCTCCGGTTTATGGGCCTTTAGTAAAAATGAGAAAGCTAGAATCGCGACCAAATACATGGAAATAATGGGTATTCGTTTGTTAGCTAATCGTTTTCCACATCAATTGTCTGGTGGGCAACAACAAAGAGTGGCACTTGCAAGAGCCCTCGCTCCTCGCCCATTGTTATTGTTAATGGATGAGCCTTTTTCTAACCTCGATTTAGACCTAAGACTAAAAATGGGAGAGGAAATTTCTGAATTACTTAAAGCGAATGATATCACCTGCGTTATGGTTACTCATGATCAACAGGATGCTTTTATTATGGGTGATAAACTTGGAGTAATGTCACACGGACGCTTGTTACAGTGGGATTCTCCGCACAATATCTATCATAAACCTGCTAATAGGTTTGTAGCGGAATTTATTGGCGATGGTGTTCTAGTCGATGGCATGGTTAACGGTACTAATAACATTGAAACAGAATTGATTAACCTGAACATCAAAGAAAATAATAACCTTATTGCTGGCACCAAAGTTCATGTTCTGATCCGTCCTGAGGATGTTCTGCTAGACCGGTCTGGCAATATAAAAGCAAAAATACTAAAACGAACATATAAAGGGCCCGAGATACTTTATACTTTAATGGTTAATCACTCCATACGACTAATGGCTTCGTTCTCTAGTCATTCTTATTTTTCTGTTGGTGATGAGGTTGGGGTGAAATTGAAATTGGACCATGTTATTGTTTTTAAGAAATAATGTCATTTTAATGTTACAATCATGTTTTTGTTGTAGTTGCACACAACCGTGATCTTTGTTCATTTCTGGGGAACATAGCTTATCCAACTATAGTTTTTAAAAAAATAATTTGCCTCCGCCTGTTTTGTTTTATCAAAACTTTTGAGTTGTGTACCTTGTAAATTAATTTCAAGGCTTGGATTCTAAGGTTTGTGGTGAACGTTGTTTATTCGGAGATTGCGATTAGATGAAACTAGTTTTTTATATGGTTGGGGTCACTGGTTTCGCTGCAGGTGCAAACATGCGGGTTCTTGACCCTCTCCTTCCTGCTATTGGATTGGACTTTGGAGTGGCTGCAACATCTGCTGCGGTGGTTATTACCGCATTCTCCCTATCGTATGGGATTTTTCAATTTGTATATGGCCCTTTATCTGAACGATACGGAAAAATAAAAGTAATGTTATGGGCGAGTCTCGTCGCCGCTGCTATGTCTTTAATATCTGCTCAA
>CACKOO010000012.1 GCA_902601765.1 Hydrogenophilales bacterium | reverse complement strand
GAAGAACCAACCACTGCCTACCAGCTCTTACCGACATTATTTCGTAGAAAATTAGACTCTCATCAAATTTTTTTCGCTATGGGAGAATCAATTGCCCATCTCAACTATATGTGGCATGCAGAACATCTAGCTAGAACCATAGATCAAAATCAACAAATTAGATTCAAAAGTTAAAAGTGAAAATAGGAGGGAAAAATTATCAAAGTATTTGGCGAAAACAACATACGATATTTATTATCGACCAAACGCAGCTACCACAAAACCTCGTCATTCAACAAATTAGATCTGCTGAAGAAATAGCACGGGCTATTAAGAATATGCACGTTAGAGGAGCTCCCCTCATAGGAGTGACGGCTGCCTACGGCGTCGCCTTGGGTTTATTATCAGATCCCAGCGATAAGAATATCGAGTTTATTTTGAAGATCTTGGCAGATACTCGCCCAACTGCTATCAACCTACTACATGCTTTAAAGCGTATGGAAGCAGTTCTTAAATTAACCCCTTTGACCGATAGGGTTGGGGCGGCTTGGGTAGAGGCAGATAAAATCGCGCAAGAAGACATCAACCAGAATTTGTCGCTCGGTAACCACGGGTTGCGCTTGATTGAAGAAATTTCTAAATACCGCAAACCTATCAATATCTTAACTCACTGTAACGCAGGATGGTTAGCCACCGTAGATTTTGGTACGGCCTTAGCGCCAATTTTCTTGGCCCACAAAAAAGGCATTGAACTGCATATCTGGGTTGACGAGACCCGTCCCCGTAACCAAGGTCTTTTAACGGCATGGGAGTTAGCAAGTAACGGGGTCCCCTACACTCTAATTGTCGACAACGCGGGAGGACACTTAATGCAAAAAAAACAGGTAGATATGGTCATAGTAGGGGCTGATAGAGTTAGCGCTAATGGCGATGTTTGCAACAAAATCGGCACCTACCTAAAGGCGTTAAGTGCGCGCGATAATCATGTGCCTTTTTACGCAGCGGTTCCTTCGCCAACTATCGACTGGCAAATCCAAGAGGGCTTTGGAAATATCCCAATTGAGGAAAGGTCACAGGATGAAATTCTGATGAATTCAGCGTTATCAACCAAAAAAAAATATTCTCTGCATGGCGTTGGCCATCCAAATACTTTGAACCCTGCTTTCGACATAACACCAGCTCGGTTAGTAACAGGTTTAATTACCGATAAAGGAGTTATACAGCCAATTAGCTCTACTACTATGATGCAGTTAAAACAAGATTAGGTTGGTTGTGGTTAAGATTAATACCATAGAAATGATGAATGATTTAGTATGTTACAAATTATAGATTTTCAGGGAGAAAAGTTTGGACAATAAGTGGTCGGATGCGAGGGCCGAACAATTTGTAGCTAAATATGCTCTCAAGGGAGTAAATTCAGATCTGGCTTTGAGAGTTTACTCCTCGCAGTTGCTTGGACAGGAACCAAAGTTAGTTATTCATGGCGGTGGAAACACCTCGGTGAAAACCACTATCGAAGTTTTGAATAGCCCGATAGAGGTCTTATGTGTCAAGGGAAGTGGTTGGGACCTTGGAAATATTGAACCTGAAGGCCTCCCAGCGGTGAAGATTGCCCCTTTAAAAGATTTACTACATCTGAGTAACCTGTCAGATGAAAAAATGGTGAACACTCAAAGAGTTAATCTGCTAGATGCATCAGCCCCCAACCCATCGGTAGAAACATTGTTACACGCATTTTTGCCACACAAGTTTATTGACCACACACACTCAAATGCTATTTTAGCACTCTGTAATCAGCCCAACGGAGAAAATCTCTGTAGAGAGGTTTTTGGAAACCAGATCGTTTATGTTCCTTACATAATGCCCGGATTTGCTCTGGCAAAAAAAAGTAAAACTTGCTTTGACCAGTCCGTAAAAGACAACTATGAACAGCCGATTGGCATGGTTCTCCTTAAACATGGTTTGGTCAGTTTTGGGGATTCAGCTAAACAAGCCTATGAAAGAATGATCTACCTGGTAAATTTGGCAGAGAAAAAAATTGATGTATTAAAAACTCACCATTTGAAACAGACAAAAATAAAAGAGCAAGTCCCGTCTCCCTCAGAGATTACCCCCATTCTCAGAGGTTTGTTAGCAAAAGTAATGTCAACCAACTCCAGTAACCCCAGACGAGTCGTTCTGGAACACAGAAATAACGCGATGATTGAAAAATACGTTAATGGAACTCATCTGGAGAGCTATTCACAAAAAGGTACTGTAACTCCTGATCACGTAATCAGGATAAAACAAAAACCTCTCATATTAACTTGTCCTGCTGCTGATAAATTACCCGACTGGGAGGCAGAATCAAACTCACGAATAAAAAATTATGTTGAAAATTATAAACAATACTTTATTCGGAATAATCTATTATTGGATAATTCAAAAAAACAACTTGATCCCTGCCCTACGGTAATTTTAATACCCGGATTAGGTCTATTCGCTGCTGGAAACAGTTCAAATAGTGCAAAAGTTGCAGCTGATCTAGGCGAAGTTAATGCCCAAGTTATAAGCGATGCCGAAGAAATAGGTACTTTTGAATGTATTTCTGAAAAAGATATTTTTGAGATAGAACACTGGTCACTCGAACAGGCAAAATTAAGCAAATCTCGAGAAAAACCGCTCCAAAGGCAAGTAGTGGTAATTACAGGAGGTGCTGGTAGCATTGGCGCTGCAACCGCCAAGGCTTTTGCTGACGAAGGTGCCGAAGTAGTAATACTTGACAAATCGATTAGTAACGCACTCAAAATTTCGAAAAGTATTAATTGCACAGCAATTAAATGTGATGTTACTGAGGAGAAATCCATAAAATCTGCGCTTTCTGAAACTTGTGAGCTTTTTGGAGGAGTCGATATCCTAGTCTCTAACGCTGGAGTAGCTTCGGAGGGCGAGATCGGGAATGTGAGCTCCAAATTTCTTAGAGAGAGCTTCGAAATTAATTTTTGGAGTCATCAATCAGTTTGTCAATCCGTATTAAAAATTATGTTGAAACAAAAAACCGGTGGCTGTCTTCTCTTTAACACTTCGAAGCAAGCGATTAACCCGGGACGAAACTTTGGACCATACGGACTTCCCAAGGCAGCAACTCTGTTTTTAATGAAGCAATATGCTCTAGACCATGGTAAAGATGGTATTAGATCTAACGCGGTTAACGCTGATCGCATTCGTAGCGGGATACTTACGGACGAGTTCATTTCATCCAGAGCCTCAGCGAGAGGACTTGATAAAAAAAAATATATGTCTAGTAATCTTTTGCAACAAGAAGTTTTAAGTTCAGATGTTGCGGCAGCATTTGTATACCTTGCGAAGGCTACTAAAACCTCGGCAGCCACCCTAACGGTTGACGGCGGAAATATTGAGGCCTCGCTACGCTAATAAAAAAATAATCGAGACATTGGCTTTTTTGCTAAGTTGTCCACTCTGCAACGAAAAGTAAAAATGTATCAACATGAGATATTTACCTAATATCTTTAAGATAATAGAAAAAAAGACAAAATTTACATTAAATATTTTATACACTGTTTGGCTTTCATATTTCTTGCTAAAATCACAGTACTATTACTTCAAATACTTTTCTCTCTATAAGGTAAAACTAAATGAATGACCAAACCACTCCCATCAAATCAGTTCCTCTTCTCATCAATGGTAAGTTTATTGAAAGCCAGGCGTCCAAACTTATTCCCGTCACGGATCCAGCAACTCAAAACGTGATAGCCAACGTGCCGTGTGCGACGGAAAATGAAGTGGCAGAAACGATTGAAAATGGTAAAACCGCTTTTGAAAATTGGAAAAACGTATCGGTAGGAGATCGAGCGAGATTAATGCTTAGGTATCAGCATATCCTCAAAGAGCACCATGACGAGCTGGGTGAGATTGTGGCAAAAGAAACTGGTAAAAATATTGAAGATGCGAAAGGAGATGTATGGAGGGGAATAGAGGTAGTAGAACATGCGTGTAACATTGCTAGTTTAGTTATGGGTGAAACCGTCGAGAATGTGGCGCGAAAAATTGACTGTTACAGCATTACACAACCATTAGGTGTTTGCGTTGGGATTACACCCTTCAACTTTCCAGCCATGATCCCGCTATGGATGTTCCCAATGGCAATAGCGTGTGGGAATACGTTTATTTTGAAACCCTCTGAGCAAGACCCATTGACCCCCACTCGCCTAGGGGAGTTGTTTATGGAGGCCGGAGCGCCGGATGGCCTGCTTCAAATTGTTCATGGCGATAAAAGCGTGGTAAACCAACTCTTGGTGCACAAAGATACACCGGCAATTTCGTTTGTGGGGTCTGTTGCAGCGGGTGAACATATCTACAGAACTGGGACACACCACCTTAAAAGAGTTCAGGCATTAGCCGGTGCTAAAAATCATATGGTTGTAATGCCAGATGCGCAAAAAAAACATGTGATTAATAACCTCCTTGGCTCCTCTGTCGGAGCTGCTGGTCAAAGATGTATGGCTATTTCCGTTGCAGTTTTTGTGGGTGAAGCACGCAACTGGATTCCCGAAGTACGAGATGCCTTAGCAAAAATTCGGCCAGGAGTATGGCATGATAAAAATGCGGCATATGGACCACTAATAAGTCCGGAAGCGAAAAAAAGAGTGTTGAGGTTTATTTCAGAAGGAAAAAAAAGTGGAGCGGAGTGTATTCTGGATGGATCGGAGTGCCAGATAGATGGGTATCCTGATGGCAACTGGGTCGGACCAACTATGTTTAAGAGCGTCACTACAGATATGTCTATTTATAAAGAGGAAATTTTTGGACCCGTATTGGTTGCTCTTGAAGCTGAAAATCTCGAAGACGCGATTAAACTAGTAAACGAAAATCCCTATGGAAACGGGACCTCAATTTTTACATCGAGTGGAGCCGCAGCCAGAAAATATCAGCATGAAATCAAAGTAGGACAAGTCGGAATAAATGTTCCAGTGCCTGTTCCACTGCCAATGTTCTCTTTCACTGGATGGCGCAAATCGTTTTATGGAGATCAGCATGCTTACGGTAAACAAGCTGTGAAATTCTATACCGAAACAAAAACAGTTACGGCAAGATGGTTTGAGGAAGATATTGATACGGGAGTCAATACATCAATTACCCTAAAGTAAAGGCTGGCCACAAAACATGAATTTCGAACTAAACGAAGAACAGCTAGCCTACGTCGATATGGCTCGAGCTTTCTCAAAAAATGAGTTAGCTCCACATGCTCAAAAATGGGATGAAGAGGAGGCGTTTCCTCGTAATGCAATAGAACACGCTGGGAAGCTCGGTCTGTGTGGGTTATATGCACCACAATCTGTTGGAGGCATGGGCCTCAGCCGCCTCGACACCAGTATTATATTTGAAGAGTTAGCCAAAGGCTGCACGTCTACTACAGCCTTCATAACGATTCACAACATGGCAACATGGATGATTTGTACATTTGGCAGTAATCAAATAAAAGAAAGGTGGGGTGAACACCTGACTAGCGGCAAAGCACTTGCGTCATACTGTTTAACTGAACCAAACGCTGGCTCAGATGCAAGCTCAATAAGGACTAAAGCTGTAAAAAATGGCTCCGATTATGTTTTAGATGGTGGAAAAATTTTTTCATCAGGAGCTGGTGAAACTGATTTGCTACTGGTAATGGCACGAACAGGCGCTGAGGGGCCGTCAGGCATTTCAGCTTTTGTTGTAGAGGCAAAATCTAACGGAATCTTATTTGGTCGAAAAGAAAAAAAAATGGGCTGGAATAGCCAACCTACCCGGTCGATTAGTTTTGAAGGAGTTAAGGTTCCCGGGGAAGCCATGTTAGGGAACGAGGGAGAGGGATTTAAAATAGCTATGCAAGGGCTAGATGGAGGCCGTATAAATATCGCGACATGCTCTATTGGAACTGCTCAGTCAGCACTAGAAAAAGCTCGTGATTATATGAATGAAAGGCAACAATTTAGAAAGCCATTGTCAGACTTTCAAGGATTAAGATTCAAGCTGGCTGATATGAATACTAACCTTGTAGCGTCACGCCAAATGGTTCGCCTAGCAGCTACTCGTTTAGATCATAATCACCCCGACAAAACAATTTATTGTGCTATGGCCAAACGATTTGCAACTGATAGTTGCTTCAATATTTGCGACGAAGCACTCCAAATATTCGGTGGGATCGGATATATAAAAGAATATCCTTTGGAAAGATACCTGAGAGACACCCGAGTGCATCGTATACTTGAAGGTACTAATGAGATAATGAAAGTTATTATTGCTAACCGAATACTAATCAAAGAAGCATCAATGATCACTTAATATCTAGTCAAAAAAACTTGCATTTAATTTTGTCGGAAAGAAAAACCTAATGAAGGAAGTCATTTTTAAGGAGCATCTAGCGAAAGACGGACGCAAAATAGCGGAAATCGTCTTGAATTCCGAAAAACATTTAAACGCACTAACGCTCGGAATGGTTGATGCAATTTACAAAAAGCTCTTTGAGTGGCAGCACTCAGATGTAGTGGCCATTATTTTAGATGGGGCCGGTGACAAAGCTTTTTGTGCAGGGGGTGATGTGGTCAAGGTCAGAAAAAATATAAGCTATAAAGGACCAGAAGAGGCAGAAACCTTCTTTGCTCACGAATTTATCTTGGACTATAAAATGCATGGCTATTCAAAGCCAATTATTTGTTGGGGTTCGGGTATCGTTATGGGTGGCGGAATGGGCCTAATGAATGGATGCGGTGCAAGAGTGGTAACGGAAACGTCAAGGCTAGCCATGCCAGAAGTAGCAATTGGTTATTATCCAGATGTAGGAGGTAGTCATTTTTTAAACAAAGTACCCGAACCTTTTGGACTATTTTTGGGAATATCCGGGTGTCATATCAACGGGACCGATGCAATCAAATTAAATCTCGCCGATCACTTTTTATCCAGCTCAAAAAGAGAGGATCTACTGGATAGGCTATGCAAGGGCGACTTCAAAAACCAAAATGAAATGATTGTAGTCAATAACATTTTATGTAGTCTGGCAAGAGAAAGTAATTACGATAAAAAAGAGCAACCCGGAAAAATTGATCCTCACAGAGAGCTAATAATTAAAGCCATGAGCAAGAAAAATTTATCAGCGACGTTTGATAGGCTTTTGTCCGAAAACTCAAAAGACGGATGGATAGGAAGAATGCAACAGAGTTTATCATATGGAAGCCCTCTAGCAGCTTTGGTTGTAGAGAAGCAATTAGAGGTGGCAAAAAAGATGTCTTTGTGGCAAATATTCAAAATGGAAATGATTCTCACAGGTCAGTTTTTACGGCACCGTGAATTTCCAGAAGGAGTAAGAGCTCGATTGGTAGATAAAGATAACAAACCAGACTGGACCTTTAAAGATTTTAAAGAAGTTCCACGTAATACTGTTGCAAACTTCTTTGAACCACCTTGGGATGTAAACCCGCTGGATGGACTACTAGAAAAGCGTCCAGCATAATCTGTTAAAAAAGGAGTACGACCATGGCAAAAATTAGCTTTATTGGTCTGGGTAATATGGGTACACCAATGGCTCGAAACCTTCTCAAGGCTGGCCATGAACTCACGGTATTTGATATTTCAGTAACTGCGATGGATAAACTAGTTGCTGACGGTGCGCGTAAAGCGCAATCAGCAGCAAAATCTATTTCAAATGCAGATTATGTGATTTCCATGCTTCCAGCCGGTCGCCATGTTAAACAACTTTACCTAGGAGATGATCAACTTTTAGAAACTGCGAGCCAAGAGGGGACTGCAATATTTATCGATTCATCCACAATTGAAGCGGATGTGTCACAGGATATCGAGAGGGTCGCTAGAGCAAAAGGAATTAGTTTTGTTGATGCCCCGGTTTCAGGAGGAGTTGGTGGAGCCATCTCTGGTACTCTGGCATTCATGGTAGGGGGGAGTAAAAAAGATTTTGATCTTGTAAAGCCAGTTTTAGAGACTATGGGGCGCAATATTTTTCACGCAGGCGAAAGTGGAGCGGGGCAAATTGCAAAAGCATGCAATAATATGTTACTGGGCATACTCATGGCAGGGACATCTGAAACACTGAATATGGGGATTAGAAATGGCCTGGACCCTGGGGTATTGTCACAAATTATGAAAAAAAGCTCTGGGGGCAATTGGGTACTGGAGGCCTATAACCCTGTTCCCGGAATCATGAATGGCGTACCTTCTTCCAACAATTATCAGGGTGGATTTCAAGTCAACCTCATGCACAAAGACTTAGGGCTTGCGATGGAGCTAAGCCAAAAAAGCGTTTCACCTACTCCCTTGGGATCACAAGCTAGTTCGCTCTATGCGCTTCACAAGTCGAAAGGGTATGGTAGTTTAGATTTCTCAAGTATTTATGAACTGTATAATGAAAGCGATGTAGACAAATAAAAAAATAGTGAACCACTTCGTTAATTTCTCGTCTACTAGAACTATCTGACAGTCAATTTTTGTTGATGGTTATGTCAAGATCCCCACAAATACCAGACGAATCGATATCCCATAAAAAAGTACTAGCAATTGCCGTCCCGGTAATGTTCTCAAATATATCTACACCACTTATAGGTGTTGTAGATACCGCGATAGTCGGACAAATACCGAATCCGTCACATATTGGGGCTGTTGCCATAAGCGCTATGTTTTTCTCCTTAATTTATTGGGGGTTTGGTTTCCTCAGAATGGGTACTACCAGTTTAGCGGCGCAATCAGTTGGTGCGAAAAATCCGAATGAAACAAGAGCCATCTTGTTCCGTGCTATAACTGTCGCTGTAGTTTTGGGAACGAGTATGGTGGTTTTACAACTGCCGATCATGACAGCGGGTTTTTTCTTTATAGATGCCAGTGATCTCGTAGAATCTTTATCGAGAGAATACTTTGAAATAAGAATCTGGTCAGCTCCGGTTACGTTTGTGAACTATGCGCTTATCGGTTGGTTTATTGGAATCGGCAATCCGCGTTTCGCATTATTAGTACAAGTAGTTCTTAACCTTCTTAACGCGGCACTCGATTGGTATTTTGTTGTCGAGATGGGAATGGGAGTTAAAGGGGTAGCTATTGGTACATTGTTCGCAGAAGTAATAGCAGCAATCCTTGGCCTAGTTATCGCTAGCCTAAGCGTGAGAAAACTAACTGTAACGGATGATCATTCGGCTATTTGGAATATAAAAAGACTTCGACACCTATTCAACGTCAGCAAAGATATAATGATCCGATCGTTAGCTCTAATGTTTGTTTTCGCATGGTTCACTTTGCAAAGTGCGAAAAATGGCGATTTAATTTTGGCTGCTAATGCGATCCTGCTTCACTTTGTTACCACAACCGCCTACTTTCTCGATGGTTTCGCCATTGCAGCAGAGAGCCTTGCTGGAAGAGCATTCGGGGCTATCAATAGAAAAAGCTTTATCAAAGTCTGCAAAACCACCATTATTTGGAGTGCCTTAATCGCGGTGCTAGCTTCCTTTATTTTGGCCCTAACTGGACCATGGATAATAAATATACTGACGATTGAACCAAATGTTCGTTTGATCGCCAATCAATACGTAATTTGGGCTGCTTGTGCTCCTCTCGTGGCCACGTGGTGTTACCAATTAGATGGAATTTTTTTGGGCGCAACTTGGACTCGAGAAATGGTAAAAAGTATGTTGATATCCACTTCTTTGTTTATTTTAGTCTGGTGGCTAATGACGCCACTGGGTAACGCGGGCCTCTGGTTAGCTATTTACTTTCACTTCGTCGCCCGAGGACTTTCCCTCGCGTACTACTACCCGGCTCTTCTAGACCGAGATTTACCCGTCAAGATCTTAACAAATGAAAATTAAAACAGTTTCTCCTTAAACATTAGAGGCAGTCTGTAGTAAGCTATGCGCTGTTTGATGATGAGGTAAAAAGATGGTAACCACGACAGATGCCACTTTTCCTAAATTGATCGCACGAAATGCGAAGTTGCATCCGGGTAAAGTTGCAATTCGACACAAAGACTTAGGAATTTGGCAGAGCTGGAATTGGCAAGAAGTAGAAATCGAGATTCGCTACCTCGCGTGTGGTCTGGCTCGCCATGGGCTTAAACGAGATATGAATTTAGCCATTGTTGGCAACAATCGACCTCGGCTATATTGGTCGATGGCTGCAGCTCAATCTCTGGGGGCAATTCCTGTGCCGATCTATCAGGATGCAGTTGCAGATGAGATTGAATATGTTTTAAATAATGCCGAAATTAGTCACGCCATAGTTGAAGACCAGGAACAGGTCGATAAATTACTTGAAATACTCCCAAAAACAAGCGCCCTTAAACACATTTATTACGATGACACACGGGGTCTGAAAAATTATCGAGAAAGTGTACTGATTGAATATAATGACTTGAGAGCAATTGGTGAAGATTACGATTCGAAGAATAAAACCTTTTTCGATGATGAGATCAATAAAAATAAATCATCTGACAATTCAATTATTTTGTATACGTCCGGAACAACGGGAAAACCCAAGGGTGTATGCCTCTCCCACTCCGCGTGGATATCAGCAGCGACTGCGGATATTAAATTTGACCAACTCAGTGATTCAGACTCAATATTATCGTACCTTCCAATGGCTTGGGTTGGTGACCACCTATTTTCGTATGCTCAAGCGATAGTTGCGGGATTCACCGTAAATTGCCCGGAATCGAGTGATACTGTCATGGCGGATCTTCGCGAAATAGGACCAACTTACTATTTCGCACCGCCTCGAATATTTGAAGATCTACTGACTCAGGTTATGATTAGAATGGAAGACGCGAGCCATTTAAAAAAGCAGCTTTTTGAATATAGCCTGAAAATAGGAAAAAATTTTGGCGCAGATATTATGGATGGAAAACCGGTATCGATTAGCAATCGATTACTTTACGGATCATGCAATCTTATTTTTTTTCGACCTCTCCTTAATGTCTTGGGTTTGTCCAGGGTTAGAGTTGCTTATACAGCTGGAGCGGCAATAGGACCTGATTTGTTCGAGTTTTATCGATCGATCGGCATAAATTTGAAACAACTATATGGTCAAACAGAGACGGTAGCACACGTATGCAAGCAAGCCGACGGCGACATCAAAAATGATAGTGTAGGGAAACCAATGAAAGGGGTGAATATAAAAGTTGATGGTAACGGGGAAATTTTAGTTAAATCTCCTTCCATGCTAGCAGAGTATTACAAAAACCCTACCGCAACTGATGAGGCATTGACTTCCGACGGCTTTTTCAAAACCGGTGATGCTGGTTTTATCGATGCGAATGGACACCTTAAAATTATTGACCGATCGAAAGATATCGGCCGCCTAAATGATGGAACAATGTTTGCTCCTCAATTTCTCGAGAACAAATTAAAGTTTTTTCCGTATATCAAGGAAGCTGTTTGTTTTGGCGATAAAAAAGACACTGTATGCGCATTTATAAATATTGATTTGGAGGCGGTTGGAAACTGGGCAGAAAAAAAAGGACTCGCTTACGCTGGGTATATTGAGCTTACAGCAAAAGCTGAAATTTATGATTTAATTTCGGAATGTATTATGAATGTCAATTCTGAACTAGAAAAAGAACCGGAACTCGCTAATTCACGAATAAGTAGATTTCTGGTGCTCCACAAAGAACTAGATGCTGATGATGAGGAACTGACTCGAAGTCGAAAAGTGAGAAGAGCTTTTGTGGCTAAAAAGTATGCGCCACTAATAGAAGCGCTTTTTAGTGGAGCCAAAGAGTGTAGTATTACAACCGAGGTGAAATTTGAAGATGGACGTTCTGGAACAATCAGTGCAAATGTCCTTATCAAAGACTCGCAATGATATACGTATCCTAAAAAAAATATGCTAAACCCTATTTTACAAGTACAAAATGTGTCTCTTTCTTTCGGCGGAGTTAATGCGCTAAAAGATATAAGTTTTTCGGCCGAGCACAAGTCAATTTTAGCGATTATCGGTCCCAACGGCGCGGGTAAAAGTTCACTTTTAAATGTGATAAATGGCGTATACAAACCACAGCAAGGTAAAGTAATTTTTAAAGACAAATCCTGGGATCAAGTTGTGCCTTTCGAAGCCGCCAGATCGGGAATCGCTCGTACATTTCAAAATATAGCGCTTTTCAAGGGAATGTCTGTTCTAGAGAATATTTTAACTGGACGCAGTTTAAAGATGCGATCAGGCTTATTATCCTCAGCTTTTTATATAGGTCCCTGTAAAAGGGAGGAAGTAGCACATAGAGAAGCGGTAGAACATATTATCGACTTTCTTCAAATCCAACATATCCGAAAGACTCCTGTAGGCAGACTGCCGTATGGTTTACAAAAAAGAGTAGAGCTAGCAAGAGCTCTTGCTGCGGAGCCTGATTTGCTTTTACTCGATGAACCAATGGCGGGTATGAATGTTGAAGAGAAAGAAGATATGAGTCGGTTTGTTTTGGACGTTAACGAAGAATATGGAACATCAGTTATATTGATCGAACATGATATGGGAGTCGTTATGGATATAAGCGATAAAATCGTGGTTCTGGATTACGGAAAAAAAATCGGGGAAGGCACCCCTGTTCAAATTAAAAATAACCAGAAAGTAATAGATGCTTATCTAGGAGTGACAGATTAAAGATAAATGAAAAATATCAAGGTAAAAGTAATATGAGTTTTTTTCTGGAAGTTTTAATAGGAGGTCTATTAGCAGGGATAATGTATTCTCTGGTTGCCCTCGGATTCGTTTTGATTTACAAAGCCTCGGGAGTTTTTAATTTTGCTCAAGGAGCTATGGTTTTTTTTGCGGCATTAACTTTTGTTGGAGCACAAGAAAAACTGGGATTACCGATTTGGGCAGCTTTTCCATTCTCACTGGCTCTCATGATTTTATTGGGTGTTCTCACCGAGAAAGTAGTATTACGGCCACTTGTAAATCAACCGCCAATTTCCTTATTCATGGTTACAATCGGACTCACTTTCTTTGTAGAGGGCTTGGCTCAATTGTTTTGGGGTACCAAGGTGTACCCATTAGAACTTGGCATACCTGATGAACCAATCGTAACGACTTTTGAAAATTGGGGAATTTCCTTGGCTGGGGTCCCAATTGTGCTACAAGAAATCAATAGTTTTGACTTAATAGCAGCGTTTGTAGCTGGAATTCTAGTTGCTATACTAGCTATATTCTTCCAAATAACTCGCGTTGGAAGAGCGCTTAGAGCGGTGGCTGATGACCATCAAGCGGCCTTGTCGGTAGGTATTCCTCTTAAAACAATATGGGCTATAGTGTGGTCTGTCGCCGGATTTGTTGCGTTAATTGCTGGTTTAATGTGGGGAGCAAGAAACGGTGTTCAATTTGCACTCACATTTGTTGCTCTGAAAGCACTTCCCGTACTAATACTCGGCGGCTTTGATTCAGTATTGGGAGCTATTGTTGGGGGTTTAATAATTGGGGCTTTAGAAAAACTTGCTGAAGTTTATATTGGCCCTTTCTTCGGAGGTGGAATAGAAATATGGTTTGCCTACGTTGCCGCGCTATTATTTCTTTTGATTAGACCAGAGGGATTGTTCGGTGACAAACAAATTGACCGAGTATAAGGAATAAAATTTTATGTTTTACAGAGAAGCTGGTCAGTTCAAGGCATCCTATAAAGAAGACCAAGCAATATTACCTATCTCTCAAGATAGGGTAGGGTTAATTTTGATATTGATTTTTGGGTTTTTTGCAATTCCTTTATTTGCGAGTGATTATTGGTTAACGGCTATCTTAATACCATTTCTGGTTTTTTCCCTTGCAGCGTTAGGCTTAAATTTATTAACTGGTTATGCTGGTCAACTTTCGTTAGGAACTGCTGCGTTTATGGCTGTCGGTGCCTTCGCAGCTTATAATTTTGAATTACGGGTTCCACAAATGCCGATTCTAATAAGCTTCATAATGTCTGGGATTACTGCAGCCGCTGTTGGTATTGCGTTTGGTATCCCTAGCCTACGCATAAGGGGTTTTTATTTGGCTGTTGCGACTTTGGCAGCTCAATTTTTTATTCCTTGGTTATTAGTAAAAGTGGGCTGGTTTACAAATTACAGTTCATCCGGAGTTATCACTACCCAGCCTGTTACCATATTTGGGTTCATATTCGACTCTCCCTCCCGCAGATATTTATTGGTACTATCCATTGTGGTCATACTCGCGCTTGTCGCTAAAAATCTGGTTCGAAGTAATCTTGGTAGGGCATGGATGGCGGTTAGGGATATGGATGTGGCAGCAGAGGTAATCGGCATAAGTATTGTACGAACAAAACTCATAGCCTTTGGGGTTAGTTCTTTTTATTGTGGGGTTGCTGGTGCTCTCTACGCCTATGCCTATCTGGGAAGCGTAGAACCCGACGGGTTCAATCTTGATCTTTCTTTCCGAATATTATTTATGGTAATTATTGGTGGAATAGGTAGTATCATGGGGTCGTTTTTGGGTGCGGCGTTTATTACATTACTACCGATATTTTTGGATATATTCATAAATGAGGCAGCTGCAATACTAGGTTTAAAGTTAGCGGCTGGAATTACTTCTGTAATACAGTTGCTAGTTTTTGGTGGATTAATAATATTTTTCCTAATTGTTGAACCCCTTGGATTAGCTCGGTTGTGGCAAATTACCAAAGAGAAACTTAGACTTTGGCCGTTTCCGCATTGAGGTGGACTTGCAATATCGGAGGATAATCATGAAATTAACAACAATACTTTTGGCGCTTACTTTAAGTTTTTTTTTGGCTAGTTGTGGGGATAGTCCTGATGGAGGTGGGCCCGAAGCTGTCGATACCCAATTTTTTGGAGTTACTGGTTATCGAGTTGGGCCGTATGGCCCTAGTGGCGCGCCCATTGCCAGTGGCTACATAGACTACCTTAGACTTCTCAATGAACGTGATGGAGGGATTAACGGAGTACCGGTCAGCTGGGAGGAATGTGAAACAGAATACAATACGGCTAAAGGGTTAGAGTGCTATGAAAGACTAAAAACTCGAAATAAGAATGGTCCGACCGCTATTCATCCAATGTCAACAGGTATTACGTATGGGTTAATTGATAAAGCCCCCATAGATAAAATACCCTTGATAACTCTTGGCTACGGTAGAACCGATGCTTCAGACGGAAGGGTTTTTCCATGGGTTTTTCCGCTGATGACCAATTATTGGTCACAAGCTTCTGCCATTGTTAGATTCATTGCCCAAAAAGAGGGTGGACTCAGTAAGCTCAACGGCCGAAAAATAGTTTTGCTGTATCACGATTCGGCTTATGGAAAAGAGCCTCATGGTATCTTGGAGAAAGAATCAGAAAACTTAGGGTTTAGTCTTGTAAAAATTCCAGTTCCGCATCCCGGTAACGAGCAGCAGTCTCAATGGATGAGAATTAAAAAAGAGCAGCCAGATTGGGTTATTTTATGGGGGTGGGGGGTAATGAGCGGAACCTCTATCAAAACGGCTAAGAAGATTGGGTTTCCTAGGGAGAAAATGGTGGGAAATTGGTGGTCGGGAGCTGAGGTTGACACATTAGCGGCCGGGCCCAGTGCATCCACCGGATATTATGCGGCGAGTATGAATCTCTCGGGAGATCATTTTGCAGTAGTCAAAGAAATACGTAAATACGTCTACGAAACTGGCAAAGGCGATGACGAGAGCTATATTGGAACGGTTCTTTGGAACAGGGGAGTGGTGCAAGCAATGCTTACTGCTGAGGCTGTTCGCCTTGCTCAAACAAAATACGGAGCTACGTCCATGACAGGTGCCCAAGTGCGTTGGGGTATTGAAAATCTTGAGCTTACGCAGTCAAAACTTGATTCCTTGGGTTTTGGCGATATGGTGCCGCCTATAAAAGTTAGCTGCGAAAACCATGAGGGACCGGGACTTGTTCGCTTTCAACAATGGGATGGTGTCAAGTGGGTGGCGGCCTCAGATTGGATAGTCGGCGATAAGCAACTAGTGCGTACAATGGTTGAGGAATCGGCGGCTAATTATGCGCGAGAGAAGAATTTAACCCCCGCTTGTTTGGATAGATAAATGCAGCAAGATGGCCCTAAAGGTAACGTACTTCTTGATATTAACAACATAGAAGTTATCTATGATCACGTGATTTTAGTTCTAAGGGGTATTTCACTTCAACTCAGGGAAGGTAGTATAGTTGCTCTTCTCGGGGCTAACGGTGCGGGGAAAACAACCACTCTTAAAGCAGTTTCTAATTTGCTGCAATCCGAACGGGGAGAAGTTACAAAAGGCTACATAGCGTATAAAGGCGATCGAATAGAAAGGTTAACACCCTCTGCATTAGTTAAAAGGGGAGTCGTGCAAGTCATGGAAGGTCGACATTGTTTTCCTCATCTGACAGTTGAGGAAAATCTTTTAACAGGTGCCTACACACGAAAAGTTTCCGGCCGGGTCTTAAAAGCTGACCTGGAGAAAGTTTATACGTATTTTCCAAGGCTTAAGGATAGGCGACGAAGCCAAGCAGGCTACACCTCCGGCGGTGAACAGCAAATGGTTGCAATAGGGAGAGCCCTCATGGCTATGCCAACCATGATTTTACTAGATGAACCATCTATGGGGCTAGCCCCGCAACTAGTTGAAGAAATTTTCGAGATCGTCAAGACGTTAAACCAGAGAGAGAAAGTAAGTTTTCTATTAGCAGAGCAAAATACAAACGTAGCTTTAGGTTATTCGGACTACGGCTATATTCTTGAAAACGGTCGTATTGTCATGGACGGTTCTTCCGCTGTGCTCGCTAATAACTCCGATGTGAAAGAATTCTATTTAGGGCTTTCCACCACGGGGAGGAAAAGCTATCGTGATGGAAAACATTATAGAAGGCGGAAGCGCTGGTTGGCGTAGCAAAAACGAATTATTCATGACGTTACCTAAAAATGAGTTGGTGACAAGATTAGTCAAATTCAGGGGAGTTGCAAACATGACGAAATATTTTGATGAATTAGAGACTCGATCTTCTGAGCAAAGAGAGCAGGATGCGTTCAGCTCGCTTAGGGCCATATTATCAGAGGCGCAGAAAAACACTGTTTTTTTTGGGAGACTGTTGGAAGGACTTGCCGTAGATACAGTAAAGGATCGCCAAAATCTCGCGAGATTACCGATTACAAGGAAAACTGATTTGCAGGAAAATCAAAGGGATTTGTTGCCGTTTGGCGGGATGGCTACCACTTCGCCAGGAAAACTTCGGCGTATATTTTCTTCTCCGGGGCCAATTTATGATCCTCAGGGAGACCTCGAGGATTTTTGGCGATTTGGTAGAGCCATGTGGGCTGCGGGGTTTAGATCAGAGGATATAATTCATAACACTTTTTCATACCACTTCACCCCTGCAGGTTTCATGGTGGATGAGGGAGCACGTAAAATAGGGTGTGCTGTTTTTCCAGCAGGGGTCGGGCAAACAGAAATGCAGGTGCATACAATAGCGGATTTAAAACCTTCTGCATATGCAGGGACTCCCTCATTTCTTAAACTCATACTTGAAAAAGCAGAGGAGCTTAATATTCAATTGGCACCCTCGATAAGTAAAGCCCTAGTTGGAGGGGAAGCTTTATTACCGGAATTTCGAAAGCTATTTCAAGAGCGGGGAATTGAGACGAGGCAGTGCTATGGAACGGCGGACCTTGGACTTGTCGCATATGAAACCGAACCGATGAATGGGTTAGTTATTGATGAGGGGGTAATTCTGGAGATAGTTCAGCCCGGCACAGGCAACGTAGTTAACGATGGCGAAGTGGGAGAAATTGTAGTTACTCTTTTAAATCCCATTTATCCCTTGATTCGGTACGCAACCGGAGATTTATCCGCGATTGCCGAGGGAAGTAGTATTTGTGGGAGAACTAATGCAAGGATTATGGGGTGGATGGGAAGAGCTGATCAAACCACTAAAGTCAGAGGAATGTTCGTCAACCCTAAACAAATCTCTCAAATTCAAAACCGACACCCATACATTAAAAAAAGTCGCCTCACTATAGAACACGATGCCAATAAAAATGACATCATGACACTCTTTTGTGAAGTTTCAAATGGGAGTATTGTAAACAAAGAGCAAATTGGCACAAGTTTAAGAGAGCTTACTAAATTAAGGGGAACAGTCGTTTTTTTGAAAAAAGGTGAGTCCCTTCCTAATGATGGAAAAATTATTGAGGATAATAGGAAATTTAATTAGCCGTATAGTTAAAGAAAAAATTATGGAAAACATTAGTGGGTACCCCATTGCTTCGCTCGATGACTTACCCTTGGATTTACGAGATAAAATAATGCTGGTTCAAGAAAAAACAGGATTTATTCCAAATATATTTCTCGCCCTTGGATACCGTCCTAATCAACTTAGGGCTTTTATAGAATACCATGAGGCAATAATCGATGAAAAATCCACCCTCGATAACATTGAAAGGGAAATGATAATCGTTGCAACCAGCGGTGCCAATAAGTGTACATACTGTGTAGTGGCCCACGGTGGGATTCTCCGAATTTATTCTAAACAAACGCTTTTATCTGATCAAATAGCTATTGACTATAGCAAATCAAATATCTCGGAAAAACATAAGTTAATGTTAGATTTCGCGTGTAAATTATCACGAACTCCGGAATTAATTAATGTGAAAGATCATCAAATTTTATACGATGCCGGTTTTACAAAGGATAAAATTTGGGATATCGGTGCTGTAACGTCTTTTTTTGCACTTTCTAATCGAATGGCTCACCTTTTAAATGTTCGACCAAATGAAGATTTTTATGGAATGGGGCGCAAAATTAGATAATTAATGGCATAAAAATAATTATTTATTCTATTTAAGAATATATGGCAAATAAATTTTGATTTTATTGTGAAAAGCTACGATACTGGTGGCGGTACGGTCGTGTAAAAATGATTACACCCTGCCAAACAAGTTTTACATAGCATAAGGGGACTCAAAAATGGCGGCCGATATAGATCCAAGTGAAACAAACGAATGGCTAGAATCTATTGATAGCGTTATCAAAGAAGTCGGTCCAGACCGAGCCCTCTTCCTTATAGAAAAATTGATAAGCAGAACTAACCAATTGGGAAACCCCTTCTTACACAGCGCTAATACCCCTTACGTCAATACAATTTCTCCGGAAAACGAAAAAAAATCTCCAGGAAATCATGAAATTGAGCATCGCATAAGGTCCTACATTCGTTGGAATGCTGCGGCTATGGTGCTCCGGGCAAATAAAGAGACAAATGTTGGTGGACATATAGCCAGTTTCGCGTCGGCGGCAACTCTCTATGACGTTGGTTATAACCATTTCTGGAATTCAGCGTCGGAAAAACACGGTGGCGATTTGGTCTTTATGCAAGGGCATTCAGCGCCGGGAATTTACGCAAGGGCATTTCTCCTTGGTAGGTTAGATCAGAAGCAATTGGATAACTTCCGACAGGAAGTTAACGGAGAAGGGCTTTCATCTTACCCACACCCATGGCTAATGCCCGATTTTTGGCAATTTCCCACCGTATCGATGGGCCTCGGACCGATAATGGCTATATACCAAGCGCGATTGATGAAATACCTTAATGATCGGGGGTTACTGGATACAGATGGCAGGAAGGTATGGTGTTTCCTAGGAGATGGAGAGACTGACGAGCCCGAGTCCATGGGAGCAATTGGCGTAGCTTCAAGAGAAAATTTAGACAATTTGATTTTTGTTATTAACTGCAACTTGCAAAGGCTAGATGGACCAGTAAGAGGAAATGGTAAGATTATTCAGGAACTCGAGGCTGATTTCAGAGGAACAGGTTGGAATGTGATTAAGTTAGTTTGGGGTTCGTACTGGGATCCATTGCTGGCCAGTGATAAAACCGGTTTATTACAAAAACGAATGGAAGAGTGCGTAGACGGGGAATACCAAACATTCAAGGCAAAAGACGGTGATTACGTAAGAAACCATTTTTTTGGTAAGTATCCTGAGTTAAAAAAATTAGTAGCTAATCTGTCAGACGATGATATTTGGCGTTTAAATAGGGGAGGGCATGACCCACACAAAATTTACGCGGCTTACGCCTCAGCTGTAGAACACCGAGGAAAACCAACTGTAATACTTGCCAAAACGATCAAGGGATATGGTATGGGAGAGGCTGGAGAAGCCCAAAATATAACGCACCAACAAAAAAAAATGGGAACAACATCTCTCAAAGAGTTTCGTGATCGGTTTAAACTACCTATAGACGACTCCCAACTCGAAGATATTCCTTATCTCAAATTTGAGGAAGGTTCGCCAGAGCTAGAATATATGAGGCAAAGGAGGACGGATCTTGGCGGGTACATGCCAATTAGAAGAACCCAAGGCGATAAACTTGAAGTGCCAAATTTGAATACTTTTGGTGCAATTCTTAAGGGTTCTGGTGACAAAGAAATTTCATCAACGATGGCATTCGTGCGTATCTTATCCACTCTGTTACGAGATAAAAATATTGGTTCAAGAATAGTTCCTATTGTGCCTGATGAGTCTCGAACGTTTGGAATGGAGGGAATGTTTCGCCAATTAGGGATTTGGTCATCTGTTGGACAGCTTTACACACCTGAAGATGCTGACCAGTTAATGTTTTACAAGGAAGATAAGACTGGACAAATACTTCAAGAAGGTATCAATGAACCGGGTGCGATGTCTTCTTGGATCGCAGCGGCAACATCATACTCCAACCATGGCCTGACTATGATCCCATTTTATATTTACTATTCTATGTTTGGTTTTCAGCGCGTAGGTGATCTAGCTTGGGCAGCAGGAGATCAAAGGGCTAGAGGCTTTCTACTCGGAGGGACAGCCGGAAGAACTACTCTCAATGGGGAGGGACTGCAACATGAAGACGGCCACAGTCACTTGATGGCATCTACCATTCCCAATTGTATATCCTATGATCCAACTTATGCTTTTGAGTTAGCAGTAATAATAAATAACGGTATGAAAAGAATGTTTCAAGATCAAGAAGACGTGTTTTATTACATAACACTGATGAATGAAAACTATTTGCACCCAAAACTTCCAAAAGGGATTGAAGAGGATATAGTGAAAGGTTTGTATTTATTATATGAATCCAACGGATCGAAAAAGAATCCCCATGTACAACTTGTTGGTAGCGGTGCTATTCTTAATGAAATAATCAAAGCACAAAAAATATTACAAAAAGATTTCAATATCAATGCTGATGTTTGGAGTGCTCCAAGCTTTAACGAATTAAGAAGAGAGGGTTTAGAAATCGCTCGTTGGAATATGCTTCACCCTTCCAAAAAAGCAAAAGAAAGCCACGTTGCAAAATGTCTTAATGCAACCAAGAGTCCAATCATTGCGGCTACAGACTATATGAAAATTTATCCAGATCAAATTCGTCAATTTGTATCTAATCCATACATCACTTTGGGGACTGACGGTTTTGGTAGATCTGATACGCGAGATAAATTAAGATATTTTTTCGAAGTAGACAGTTTTCATATAGTCATAGCCGCTTTGAAAGTACTTGCAGACGAGGGCTCTGTAACTATCGCTGTTCTAGAAAAAACCATAAAAGATTATGGGATTGACCCTGAAAGGGTTAACCCTGCTCGATCATAAAATAATTAATCCAAAGGGTAAAAATGAGTAGCTTAAAAGACGTATTTGTTCCAGACATAGGAGACTTTAAAAATATCCCCGTTATTGAAGTACTAGTAAAACCTGGTGACTTGGTTCACGCAGAAGATTCTATTATTACCCTAGAATCTGATAAAGCCACCATGGAAGTTCCGGCTCCTAGTTCCGGCGTAGTTAAAGAGATTAAAGTTAGTTCAGGGGACAGTGTGTCCGAGGGAACTCTTATCTTATCAATGGAGGCCTCCGCCGATAACCATCAATCCAAAGAATCAGTTGCTCAAATGCCGGTTCCCTATAGTGAGCCAGTTGCCGAAAGAAAACCAGGTGCTGAACCTAATGCAAACCATAAAGGCACATCTGAGAACTTCACCGAAAAAGTGCATACACAAAAGACTGTTAGTAACACACAATCGGAAAGTTTTCATAATAGTGGAACTCATGCCAGTCCAGGCGTAAGACGTTTAGCCCGAGAGCTGGGCGTGGATCTTTCGAAGGTTTCAGGCACTGGAAAAAAAAATAGAATCCTGAAAGAGGATGTACAAGCTTATATAAAAAAATCCCTGTCAGACGAAACTATATTGCAAACGTCCATCTCAAAGTCAGCTAAAATGCCTCAAATAGACTTTGCTAAGTTTGGTAAAGTAGAACAGAAGGATCTAAGTAGAATTAAAAAAATATCTGGTCCTATTCTACATCGTAATTGGGTGGAAATTCCTCATATTACTCAGCATCATGACGCCGATATTACCGAGCTTGAAAATTTTCGTAAGCAGATAGCAGAGAATAATCCCCAAGTAAAAATCACACCAATCGCTTTTATTATAAAAGCACTAAGTATTGCTTTGACTCGTCATCCAGATTTCAACTCTTCTTTGAAATCCTCCGGTAAACAAATAATCGTAAAAAAATATATCAATATTGGAATTGCCGTAGACACTCCGCACGGACTAGTGGTGCCGGTAATAAAGGATGTAATTGCGAAAGGTGTTATTACTATTGCATCGGAACTTCAAAGTATCGGTGAAAAAGCGAGAAATGGAAAATTATCTCCCAAAGATATGGAAGGTGGAACTTTCTCAGTTTCTAGTCTCGGAGGAATAGGTGGCGGTCACTTCACTCCCATAATCAACGCTCCAGAAGTTGCCATACTTGGGGTTAACCGTGCTCTAATTAAACCTATTTGGACCGGATCAGAATTTTCTCCAAGAAAAATGTTACCGATATCACTTTCTTATGATCATCGGGTAATAGATGGTGCGGAGGGTAGTCGTTTTATCGTGGATCTAGCGGAACTATTAACAGACTTAAGAAATGCACTACTTTGACAGTTCATAGAAAACTGAGCGGTGCGAATTTATTGAGTAAAAACCGGATTGGTAACCTTACTAAGGAGCCATACATTTTAATAAATGACCGCCAGGCTACCAAGTCCATTAAATATGAACACACCTAGTCCAAATTCTATAGGGATTTTGGGAGGTACATTTGATCCCATTCACTTTGCACACCTCAGGCTTGCCGAAGAAATTAAAGAAGAATTCTCAATAAATGAGCTCCGCCTGATACCCAGTGCTACTCCGCCACACCGATCAAACCCCATCGCTACTGCAGCTCAAAGAATAGCTATGCTTAATATGGCTATAATAGATAATCCTTCGCTGAAAATAGATGACAGGGAGGCCAACAGGCCTGGGCCTAGTTTTACTGTTGATACCTTACGCGAAATTCGTCTTGAGGCAGATCCAAACCAACCAATTGTTCTGATAATGGGAATAGATGCTTTCTTAAAACTCCATACTTGGCATGAATGGAAAGCAATATTTAACCTTGCAAACATTGTCATCGCACAACGATCGGGGTACGAAAAAAAAAATGTTTTAGATCAAACAAACAGTGTTTTTAAGTCAGAAATTGAGCCCAGAATTACGGAGAATAAAAACAGTTTTATGAGAAATATATCGGGGAAAATATTTTTATATCAGTTCACAGGGCTTTCTATTTCTTCTACAATGGTGAGAAAGTTTATAAACCAAGATAGAAGTTTAAAATACTTGATACCTGATTCAATTAGGAATTACATAAAGCGTGAGGGTCTGTATAAATAAAGAATCTATTAGTGATCCTTTATTAGAGGCTATTGTTGTGTCCCTGGAAGATATTAAGGCAACCAACATAGTTTATCTAAAAGTATCACAAGTAACCGCAATGTTTGATCAAATTGTTATAGCAACAGTTGAGTCTGGTCGTCAAAGTAGAGCAGCGGTCCAAAAAATACAGGAACTAATAAAACCTTATGGAAATATGAAAATTTTCGGTGTTGAGGGACTTGAAACGGGAGAATGGGTGTTGATAGACATGGGAGACATTGTTTTACACATCATGCAACCAAAAACTAGAGAATTCTATAATTTAGAAGAGTTATGGAATATTTACTAATTTCAAAGGACGCAATTACCGCCTAAATTTATTAGTCAACTCGGAAAATGAAAATACACATACTGACAATCAGTAATAAATATCCACTTTGGATTACGAACGGTTTTGACCAATATTCTGAAAGAATAGCTTTGAATTTCCCGATAACCTTAAAACAAATTAAACCCAGTGTAAAAAAGAATAAAAATTCAGATAGCACACTTTTAGAAGAAGCTTTAAAACTTGAATCATATACACCGAAAAATAGTTTGCGTATTGTTCTCGATAACCGGGGGAAACTACTAAGTACCGAAAAATTTTATTCCCAATTTCAAGTATGGATGAATCAAGGGAAAGATCTTTGCTTTATTATTGGAAGCGCTGACGGACTAGCTCAAAAAATGCGTGATGATGCTGACTTTATATTGTCGCTCTCTAATATGACGATTGCACACCCTTTAGCGCTAGTACTGTTGACTGAACAAATTTACAGGGTAGTATCAATTATCAATCGACATCCATACCACCGAGGTTAAACAACAAAAAAATTTTTAAGCCAAGGAGGGGCAGTGAATAAGTTTAAATCTATTTACTTAGCATCACGCAGTAGTCAGCGACGAGACCTACTGACTCAAATGGGAGTAAACTTCGAAATGCTAGTTCTAAGAGAAGGCTTTGACGGCGAGGGTGGGTTTGATGAAACTCCGCGTCCAGGAGAAAACCCACTTGAATATGTTAAAAGAGTGTCAAGAATTAAGGCACAAGTCGGTTGGGATTTATCGGTAAGGCGACAACTTCTTTCGTATCCAGTACTCGCTGCAGATACGACTGTTGCAATAGGAAACTATATTATGGGCAAGCCGTTAGATCGAGAACATGCCATAGATACTCTTAGGAAATTATCAGGAAAAACTCACCTCGTACATACTTCGGTGGTTGTAAAAAACGAGACCGATGTCGAGGAAACTCATTCTTCAACTGAGGTAACCTTCGCGGAACTTTCTGATGAAAGTATTCGAAAATATGTTGCCAGTGGAGAATCCTATGGAAGGGCTGGTGCTTATGCAATTCAAGGTAAAGCCAGCATTTTTACCGTGAAAATATCAGGAAGTTACAGTGGTATAGTTGGTTTGCCAGTGCATGAAACTTTTAAACTCCTCCAAATGATGGGGGTGAAGACAAGTTGAGTATGAATTTCAATAAATATATAAATATTAGGAGAAGAACGGAAACTTATACAATTTTCATATGGTCCGAGGGTTGTAAATTGTCGGAGTACACTCCATGAAACACCATAAGACATTAGTCGTTTTTTTAATGTGCAACTTTTTTTTGATTGCCCCGGCATCAAGTTTAGAAAATACGACTAGTCAGTACACATTTGCTTGGCCTTTTGAGGAAAGCTCGAGAATGAAACCCAGGGGTGGAACAACTCGTGGTTCGGCAGTTGCTCTCACAACCAGAATAGGGTTTAAGAATGAGCTAATTCCTCTCACAAATTTTCATAAAGATCGCCAGGCTATTCTTTCCATGCAAGGAGGATACAGGGTAACTTTTGATTTCATCGAAACTATTGGATTCACTGAAGATCATAAGCCTACCGCCCCCTACCAGAGCTGGGCAACCGAATATGTATATGTCGTTAAGGAGGATTGGAACTTTATAAGTCTGCAGCATGTATTAGTTATGGAGTTCATATCAGATGACGGATCTGTATCCGAACCGTTTGTAATGAAGCACTGGCGACAAGATTGGCGATATCAAGACACTGATCTACATGTCTTTGTAGGTAACAATACTTGGGAAAGAAAGAGTATATTGCCCCGGCATGCTTTGGGCAAGTGGTCTCAGGCGGTTTTTCAAGTAGATGATTCCCCTCGTTATGAGGCAATAGGTGACTGGGAGCATACTGAGAACAGCTCAATCTGGACTAGCGAAATAACATCGCGTCCTTTACCCCGCAGAGAATTTAGTGTCAGGTCTGACTATCATATGCTAACGGGAACTAATCGAATTACGATCAATTCAAAGGGCTGGATCCAAGAGGAGGATAATTTAAAAACTGTCTTGGCAGCAAATGGAGATATCGACATAAAAACGCCTCACCTAGCGCGAGAATTTGGGATCAATCGATACGAATTGATTAAAGACTTTGACTTTACACCCGGGGACACATACTGGAAAGAAACGTCTGAGTTTTGGTCCACAGTAAGAAGGGCTTGGGCGGAAATATTTAACGAAAAAGAGCACTTCATCGTCAAGACTAAAGTAAGCAACAAAAAACTTTACGCTGTAATGTTCCAGTTGGCAGAGGAGGCCCAAAACAAAACCTATACGTCAAATGAATTAAAAGTTATGGTTGACAAAACTTTAAAAAAATTCGTAGCCGAACCTAACCGTTGATACAACTCAGATATTCGTTACCAAATAATTCTCAATAGATCCAATCGGCCATATTAATAGAAGTTGACAAAAAAATATTAAAAATAATGGAGATAAGTCAATACCACCAACAACAGGTACTTTGCTTTTCAGCCTCCTCAAAAAGGGGTTTGTCATACTTTGTAAAAGATCCATCATCGGATTGTAAGGATTAATCCATGATAATAACGCTTGGAAAAGTACTGCGAATAATACTATGAAGATCATGGTTTTTAAAACACTAATTCCTGCTAACATAACCAAAGAAACCGTTACGGACAACTCGTAACCGATAAGGAAACGAGTGCTTACTATCAGAATTATTTCCAAAAACCACGCAGTTATCAAACTAGATATCTCATAACCTAACAAGCCGGGAATTAATTTTCTTGCCAGATTAATCAAAGGACTTGTAACTGTGTACACAAATGATGTGATAGGGTGGCCATAAGGTGTTGCAATAAACTGGAAATAAAACCGTAGTACCAATAAAAGAGTGTAAATACCTATGAAAGTACTTAAAATAAAAAGAATAGCTTCGTTCATTAAAGATCCGCCTTAAACATCGTTATTGTCTCCTATTTCCTCGGCTCTTTTTTTTGCCGCCAAAATACCAGATTTAATTACTGTTTCGAGTTGTCTCTGTTCGAATTCGATCAAGGCTTTTTCCGTAGTTCCCGCCTTTGATGTAACTTTTTTACGTAGAGCTTGCGGAAGTTCTTCGCTATCAGCTGCTAACTTCGAACTTCCCAAAAAAGTACCTATAGTTAAAGAGCGAGACGTCTTTTCGTCTAAACCCATTTCCATACCAACCTTCTCCATTTTCTCAATTAGATAAAAGATATATGCGGGACCACTTCCTGAAAGTGCTGTCACCGCTTCTAACATTGATTCCTCTATCATCCAATAATTCTGCCCTACTACGCCTAAGATATTCTCTGCAACAGTTCGATCATCACTCGAAATTCCCTGTCCCGCATACAAACCAGTAACTCCTAATCCTATTGAGGAAGGTAAATTGGGCATTGCCCTAATAACTCTTTTATGATTACTCAACCACTTTTTTAACGTCCCAGTGCGTATCCCTGCTGCAACGCTGATCACTAGACAATTACTTTGTTTCTTCATCATACCAGCAACAGCTTCTTGCAAATGGTGTGGTTTAACACCGAGCACTATAACATCTGTTTTCTGCATGTCATCTAAAGATGAGATAGTTGAAACCCCTAATTCCAAGAGAGAATCTCTTGCGACTTTATTTATGTCGATAACCTGTATTTTCTCAGGGGAAGTTCCATTAGAAATGAGGCCTTTTATTATAGACGTCGACATATTTCCGCCACCTAGAAAAGTTATTTGCATATTACCCGCCTCCATATAAGTAAATCTTTGGAAGTATAGGCCCTAGTCACATCTACTTCCATAGCTAAAAAACAACACTTGATTACTTTCGAATGCCAAACAAAGCTGTCCCGACCCTTACAACGGTAGATCCCTCATCAATGGCGAGCTCTAAATCATCACTCATCCCCATTGAGAGGGTATCTATGTTATCTAAATCTTTCCGGACAAGCTTATTTAAATCAAACAAAACTTTGAATTCTTTTCTCAAAACATCCTTACTAGTAGTTTTCGACGGTATTGACATTAAACCACGTAACCTCATATTTGGAAGACTTTTTATATGACCCGCCAGCATAAGCACATTATTTGGTCGAGTGCCATGTTTAGTGGCTTCCCCACTGGTATTAACCTGGATACAAACATTCAAAGGGTTCTCATTTCCATCTCTTGATTTAGATAGACGGTCAGCAATTTTCATCCGGTCTATTGAGTGAACCCAATCAAAATACTGGGCAATCAAATGAGTCTTATTACTTTGAATCGGCCCTATAAAATGCCATTCCGGATATAATTTTAACTTTCGTTGCTCTAGTAAAGAAAAAACATTCTCAATCTTACGAACGGCTTCCTGAACATAATTTTCACCAAAACAAGTTTGACCACAAATCATAGCCTCAATTATCACTTCTGGCCTGGTATTTTTGCTGGCAGCTAGAAGTTTTATTTGAGAAGGATCTCTCTGATTCGATAAGGCGGCTTGTCGGATCCGATCGCGCACAGTCATCAATCGCTCTGCGATTCTTTGTTTTAGAGGCTCCATTTTTTTAGTACATTGTAATGTGGTTAAAACGGCTTAAGTTCTACTAAAAGGACTATACTCACCAAAAAAATGACAGGCACTTCGTTGAACCATCGGAACCATGTGTGACTATGCCGGTTTTTATTATTATAAAATTTATTCAACAAAAAACCGCACCAAATGTGATAGCACAACAAGATTAGTACTAATAATATTTTTAGCATCAGCCACATTCCATAGAAACCCCATCCTTTCCATAACCATAAACCAGAAAATATTGTTATCGCCGCGCTGGGATTCATAATTCCGTAATAAAGCTTTCTCTCCATAATTTTGAATCTTTCTATCCCAACGCTATCCGTGGCCATCGCATGATAAACGTATAATCGAGGCAAATAAAATAGTCCTGCAAACCAAGCGACCATACTTATAATGTGGAGAGACTTTAAAATTAGCATTATCTATAAATCCATAAAATATTAATTTATGCCATCACAATAATGCCTTACAAAATTTTGCAATGGTAAGAGCATCCCGTGAAAAAAATGTCCTGTTCCTGGAAAAACTGTTACCGGTATTTTTTGCTTTTCTGCCCAAGACAGAACAGCATCTAATGAAACAATATCATCTTGATCTCCATGCATAATCAAAGAGTGATTAGGCACAACACCCAACTCAAAACGACTCACTGCTGGTGCAACTAAAATTAGAGCGTTAGATAAAACCTGCTCACTAGTCTTAGCGGCAACGTATCCACCAAATGAAAAACCGGCTAAAACTATTTTATCGTAATTATATTGAGAAATAATGTACTCTATTATACAGACCATATCATCTACTTCACCGATTCCACGATCATAAACCCCATCACTTGAACCAACCCCTCTAAAATTAAATCGAACCGCGGCAAAACCAGATGCTAGTGCAGCCCGGGCTAATGTATGAACAACTTTATTATCAAGTGTTCCCCCTTGTTGTGGATGGGGATGCGCGATTACCATACCCCCTTTAAGTAAGGTATTCTCGGGTGGGAAATTTATTTTTAATTCGATATTTCCAACCGGGCCAGGTATTAAAAAAGACTTTTCTTTAAGTAAACTCAAACCATCAAATGCTCTACTTTTATGCCAGTTATAAGGTGTTTATAAATAATTTCATCGAGATCTTTCTCATCCACATATGTATACCAGACCTGGTCTGGATATATAACCAAAACTGGACCTTCTTCACACCGTCCCAAACAAGCAGATTGACTGACTCGTATATTGCCAGGACCTGAAAGACCAAGTTTTTTTAATTTTCCTTTGACGTAACGTCGACCAGCACTAGCATCATAATCATTGCAACACTGTTGACCATTATCTCTCTGGTTACAACAAAAAAAAACGTGATGTTTATAATAGCTCATTTATTTTTTCCCAAATTGTGTCATATTATAACTAGTTTTCGTCATCCTAAATACAATTGATTTTATGAATTACTATGATATCTTTAATGGAGATGCGGACGGAATTTGCGCTCTTCATCAATTAAGATTAACCGAACCAAGCGATCGGAAACTTATCACCGGTGTGAAGAGAGATATTAGACTACTGGAGAAGGTCATTTTTGAGCAAGACGACCTGGTTTCCGTCTTTGATATTAGTATTAACTCAAATATTTTGTCTCTCAAAAGTGGCCTCAAGTCTGGCGTATCCTTTGAGTGGTTTGACCATCACTCTGGGAATATGGCACCAAATCACCCTTTACTAACAACTCACCTTGACCAGAATAGTGGCACGTGTACAAGCCTAATAGTAGACAAGCATATTAACGGTCGTTATCGCTCCTGGGCAATTGTTGCGTGTTATGGTGACAACCTCCATGCACTAGCTTACGAATTGGCATTGGAAATAGGGCTTACGAAAAAGCAAATTGGTGAACTACGTCTACTTGGAGAAGCAATTAACTATAATTCTTACGGAGAAAATGTTGATGACCTACACATTGCTCCCGATGATTTATACCAAAAACTTCATGACTACACTGATCCATTTGAAATGATGTCCTCTGATAATTTAATAACAATATTACAAAATAATTTACAAGAAGACATACAAAAAGGCTTTGAGCAGAAAATAATGGTTGCGGGTAACGTTCGTTGGGTGGTCTTGCCGAATGAAGATTGGGCTAGGCGGTCGTCAGGACTACTAGCTAACAGATTACACCAAATGCATCCAGAAAACGCGCATTTAGTTATGATTGAAAAACCTGAAAGTTATGTTGTTAGCATTCGACGTCCTCAAAATCATTCCAATTCGGCGGCGTTAATCGCAAATATTTTTCACACTGGCGGCGGTCGGGCAGAGGCAGCTGGGATTAATAGTTTGAAAAAATCTAATTTATCCAAGCTCATTAGTGAAACCTCTAAGGCCTATAAAATCGACTAATTTTATATTATCATCTTCTTGCTAGTGGTATTTTTTCTACCTAGCGTTTCTACTAGATATTTTTTTCTATCGGTTTAGGGCAAGCCACCTCGCCATGATTTCTATAAATCAAACGCAAAACTACTCATAAGTCGTATCCGCCTATCTTAAATAGGTAGAGACATTTGATCCAGCAATTGAAAAATATTACCTCAATTCATAAACTGTAAGAGTAGAGGATTTTTCGTTGGTCACCAATAAAAGGTTTATCCCATTCGGACTCTCTGAAGATGGAATAAAAGTTAACCCCTCTGGAGATCGATCACCATCGTGATTTGTATATGCAACAAATGTGGGAGCCAAAGGATTAGAAACATCATAAACCATAACACCTCCTGCTCCTCTTTCGATACCTACAAATGCATAAGTTTTGCCGTTTACTGTTCCTACAGCAATTCCTTCGGGTTCCGGGCCTTTCTTTGAAGCTCTTTTTTCATCAAGACCACCAGCTAGTCCGATGAAACGTCCTATATGATCACCACTTTCAAACACTTGATTTCCCCGAGCATCGACGATAGAAAATGAACGCCCACCGTACGTATATATAATATCTATATCACCGTCACCATCTATATCGCCATTCAATCCCGTGATTTTTGGAGTTTTTAAGCGTCCTAACCATTTTTTATTAAGAAGTTCTCTCGCATTCGGGAATTTCTGATTGTCCAAATCAACTTTCCACTTAGCAAGCCTAATGGATTCTTCACCTTCAATAAAATCGTCGCGGTCGTCACCTTCATTTGTCATCACATAATACTGTTTACTGTCATTACCAACAAAACTTGCTATAGCATCTGGCATATACATGCCCACTATCGGACTATCTTTTCTTGGAAAATACCCATTATCTTTGCCGGTTACGTCGATCTCTAATCCCATCCAATACTTAAACCCTAGAGGTACAATTTTGTCAAAAGAAGCAGCTTGGATATTGAGAAGTCCAAGCGCGTTTGCCTCCTGTAAAGTTACCATCGCATGTTTCCCATCCGCTGATACAGCGATAAACTCGGGCTCAAAATCTTCCGAAGGTTTTTTTCCTGGAAAAATTCTGACTCCTGCTTTTATCAAGGCTGTGGATTGCGAATCAAACTTCGAAAAATCTGCGGTTTTTACCGAAGGTGCGTATGGATTCCATATGTCAATAATACTCACTGATCCAGCAGGGTCAATTTTACCATCGGGCTCGCTCGGCTCTCCTTCGTTTGCGACCAACAAATATTTTCCATCAGGGGTAAAAGTGACCATATCAGGTAGTGGCCCAACCTCAATAGAGGACAACATCTTACCATTTGTGTCCAAAAGAATCACTCGACCCGGCTGCTGCCTGCTTTTTGCAGATATTGAAACCGCTGTTAGTCTTTTCTGGCTAGCTACACTGGTTAATTTATTCGTAAATGAATATGGCGATTGGGTAAAATCAATGTTTTTTTGTAAATTAATATTATTGGGATCTTTTATATCAACTACCGCAAGCCCATGTGCCGTGGTTACATAAACCTGCTGAGTAGCTGCGTTGTATGAATTGATTTCGGCATCGCCTTTTATGTTGATTGAAGACGCCATCACAAGGCTAAGCACGGCATTTGGTATGAGTTCTAACATTATTTTCTTGTCCCTCTTTTACAATTTATTCAATCGATAGTTTCGCCGACAAATATGACAAATTTATAAAAAAACCCGCCCTTGAAAAGAGGCGGGTTTTTTTATTACTTTCACCTCTCTAAATTTCTTTAGAAAGAGAACTGCGCTCGGGTTAGCCAAGTTTTCTCTTTTGTCTCACTGTCGACACTTGTTACAGCTGTCTCGTAATCAGTTACCTGATAGTTGATCAAAAAACGAACATTAGTTGTTGGAATCCATTTTAACCCGTAGGTTGTTGAATCGGCCTCAGAAGTGTAACCGCTAGTAAGTCTTGGACCATTCCCACCATCAAAATCGCTAGCGTCAAAAGAAGCAAAACGCACACCAATTTCTATAGCGCCTCTATCCTTATTGATAGGCTTAATCTTGTCAAATTTGCCAGAACTTGTTTTATACGCTTTGGCGTATTTCTCGCCCGTAACCATATACATCAAGTTTAGATAGCTAGTCACTATGTCTTTGTCGAACGAGCCTGCATTGGTTGTAGCCTCGACACCACTATAGTTTGTGGTGATTGTCTCGTATTGAGCCTTGAATGAACCCATTGCTACAGCAAGTTCTAGGCCTTGTCTTGCGTGCTCATACTCTCCAGACGCCGTATCGATATCGTCAGCTTTAAAAAACTTTTGGCCACGTCCAGCGTAGGTTCGATCAACCTCGCCCTCGGCGCGATCACCCTGAGTTATTCCCAGTCCGATGTGAAATACGCTTTCTTTGGGAGTACCAAAATTTGCTGTAGCTCTTAATGCCGTCATTTTCCCTTCTTGATCGTCTTTTGTTTCTTGTGAGGCGTAGGCAAAATAAAATCCACCAATGTCACCGAGTTTTCCAACCAAACCTATCGAAGGATTTTTACCGACTCCACCGTAAGCGTTTGCAAGGCTTCGCTCTTGAAAATCTATCCAGCGTGAACTTGTCATTTCTTCTAAGGAAAAAGGAACTTTGGTTTTCCCAAAAACCATCGACATTTTATTCGGCAGTTTGTATGCCATTTTGGCAGAATCAAGTTCCGCCCCATCTTCACTTATGTCAAGAACAACTTCACCTTTAATATTGTCGGCAAGCTTAACTTTCGTTCCAAGGCGAGCACGGCGAATATCAATTGCTGGCGAAGGCTTACCCTTAAGGTCCGCTGTAGCATCTGGAGAGTGGTCACGATAATCCAACATCATGCGACCTTCCATCTTAGTTGAAGGGTACTTTTTCTTCTTTTTTCCCTTCTTCATTGCTTTTTCGAGCTTTTGAATTTTGCTATCCATCTTGGTGGCTTTCTCTTTTTCATAACCGCTAACTGACTTTAAGCTCTGATATTCTTCCTCTGATATCACGCCGTTAGCTCTCAGATGTTCGATAACGACATCGACTGTATCGGCAGAAACAGCACCTGAAAAACCGCTGAGGCATACTGACAAAGCCAAAGCCCATGCTGCAAATAGTTGTTCAAATTTCATATTCTTATCCACTATATAGAAATGATATCTCTTTTCTTTTGCAAGGAATTCAAGACCAACACTGCCGCCCCTAACCATTTATTTTTGATGCGACAGTACAGAAGAAGAATACTAAAAACTATTTATTACAATTTAATGAAATTTTTTTTGCTGAAAATATTTTTTTTAAACCTTATGCAAAAAGACGAAAAAAAAATACAGTATCGGAAAAAAAGTACACGCTACGATGCCAGTCAAAAACCAAATTAATTTTTCCTGTCTCTTTTGGTGCCTAATTAATAATTCAATTTTTTCTTCATCTCTGGAAACATATAATTTGTTTTCCAAGGCATCATGAATCATGGATGGCAGCTTTGGAAAAACTTTTGCCCATTGCGGAGCTTCTCGATTTAAATTTGTGATTAATGCTCTCCAGCCAACTTGTTCCGACATCCAGCTTTCCAAGAAAGGCTTCGCAGTTTTCCACAAATCCAAATCTGGATCGAGTTCTCTTCCTAAACCTTCGATATTTAGTAAAGTCTTTTGCAATAATACCAACTGAGGTTGTATCACTACGTTAAAACGTCGCGCAGTTTGAAATAAATGAAGGAGTAATTTTCCGAATGAAATTTCTTTTAGCGGCCGATCGAAAATTGGCTCACAAACTGCGCGGATTGCACCCTCAAATTCCTCTACACGTGTATTCGGAGGTACCCAGCCAGCGTCAACATGAGCCTGCGCTACATCTCGATAATCCCGTCGAAAAAAAGCTAAAAAATTTCTGGCTAAATATTGCTTATCATATTCACCCAAAGTGCCCATGATTCCAAAGTCTAAAGCAATATATTTTCCATCACGGCCGACAAGTATATTTCCAGGATGCATATCAGCATGAAAAAACCCATCCCTAAAAACTTGAGTAAAAAATATTTCTACTCCCCTACTTGCTAATTTTTTCAGATCAATATTTATTTTTCGTAGTTGAGAAATTTTACTTACTGGAATACCACTCATTCTTTCCATAACCATCACATTAGTCGTGCAAAAATCCCAATATACCTCAGGCACATCTAGTAATTGGGAGTTTGGGAAATTCCGACCAAGTTGGCTAGCATTCGCTGCTTCTTTTAATAAATCTAATTCATCAGCCAAATGTTTCTCGAACTCTGCCACTACTTCTCTGGGCTTTAACCTTTTACCATCAGGAAACAACTGCTCGATAACCCAAGCCCCCGCGTTTAAGAGGCCTAAATCTTTTCTTATAATGTTCTGTATTCCGGGCCTAAGAATCTTGACCGCGACTTCTTTACCATCAGACAATATACCAAAATGCACCTGGGCTACGGAAGCACTTGCTTCTGCCGTTGAATTGAAGGTTTTGAAGACTTTCTTCAGATCTCCCTTATAAGCGCTATGCAATATCGGCTCAACTATCTCAGGTCCAACTGGGGGAACTTGGTCCTGAAGTCGAGAAAGCTCATCCGCAATATCCTCGGGCAAAAGATCACGCCTAGTAGATAGTACCTGGCCGAATTTTACAAAAATAGGCCCTAAAGACTCTAAGGCCAATCGCAATCTTTCTCCCCTAGGTTTATCTAAAATTCGCCAAAACAACAGTATTTTGGTTAAAAATCGCAAGATAAGTAATCGTCTGTGCGTAAAAATAAACTGATCTAATCCAAAACGAATAGCAGTAAAAGTAATTTTAAGAAGGCGAAAAAAATGCATTTAACTATAACCCTAACAAATCAAACCATCTAATTTTATTTTTCAAGATAAATCAATCTCTGCTCTAGCCTTTCGATTGAGTCTCTAAATTCATCTACTTCGTTAACAAACCAGCCAATTTCTGTTCCGTTAATTACCAGATTTATTTCCTCAGTAACATATTCCACTGCATTTGCTGACAGGGCGACTTTTACCTCATAAAACCACCCTCTTAAAGCCCTAATATCAGTTCCTATGCGATGTGCCGCTATATCCCCCACTATGTGACTCAGATCTTCTTCATAATCCCAATGCAAACGAGTAAAAACCTTTGACAAAGCTGCCGCAAAATCAGCATTACCATGGATTTCAATTTTTTTACGAAATTCTTCAAAACCCAAAGGCAAAGAAGCAATAGCTTCGCTAGGTATAGTTATAGCGACATCTACATTTTCTTGCTTGCCAGAAATTGCCAAATAACCATCCTCCATCACTATGGTATCAATGGATCCGATTGGTAGACAAACCTTAAAAGCCTTTAACCTATAGTCAGCCAAGACATCACGATTTTCAGAATCATTTTCCAATAACCGATTTATCGTTTTGATCAATATTTTCAGGCCTAAATCTTTCAACATTTGTAACCTCTATGAATAGCAACAATCCCTAAACTTAAACTGGAAACATCTAGAACACTAAACCCCACTCGCTTGAAGATTTTGCTAAAGTCTTTTTTTGAAGGATGCATCCGAATAGATTCTGCAAGATACTGGTAACTATCCCTATCTTTGGCTATTTTAGAACCCAAATACGGTAAAACTTTAAAAGAATAGGCATCATATATCTTTTTAATTGGCTGCCATACATCCGAGAATTCTAACACGACGGCTTGACCACCCCATTTTAAGACTCGGTAAATCTCATGTAATGCTTTCTCTTTATCTGTCATATTACGAATTCCAAAACCGACAATGACGCAGTCAAACGTACCTGGTGAAAATGGTATCGATTCGGCGTCACACAGCACCATCGGCACATTTATCCCTTTGTCAATCAAGTTGACTCGACCTTGGTGAAGCATGTTTATATTTATATCAGATGTAAATACATTTTCTTGACCTACTTTTGCGACAATGAGTTTGGTTAAATCTCCTGTACCACCTGCCAGATCTAAAACCATGTTATTTTCTCTAAGCCGGCAGGAATCAACCGCAAATTTCTTCCAATAGCGATGAAAACCAACCGACATGAGATCATTCATTAAATCATATCTATTAGAAACCGAAGAAAATACATCTTTAACTTTTTGTGTCTTTTCTTCTTTTAGAACCTTAGAAAAACCAAAGTTTGTTTCATTTTTCAAATTAACTTACTCCTTTTCGTTCTCGCGCTTGCGACCATTTTCTTTCAAACGTTCCGTGTACTTTTTCCAAAGCTCGTTTTGATTTTCCCCAATATCTCTTAGGTATCTCCATGAGTAAAGCCCTGTGTCATGGCCGTCACTAAAAGTTATTTTAATGGCATAGTTACCAATTTGCTCTATGTTTGTAATTGATACGTTTTTTTTCCCAAACTGCAAAACCTCTTGACCACGTCCATGCCCTCGAACTTCTGCTGATGGTGAATAGACTCGCAAAAACTCACACGTAATACTAGTTTTAAATCCATCACAAAATACTAACTCCAAAAATCTCGACTTGGAGTGTAATACGATTTTTTCTAGAGAAACTTGTTCAGGACTATACGCTCTCAAATGGGACCTCGTTGTAGTTACTTATCCTAATAGTGCTAAAAATTCTCTCTTTATGGGGACTTGCTTCTGGTGACATGCTGTAACAAAATTGTAATTAATAGCGCATAATATAACTTTTATGTTTTTTTCAAAAGAAAAGAAATAACATGTCTCTTGGTAAAATATTAATAGTAGAAGACGAGCCAGCAATTCAAACTCTAATTGCCTTAAATCTTAAGCTGTCAGGTTATGACTCTTTTATAGTGAGTACGGGAGAAGAGGCTTTAAAAAATATAAAGGAGTCACTACCAAACCTAATCATAATCGACTGGATGCTGCCGGTCATGAGTGGGATAACTTTAGTCCAGAGGCTAAAGACCGACCCTCGGACAAAACGAATACCTATTATCTTCCTAACTGCCAAAACTGATGAAAATTGATATGGCAGGGCTATCATCACTCCACATCCAAACACCTCATTTATTATTCGACAATCCAAAATCTACTATTACAAAGATTATTTGTTGATATTTATTTAATCGCACTTTTGGAGAGCATATAACCAGCTCCACGGGAAGTTTGAATCAACTCATTGAACTTGGTTGGTTCAAGAGCTTTC
>CACKOO010000011.1 GCA_902601765.1 Hydrogenophilales bacterium | reverse complement strand
GACCAGGTGGAAACCGCCAGTCTGATGTAAAAGATATGACTAAGAAATTTCCACCAACTTTAGCTAAAGCTTTAGCTAAATCACCATCATGTAACGCTGCCGGATCAAAGTAATCTAGAGCTTTAGTGATACGTAAGTAGGTATTTGCATCAAAACTCTGCGCAAATTTATCACCCTGATATCGCAAATAAGATTCGATTTGAAAGTTAACATCAAAATTAAAAGCTAATGTTTCTTCGCGAAGTTCCCGGCCGAATTTATCTGCCATCGCGTCATCCGATAAGTAAGTTATATGGCCTATCATTCTGGCGATTCTTAGACCTCGCTTTGGGATAACATTTTTCGCATAATAATCTCCATTGTGATAGTTGGGGTCTGTCGTTATGGCCTGTCGCGCCACCTCGTTAAAAGCTATATTTTGGGCTGATAATTTGGGAGCTGCCGCGATTACCAACGCATTTTCTAATCGATCTGGGAAGCTTATGGACCATTGTAAAGCTTGCATTGCTCCAAGACTTCCTCCCATCACTGCAAAAAACTTACTAATACCTAATTTATCAGCCACCTGGGCTTGAACCTTAACCCAATCTTCGACTGTTACTATTGGAAACTTACCGCCAAAGGGTGTAGAAGTTTGGGGGTTTATACTGGAAGGTCCTGTAGACCCATGACACCCTCCCAAATTATTTATACCGATGACAAAAAATAAATTAGTATCTACCGGCTTTCCCGGGCCTATTAAATTATCCCACCATCCAACATTACTTTTATCATTTTCATATATTCCAGCCACATGATGCGATGCATTTAATGCGTGACACACTAAAATGGCGTTGTCTCTATTAGAATTTAATGCCCCATAAGTCTCATAAGCAACCTGATAACTGTCAAGCACAGAACCACTGGCTAGCTGTATGCTTTCCTTAAACAGCATGAGTTCAGAGCGGACTACACCAATAGAGCTAGTATTCACAGGTTTATTGTTTTGATTTTCAATCTGGGTTTAGAACCACGGTCACCAAGCGCCTTAGCAACTGGGTGACTGCATCAATTTGCATTTCCTCAAACAAGACTAACTCCTCCTCTTCTTTTGCTAAAATTTTTGCATCATTATAGGTAAGGCTTCGAGTTACCGTTATTTCTTCGGGCGAACGAGAACCAGTTAATCTATCACTTGTGACCTTATAAAAAATTTGGTAATACAACTCAAATTCTCGCACATTGCCAGCTTTCGACAATGATAATATTTTTTTATCCCTCACTTCATTTAAAATCGATAACTGGACATCGGACTCGGCTATGTTGCTAACTAGGTTTACATTATTATCAGATCCCAAAACTCTACGAAGCTCTGTATCAAAAAAGGAGAATCCTTCCGAATTGATGTAAATGCTTTCAAATGGCATGTTCATGGAGCTACGCAACTTAAATCCGCATCCCACTTGAAAGGCAATTATTAAAACTAGGATGAGGCATCTAAATTTCTTCATGACCATATCAATTTATTTCGAACATTTTTGAACAATTTAATTCTCCGAATACAAAAATTAAGACCAACACAAACCCCACTTAAACGACAATATTTACTAGCTTGTTTGGTACTACTATAATCTTTTTTACTTTTTTTCCAGCTATATGTTTTTCAATATCGACACTAGAGACTGCAGCTTTTTCAATCGATGGATTATCAATATCAAATGGAACGCTAACTTCACCCCTACGTTTCCCATTTACTTGAATAACTAAAACTACATGGTTTTGTTTTAATGCAAGTTCATCAATTTTCGGCCAATCTGCATTAGCTAAATCTTCCCCATATTTTAGCTCCCGCCATAGCACTGTAGTAATGTGTGGCGCGACGGGATACAAAATTCTTATTAGAATACTTACTCCTTCACTTCTAACAGATGACGCGTTCACCGAACCGTCATTAGCTAGAATATCACCATCCAACACGTTCAGAAGTTTCATAGCAGCTGAGACAACCGTATTGAAATGCTTTCTTTTATAATCATCACTCGCTTGACGTAGTATCTGATAAACCGATCTTCGTACCTCCATTAGCTGCGAATCTAACTCTATTAAATTTATGTCACGTTCAGATAACAAGATTGATTTCTTTTGGTCAAAACAATATTTCCATACTTTCTTTAGAAACCGATGAGAGCCTTCAACGCCGTCAGGGTTCCACGATAAGGTATCTTCTGGTGGACTGGTAAACATCATAAATAACCTCGCCGTATCAGCTCCGTACTGATCTATCAAGTTTTGCGGATCAACACCATTATTTTTCGACTTTGACATTGTTCTAATTCCCTCAGCTACCACTGGTAGCCCGTCTGCTCGCAGGGTCCTGATCGAGCCCTCTTTCTTTGAGCTGTGATCTTGACCTACCTCAACATCTTTTGGATTAAAGTAATGAATACGACCATTTTTATCTTTTCTGGAGTAAACTTCGTTCAGAACCATGCCTTGGGTTAACAAATTACTAAAAGGCTCATCAATCGATATTAAATTAAAATCTCTCATTACTTTCGTCCAAAAACGACTGTATAAAAGATGAAGAATCGCATGCTCGATTCCCCCTATATACTGATCCACTGGCAACCAGTAATCAACTCGCTTATCAACCATTTCAGAATGATTGTCTGCGCACGCATAGCGAAGGGGATACCAAGATGAATCGACAAAAGTATCCATTGTATCTGTCTCACGTTTAGCTAATTCCCCGCAAGAGGGGCACTCTACAGAAAAAAAATCATTACGGTTCCTTAACGGATTTCCGGAACCATCCGGCACACAATCTTCGGGCAGTACTACCGGTAGCTGATTTACTGGAACAGGTACATCCCCACAAATGTTGCAATGTATTATGGGTATCGGCGTGCCCCAGTATCTCTGTCTTGATATTCCCCAATCTCGCAAGCGCCATTGAGACTGTCTATCCCCAAGCCCTAAATCTCGAAGATCTTTGGCGATAGCAGAAACTGCATCACTGAAACCTAGTTCGTTATAAGGCCCCGAATTTATGCAAATTCCTTTCTCGGTATAATAATTTTGCCATTCTTGATTAGAAAAAATTTTATCTTTAACACGAATCACGGGAAGTATTTCAAGATTATATTTGTGCGCGAAATGGAAATCCCTTTCATCATGGGCTGGCACTCCCATTACAGCTCCCTCACCGTAGTCCATTAAAACATAATTGCCTACCCAGACGGGAATTGGCTTTTTTGAGAGCGGATGTTTCACATGAAAACCGGTAAATACCCCCTTTTTTTCCATTGAAGCCAAATCTGCCTCAGTCACGGTTCCTCGTTTACACTCTTCTATAAAACTCGCGATTCTTGGGTTCGTTTTTGCTGCATACAAAGCCAGTGGATGTTCCGGCGCCACAGCACAAAAAGTAACGCCCATAACCGTATCTGCTCGGGTGGTAAAAACCCTCAGAGCCTTTAATTCTCCGTTAATTGCGTAATTAAAAGCTAGGTTAACTCCTTCACTCTTTCCAATCCAGTTTGCCTGCATAGTTTTAACTCTGCTGGGCCATCCACCTAAATTATCAAGATCACTCAACAATTCCTGTGCATAAGCCGATATACGCATGAAATACATAGGAATCTCACGTTTTTCAACCTCAGCTCCTGTGCGCCACCCTTTGCCATCTATCACTTGCTCGTTTGCTAGGACGGTTTTATCCACGGGATCCCAATTGACGGTCCCTGTTTTCTTGTAGACCAATCCCTTCTCCAACATTTGTAAAAACAGCCACTGATTCCATTTATAATATTCGGGATCACAAGTGGCTACTTCCCTTGACCAATCTAACGCAAAGCCTAATGATTTAAGTTGGCTTTTCATGTATTTAATATTTTCGTAAGTCCATTTAGCAGGTGGGACTTTATTCGCCATGGCAGCATTTTCTGCCGGTAGACCAAAAGCGTCCCAACCCATTGGCTGAAGAACGTTATAGCCGAGCATCTTGTGGTATCTGCTTAGTACATCGCCGATGGTGTAGTTTCTAACGTGTCCCATATGTAATTTACCAGATGGGTATGGAAACATTGATAAGCAGTAATACTTCGGTTTTTTCGTATCCTCTGAAACTTTGAACTTATCCTCAGTGGTCCACTCACTTTGTATCGCTTTTTCGATTTCTCTGGGGTTATACTGGTTATTCATTAGTTTTTCTAAGGCTGATTAGTTATCATCACTGGATTATATCCCTTAGTGGCAATTTTTTTCGCTTATTCAACGAATATTTTATAGACTGGCTAAGCACTATTAATTGTTTTTGAATTTTATAAAGATTTAGGTGCCGTGAACCAATGTCAAAAACCCACCCTATCGTAGCCGTAACAGGATCATCCGGTGCTGGAACAACATCTGTTAGACGAGCCTTTGAAGATATATTTGAAATGCAAAATATATCAGCCGCAATTGTCGAAGGAGATAGCTTTCATAAGTACGAGCGTGATGCCATGCGTAACCTGGTCGATGAGTGGGAAAGAACGGCTGGTCGAGGGATAAGCCATTTTGGCCCAGAAGCCAATCTATTTTATGAGCTAGAGGAATTATTCAAAAATTATGGAAATGGCGGAACCGGTATGTCAAGGATTTACCTCCATAATGAGGAAAGAGCTTATTTACATGGGCAAAAACCTGGTACTTTTACTCCTTGGCAACAAATTTCGGAAAAGACCGACCTTCTTTTTTACGAAGGTCTCCATGGTGGGGTAATATCTGATGACACAAATATTGCGATGCATGTTGATTTACTAATTGGGGTCACTCCCACAATAAATTTAGAATGGATCCAAAAAATTAATAGAGATATTAATTCTAGAGGCCATTCTATGGAGTCGACTATCAATACTATTCTGCGCCGAATGGACGATTATGTTTATTATATTGTTCCACAATTTTCACAAACACATATTAACTTTCAAAGAGTGCCCACAGTAGATACATCTAACCCCTTTGACTACTCTAATATCCCCGAAGAGGAAGAAAGTTTTATTGTTATTAAATTTCAGCAGCGACTTGATACCATAGAATATCAAGATATTTTGTCCAGTATCCCTGGGTTCATGTCGAGGCAAGATACGATAGTCGTTCCCGGATCACGGGGCGGAGATGCTATGAAACTTATACTTGGACCAAGAATTAAGGAACTTGTAGATGTAGGTCGGATTAATAGATCATCAATCTAAATACTACGCTATATGTCATCTATTTTAGAAAATCTTAATAATGAACAATTAAAAGCTGTTCAACTACCTAGCACATCTTCTCTGATATTGGCCGGCGCGGGCTCTGGGAAAACTCGAGTGCTTACAACGAGAATTGCTTGGCTGATTAATACCCGACGGGTGCCACCTAACGAAATACTAGCAGTTACTTTTACCAATAAAGCCGCGCAAGAAATGTTATTTCGTATCTCTAATATGCTTCCAATTATAATACGCGGTATGTGGGTTGGAACTTTTCATGGACTTTGCAACAGATTACTTAGACTACACAGTCGCGATGTAGGGTTGCCCCAATCTTTTCAAATTTTAGATAACGCCGATCAATTATCTGTGATTAAAAGGGTGTTGAAAAATAAAAAAGTTGATACGGAGAAATATCCTCCTAAGCAAGTTCAATATCATATCAATTCGGCGAAAGATCAAGGGTTGAGGGCAGATCAAATAGAAGAATTAGATGAATCCTCACGTCAATTGAATGAAATATATAAGTCGTATCAAAATTTATGCGATAAAGAGGGAGCAGTTGATTTTGGAGAACTATTACTCCGCTGCTATGAATTTTTAAAGCTGAACGAAGTACTCAGGACACACTATCAAAATAAGTTTAAACATATTTTGGTTGACGAATTTCAGGATACCAACCAACTTCAGTATAACTGGTTAAAGCTGTTATCTAGTAAAAATAATTCCGTTTTTGCGGTAGGTGACGATGATCAATCTATTTACGGATTTAGAGGAGCTAGATCTAATAATCTACACGATTTTGTGAAGGATTTTGACGTTACGGAAACCATAAAACTGGAGCAAAATTACCGCAGTTTTGGTCACATATTGGATGCGGCTAACTCTCTAATTAAAAATAATATAAATCGCCTGGGGAAGGACCTTTGGACCTCGGAGGGGAAAGGCGATCCAATAAAATTATTAGAAGCTCCGACAGATCAAGAGGAAGCCAGTCATATTGTTCAACAAGTAAAAAATTTGAAAACCTATGACTACAACATAAATGATATAGCAATTTTTTACAGATCAAATGCTCAATCACGAATTCTCGAACATGCCTTATTTAGTGCGGGACTGCCATATAAAGTTTACGGTGGATTACGGTTCTTTGAACGACAAGAAATTAAACATGCCTTAGCCTATTTAAGATTAGCAGCTAGTGTAAATGATGACAGTGCCTTTTTAAGAATTATTAATTTCCCTACTCGAGGTTTGGGGCAAAAAAGTGTAGAAAAAATCAGCCAAATAGCTCGTAGAGAAAATACCGGACTCCTAGAGGCCTCCAAGACTGCACTACTAAATGGAAAAGCTGCAAATAGTTTAAATTTGTTTATAGATCTGATAGAGAAGTTAAGTTCCATTTCAAAAACCTCGAGCCTAACAGACATTATTGAATGTGCTATATCTCATTCTGGTCTTCTAGAATTCTATGGAAAAGAAAAAGATGGCACTGACAGAATAGAAAATCTTAAAGAATTAATTAATGCTGGCGCAATTTTTGAAACAGAAAATGATTACTCACCTATTGACGAAGAGGCGAGCAACTTAGACGACGATAATTTTCCCGCAGGTAATAGTCATAAAGCAGAAAATATACTATCTAGTTTTTTAGCGTATGCGTCTTTAGAGTCTGGTGAGCATAAATCAGGTGAGGGTGATCAATCACTGCAACTAATGACAGTGCATGCCGCAAAAGGGCTGGAGTTTCGAGTGGTTTTTTTAACCGGTCTCGAGGAAGGTCTATTCCCACATGAAAATAGTTTGCACGATACTAACGGATTAGAAGAAGAACGCAGGCTGATGTATGTAGCTATTACAAGGGCAAGAGAGCTCCTTTATTTGTCGCATGCACAATCGCGCATGCTACACGGACAGACGAGGTGGAATGTGCCTTCAAGATTTCTTGAAGAAATTCCAGAGGACAACTTGCAAAAGGGACAAACAATAATTAAATCAAATTCCACCCATACTTTTAAAACTGATTATAGGAGAAAAGATTCTCCGAAACCCCTACCGGGTGGCCTTCGAGTGGGCTCACCCGTCGAGCATAATAAATTCGGGGCCGGTATAATTTTGCAATCTGAAGGACAAGGACAAGACACTAGAGTGCAAGTAAATTTTGCGGATTATGGAATCAAGTGGTTGGTCGTAAGCTACGCACAGCTAAAAGCTTCCGATCCTCCTTAACTTCGCTATTTACTCAACTAATCTTCTACTAGTAATTTAGCATATTGGTTTCCACAAGAACAATAATGACTCAAAAGACACTGAAAAGTTAACGGGTCATGAGCATGAGTGATTTCACCAGACCGAGGAAGATGAAGATCGTATAATCGAGAGATCCAAAACCGTAATGCTGCGGCTCTCAACATGGCAGGCCAAGCTTCTTTTTCTTCTGAGTTTAACTTTCTAATTTTCCGATATGATCCTACTAAATTTGCTGCACTATCAATATTTAACCCACCACTCGTTTCTAGGCACCAATCATTTACTGTAATAGCCAAGTCATAAAGTAAAGAATCATTACAAGCAAAATAAAAATCGATGACACCTCCAATTATATCACCTTGAAATAAAACATTATCGCGGAATAGATCGCCATGAATTACTCCTTGAGGAAGTTTATAGTAATCAAATTGGGATTGAAATTCGATTTCTGATTTTAGTAATTGTTTTGCTTCTGAACTCAAAAACGGAGAAATTCTTGTAAATACACTACGACACCAAGCTTTGCCTGTCGGGTTAGTTAAAAACCCATCGTACGAAAGTCCAGCCTTGTGAATCTCAGCCAACATCGTTCCTACCTGGCTACAATGAATAGGTTCTGGAGATAAAATTGGCTTACCCCTGATACAAGTAACTAAAGTTGCTGGTTTGTCTTTGATTTTGCCGAGAAAACTATTTTCGATATTTGCGATTGGGTTAGGTACCGGAAGACGATTTCCAGATAAATGTGACATTAAATTGAGATAATAATTTAGCTCTTTAACTTTTAGTTTTTCAAAAATTGTCAACACATAACGACTAAGTGTAGTATCGACATAGTAATTTGTATTCTCAATCCCCGAGGATATGCCTTGATGAGTTTTTAAATCTCCTATGGAATAATTTTTTAACCATAGGGTCAATTCATCCTTAGATATGGTAGTAAAAACTGACATATAGTATATTCTTACAGGATTGCGAAAAGCTTTAGACTAGTTGCCAAAGAATGTTTTTAATTTGTCTCAAGGATACTTGAAAAATCTATTTTACTGAAACTCATTTGTGAAAACTTTACTTTTAATAGACGGATTTAACCATGTTTTTCGTGCATACCACGCTATGCATCGGTTAGGATTAGAAACTTTCGAAGGAAAACCAACGGGTGCCATTTATGGCTTTCTTAATATGATTGGTAGACTGGAAAAGAATTTAAAATTTGACTCAATTGCCGTGGTCTTTGACTCTAAAGGAAAAAATTTCAGACATGAAATTTATCCAGAATATAAAGCAAATCGAGGACCAATGCCAGATGAGTTGGCGGATCAAATAGAATCAATTTTTGATTGTCTGGAAGCTCTCCGCATACCTATTATAAAAAAATCAGGTTATGAAGCGGACGATATTATTGGAACATTGGCCACGAAGGCAGATAAGTCAGGTTACAAGGTAATAATTTCTTCGGGTGACAAAGATTTTGCACAACTTATAAATAATAATATCAAACAATTGGTACCTCAGAAAAATAAAAATGATTTGATTTTAGATGAGCAAGGTGTACAAAAAAAATTTGGCGTTCGTCCCTGTCAAATTATAGATTATTTAGCCTTGATGGGTGACTCATCAGACAATGTGCCTGGAGTAAAAGATTGCGGACCAAAAACAGCTGTTGATTGGCTTTCGCAGTTTAACACCCTAGAATCGGTTATGGAAAATGCGGATAACATCAAAGGAAGGGGCAGTAAAAACCTTGCCAAGACCTTCGAATGGCTACAAATAGCTAAAGAACTAGTAACTATAAAAACTGACGTAAAAATCGATTATTCTTTAGATAGCCTCAATAAAATACCTCCAAATCTAAGCAGGTTAAAAAACTTGTATACCAAATTAGAATTACAAAATCTATTGAAAAAACTCCCACAATCAGGGGACAATTACGAAGAAGCAATTCCACAAAAAAGCAATCGTTTCGAACTCGTTGAACAAAAAGTACGTGAAACAATTTCAAATGTTGCGGAATTAAAAAAATGGGTAGCTATCATCGAGAAATCGCCGATTACATCTATTGATACTGAAACAACTGGGCTCAACCCATTGACTGCTGATTTAGTTGGCATCTCATTTTCAGTCGAACCAAATCACGCCGCTTATATCCCATTAGGCCATATCGATAAAAATAACGGAGACCAAATAGACAAGGAAGAAGCCCTTCTACATCTAAAAGAGTGGTTAGAAGATCCTTCCAAAAATAAAGTAGGGCAGAACATCAAATACGATATGCACATCCTCGCGAACCAAGGCGTCAATTTGAATGGGATTAGTCATGATACATTGCTAGCTTCTTACGTGACAGCGTCCCACAAATCCCACAAACTTGATAATCTGGCCAAGGAAAAGCTTGGAATATCAACTATCAAATATGAGGATATTGTCGGTAAAGGGAAAAATCAAATTAATTTTTCCGAAGTTGAAATTCCGGAGGCAACTGAATATGCTGCAGAGGACGCCGATATAACTCTGAAACTACATCATCATTTTGCCAAACAATTCGAGGAAAATATTCAATTAAATTTTATTTACAATGAAATTGAAATTCCACTAATTAAAGTTCTATTCAATATTGAGCGATGTGGTGTTTTAATTGATAAGAATTTACTCGAGAATCAATCGTTATTTCTTGGCAAAAAACTTAAAGTTCTCGAGAAGGAGGTGTGGGAACTCGCTGATGACGTCTTCAACTTATCTTCTACTAAACAACTCAGACAAATTTTGTTTGATAAAAAAGGTCTGCCAGTGTTAAAAAAAACACCTGGTGGCGAACCATCTACAGATGAATCTGTTTTACAAAAGCTTTCCGAAAGTCATCCGATAGCGCAAAGGCTATTGGAATATCGTAGTCTATCGAAACTGAAATCCACTTATACCGACAAATTGCCCCAAATGATTAATCCGGCTACTGGTCGAATACATACAAATTATGGGCAAGCTATTGCTGTAACAGGGAGACTTTCAAGCAGTGAACCAAATTTGCAGAATATTCCAATCAAAACAGCAGAAGGTAGAAAAATTAGGGAAGCTTTTGTGGCTCCGGAGAACTCAGTTATAATATCGGCAGATTATTCACAAATTGAACTGCGCATTATGGCGCATCTCTCAGCAGATGAGAGATTGATATCAGCTTTCCAAAATGGAGAGGATGTTCATCGACACACTGCATCTGAATTATACGGTTTAAAGCCCGAAAGTGTTTCTAACGAGCACCGTAGACTTGCTAAAGTTATCAACTTTGGATTGATATATGGGATGGGTAGCTTCGGACTAGCGAAGCAGTTAAATATTGATCTCGCCGATGCAAAAAATTATATAGATAGATATTTTTCACGTTATCCTGGTGTTAAAGAATATATGAATCAAACCAAATTGAAAGCTATGGAAAATGGTTATGTTGAGACGGTGTTTGGCAGACGTTTGTATTTACCTGAAATTAATGGAAAAGGCCTTAGAAAAAAAGCAGCAGAGCGTGAAGCAATCAATGCTCCAATGCAAGGAACTGCAGCCGACCTAATCAAATTAGCGATGATTAAAGTTCACTTGTGGCTAGTTAATAACAAAATGGAATCACGAATGATCATGCAAGTACACGACGAGTTAGTACTAGAAGTTCCATCAATGGAAATAGCTGAAGTAGAAACTAATATAGCCAGGCTCATGACCAACATTGACGGCCTTTCAGTACCCTTAGCAGTAGAGGTAGGACAAGGACCAAATTGGGAAATGGCTCATTAGTGTCAACAAAAGTATCTAAAATAAAAGTTTCGGCTTAATTAAAAAAATTGTAAAAATGATTGAGAGAACCCCGTCCTTTTCCAAAACACTGGTCAGTAGATTTCGAAATGGCTTGTGTAACATATTTTTTTGCCCCGCAACACGCATCTAAAAGAGATTCTGTTTGTGGAATCAGAGCAGCAATGGCAGCTGACAATGTGCACCCTGTCCCTCGCGTATTTTTTCTGTCAATTTTTTCTGTTGATAATTCAACTATGTCTGTACCATCGAAAATAACATCTGGCGATATTTTATCATCCAAATGTCCTCCTTTTAAGTAAACCAACTGCCCAGCCACGAAACCCAAATCGCGATGTATATCTTTAGCCATTGATATCATTTCCGTTACATCTTTTGGTTTGTTTTTTTTCATTAAAATAGCTGCCTCATCCAAATTTGGGGTAATTATGTTGGCTAACGGTAATAACTGATTTGTTAGGGCATCCAAAGCTAATTTATCTAAAAACTGAAATTCATTTGCCGATACTGAAAACACTGTATCCAGAACAATAGGTATCTTGGGATATTTTGATATTTGCTCAGCAATAGCATCAATAATAGTCTTATTTGCCGCAACTCCTATTTTGATAGCTTCCACACTGATATCTGAAAGGATTGTGCTTATTTGTTTTGATACAAATTCAGCGGTTAAATGATCTGATCGACTTACGCCTTGAGTATTTTGAATAGTCAAACAAGTTAAAGCTGCACAGCCATGAGCCCGTAGTGCACCAATGGTTTTAATATCTGCTAAAACTCCCGCACCTGCTGACGGATCAAAGCCTGCAATTGTTAGTATGTTGGGAATCTTTTTGTTGGTGTAATCAATCAAGAGGCTTTTCCTCAAATTGAGTATTATAAAGATGCGCATAACGCTTATTTAATTTTAATAATTCTTCATGTGTTCCAATTTCTTGTAATTTTCCATCTTCAAGTACTACAATTCGATCGGCTGACTCAATGGTAGATAACCTATGTGCGATAACAAGAGCAGTGCGCCCTTGCATTAAAGAGTTCAGGGCGGCTTGGATAAACTTCTCCGACTCAGGATCAAGCGCTGATGTGGCTTCATCTAAAATTAGTATCGGCGCATTCTTGAAAAATGCCCTGGCAATAGCCACTCTCTGTTTTTGCCCCCCGGAAAGACGGACCCCTTTTTCTCCGATAATCGTGTTAAAGCCGTCAGACATTTCTAAAATAAAATTTTTTGCAAACGCTCCATCTGCAGCTTGTATAATTTTTTGCATGGGTAGATTACCCGTTGCTTTCCCATAAGCGATATTTGCTGCTACGGTATCATTAAAAAGGGCTACCTCTTGACTTACTAGCGCTATGTGCTGGCGCAAATTTTTTAATTGCAATTTGGAAATATCTAAACCGTCTATAAATATTTGCCCTGTTTGAGGCTCATAAAACCTGGCTAACAAATTAGCGACGGTAGTTTTACCTCCTCCCGAGCTTCCCACCAAGGCTACCGTCTCTCCTTTTTTTATTTCTAAATCTAGGCCATCTATGGCTGGTTTCTTTGACCGCTTATATACAAAAGTTACCTGATTGAATTTAATATCACCGTCTATTATTATAATTTCTTCACTTAAGTTATCTCTCTCGGGTGTAGCGTCTATTAACGAAAATACAGTATCGGCCGCCGCTATACCTCTTTGTAAATGCTCAGATACTCCGGTAAGCCTCTTTAAGGGTGCCGTTAGCATCAACATGGCTGCCAAGAAAGAAACAAATCCTCCAACAGTAGCTGTATCTTTCTGAGCTTCGAGAGAAACATAATAAACAACAATAGCGGTTGCAAAAGCTGCCAAAAGCTGTACGACAGGAACGTTACCCACTGCTGCTGCAGTCTGACGCATTATCCATCTTCTAATCGTTTCTGTTGCATTAAAAAATTTTTTCTTTTCATGTGTCTGCCCGGCAAAGATTTTAACCACCTTAATACAATCAATGACTTCTTGAACCACTTGGGTCAAATCACCCATGGCAGTTTGTGTGGCTTGGCTAGTGTGTCTAAGCTTAGCATTGAAAAAACGAACCACAATTGCGATTGGAGGAATCATGACAAAAGTTATAAGCGTGAGTTGCCAATCCAAATACATCAGATACCCCAACAAACCAATTATGGTGAGCGAGTCTTTTACAAGCACGGTGATTACTTGGGTAGCTGCTTGAGTAACTTGAGAAACATCATAAGTAAACCGTGAGATAATGCTACCTGAGTTTTTTTCCTGAAAATATCCGACTGGAAGTAAAATGAGATGATCCATCATCTTGACTCTCAAGTCTGCTACGATTTTATTACCTACCCAAGCAGCGGCATATTGCCCCAGGAACCCTCCTATTCCCCGCAACATAAAGAGTAAGATTAAAAAAACCGGCGTCCACGTTATCAGGAAAGGATCTTTATCTATAAAAGTTCCGTCCAAGAAAGGTTTTACGGCAATAGGCAACGCTACTTCGGTACAAGCCATTAGCACCATACCAAAAATTGATATTGCAAAAACGCTTTTGTAAGGAGCAACGTGGGTTAGTAATCTCCAATAGAGGGATACACCGGAAGTAGATTTTGACATGGTTACTATTATCTCACCTGGCCATATAGTATACAATCCATCTGATATCAATTTATATAGACTTCTAATGTAATCGCGTTAGAAAAATTTACCCAGCAAGTTAACGAAAAATTGAAAAATAATCCACTCTCAAAGAGCGAGTACAAACGAGTAGCCCTTGACGTCCCTAACGGCGAGAAAAAACTCGTGTTGCACTCTTGTTGCGCACCTTGCTCGGGAGAGGTGATTGAGGCAATTCATGTGTCAGGAGTAAAACAAACGGTGTTTTTTTATAACCCCAACATTCACCCTAAAGAAGAATATCTTATGAGAAAAGATGAGAATAAAAGATATTGTGACAAATTAGGTATTGAATTTATAGATGCTGACTACGATACGAAAAATTGGTTTTCTAGAGTTAAAGGGTTTGAAAACGAACCTGAGCGAGGACATCGATGTACCCTTTGTTTTGACATGCGATTTGAACGTACCGCCCTTTTCGCGAAGGAAAACGATTACAAAGTATTTACAAGTAGCCTAGGCATTTCTCGGTGGAAAAACATGGAACAGATAAATAAGTCTGGTTTACAAGCGGCAAATAGGTACTCGAATTTATCATATTGGACTTTTAATTGGCGTAAAAAAGGAGGAGCACAACGGATGATCGAAATTTCTAAATCTGAGAAATTTTATCAGCAGGAGTATTGTGGTTGTGTTTTCTCACTCAGAGATACCAACAGGTGGCGCAAAGAAAATAATCGAGAAAGAATTACCCGGCTAGTGAAATTCTACTAAGTCACTTATAAAAAGGTTCTAAAACCGATCCTTACTAGTTGACTAGCAAAGGTTTTTACTATTATAGTTTGGGTATGAATGCTGAATTCACAACACTGAATGAGAAAATTGAGCAATTAATTCAAAACTGTAATAAATTGCAGGCAAATAATCTTGCCCTAAGACAGCAAATAGCTAATATGCGTAATGAAAATGATACTTTGAATCATAAAGTAAACGTCGCTATCAATCGGCTCGAAACTCTTGTCAAACAAAATAACGCGGATAATTCGTGAGTAACCCGAACACCACTAATATAGATGTCACCATTCTCGGACGACAGTTCAGTGTCGCATGCGACGAAAAAGAAAAAAATGAGCTGATAAGAACCGTCGAATTCGTGGACGCACGTATGCAAGGAATTCGCGACAACGGAAAAGTAATTGGGGTGGAAAGAATCGCCATCATGGCAGCGCTGAATATTGCGCATGAGCTCTTAACAACCAAGTTGGAGGGCGATTTGGATATCGGGGCGCTAAAGAGTAGAATTATATTAGCAACAGAGGCTATAGAAAAATCGTTAACCGCTCAGGATGATCTGTTTTAATGCCCCTGCAATGTTCGTTAAGGTTTCAATATTTTTGAACCAATGTATACATATCAGGATTGTTGACTACTAGATTGCTGTTGTGTGAGTCTTATTTGGAAGCACCTGAAGCAGTCGGGAAACGATCCGCCTTGAACTCACGGTTCAAGATAATGGCCTAACGGCATTTGCGGGGGTATTCTAATTTTTCTCAAATTAGCGCTAGGGTAAAACAATTTAATGAAATACTGGTTAATGAAATCTGAGCCTCAAGTTTTCGGCATTGATGACCTTAAATCAAGGCCTAATCAGACCGAGCCATGGGACGGCATACGTAATTACCAAGCACGAAACTTCATGCGAGATTCCATGAACATAGGAGATTTTGCTTTTTTTTATCATTCCAGCTGCCCCAAGCCTGGTATTACGGGGATAATGGAAGTGACCAAAAGTGCATACCCTGACAAGACTCAATTTGACCCCAATAATAAATATTATGACCCTAAATCTAATGTGCAAAATCCACGATGGTTTAATGTCGAAGTAACATTCAAAGAAAAATTAGTCCTTATCCCACTCCATGATATCCGTAATAATATTAAACTTGCGACTCTTCAGATTCTCAAACGGGGAAATAGATTATCAATCACTCCTATTACAAAGAAAGAGTGGGCTGAAATAATGAATATGTGTCGCTGACCAGTGGATTGGTTCTTTGGTTATATTTTCATCGGCTTAATAGTCGGTTTTATTGCCGGAATGTTAGGAATTGGAGGAGGTACAACACTCGTGCCACTTTTGGTTTTTGCCTTCACGGCCCAAAGTTTTGACAGCGCGCGAATATTACATATTGCACTTGGCACCACAATTACTAGTATAATTTTTACTTCCATATCTAGTGTTAAGCAGCATCACAGTCGTGGCGTTGTAAGATGGGATATATTCAAGATTGCCGCACCTGGCTTGATATTTGGGACTTTATTAGGGACTTTCGTTGCTGATTTCTTAGACTCTAAATCCTTGGCTATATTTTTTGTTTTGTTTGTTTACTATTCCTCGATTAAACTTTTTTTTGACTCGAAAAACACCATAAAAAGAAATCTTCCTGGGCATATGGGTTTATCAATTGCCGCGATAGTAGTTGGTATTATATCTAGTTTAGTAGGAGCTGGCGGAGGCGTAATTTCGATTCCATTAATGGTCTTGTGCAGAGTTCCAATTATTCAGGCCGTTGGAACTTCTGCCGCATTAGGTTTTCCGATAGCTGTCTCAGGATCAATCGGGTATATTTATAACGGATTGGGCGAACCACTACTACCTCCATTTTCATTAGGCTACGTTTACATTCCGGCCTTGTTGGGAGTTATTATTGGAACTTTAGTCACAGTTCCGTTTGGTGCCCGGGTCGCGCATAATATGACTGGCGATTCATTGAAAAAAATCTTTGCGATTTTATTATTTTTTCTAGCTAGCAAAATGGCCTGGGGGTTTTTTGTCACTTGACCATAAAATCGCTTAATTACTCTTATTTCTTGTTAAAAAGAGCGACTTCTGGTTGAGACACCAATTGATCTCTGATGCGATTTTTTTGAACTTTACCCATAGCGTTTTTTGGAAAGTTGGGGACGACAAAAATAACTTTGGGAGTTTTAAAATTAGCCAGATTTTTTTCCAAAAAAGCTAGAAGATTATCTTTGTCTATTGACTTACCTTTCTTGAGAACGATAGCAGCAACTACAACTTCTCCGAAATCTTGATGAGGTACTCCAACAACTGCAACTTCTGCTACCTTTGAATTTCTTTGAATTAATTGCTCTATCTCTTTGGGGTACACGTTGTAGCCTCCGCATATAATCATATCTTTTTCCCTGCCCACTATGGTAAGGTAACCAGACTCATCTACACTACCGAGATCTCCCGTTCTAAACCACCTATCTTTAGTAAATTCTATTTTAGTTTTTTCTGGCATTTTCCAATAACCATCAAAAAGACTACGACCCCTAATTTGAATACTTCCAATTTTCCCATTACTTACAATTTTTTGATCATTACCAATCACTCGAATCTGATATTTGTCTATGGCTAACCCCACCGTTCCTACTCGACGCTCTCCCTTTAGAGGATTTGATGTAATAATGCCAGCCTCTGACATGCCATATCTTTCTAAAATAACTTTTCCTGTACGTTGCAAAAAATTTTTATGAATCTCCTCGATCAAAGGAGCGGAACCAGATATGAATAACCGAATGCTCTTGCAAGAATCAATATTTAACGCCGCGTCCAATAATATTCTTGAATAATAAGTTGGTACACCCATAAAAATCGTTGATTTTTTGAAAGCAGTAATCACATTTTTTACCTTGAAACTATTGTGCCAATTTATTTTTGCCCCAACCATCAGTGGGCAGTGGCTAGCTACAAAAAGCCCGTGAATATGAAAAATTGGTAATGCGTGCAAAATAATATCAGTTTCGCTAAACCCCCAAGACTCCACCAAAGCCTTGGCATTGCTTGATAAGTTTTCGTGGGTGAGCATAGCACCCTTTGACAACCCGGTCGTACCTGAGGTGTAAATCAATACCGCCAAGTCAGTTGATTTACGCTTACTGATAGTACGAGGAAAATCTATACTATCAGGAGCTACTGCAATTTCATCAATAGTAATCACACGTGTGGTTAACTTATTTTTTAATAAATCCTTTAAAGAGTTTATTGTCTGTAAATCCCCCACGATAACTTTTGGCTCAGCATCATCAACGAAATAGGCTACTTCTCTTTTTGTGTAGGCCGTGTTCAAAGGAACATAAACTAATCCGACCCTTAAACAAGCGAGGTACAATATTAAAGCCTCTGGTGTCTTATTAACCTGCACGAGTACTCGGTCACCTGGTCTAGCCCGCATGCTCAATAAGTTAGCCGCATATTCGGTTGTTTTTTTTATTAATTCTGAATATGTCAATTTAATCCCTGTTTCACATTCTATAGCTATTTTAGCTGGATGCATTTGCATCGAATCAAGAAGTAATGTGTAAAAATTTTGATTTTTCATTTTGCAATAAATTTATCAATAACTTTATATTCTAGTAATTCGTCGGAAGATTTTTGTATTCTCACGTCTTTGCCCAAAATAGCACTGACAGCCTTGTTAGGAAGCAAAGAAAATTTAGTATTTTTATGAGATCTAACCCTATCACAACCAGATGCAAGAGAAACATATACGCCACCACCTGCTTGATTCTTAATATCAAGTTCTACCGTGATATTACGTTTCTTTGTTTGAGCTAAACAAAGTGCTAAATGAGACATATAATCCGAAAGCACTAATGCCTCATCGAATAAGGTCATTGCATGGCTTGGGGAATCTAGACATATAGTAAATTTTTCACCCGCCTGCGCACTGAGCAAATGGTCGGCTAGTAAAAGTGATTCAACAGCCCCCACCGGACAGCCATCACCAAATAAAATATTATGGTGATTGTCATGAGTTTTATGTTTAGGCAAATGATGTAATAATCTTTTTTTTAAGATCTCATGAAATACCTTCAAATCAATATCAAATTGATAATGAGTCCCCAAAAAACTTTCTAAAAGAATTTTGTACGCTACTGGATTATCCTCACATAGGTCGTCGAAGGCACCCATTTTGAACCTAGCTTTTCCACCGAAATTATCACTAATTAAATTACCGCCTCTTTGGGTATCTTTAATGAGTAAATCATGCCCAAAAATTAGTTTCGGTCCTGACATGCCATAACGCGAGTGTGCACTGGAGATGCGATAAGAGCAAGTCGCCGCTATCATACTTGCCCCCCCAAAACAGTTTCTTAGAATTACACTGATCATAGGGACTCCCTGTAACCTGGTTTTGAGTAATTCCCGATACATTTCGCGGAAAGCACCGAGAGCCCTAAACCCTTGATTTAGCCGGGCCCCTCCTGAATCTAGAAAAAAAACTATGGGGATATTAGCGGTTCGACTATCTTTAATAATTCTTAATAGCTGGTGGCTTTCTTCATAACCGAAAGTACCACCGTGTAATTTTCCGTTAGTAAACACTATTTTTACTACCCTACCGGCTAAGATAACTTCTCCGTAAAAAATAGCTCCCCGTTCTTCAAAACTTGCTATTTGTTGACCGAATAACTTCCTGGCTTGAACATAAAGTGAGAGGTCTACAAACAAATCAAGCTCGTTTAAATTTTGCACCATTTACGAATAATTTCCTCGTAAGCTGCTACTGCGACATCAATAGCTGCTAACCGGCAATACTCATCGGTTTGGTGAGCCATTTCTGGTTCACCTGGGCCCATAATGATGGTGGGAGGATGGTTATAAGCCTCATTTAACGCGGCGGCGTCAGTAAAATACGTTGCGGTTTTGGATGATACGTGTTCGTTCAGAAATGGAGACATAATACCGAACACCTCTTGCACCCACGAATGAGAGGGCTCGGTAAAGACTGGTTCAACATCTAAAATAGTTTCTAGGGTTACATCCTTATCGAAAGCCTTTTGTAATGATTCTTTAATTTTTGCGTGAGGTGAAGAAGGCACTGTTCGAATGTCTACCCCTATGGATGTTTCGTCGGGAACAGAATTAATGTTTAGACCTCCTTTGATAGTTCCTACATTCAATGTGGCTTGTCCCATCAACTTGTGTGGTAAATTTTCAAACCTAAAATCTTCTAAAGCTGTTAAAACTCGTGACGCCTTATAAGCTGCATTTACGCCTTTCTCTGGCATTGATCCATGGGCTGTAACTCCATGAGTTTTAGCTCTTACCCAATATGCGCCCTTATGACCGACCATGGGATAATTTGCAGTTGGCTCCCCTACCAAAACTGCACCAACTTTTCCCAATAATCCTGGTTTTGCAGCTAAATTAAAAGCGCCCTCACATCCGGTCTCTTCGCCTGCTGTAAAGACCAGTTCTAAGCCAGGAGACCGCGACAACTTTTTACCTAAACCTCTCAGAGCACCGATGAAAGCTGCGATTCCTGATTTCATATCACTGGACCCTCGTCCATATAATTTTCCAGCATCCGTATCACCATCGAATGCTGATTTTTTCCAATCAGTAGCTCCTAATGGAACAGTATCTATGTGTCCAGTAAAACATAAAGGTAATTTATTTGCTGACCCCCCAATTCTCGCTATGAGATTAGCCCTATCCGGTCCCATATCATCATACGTAACCGAAAATCCTTCCTCCTCTAACAAGTGTCCAAGAACTTTCGCACATGCTCTCTCTTGTCCTGGGGGATTAATTGTATTCATCCTCAAAATCTTTTTTGTGATTTCGATCGCTTCATTTTTTTTATCCATACTTTATTCCTCAAAATCTTTATTTTTTTGAATCCCAAAATAAGCGGATTGAACCTGATCACTGTTTGCCAATGCTTCCGCAGTGCCATCTGCTACTACGTGACCTTGGGATAGTACATAACCATAGTCTGCAATTTCTAATGTTTGTTTCACATTTTGCTCCACCAAAAGAACGGTGATTCCCCGCTCCTTTATCGCGTGAATAACTTTGAAATTTTCTTTCACAAATAACGGTGAGAGCCCCAGAGAAGGTTCGTCAATTACCAAAAGCTTTGGCGCTCCCATTAAACCTCGCCCTATAGACAACATAGCCTGTTCCCCTCCAGACATAGTTCCAGCTATCTGGTTCCTCCTATTGCGTAATTGCGGAAAAATATCTATAACTTCCTCAAAACGTGATGACAATTTAATACTATTTTTTTCTAGAATAGCACCAATCAGTAAGTTTTCTTTCACTGTTAACTTAGGAAAAACTTTTCGTCCCTCTGGAATTGTTGATATTCCGAGTCGCACTATATCATGGGTCTCTTTTTCAGTAATCTCTTGTCCATCAAAAAATATTTGTCCACTTCGTGACTGCGTCAAAGCCAGAATAGTGCGTATTAGTGTTGTTTTGCCCGAGCCATTTGCTCCCAGCAAGCATGTGATTTGACCTTTTTTTATTTTTATTGAAACCCCTGATAAAACATCGGCTTCATCATAGCCTGTAAAAATATTTCTTATCTCTAATAGAGTAGACATTGCTAGTCCTCCCCTAAATAAGCAACGCGCACATCACGACTGCAGGAAATTGCTTTATAGGTTCCTTCAGCAATTTTTTTTCCATAATTGAGTACTACACACCTATCGGTTACTCGTTGAATTACACTCATTTCATGTTCAATCAATATTATTCCAAGGCTTGGGGTTTTCTTTTTGATCTCCAACAGATCATCCATAAATTCGCGTGTTTCCTCCGACGTCATTCCGGCAGATGGTTCGTCTAAAAGTAAGACTCGCGGCCTACTAATTAAAGCTCGGCATACTTCCACCCGCCTCCTATCGATCATTGTTAATTTACTTATAGGTTCATAAATTGCATTTACCAAATCAGGATTGAAAATTTTGAGGATATTTTTCACTTTATTTAACTGATAGTCGACTTGTTTCCTTAAAGCTTTTCTTTTTAACAAGTTGAAAAGTACGCTGGTATTTAAATCAACCGTATCACCGATAACGAGGTTATCAAAAACAGACAAACCAACCGCTAATCGTAAACGCTGGAATGTTCTTGTAATTCCACTCTTATAAATTTTCTGAGAGTTCAGCCCAGTTATATCTTTAGTCAGAAGAACTACTGACCCCTTGGACGGCTTGTATATTCCGGTTATAGCGTTAAAACAAGTGGTTTTTCCCGAACCATTGGGACCAATCAGACCTAGTAACTCACCCTCTCGAAGTTGGAAGTCTAAACCAGAGAGAGCGGTCAGCCCCCCAAACTCAACTGTCAAGTTAGTAACATCTAATAATTTATTTTCCAATGAACGGTGGCCCCCATTCTTTATAAAACTTTCTAAGTGGCCTGTTAAGCAGACCGTCAGGTCGATAAATCAAAACTAGAATCACTAATATAGAAAACAGTAAAAGACGATACTCTTGTATAAATTGTAATTTTTCCGGAAGTACTAGTATCAAGAAAGCTGCAGGCAGTACACCTATGGGATTACCTATTCCTCCGAGTATCACTATGGAAATTAGAATAAGCGAATCTCCAAACGTAAAATTAGTAGGGGCAATATGCCCTAGCATGTTTGCATATATACCACCTGATATTCCAATGAAAAAATTTCCGATTGTAAACGCCGTGATTTTCCAGAAAGCTATATTTATCCCAAAACAAGACGATGCTACCTCGTCAATTCTCACAGAGTCAAAGTGCAAACCTAACCAAGATTTTTCCACAAGTCGTGTTATGCCTAAAACGACCCCCATCACAATCAGTGACAAAATCACATAACTGATATAAAACGATCCACCTAAAACAGGTTCGCTAAAAGACCAGCCAAAAAGATTCATTGGCGGTATTTTGATTCCTTGCGGTCCCCCCAAAAATTCATTTAACTCGAGAAACGTTTTGAATAATAGTGAAAAGGCTATAGTCACTAGAGCGGCATAATGGCCTCGCGTTCGTAATATTGGAAGTATTAATAGAGAACCAATTAATGATGCCGTAATGCCACCAAACAGTACTGATAAAATAATTGGGACGTTGTTGTTAGCTAAAATTGCAACTGTGTATCCACCAATTCCCAAAAATGCAGCTCCCGCGAAATTAGTTAAGCCAGCATAGCCAAGCTGCAGGGTAAGTCCAAAACACGCTGTTGCATAAAGAGTCACCGAAGCAATCATGAATAATGCAAAATGTTCGTGTTTACAAATTGATAAAATTAATGAAATTATTATGATAATTAGGCCATGAAAAAACACCGGACGTTGATTTGAAAATATAATCATGTTTTCAAAGTAGCTTTGGTTTTTCGCAAATATAAAAAAGCCGATCCCGAGTGCTACAGTAATCAATAAACTAATTTCTGTTTCCGCCAATAAAAAAGAGATAAAAAAAACTGCCATAGCGCCCATGGTTAACACAGCAGTTAATATGGTAGAAATTTTGAGATTTGAATGCATCATACTCTGTCTGAGCTGCTTTCTGACAATAATCCCGTAGGGCGACAGGCCATGATTACAATAATAATTATAAATGCAAAAACATCTTTGTAGGCTGGAACCGTAAACCAAATTGCACCTAATGTTTGAAGAAGGGCAAATAAAAATCCGCCTATAATAGCGCCCAGTATACTCCCAAGGCCACCCACCACAGCTGAGCTAAAACCAACAACACCCAGAAATAACCCCATAGAGAAATTCACCTCATTATAGTAAAGCCCATTCGCTACACCCGCGAGTGCCGCTAACCCAGATCCTAGGGCGAATGTTCCCAAAACAATTTTTCTAAAATTGATGCCCATTAAGCGGGCAGTCTCTGAGTCTTGCGCGATAGCTCTTATTGCCAAACCTAATCGAGTGTTCTTGATTAACAAATGGAGAAATAAAATAGCACCTAGTCCACCGAATATTATAATAAGACTATCAGTGCGTATTTGAAAGGTTTGTAAGGTCGTACTTGTATCGGGTAAAAGTCGAGGAAACGGTTTAGGATTAGAGCCATTGGGATAAAACAAACGCACCGCCTCCCTTATTGCTAAGCCAAGCATCAAGGTAATAAGTAGCGTGTTTAGCGGAGGAGCAGCCTTAAGCGGAAGTACTAGGAAACGGGCCGCCAGAGCACCTAACAAACCCATCGACAAAACGGCGAATATAATTGTAACTATCAAATTGAAGATTGTTAATTCTGAACCCAAGGATGTAAGGGTTTGATGGGCCAAAAGAGCTGCAAATCCACCAGCCATTAATACGTCGCCATGTGAGAATTTGATGATGTTTAGTACACCAAAAAATAAGGTGAAACCAACGGCTACCATTGCGTAAATGACCCCTAACACTAAACCGTTAACAAGATACTGGTCTAAAAAATCAAGAATCATACTATTGTATTTTTATCTTTCAAGGTTTCTGAGAAAGATTACGCTCCCCCGATTTGTATTCACTTTGTTCCCAAATTACCCAGTCGCCATCTTGAACCACAAATTTAGTAATGAGCGGGACCATATTTTGACCATACTCATCAAATGTTATTTTTCCAATAACTGAATCGTAGTTACGTACTTGGTTTAAATATTTAGTTATTCTTTCTCGATTACTACCAGTATTTTCTATGGCGGCAATTAATAAGTTAGTGGCTGCAAACGCAAATGGTCCGTAAGCTTCAGGTGGAGAAGAATACTGTTGTTTTTTGTATTCTTCTAAAAACACTGACCCGCCTGGCAAGCGTTCTGCGGCATCTCCTTCCCGGAAAGCCAAGGTTCGTTCGGCCAAGGGCCCTGTGCCCTCAATGTAAGCATCAGAAATAATACCCGATGTTCCCTGGAACACTGCTGATATATTCAACCTGTCCATCTGAGTCCGAATCCGCACTCCAATGGGCGTAATACCGCCGAAATATATGACCTCAGGATTCAAAGACTTTATTTTTGTTAGTTCTGCGTTAAAATCTTGTTGGTCAGCTGTAACGCCAAAACTCCCTAATATTGTCCCTCCATATTTTTCAAGACTTTCTGAAAAATACTTATTGTGTCCCTTTCCATAATCAGTAGTATCGTGAATTATTACCCAAGTTTTGTAACCCATATCAACCATAAACTTCGCTGCCACGTCGTTTTGATTAATCATAGTGCCGTTTACTCTATGGACCTCCGGATAACTATTTCCATAAGTTATTTTTGGAAGTACCGCACCCCATACTATCATTGGCATACCAAATTTGTGGAATACATCAACCGTGCCAACGGCCACAGCTGAGCAATAATGCGCTACGACTCCAAGTATATTAGGGTTAGCTGCAACTTTAGTGGCAACTTGTATGCCAATATTAGGTTTGCATTCATCATCAAGAACTACTAATTCGTATTGGTTTTTCTTCGTTGGATCAGAATTAGCGAGTTTTATGGCCAAATCAGCCGAATTTCTTCCACCAATGCCATTTGCCGAAACTCCACCCGTTAATGGCCCAATAAATCCTATTTTGACACTACTATTTTCCTCGGAGGAACAGCCAAAGTGACATGTACAACAAACGATTAGTAAAAGTAAAGTCCGGTTCAATCGGGCCCCTTCAGTATTATAATTCTTAGTTTACTCAAAACCAGTTGGTTTTAGACTAGATGTACCAAGGAAAAATGTCAATCACGAGATTTCTCGTATCAGTACCTCATACAAAGATCTGAATAAGATACAATGGGGATCTTTTGACTCTTTTACTTGCGCTCTCGCCGGATCATGGCAAGTTGGGCTGTTAACATCGATAGTTCAGCTTCCACTGTAGCTACCTCTCGTTTGTCCACGGCATTCTTTAGAGCCTCTTCGGCCTTTTTTCTCGCTTCTATAGCTTTGGCTTCATCCAAATCCTCGGCTCGAATAGCCGTGTCAGCTAGAACTGTAATTATGGAAGGCTGCACCTCTAGGATTCCACCCGCAACAAAGATACTTTCCTCAGCCTCTGAGTTCAACGATTTAATCCTAACTGATCCTGCCTTAACACTAGTAATTAGCGGAGTGTGTTGCGGAAATATCCCCAGATCCCCGGTTTCTCCTGGGAGGATAACGAATTTGGCTTCCCCAGAGAATATAGCTTCTTCAGCGCTCACCACATCGACTTGTATTGTATTTGCCATAGTTTATCTTTGGATTCTATTTAAATGGGACAATAAAAATGCCATAACTAAATGCTTTTGGCTTTTTCGATAGCTTCTTCAATTCCTCCAACCATGTAAAAAGCTTGTTCTGGTAGCTCGTCACACTCCCCATTACAAATCATTTTAAACCCTCTGATGGTGTCTTTCAAAGAAACAAATTTCCCCGGCGAACCCGTGAAAACTTCCGCAACATGGAACGGTTGAGAAAGGAACCGTTGTATTTTTCGGGCGCGAGACACCGCAAGCTTATCCTCTGGGGATAATTCGTCCATACCTAAAATTGCGATAATGTCACGTAATTCTTTATACTTTTGAAGATTGGCCTGAACCGCGCGAGTCGTTGTGTAATGGTCTTCGCCAACAACATTGGGATCAACCTGTCTGGAGGTCGAGTCGAGAGGATCAACTGCTGGATAAATACCAAGGGATGCTATATCTCGACTGAGAACAACTGTGGCGTCCAAATGCCCAAACGTAGTTGCTGGAGATGGATCTGTTAAATCATCAGCTGGTACATATACGGCCTGAATGGATGTAATAGAGCCAACTTTGGTGGATACTATCCGCTCCTGCAATTTACCCATTTCTTCTGCTAAAGTAGGCTGGTATCCAACTGCCGAAGGCATTCTTCCCAAAAGAGCAGAAACCTCGGTTCCGGCTAAGGTATACCTGTATATATTATCGACGAAAAATAGTATGTCTCTTCCTTCATCACGAAATTTTTCTGCCATTGTGAGCCCAGTCAAAGCTACTCTCAACCGATTACCTGGTGGTTCATTCATTTGTCCAAATACCATTCCGACTTTATCTAATACATTTGATTCTTGCATCTCATGATAAAAATCGTTGCCCTCTCGGGTTCTTTCTCCGACACCAGCAAATACAGATAAACCAGAGTGCTGTTTGGCAATATTATTTATTAACTCCATCATGTTCACGGTTTTTCCAACACCCGCACCTCCAAACAAGCCTACTTTGCCTCCCTTTGCAAATGGGCAAACTAGATCGATAACTTTGATTCCCGTCTCTAAAAGTTCCACCGACGGCGATAACTCGGCAAATTTAGGGGCTGGGGAATGGATAGGACGGAGTTCATCAGATTTTACTGGACCAGCCTCGTCAATTGGCCTTCCAAGAACATCCATAATTCGTCCAAGCGTACCCTCACCCACAGGAACAGAAATCGGGGCACCTGTATTTGCTACTTTCATTCCCCTCCGTATTCCATCCGACGAACCAAGCGCTATACATCGAACTATGCCATCTCCTAACTGTTGCTCCACCTCGAAAGTTAGTCCATCCTCCGCCAAGGACCCCTCTGTGCTACTTTCTTCCAACTTTAGAGCATCATAGACTTTAGGCAGAGCCTCTCGAGAAAATTCGATGTCGACGACAGCGCCAATGCATTGAACAATTGTTCCGATTTCTTGTGACATGATATCTTTCTTATTCATTTAAACTAAAGATTTTAATAGCGACCCCTACACTGCAGCCGCACCGCTTACTATTTCTGACAACTCCTGGGTAATCGCAGCTTGCCTCGACTTATTGTAGACTAAAGTTAACTCGTCAATAAGGGTGGCGGCATTATCAGAGGCAGATTTCATCGCCACCATCCTTGCTGACTGCTCTGAAGCCATATTCTCTGCCACCGATTGAAATATTAGGGTTTCAATATATCTCTTCAGGGCTTTATTGAGGATTGCTTCGGCTTCTGGCTCATAAATGTAGTCCCAAGACCCCTCTGGTGCACCCAGATGATCACCCGATAAGGGAAGCAACTGTTCTCTGACTGGCTCCTGTTTCATGGTATTCAGAAATTTAGTGTAGAAAAGATCAACTCGGTCGAACTGGTCATTTGTATATCCATCCAGCATCACCTTCACTGCTCCAATTAACTCGTCGAGTTTCGGTTTATCTCCTAGGGGAGTCACGTGAGATACTATATTTGTTCCTAATCTTTGCATTGCCGCAAGTCCTTTCCCTCCTATGTAACATACATCGATTTCTTCACCCTCGTCGCTTAGTTTTTTAAAACGGGCCAACGCCATTCTAAGAATATTGGAATTCATGGCACCGCACAGCCCTTTGTCAGTGGTTACAATTATCATACCCACTCGTTTGACAGTGTCACGCTCGATCAAAAAAGGGTGCCTGTATTCTGGGTTGGCGTGAGATATATGTGCTGCCAAGGTTCGCATCTTATCGCCGTAGGGACGGGCGGCGCGCATTCTTTCCTGAGCTTTTCGCATCTTGGATGCAGCAACCATTTCCATAGCTTTGGTTATTTTTCGGGTGTTTTGAACGCTACGGATTTTAGTTCGTATTTCTTTGGTACCTGCCATAAAATATTCTCTAAATATGAGCCTCGTTTGTTTTTAGTAAGTACCGCTTTTCTTCCAACCCTCGATAGCTTTTGTTAACAATTTTTCGTCCTCAGGGGATAAAGCGCCAGTATCGGAAATGATCTTGACCAAACCGTCATTATGACTTTGAATGTAATCTTTCATTGATTTTTCAGCTGCAAGAGCACTATCGACTGGTATATCATCGAAGAAATTGTTATTTACGGCGAACAAAGTAAGAGCCATTTCCCAGACTTCCATAGGTGAATATTGTACTTGTTTCATTAATTCTGTAACTAACCGTCCGCGCTCTAATTGTTTCCTTGTCGCATCGTCTAGATCTGAAGCAAACTGTGCAAACGCTGCCAACTCTCGGTATTGAGCAAGTGCTAGCCTTACTCCACCTCCAGTGTCTTTTCTCTTCATTATCTTGGTTTGCGCCGCACCTCCAACTCTGGAAACTGAAACACCCGCATTTATCGCAGGGCGAATACCTGAATTAAAAAGATCAGTCTCTAAAAAAATTTGCCCATCTGTTATAGAAATAACGTTAGTCGGGACGAAGGCTGACACATCACCAGCTTGCGTCTCAATTATTGGTAAGGCAGTGAGTGATCCTGTTTTACCTTTTACTTTGCCGTCGGTATGCTTTTCGACCCAGGCCTCAGATACTCTAGCCGCTCTTTCCAGTAATCTAGAGTGTAGATAAAATACATCCCCTGGGTAAGCCTCTCTTCCTGGCGGACGCCTCAGTAAAAGAGAAATTTGTCGATAAGCCCAAGCCTGTTTTGTTAAGTCATCGTAGATAATCAGCGAATCTTCTCCATTATCCCGGAAATACTCTCCCATCGTGCATCCCGAGTAGGCAGAAATATATTGCATTGCCGCAGACTCCGATGCCGTAGCTGCTACCACGATAGTATATTCCATGGCACCGTATTCTTCTAACTTTCGAACAACGTTAGCAACGGTCGAAGCTTTTTGACCAATTGCTACGTATACGCAATATAGATTCTTTCCCTTTTGATTTATTATGGTGTCAACAGCTACGGCTGTCTTACCAGTTTGCCGATCACCAATGATGAGCTCCCTTTGTCCCCTACCTATAGGCACCATTGAATCAATTGCCTTTAAACCGGTTTGCACTGGCTCGGAGACCGATTTTCTCCAAATCACTCCTGGTGCTACTTTCTCTATCGGATCAGACCTGGTTCCTTGGATCGGGCCTTTTCCATCTATTGGATTACCCAGCGCGTCGACGACCCGTCCTACCAAGGCCTTCCCCGTGGGAACTTCCAAAATCCGACCAGTACTTTTTACGATATCACCCTCGGTTACGTGGGTATAGTCTCCCAATATAACTGCGCCAACTGAGTCCCTTTCGAGGTTTAAGGCCAGTGCGATGGTGTTGTTGGGGAACTCAAGCATTTCCCCTTGCATGACGTCGGACAATCCGTGAACGCGACAAATTCCGTCGGTCACAGACACAACGGTACCTTGCGTTTTCACATCCGTGTCTTCTTCAAAGTTCTCTATTTTTTTCTTGATTAATTCGCTAATTTCCGAAGGATTCAACTGCATTCCTAATTTGCTCCTATTTTGAAAGGCTGGACGCCATATATTTTAATTTCCCACTGACTGACATGTCCCAAACTTTATCACCGATTTGTACTTTAATACCCCCGATTAACCCTTTGTCGACCTTGACAACTGGATTGACTGCTTTACTGATTTTTTTCGAAACCATTTTGATCAGATTTTCCAAATCCTGTCTGTCCAAATCAAAGGCAGTCTGAATGATAGCGTCAACTTTACCTTTTTCAGTAGCCTTTAATTTTTCAAATATGCTTCTTATAAGTGGCAAGGCATGCAAACGATCATTTTTAATCACTAATCGTAGAAAGTTACAAACCTTGCGGTCCACTTTATTACTTAATAGTCCAAGGAAGACGGATTCAATATCTCTACTGGTAGCCTGGGGATGCGCCAAAAAATTTTTCACGTTTGGATCGTTGCATAATTCCAAAAGATAATCGAGTTCCAACGACCAATCATCCAAACTACCATTTGACTTTGCTAACTGAAAAATAGCTGTTGCATAGGGTCTTGCAATAGTCACTATTTCCGCCACTTTTAATTAAACTCCTTTTCGAGATCATGCAATAATGTTTTGTGGCTTTCTTGGTCAACCTCTTTCTTGAGAATCCTCTCTGCCCCCGAGACTGCCAGAAGTGAAATTTTTAATCGCAGTTCTTCTTTGGCCCGCGCTACCTCTTGATCAATATCTTTTTTTGCGGCGTCAATTATGCGAGTAGCTTCAGTTTGGGCTGCTATTTTTGCTTCCTCAACCAACTCAGCACCTCTTTTTTCAGCTTGGACAATAATATCGGAAGCATTCGCCCTGGCCTCTGAGATCACTGCCTGTGACTTATCCGCAGCTTGGACTAAGTCTTTTCGACCTTGCTCCGCTGCTGCCAACCCACCAGCAATTTCTTGTTGACGATCTTCCATTGCTTGTTGTAACGGTGGCCAGATATATTTCATCGTTACCCATATAAACACGCTAAACCAAATAACGTGCCCCAGCAGCGTAGCGTTTATATCCACTATGTTTTCTCCTGAAAATAAACCGGAATGTTCTAACCGTTAATAATTGCTATGAAAGGGTTTGCGAAAAGAAGATACAAACCAATTCCCACCCCGATCATAGTGACCGCGTCCAAAAGCCCAGCAACAATAAACATTTTAACTTGGAGCGTTGGTATCATTTCTGGTTGCCTAGCAGCACCCTCTAGAAAACGACCACCAAGTATTCCAAACCCTATCGCTGTACCCAATGCACCTAATCCTATGAGTAAAGCTACAGCAATAGCGGTCATGCCTAGAACCGACGAGATTTCCATTTTTTTCTCCTACAAAAGCTAATTAAAATTCAAACGTAAGTTAAGTTAATCTTCCCTAATGACTTTCAACTGCCATGCTCATGTAAACTATGGTCAGCATCATGAAAACAAATGCCTGTAACGTGATAATTAGTATATGAAACAGAGCCCAAGGTAAAGCTAGTGGTAGCTGCCACACGCCAAACAAAGCAATTAGAATAAATACCATTTCCCCTGCGTACAAATTGCCGAAGAGTCGGAGTGCAAGTGAAATTGGTTTGGCTACATCCTCTATAATCCTGAAAATAAGGTTCACCGGGAATAGCCATTTGCCGAACGGAACAGTTAGCGCTTCCTTCAATAATCCGCCAACGCCCTTATGTTTAATGCTAAGCCCTATCATCAAGGCAAAAACGGTGAGCGATAGTGCAAATGTCAGATTGGGGTCCGTAGTGGGGACCTGTTTGAAGTAGTCAACTCCGACCAAATGAAAACCTTGTGATAGAAAATCCACAGGTATTAAATCCATAGCGTTCATCAAAAATACCCATACAAATATTGTTATGGCTAATGGGGTGACTAATTGGCTTTTTCCATGGAAAGTATCTTTAACTTGATCGTTCACCAAAGAAACAACCATTTCCACAAAATTTTGCAATCCTGATGGCACACCACTCGTCGCTTTTTGTGCGACTCTTAGCATAAACCCAAACGCAATTAGTCCTAAAAACCCGGAAACTAGGAAGGTGTCCAAGTGCAGAGTCCAAAAACCGTCTCCTACTTTTAGGTTGGTTAGGTGGTGATTAATGTATTCCGATGATGTTTGTGATCCGTTATCAGCGCTTGCCATTACTTCAAACCTTATCTGTAAAAATAATTAAGGCCAACCAGTATACCAGCAGAGCGGCAATGTAGGAGGAAAATAATGCTAATATATTTATCGATGTAAATAATGTGAACGCTATGGAAAACAAAATTATTGTAAAAACATACTTACCTGCTTGGCCAACCACATGCCCTTGGAAGGCTTGCTTTGCCGGAAAACTAAGCGTTAACCCCACTCTCCAGCCATAAAAACACGCGGGTAATAATGCTATCAGTCCTCCAACCAACGAGGAGAGAGCCATCAAATAGCCGCCAAACGTCAGAAAAAAAGCGGACACAATTGCTACCAATCCTAGTTGCATTAAAAGCACTTTTTTGATCTGGGATGGCACAAATAAATCGGGATTTAAATATAAGGAAGTCATTCCGGCGGGTTGAGCAAATATTGAGAGAACCATTTTATTTGTGGTGCCTTCATTGCGTTAACTTTAAGATTGATTTGAATCATATCAATACCAAATGACCGGGCTGAAATTATTTCCTCAGCTTGGTTAATACCAAGTCAAGTTGATCAAGATTACCATAATTAATTATAAGTTTACCACTACCACCTTTGCCGTGCTTTATGCTTGATGATAATCCCAACAATTCTGAGATCTCGTCTTCCAGGCGCTGCAAATCTCGTGATTTTCTCGGAGTTTTTTTACTTTGTTTGGATACGACATCAGAGTTCACTAGCCTTTCTGTCTCCCTGACGGATAAACCGAGGGTTACGATCCTGTTAGCCATCTCAACTTGTGTTTGCTTTTCCAATGATAAAAGAGCTCTAGCGTGGCCCATGTCAATTGAGCCTGCCATGAGTAATTTTTGAACATTTCTATCAAGTGAAAGCAATCTAAGTAAATTAGAAATAGCGCTGCGAGATTTCCCCAACGATTTCGCAGCCGACTCATGAGTTAAACCAAATTCGGTTATGAGTCGGTCAATTCCAGACGCTTCCTCCAAAGGGTTTAGATCCTCGCGTTGAATATTTTCGATTAGAGCCATCGATATAGCATCCTCATCTTCGACTTCCCTAATCACCACTGGAACTGTTTCTAAACCGACCTCTTGGGCCGCTCTCCAGCGGCGCTCCCCTGCGATAATTTCATATTTATGGTTTCCTATCGCCCGAACAAGAATAGGCTGAATAATCCCTTGGGAATGAATAGAGTCCGCTAGGGATTTTATCGATGATTGATCCATTTGAGAACGAGGTTGATATCGTCCTGGCACCAACACATTAACCGATAACTCGTTTGCTGTCCCAAGGTCAGATGCCTTAGTCTCGAGAGCGAATAGGGCATCTAAGCCCCTCCCCAATCCTTTTGTTTTTCCCATGTATTTCCTTATTTAACTGTTGTGTCCCATTACCTCACGTGCCAAATCAAGATATGCCAAAGCTCCCCGCGAACTCGCGTCAAAAGCTACCACGGGTAGTCCGTGACTTGGCGCTTCGGCTAACCTGACATTTCTCGGAATTACTGTGCGATAAACCTTATCTCCAAAGTGGTCTTCAAGATCGTCCGATACTTGACGAGTTAGAGAATTTCTTGGGTCATACATTGTGCGCAATAATCCCTCAATTTTAAGTCCTGAATTCAAGCTAGATCTTATGCGTTTTATAGTTTCCACCAAATCTCGTAAACCCTCAAGAGCATAGTACTCGCACTGCATCGGGATCATTACGGCGTCGGCGGCGGTGAAGCCATTAACAGTCAGTAAGCTGAGGGCCGGAGGGCAGTCGATCAAGATATAGTCATACTTGTCCAGAAGATTGTGGAGAGCATTTTTTAATCTATTTTCTCTATTTTCAATATCCACCAATTCAACCTCACCACCGGCCAAGTTTCTATTAGCTGGCAACACGTCATATTGCCCCTCATTACTTTTTCTTATTGCTGAGTTGATTTTGCTTTGCCCTAATAAAACCTGATAAACCGTGGGAGAAATGCTATGTTTATCGATCCCGCTGCCAGTAGTAGCGTTACCTTGCGGGTCTAAATCGATTAAAAGTACTTTTTTACTTGCTAAAGTCAAGCTGGCAGACAAGTTTATGGCGGTTGTTGTTTTACCCACCCCGCCTTTTTGGTTAGCTATAGCTAATACCTTGGCCATATTAAACCGACCCTTCGCCGACCGAAGGACTCATGAAAACAAGGTTTCTAGTTTCATGCAGAAATGGCACCTCTACTGGGATTATACGTTGAAGTATATTTTGCGGTATGGCGCCAACCTCATCCCGATTTATGTGACCTTTCATAGCCACAAGCGATCCATTTTTAGTGCATAAATGCTTCGATCTAAGTAAAAAGACATGTAGACTCGCGAAAGCTCGAGATATAACCAGACAGTATCTGGTGACGGGCTTATAATCCTCAACCCTGGTTGTAATGACTGAAATATTTTTTAACCCCAATCGCGAAGAAACCTCGCGCAAAAAAGCCCCTTTTTTATGGTTGCTATCGACTAGCGTCACATTTGTTTCTGGCATTGCTATTCCCAAAATGACACCTGGAAATCCAGCACCAGACCCTATGTCAACCATAGTGTCCCCTGTTAAATATTCTACAACCGCTAGGCTATCTAAAAAAATGGTGTGTCCACCAATCAGCGGTATTCTTTATACCGGTTAAGTTGTATATGGTATTCCATTTTTCAAGTAATTGAGCGAACTCGTTTAATTGAGCTAATTTTGTTGGCCCAAATGCCAATCCTAGACTTCTAAGACCGGTTAAGAACTGTTCCTCAATTTTATTTTGCAAGCGATTTTGCTTTCTTGTGAACATAATTTGTCTTTTGGGAAGAGTGCTTTAGGTAAATCATCAAGATGGATATCGCAGCGGGGGTAATTCCTGTAATCCGCGATGCTTGACTAATGGTTTCTGGACGACGCGAGGTTAACAGTTGCCTTATTTCGTTTGAAAGCCCTGACACCAATTCATAGTCGATATTTTCAGGTAACTTTAAGGCATCAAGGCCAATTTGTTTATTGATTTCAATATCTTGCCTTTTAATATAACCCTCGTATTTTACTTGTATTTCTACCTGCTGTTTTATTTCATCTCTCAAATTTAAGTCTTTATAGTCTGTGAATTTTATCAAGTTATCAAAGGTAAAATTTGGACGCTTTAGCAGGGCAACCGCTCTGATTTTGCTGGTATTTATTTCACGAGCGAGTTCATTTGAACCATTTGCTTTCACGGAAGTTTCCTTCACTCTCAATAACTCCGTGTCAATACGATCTCGCTTTTCACAAAAGTTTAGCCACCTCTCGGATGTTAAAAGACCGAGTTCTTGTGCTATGGGCGTTAACCTTAAATCCGCGTTATCCTCCCTAAGTGATAGGCGGTACTCTGCACGACTGGTGAACATGCGATACGGCTCGATTATACCTTTAGTGGTTAGATCATCAACCAATACTCCTAAGTAAGAGGAACTCCTCAGCGGAAGCCAAGGCTCTTGCTCATTCGCCATTCGGGCTGCGTTAATTCCGGCAAGAATACCCTGTGCCGCTGCTTCTTCATATCCAGTGGTTCCATTGATTTGACCGGCAAAAAAAAGTCCTCTTATCGCTTTGGTCTCGAGCGATTGTCGTAATTCCCTTGGATCAAAATAATCATATTCGATAGCATAACCTGGCCGGAGGATTGAACAATTCTCCAATCCTCTAATTGATTGGATGAATTCTAATTGCACATCAAAAGGTAAGCTAGTAGATATCCCGTTTGGATATATTTCATTCGTAGTAAGCCCCTCCGGTTCTAAAAAAACCTGGTGACTCCCTTTGTCAGTGAATCGAGTTACCTTATCTTCAATGGATGGACAGTATCTGGGCCCTAACCCCTCTATGGCACCAGAAAACATAGGGGAACGGTGCAGATTTTTTAATATAATATCGTGAGTTTTCTCATTTGTGTGAGTAATCCAGCACACCTTTTGCTGGGGGTGCAAGGAATGATCCCCCTCATAAGAAAAAACAGGCCTAGGATCATCCCCAAATTGCTTAACCAATTTCGTGAAATCAATTGTTTTTCCGTCAATTCTCGGCGGGGTTCCGGTTTTTAGTCGGCCAACAGGCAATGATAGCTCCCGTAAATTACTGGACAGGCTTATCGAGGCTGGGTCACCAGCACGACCAGCTTGATAACTTTGGGACCCAACATGAACTTTCCCGGCCAAGAAAGTCCCAGCTGTGATAACTACAGTTTTTGATTCGATCGAAACGTCGGTTTCGGTTAAAATCCCTCTGATCGAGCCAGACTTAAGTTGAACGCTCTTTACAGCTTGCTGTAGTAATGATAAGTTTTCCTGATTTTCTAGCGCCGTCCTTATTGCTCTCCTATAAAGTAACCTGTCTGCCTGTACCCTTGTTGCTCTGACAGCCGGCCCCTTACTCCTATTGAGAACTCTAAATTGAATTCCTGACAGGTCGGCAGCATATGCCATAATTCCCCCAAGGGCATCTATTTCCTTCACCAAATGGCTTTTACCCAAACCTCCAATCGAGGGATTACAGGACATTTGCCCTAACGTATCAAGATTTTGGGTGACGAGGAGCGTCTTCCTGCCCGTTCTAGCGGACGCCAAAGCAGCTTCGGTACCCGCGTGGCCACCGCCTACAATTATAACATCGTATGATTCTGGATATTTCAATTACAGCACCTAATTTAAAAGAGACTAAAGATCTGGTCAGCTAAACTTTCACTGTTTCACGTGAAACATCTTACTGATGTAGATTTTACTTGCCAATACAGAATTTAGCGAATATTTCTCCAAGAATATCATCCGGGGTAACTTCACCCGTAACTGCGAACAAACTATTGCTAGCCAGTCGGAGCTCTTCAGCCATAATATCTGGCTGGGTTATCTCCATCGATGCTTTAATAATTTGCGATAAGCAATTTTTAACCGCGGTGGCTTGTCGACTGTTCGCCATCAACGCATCACCACTCTCGACGCCTTCCCCTCCGATTGTCCTGCTGATAGCCTCAAGAAGGGGATCAATGTTGTCGTTAGACGTAGCAGACATTATGACTTTCCAACCCTCACCTTCTTCCAATGCCTCGGCTTTATGGCCTATCAGGTCAGCTTTGTTAACAACGCTAATCAGCTTTGTGCCCTTTGGAATAGAAACGCCTAAATCTTGGAACTCAAATAAAGCCTGCATATTGTCCACCACGCACATTGCAATATTTGCAAGGCTGAGTTCGTTTTTTGTTTTTTTCTATTCCTAACTTCTCTATTATTTCTTTCGATTCCCGGATGCCGGCCGTATCAATAATTTCGACTGGAACCCCGTTTACCTCGATGTAGCCAGACAAAATATCTCGTGTAGTACCTGGAATATTCGTAACTATTGCAGCTTGCTTACCTTGTAACGCATTAAAAAATGGATGACTTGCCAACGTTGGGCCTGCCAAAGATAACTAATTTGATGCCCTCCCTGAGAACAGTGCCCTTCTCAATATTATTCACAAGTCGGCGTAGCTCGTCACTTAAAGTTTCCAAATCGGATAAAAGTTTTTCTTCTATTAGTTTATCAACCTCCTCCTCGACAAAATCTATTCGGGCCTCTATTTCCCCTCGAATTCGAATAATTTCGTCAGAAATGCTCTTTATCTTGCCGGAAGCTTCCCCTTGCAAAGCTCGGTGAGCACTTTTTGCAGCACTAATAGTACTCGCGTTAATGAGGTTAAGAACGTTCTCGGCTTGAACCAGGTCAATTTTACCGTTTAAGAAAGCCCGCTTGGTAAACTCTCCTGGCTCTGCTAGGCGAGCACCCAAACCGATACATAGTTCTAGCACTAGTTTTTGGATGACTATTCCACCATGTCCTTGCAACTCAACGGTGTCCTCTCCGGTAAAAGATTTGGGTTGTTTAAAAAAGATAGAGATTCCCGAGTCTACCGAAGCACCCAATTCGTCGTAAAAGTTCGTCGGTATCGCTTGACGTTCTATAAGTGTCTGACGACAAATAAATTTTCCTATATCAGACGCTTGCGGGCCTGATATCCTGATGACGGAAATACCCGCTTTACCAACCCCAGAACCAACGGCTACTATTGTATCATTAGGATACATTCTTGGCGGATTTCGACTCAATTACCCGTGTGATCCTCCATTGCTGAGCGATCGATAAAATATTATTAGCTAGCCAATATAAAACCAATCCAGAAGGAAAGAAAAAGAAAAATACACTAAATACAACTGGCATGATTTTCATAACTTTTTGCCTGAACAGGATCAGGCGGCGTAGGATTAAGCGACGTTTGTATGATCATGCTTAACCCCATAAGTATTGGCAATACGTAATAAGGATCTTTTGCCGATAAATCATCAATCCAAAGTACGAAGGGCGCATATCTTAGTTCGACGCTCGCTAAAAGAACCCAGTATAGAGATATGAATACTGGTATTTGCACCAAAATAGGCAAACATCCACCCAGTGGATTAATTTGCTCGGTCTTGTAAAGAGACATCATTTCTTGCTGCATGCGTTGTTTGTCGTCCCCGTACAATTCTTTTAATTTTTGCAATTTTGGCGCAACTACCCTCATTCGGGCCATAGATTTATAACTGGCTGCTGATAATGGATAGAATACTAATTTGATTAAAACCGTTAAAAAAACAATTGACCAGCCCCAATTAGAAACGTAATTGTGTATCCATTTCAAAACACGGAATAAAGGTGACGCTATTATTGTTAAAAAGCCATAGTCTACGGTGAGATTAAGGCCCTCTGACAATGCTGCCAGTTTGTCTTGGTCTTGCGGTCCTACGTATAACCTGTTGGCAACGGTTGTTGACGTTTTGCTTGGAATATTACCTATTGGCAAAATCACACCTACTCCATACAATCCATTATTAAGGATTCTGGTAAAATATTCCCTGGGTTTACCGTCTTCCGGCAGCCAAGTTCCTAGGAAGTAATGCTGGATTATTGCTATCCATCCATTATCAGAACTTTTAGGGTATTTCTTAACTCCTTTGTCGATATCTGAAAAGTCAATTTTTTTATATTTAGAATCTTCTGTGAAAAGTGCGACCCCTGTATACGTAGGCAACATCTTGGAAGTCCCGCTCGGGTTACTGTCGTCTCTCACCAATTGGTAATAGGCATAAGGATCTAACGCTTGCGACCTGTTGTTGACAATTTCTGTAAGTATATCAATAACATAGTTATTTCTAGTAAAGTTGTAATGATGCCTTATCAAGACCCCTTGTTTTTCAGTTTCAAACGTAACAGAAAGTTGATCGGTCCCACTTAATAGCGTGTAACTTTCACTGGGTGTGTAAAATTCATCTTTGTGATTAGGTAACCCCTCCCCAATTAGTCCGAGTTGTGCCGTGTAGTTGTGCCCTACCCGCTTATCAAATATTACAAAACTTTCACTCTTATTTGTCTTCGATGGGTGTTCCAGTAACTCTATACGCTCTATTTCGGGTCCGATTGAGTTAATGGTAATTGCGAATAAGTCTGTTTTTATCTTAACCAATTTGCCATCATCTACTTTGTCGCCAGGAATTTCGTTCCTTATTAATTCCTCTGTGCCCCTATCTTTCCTTGATTGCAGCGGAACACTTACAACCGGCAAATCGTCTGGTTTTGAAATTTCATCTTTATTAAAATTGTTAGTCCCAGTGTTTTGTGGAATTACACCTTCGGAATCGGACCCTCGGCCTGTCCATGCTTCCACCAAAAGAAAACATGAAACCGCTAATACTAACGTGGCAAATACTCGTAAACTGTCCATATTTTATCTAATTACCAAACTTGCCCCAAAACTTCGTTACAGAATGTTTACAACAATTCTTTATTTTCGTGCTTTGACTATACTTTCAAAACCGCTTAATTTATTTCTATAAGCCGTGATATCTAAGCTGAATTGTCAATACCGCTCTTACCCCAGGGATGACATTGTAAAACTCTTTTCAGACCAGCCCAACACCCTCTTACCACTCCCTTTTTTTCTATACTATCGATTGTATATTGCGAACAGGTGGGGTAAAACCTACAACTGGATGGAAAGAAAGGTGATATCGCAATTTGATACAACCGAATAATTCTGACAATAGTATTCAAACTTCAATTACCCGTAATAATTTATTTAGTTTTAATCTGGCTTCTTTGTGTTTCAGTTTCGGGAACAGCAATCGAACTTTTACAACTATATCTAAACTTCTTGAAAGATCGACCCTTTTTACCACCATCTCTTTTATGAGCCTTCGGATTCGGGTTCTGTCAACTGCCCTAGGACAAACTCTTTTTGCAATGACTACGCCCAGTCTCACATGTTCCCTTTTCTCAAGGCTTTTCCTAGCCAAAACAGTGAAACCATTATCACTGGTCTTGAAGCTAAAAGCTCCTGTATAGTTTGCCGAACCTTTCAGACTCACTAACCTCACGAGAATATCCGAGCGTTAAATACCTAGTCGCGCCCTACCTTTATTTCTCCTAGCGTTAATTATTTGGCGTCCACTTTTTGTCGACATCCTCGCCATAAACCCATGACGACGGGCCCTTTTTATCTTTGAGGGTTGATATGTTCTTTTCATGATCCCTATTTTCACTTAACAAAACCCATGATTTTACACTGCTATTACCATCTGTTGTCAATCTGTAGAGAAAAAAATAAACAAAATTCAATTCCCTGTGGATAACTTGTTCTCTCACTGTTAGAATCCTAACGGTAAGTAGAGAGTCCGTTTCTGCTAATCTTATTAGGATATAAATGGAAGATTTCTGGCACATCTGCCTTTCTCATTTAGAGAAAGTCGTACCACGTGAACAATATAAAACTTGGATTGTGCCGCTGAGCGCCACCCAAGATGGAGCCAATTTAACCATAAATGCGCCTAACCGTTTTG
>CACKOO010000010.1 GCA_902601765.1 Hydrogenophilales bacterium | reverse complement strand
GTACTTGATAACCCTATAATTATTGAGCTTTTTACTTCTCGGGATTTTTTACTATTAAGGGCAGATTGGACCAACCACGACCCTCAGATAAATACTAGTTTAGAGTCACTGGGAAGACGGGGAATTCCAGTTTATGTAATATACAAAGCTAACAGCAATCAGCCTATTATTCTTCCAGAAATTTTGACTAAGAAAATAGTAATGAAAGCTATTAATGAAATTACATACTAAGACTAAATATTAATATTGGAAAAAACAGAGGAGAATTCGTAGTGAATAATGAGGTTGATAAGGGGCTCATAATACATGAAATAAAAGCCATACCTACGTCTTTTCCCATTCCCGGAAAAAACCGAGTACGATTAGGTATTGGAAATTCGATTAAAAATGACGCTGTGATCGTGAAAGTTACGACCGCAGATGGATTAGTAGGTTGGGGGGAAGCACATCACGGTAGATGTCCCGGCGCGATTGCACATTTGATAAATACAACAATCAAAAGTTTAATTGAGGGAAAAGACGCAAACGATGTTATCGGTATTTGGCAAACTATATATAATAATCAACTTGCCAGTCACGGGATGGGGCCCGCAGCCTGCTTAGCTCTTTCTGGTTTAGATCTGGCGTTATGGGACATTCGAGGAAAATTCATGAAACTACCGATTTTCAAACTTCTAGGTGGTAGTAGAAAAAAAATTCGAGCATATGCTGGAGGGGTAGCACTAGGATATCAACCATCAGACCAATTGATTGCTGAGGCAAAACCACTGATCGAATCCGGATATAGAGCGCTGAAACTTAGAATTGGAGATAATGTACCGGATGATATCGAGCGTATGGAAAGTATTCGGGAAGTTTTTGGAAATGATGTATCAATCTTGACCGATGCGAATACCGGGTACAATTTGGACGATGTGAAAAACATAATGCCAACACTCGAGAGGCTAAATATAGGTTGGTTGGAAGAACCATTTCCAGCGCATGACCATCGAAATTACCTTGAGGCAAAAAAATTAGGGCGTGTACCACTGGCAGCGGGGGAAAATCACTATACCCGTTTTGAGTTTAACCGGCTGATTGAGGATAAAGTAGTCACAAAGCTTCAACCGGATTTATCAAAAGCGGGAGGAATAACCGAAGTTTTGAGAATTGCAAACTTGGCTTCTTCTTGGAAGCTTCCAATACACCCTCACAGCTCTAAGACTGGACTGAATATGGCAGCATCTATTCATCTTCTATCCGCCATAGATAATGGTGGTTACTTTGAAGCAGATGTTTCAAAAGATAATCTTTTTCGCGATAGTCTAGTGACGGACTCACCATATAAAATTGATGATAATGGATATGTACAAGCCCTTACAGCTCCAGGGATAGGTTTAGATGTTGATGAAAATTTTTTGAAAAACCATCCTGTGATAGAGGGTTCAAGTTATATTTGAATTAAGCAAAGAATAATACAAACTATATATACTCCAAATGAATAAAAAAAATACGAATTCAGGATTAATGTCCAACGAACCGAGTAAACCTGGAATTAATTTTATTAGAAATATTATTGATAATGATTTAAAGAACAACCCTCAGAACAATCGCAAGTGGGCTGGAAAACCTATGCCTCATTCTGAATTTAAAGGGTCAACTGAGCAGGATACAGTAGCTATTCGTACCAGATTTCCTCCTGAACCTAATGGTTATTTGCACCTGGGTCATGCTAAATCCATTTGTCTAAATTTCGGTATTGCAAATGATTACCACGGTTTGTGCCATCTAAGGTTTGATGACACTAATCCTGTTTCTGAAAATAGTGAATATGTTGAATCTATTATAAATAGCGTGCGATGGTTAGGGTTCGATTGGGATAATCAATTATTTTATGCATCTGACTATTTTGATTACTTGTATTCGTTTGCTATAAAGTTTATCGAAAATGGTGACGCTTACGTAGATTCTCTCAGCTCTGATGAAATAAAGGATCATCGCGGAACATTGACCAGTCCAGGGAAAAATAGTCCTTTTAGAAATCGCGCGGTAGCGGAAAACCTTGATATTTTTGAAAAGATGCGTAAGGGAAATTTTAAAGAAGAATGTCACGTAGTACGCCTTAAGATAGACATGGAGTCACCAAATATAAACTTAAGAGATCCAGTGATATACCGCATTCGCCACCATAGTCACCATAAGACAGGTAAAAATTGGTGTGTCTATCCAATGTATGACTACACTCATTGTATTTCGGACGCTTTAGAAAATATTACATACTCTTTGTGCACTCTAGAATTCGAAGATCATAGAGTATTATATGATTGGATTTTGGAAAAACTTGTAAAATATCAGATATTTGAAAATCCTTTACCAAAGCAGTATGAATTTTCCCGACTGAACCTCACGCATATAGTGCTATCTAAAAGGAAACTTGTTCAATTAGTATCTGAAAAGTACGTTGATGGTTGGGACGATCCACGAATGCCTACTTTAGTTGGTGTTAAACGTCGAGGATATCCTCCTGAAAGCATTAAATTATTCTGTGACAGGATTGGCGTATCAAAAGCTGATTCGATTATTGATTATTCATTACTCGAGGATTGTGTTCGGGAAAGTCTAAATAATTCTTGCTATCGTAAATTTGTTATTTTCAATCCTATAAAACTAATTATTGAAAATTATAATGAGGCCGAGGAATTCTGCGATGCTTCTAATCATCCGAAAACTCCAGAAAATGGTACCCGAAAACTGCCTTTTTCAAAAGAATTATGGATTGAAAGTACGGATTTTTTAGTGAATCCTCCCAAAGGATTTTTCAGACTTTTTCCAGGAAACATAGTTAGACTAAAATTTGGTTACGTTATTGAATGTACTAGGTATGAAATCGATGAAAATGGAAACCCACTAACAGTTTATTGTCGCTATTTTCCAGATTCTAAATCAGGAACCGCGGGTTCTAATAAATATAAAGTTAAAGGTAATATCCACTGGCTTTCTTCCAAACATGCTATTAAGTGCGAAATAAATTTATTTGATCGACTATTCAAAAGCGCCAACCCCTCAGGTTGCGACAATTTTTTGACCGATTTGAATCAAAATTCTAAGGTCATTGTTAACGCATTAGGAGAGCCCAGCCTCGCACAAACTCGGAAAGGCGATCAATTTCAGTTTGAACGCCATGGTTATTTTATCATGGACGATACAAAAAATAATGGAATTCCAGTTTTTAATAGAACGGTTACATTGAGAGATACTTGGGTCAAGAAAAACAAATAATATGAACAACAAAGGAAATCATAGGCTATTAGAAATCTTGAGGTCCGAGGGAATAAACCTACTGTTTGGAAACCCAGGAACAACCGAATTAGCCATCATGGAGGCTATTGGATCCCAAAAATATATTAAATATATTTTAGGGCTGCAAGAATCAATTGTAGTTGCCATGGCTGACGGATATGCTAGGGCGTCCGGCCAGTTATCAGCAGCTAATGTTCATGTCGCTCCAGGACTTGGAAATGCCATGGGATCTTTATATAACGCTAAGTTTTACGGATCACCTATTATTTTAACTGCAGGACAACAGGAAATCGGACACGGGTTAATGGAACCCATGCTATACGATTCATTGGTGCCAATAGCTTCTCCCTTAGTGAAATGGGCTTTTGAAGTCCAGAGGGTTCAAGATCTTGAACGCGTTGTCAGAAGAGCTGCTAAAATTGCGTTAACACCGCCAACTGGACCTGTGTTTATAAGCCTCCCGGGTGATATTTTGGATGATCAAATTGATACTCCCATCGGCAATCCCACACGCGTTAACACCAACACTAGACCATCAGATGATGTTTTGGATAATGTTGCAGAGAGAATTTTAATTTCGAAGTCACCCATAATAATTGCTGGCCACGAATTAGCTACACGAAATGCACTAAATCAAGCCGGTGAATTAGCGATACTGATAGGATCTCCAGTATGGCAGCAAACGGTTCCCCATGGAGCACATTTCTGTAGCGAGCATGATTGCTTTCAAGGCCATTTGTCGCGAAACCAAGAACAAGTGAAAAATATCCTAGTAAAACATGATTTGTTGATTTTCTTGGGATCTGATATTTTAAGAATGTCAGTCATGAGTGAGACTGATCCTTTGCCGGAAAATATTGATATTGTACATATTACTGAAAGAACCTGGGAGCTCGGAAAGAACTATCCGACTGAATTTGCGATTGGTGCTAACGTTCGCGATACAATTGACGCCCTGATTCCTAAAATAAAACTCAAACAAACCGATTCCCACCTCTCGATTTATCGTACTCGTCTTGAGAAAATAAAAAACACCAATTGGAAATCAAAGAAAAATATTTATACATCTAATATATTAAATAATTCAAATTCTTTGAAACTAAGTCCTGAATATCTAATGATGCTGATTGCGAAAAACCTACCATCTGACGCAGTAGTTGTTGAAGAGGGATTAAGCTCCACACAAACTCTTCTAAATTTCCTAACGATCAAACACCGTAATCAGTTCTTTGGATTGGCGTCTGGTGGCATTGGTTTTGCTACCGCAGGAGCAATAGGTATAAGTCTTGCTCTACCCGACAGGCCGATTATTGCTATTATAGGAGACGGAAGTATAATGTATTCTATTCAAGCACTTTGGACAGCGGCACATCTAACCTTACCTATAACTTACTTAGTTTTAAACAATGGCGGTTATGAGATTCTCAAGCAAAGATTAAAAGCCTTTAGGGGAGTAGAAAATTACGTTGGCATGGAGCTAATGAAGCCAGCGATTGATTTTGCCATACTTGCAAAATCCATGGGTGTGCCAGGAGTCAGAGTAGAAAATAGTCAAGAAATATGTAACCTACTCAAAAATTCTAGTACACGACCTGGCCCATTGCTTATCGAAATTAAAGTTGATCGATCTTTATCCTGAAAATTTCTTTTCACTAATATGTCATAAGAATTGTGAAAAATAAAAGTAATTATTGACCGTTTAATTTATGTTTTTATTCGGTATAAAATTTTTACTTCTTTACCCATTCCGGAAAATTAATAGTAGTTGTGGGAAATGCAATTTCCGCTTTATTTTTCGTAATAATTTCAGAGATTTCTAATAATATATTTTCTTTGATCGCATGAAATATTATCCAATCTGTTGTTCGTGTGTGTGCGTAAATAAAAAAATCTACAGATGATGCACTGAATTCGTTCAGATTTACCATTAAGGTCTGCTCTTGGTCTATGTCAACATTTTTTTCAAGAAACCCTCGAATTTCCTCCAAAATAACAGATACTACCGCGATGTCATCATATCGCACTCCAATCGTTTCGTATATCCTACGGTGCGTCATACGCGATGGATTTTCTACTGTAATATTAGTAAAGATTGCATTAGGAATATACAAAGGTCGTTTGTCAAATGTCCTTATGACAGTACGTCTCCAACCTATGTCTTCTACAGTTCCTTCAATTTCTTTTTCGGGTGAGCGTATCCAATCACCTACTTTAAAGGGTTGATCTAAATAAACTGTCAGTCCGCCAAAAAAATTAGCGATCATGTCTCTTGCCGCCATACCTACCGCGATACCACCAACGCCCCCAAAGGCTAATAATCCAGCGATATTAATACCCATAGTCTGCAGTACAACTAAACCGGATGTGACTATTACTGAGGCTCTAAATAACTTACCAAAAAGTGCGACTAACGTAACATCTACGGTTTGATTCTTTGATTTCTTGAATATTATATATCTGGCTTCATAGATTTTAGAGAACCTAAGTAAAAACCATGTTAATAGGATAATTATCCCCAAATCTCTTAAGCTTCCGACCGCATCAAACATGGGGGATTTAGTTTTTTCACCTATGATATATGCAGCAAAAGAAATTCCTAAAAGCCAAACCATCCATCTAGTCGGTCCAGTCAGAGCCTCTATAAAAATATCGTCTAATAGATTCGCTGATCCATTCGCTTTGTGAAGTAAATGTCGTAGAAGTTTATTAATTATTACCGCAAATATTAAAGTCAGGGCCACAATACAAAACACTTGAAAAACCCAAATATATTTATTGATAATTTCTTGAAATAACATTAATAAATTCCAAATATTTAAAAAAGAAAAGCTAAGTTTTATAGATCTAATCGCTTCATAGAATACATTAGAGTACAGGTTTTTAAAACCTTAGAAGAATGGCGACCAATACAAAATGATAATAATAAGATTAAATTAAGCTATTATCTGACTATAAACATTTATAGATAGGAAAAATAATGAACACTACCAATCAAAAAATAGCGTTAGTTACTGGGGCCGGCAGCGGTATTGGCGAAGCAGCGACTATTCAGCTATATAAGTCAGGATACAATGTTGTATTAGCCGGCCGACGCGCTCATGCGCTGGAACGAGTCATAAAAGGATTGCCCAATCAAAGAAACGAGGCTTTGGCGGTTAGTACTAACGTTGCTGACCCGGAATCGGTTGGAAAATTATTTGGCAAAGTATGGGAAAAATATAATCGACTAGATATCTTATTTAATAATGCTGGGATAAGTTTAGGAGGACCAATAGACGAAATAAGTGTAAACGATTGGAAAAATGTGGTTGATATCAACCTAAATGGAATGTTTTTTTGTACCCAGGAAGCATTTAAAATAATGAAAAAACAGGATCCTAAAGGGGGAAGAATAATCAATAATGGTTCTATTTCTGCTCATGCGCCGAGGCCAAATTCAGCCCCATACACATCTACAAAACACGCAATAACAGGATTAACTAAAAGTACATCTCTTGATGGTCGCCAGTATGACATTGCGTGTAGCCAAATTGATATTGGAAATGCGTTGACACCACTTGCCGCAAGAATGGCCAAGGGAGTTCCTCAAGCAGATGGCACCATAAAAGCTGAAGCAATGATGGATGCAAATAAAGTGGGGGAAGCCGTCTTACAAATGGCAAACTTACCTTTGGACACTAACATTCAATTTATGACGATAATGGCCACAAAAATGCCTTTTGTTGGCAGGGGTTAGTACTTAACTAATTTTTTAATGACTTGAATCTTACCCTTTTAGGTTGCACGGCATCCGTGCCTAATCGTCTGAGTTTTTCAGCTTCGTACTCTTGATAGTTTCCTTCAAAAAATACGATTTCTGAATTGCCCTCGAAAGCCAATATATGGGTGCAAATACGATCGAGGAACCATCTGTCATGAGAGGTCACTAAAACAGTCCCAGCAAATTCTAAGAGAGCATCCTCTAATGCTCTCAAAGTTTCCACATCTAAGTCGTTAGACGGCTCGTCTAGCAATAAAACATTCGCTCCTTTTGCTAGGGTTACAGCTAAGTGTAGGCGTCCTCTTTCTCCTCCAGACAAATTACCGACCAATTTTTGTTGATCTGCACCTTTGAAGTTAAATCGTCCTACATAAGATCTAGATTGCATTTCAAATTTTCCCACTCTAATAATATCTTGCCCGCCTGAAATTGCTTCCCACACACTTTTTTCAGGATTTAGTATGTCTCGGCTCTGATCTACGTGAGCGATGTTGACGGTCGAACCTAATTTTATAGTTCCTGTGTCGGGATTTTCTTCCCCAGTGATGAGACGAAAAAGTGTGGTTTTTCCCGCTCCGTTAGGACCGATCACCCCTACTATCGCTCCTGGAGGTATATCAAAGCTTAGTCTCTCAAATAGCAATCGGTCACCAAAGCTTTTAGATAAATCTTGGAAACTAATTACCTCTTTTCCCAGTCGATCTGAGACTGGTATGAAGATCTCTTGAGTTTCGTTTCTTTTTTGATAGTCGTAAGATGATAACTCTTCAAATCGACTGATTCTCGCCTTACTTTTACCTCGCCGGCCTTTTGGGTTTTCCCGCAACCATTCTAGCTCTTTTTTAATTGTTTTTACTCTGGCTGTCTCTTGTTTCTCTTCTATCGATAAACGCTTATCTTTTTGATCTAGCCAGGAAGAGTAGTTACCCTTCCATGGAATCCCATGTCCTCGATCTAATTCAAGAATCCACTCGGCAACATTATCTAAAAAATAACGATCGTGCGTAATCGCAACAACTGTTCCGCTAAATCGATGTAGAAATTGCTCAAGCCATTCAACACTTTCAGCATCTAAATGATTAGTTGGCTCGTCTAGTAAAAGAATGTCAGGAGATGATAATAACAATCTACATAAGGCAACCCTTCTTTTCTCTCCACCAGATAATCTATTAATGTTAAGGTCCCAGCTAGGTAATCTTAAGGCATCTGCTGCAACCTGCAGTTGGTGTTCTATATCAGTACCTGATGCATTAAGTATTTCTTCTAGTTTGGCTTGCTCTTCTGCTAACTTTTCAAAATCAGCGTCTGGCTCAGCATATGCCTCATAAACCTTTGACAATAGTCTCTTCGCTTCAAAAATATCTCGTAGTCCTTCTTCTACTGTCTCTTTAACTGTTTTTTTTCCATCAAGTTTAGGCTCTTGAGAAAAATGCCCAATCTTCAAATTCGTCATAGGTTTTGCAGCCCCATCGAATTCTTTATCAATTCCAGCCATGATATTCAAAAGACTCGATTTGCCAGATCCGTTAATACCTAGAACTCCGATTTTAGCTCCTGGAAAAAAAGAAAGACTAATATTTTCTAAAATGACTTTTTTAGGAGGCACAACTTTACTAACTCGATTCATTGTAAATACATATTGCGCCATTTTTTTATTTCCCTAATATTTTATATTTATTTTTGAAAAATTTTTTTTCTGGCAATTTGATATTCTTTTAATAGCAATTCCACTAATTGATATGTCGGTAATATGTTTTTTATATTACCAACGCCTTGCCCGGCACCCCAAATATCTTTCCAATTTTTTAACCGCTCTCTTTTATCACCGAAGTCCATAAGACTCTTATCTCCATTCATAATGTCGCGAGGATCTAAGCCCGATGAAACTATACTTTTTAATAAATAGTTCCCATGAACTCCAGTAAAAAATGGAGTATATACAATATCTTTCGCCTTACTATCTATTATCATATTTTTGTAAGCATCAGACGCATTTGCTTCATTGGTCGCAATAAACCGAGTACCCATATAAGCAAAATCTGCTCCCATAGACTCACATGCTAATATTCCACTACCGTCTGTGATAGCTCCTGATAGGGCAATGGGACCGGAGAAAAATTGGCGGACTTCTCTCACTAGGGCAAATGGACTCAACTTGCCGGCATGACCACCTGCCCCAGCACAAACTAAAATGAGACCATCAACTCCGGCCTCAAGTGCTTTTTCTGCATGCCTTATAGATATTACGTCATGAAACACTAACCCTCCATAACCATGGACTTTAGACACGACTTTGCCTGGTTCACTTAGACTGGTGATAATTATTGGTACCTTAAATTTTTCACATACTTCAATATCCTGATCTAATCTTTCATTTGAGCTATGAATAATCTGATTGACCGCATATGGAGCTACTTTTGCCAAAGGATTTTTTCTTTTAAAATCTCGAAGCTCGGTGTCGATTTTGGATAACCAATTTTCTAATCTTTCAGCTGGGCGAGCGTTCAAGGCTGGAAAAGAGCCAATAATTCCTGATTTACATTGCGCAATAACTAAATCAGGATTGCCAATGATGAAGAGCGGGGCTCCTAAAACTGGCAATGCTAATTGTTTTCTTATTTCTTGCGCGACAGACACACAGACCCTTTTTCTTGTATCAACTTGAGGTGACTTTTCCGAATTAAGCGAATATTTCTTCCATCTGTTTACGGCTCCTTACGGCAATGTCAGTTTCATCAATGATGACATCGTTCCACCTAATCACTTCCCCAATACCGACAGCTTTTTTCAATTTCCATCCTTGCGCTAATCCTAAAGGCAAGGCACCAATATTCATAGAATGATTAGCCGGCATCAATTGTCCGACAACTGTATAACCACCTTCTCCATCTAATTTATCGCCAACCTTCAGATTACGCTTTGCCTCAGCAACAACATCAGAGTTAAAGCAGGTGGGAGCTCCAGTTGCTTCATTTCGAAGCCCAATAGACGCAACAGAAATCCCTACCTCTAGGCCAATCAGATGCCAACGCTTATACATACACCCATACCTCCCGGTAGAATCAGTTAATGTATGATATTCCCCAAAACACCTTTGAACATATTCCGACCCTCCATCAAAAACAACCCATACGCCTTGTCGAATGTGATACGGGATTTCTGTGCCATCATGTTTTAGGGAAGATACGACCTCAACCTGTCCGTCGTGCGAAAGGATTCCTCCTTCACTTTTTAATCTCATAAGATTAGGAATATCGTCAACGCTACCTGGAGGATAAACCAACCCTCCCAACGCAGGCGTTAGTCCCGTGGCATTACATACAGCAGTACTCTCAATTGCCGGTTTGGAACCATCTAAAAAAGAATTGAACATTTTTGGATTTAAACCACCGAGTCTCGCATTTTCTTCTGTGACTCCCCAATGCTTCCAAACCGTATCGGGCGTAGATTTTTTATATTCGGGCATCCATTTGTGTCCTCGACCAGCAGCCTTAACGGAAAAACCAGCAGCTCTTGCCCAATCTACTAATTCGCAAATCAAAGCTGGTTGATCACCATAAGCGAGACTATAAACTACTCCTGCTGAGTCAGCTTTTTGTTTTAAAAGAGGCCCACAAAAGACGTCCGCCTCTACGGTGACCATCACAATATGTTTGCCATTTTCAATAGCCGCTAACACGTGGGACACAGCCTCCATAGGACTGCCCGTCGCTTCTATAATTATATCTATTTTCGGATTTTTAGTTAGCTCTTCCCAGTCGTCAGTTACATAAGTTTGCCCTTTTGATAATGCCTCATCTAATGAGCATGCTCCAAATCGTTCATCATCCCAACCAACTCGTTTGAGATTATTTTTTGCGTTGTCTGGCGACAAATCAGCTATTGCTACCATGTGAATTCCTGGAGTCTTAGGAACTTGGGCCAAATACATTGCCGCAAACTTTCCCGCACCGATCAGCCCAAGCCTTATAGGTAAACCTTGTTCCTGTAGTTGCGCAAGCTTACTATACAGATTCAATTTATTGCCTCCTTATTAAGCAGGTTCTTTATCAAAGCCCTCTTTCCAAGGCAGTGAAACCTCAACCTGATTATCCAATAAACAATCGTCAGCCAAACATTCGATCGGCGAAAAGTCTCTTTGCGCTTTAAACTCAGGCCTTTTGTACTTCGTTATGTGATTCGAAATCGCACACAAACTTAAATAAACCGTTTTACGAGCCCATGGAGATAAATTATTGCTTGACGAATGAACCATACATCCGTGGAACAATACTGCCGTTCCGGCAATGCCTTTTGGAGCGACAATTCCTCCTCTATCAACTAACTTTCCAACCGTATCCTCATCGCAAACCCAAAGAGGATAAGACGTCGTATCAGTATCGTGTGATGCGTCTAAAACCCCCTTCTCATGGCTTCCGGGTATAAACATAAGAGGTCCGTTAAATTCATTTACTTCATCGAGAAATATTGCTATGTTCATAGCTCGAGCAGATGGCATTCCGTCATCATTTTTCCAAGTTGCGAAATCCTGATGCCATTGCCATACATCCCCGCTAAAAGCCGCTTTGCCATTAATTTTGAATTGATGCATATAAACCTGCTCTTTCAAAATTTGTACTACGGGCTTCACCAGCCTTGGGTGCCGCGCTAACTTAGCATAAATCTCATTATATAGGTGTGCCGCGAAGTTAGTTCTAACTTCCCCACTCTTTTCACGCACGTTCTCAGGACGATTCCGAGAATATAAATCTGCTACCTCCCCATTTAATAGAGCTACTTCATCCGGATTAAAGAGACTCGGAAAGACAAGATATCCATTGGAATTGAAATTTTCAACTTGCTCTTGGGTTAGTTCCACTGTTACCTCCCTTTTTACATAAGTGCTAAATGTTTCTATAGATGTATTTTAGATATAAAATACTAACAGGGCAAATCTGTTGTTCTATTTTTTAACTAATAGCCTGAGGTGATATACGCTAATGTCTTCCGCTGAACCCACTCTACTAAAAAACTACCAGCCACCATCTTTTTTTATTTCAACCATAGATCTTGATATAGATATTCAAGATAATCAAACATTCGTTAAAGCGAGACTAGAGATCACTAAGAATTTTGATTGTCCTAAAACTACAAACCATCTGGTTTTGAACGGAGTAGAATTATCGTTAAGGAATATATTTTTAGATCAAACTCGTTTAAACGATGAAGACTACAAAGTACTGGGAGAGACGCTAACCGTTTACAATGTTCCCAATTCTTTCTTTTTAGAAACATTGGTTAGCATCAATCCTAAATCTAACTCTACACTGTCGGGACTTTATGTTTCCAAGAATGGTTACTTTACTCAGTGTGAAGCTGAAGGGTTCCGCCGCATCACTTTTTACTTAGATCGGCCAGATATAATGGCACGATTCACGACAAAAATTAAAGCAAACAAGCATAACTACCCGATATTGTTATCTAATGGAAATCTAGTAGCATCTGGAAGAGATGGTGAAGACCATTGGGCACAATGGGAGGATCCATTTCCCAAACCTAGTTACCTATTCGCAATGGTCGCTGCAAACTTAGCCAAACTATCCAGTACATTTCAAACTTTATCGGGACGAGGTATAACTTTAAATATTTTCGCTCAACATGGGAAAACGCAACAATGCGTGTTTGCCATGGAAGCACTGAAAAAATCGATGGAATGGGATGAAAAAGTATTTGGCCTAGAAATCGATCTAGATCAATATACAATCGTCGCTGTGGATGATTTTAATATGGGAGCCATGGAAAACAAAGGCTTAAATATTTTTAATTCTAAATATATTTTGGCGCAACCAGAACTTTCAACAGATAAAGACTACATGTTTATAGACAGAGTAGTTGCTCATGAATATTTTCATAATTGGACCGGAAACCGAGTGACCTGCAGGGATTGGTTTCAGTTGTCCTTAAAAGAGGGATTAACCGTTTTTCGAGATCAAGAATACGGAGCAGATATGTACTCCCGAGCAACACAACGTATACAAGAAGTTCGTAATTTAAGAGGGATACAATTCCCCGAAGACGCAAGCCCTATGGCTCATGCTGTGAGGCCTCAATCGTACATTGAAATAAATAATTTTTATACGGCCACCGTTTATGAAAAAGGTGCTGAGTTGGTTCGTATGATATATACCCTAATCGGCCAAAAGAAATTCCGCCAAGGAATGGACTTATATTTCATCAGGCATGATGGGTCAGCAGCAACAACTGATGATTTTGTCGAAGCAATGCAAGATGCATCTCAATACGACTTAAGTCAATTCAAACTTTGGTATGACAGGTCGGGTACTCCTAAAATAGTTGCAAGAGGCGTTTATAACCAATCCGATAAGTCTTACGAACTCAATCTGTCACAATTTTTAGAAGGATTCGACTTTGGTAGGGATACCCCTATGCATATTCCTATAGCTGTGGGATTTATTAACTCTAATGGTAAAGATTTAAGAACTCAGTTGGATCTGGAGTCAGAAGAAAAAACTACTCACGTTTTATCTCTGAAAAAACAAGAACAGACTTTTTTGTTTCAAAATGTTGTAGAAAAACCTGTTATTTCGCTATTAAGGGGTTTTTCAGCACCAGTTTCATTAGAATATACACATGATTCAACGTCACTGACCCATCAAATGGCTTATGACTCTGATAGCTTTAACCGGTGGGAAGCAAGCCAAATTCTGTCCACTCGTGTAATGTTAGATAGTCTAGATTGTCTTCCAAAAAACTCTAATCCGGAATATCCAGAATATTTTTTTGCTGCGTTAAATCAAGTCTTACTCACAAGTGAATCTGACCCGGCCTTCACCGCAGAGATGATCACTCTTCCGTCGGAAATTTTTCTTGCAGAAAAACTGGAAAAAGTCTACCCAGAAAAGATTCATTTTGCTCGAAGACATTTAGTACAAACTATTGCTAAAACTTTTAAAGATTTGCTGTTAGAAATATATACCAGTAACTTAACACCTGGTATTTATTGCCCAGACCATAATTCCTCAGGGAAGAGAGCACTCAAAAATATATGCCTTCAGTACTTAATGGAGCTGGCTAATCCCGATATTAAATCGATATGCATGAAGCAATTCAAAAACTCCAACAATATGACAGATACCATATCATCACTCGTCGCTATCACTAATAATTATCCTGAAAAAAGAAATTGGGCTTTAGAAAATTTTTATAACCGATGGGAGCATGAGCCATCCGCTATCGACAAATGGTTTTCTGTTCAAGCGGCTACCTCTTGTAAAGATACGTTAGATAATGTTAAAAAACTGACAAAACATAAAGCTTTCGACTATACCAATCCTAACAAAGTTTATTCTCTCATTAGAACATTTGGCGTAAATCACTACCAATTTCATCAGGAAAACGGTGAAGGGTATCAATTTTTGGCTGAACAAATTCTAGTTTTAGATGCTATTAATCCTCAAGTCGCAGCAAGAATTAGCAGATGTTTTGATCGATGTCGCAGGTTCGATAATGAACTATGGATGAAAGCACACAAATCACTGTTAATGATTTACGATAGCCCGAGCCTTTCAACAGACACAAGAGAAGTAATATCGAAAACAATCAATAGCTAAAAATTTACATGTCAAATGAATAACGACCAAATTATAATTTTTCATAATCCAAAATGCTCTAAAAGCCGTCAGGCATTAGCCATTCTTAGGGATACCGGCATTTCCCCAAAAATTATTGAATACCTCAAAACACCACCAAGCAGTACTGAATTATCCCGTATATTGCTGCTTCTTGACATGGAACCTCAAAACTTAGTGCGTAAAACTGAAAAATATTATAAAGAAAATATTTCAAAATTATCTCTCAGCAGACGTGGTTGGATCAAGGTGCTTGTAGAAAACCCGATATTGATTGAAAGACCAATCGTGGTGAGAGGAGAAAAGGCAATTGTTGGAAGGCCTCCAGAAAAAGTTCTAGATTTAATATGAAAAAGACTTAAAACTGGAAATCATTGATTACTCGATCCTTATTGATTCTAAAAATGCTGAGCGACTGCCGACTTTTGGCTTGTTATCGGAATGGTGAAACGTAAATACAACTGAATACTTGGTCGCAGAGGATCGGTTCCATCCTGCAGAGTGTAGTGTTTTACAGTGGAATATAAGAAGATCTCCTGGATTGAGCGCGACGGATATTTTTGTATCTATCAACTTTTGATTGTGCTTAGAATCAGTTTTGAAAAAACCAAGTTCATCAAAGTCATTTCTTTTAAAATGCATTCTGTGCGAACCAGGTATTAAGTGGAGCCCACCATTTAGGTTATTTTCAAATCCTAGAGCTAACCAAGCAGAAATTAATTCGGGCCGATCGTATGACCAATATCTGATATCTTGATGCCACCCTGTCAGGCTCGAAAACATTGGCTGCTTGGTCATTATGCAATTGTGATGAACCCTCGACAACATTAATATTTTGGAGCTCAGGAGTTCCATCATTACGATTTTCATTTTATCAAATTTGACCCATTCGGAAAAAATGTCATGCCTATCATAAGCATTTAAAAGCCGTCTAATGGTTGCTCCTCCTTTAGATTCAATATCTTGAGGAGCACCAGGATATCCAACATTAGTTTCCAACTCGTAAGGCTGTTTAGCCTGGCTCAAATGCTTTTGAGAGATAGTTATCATGCGATTACAAAATGAAAGATCGATAAATCTGGGAATAATCAAAAAACCTTTTTCTTCAAATTGGTTTTTATCAATTACGTTAATTGCCAAAATACTAACCTCTAACCAATGCCATAAAATATTCCCGCGGATTAATTTTATCGAATTATTCAACCAACATAGATACTAATCCATCCACTAACTTTGGTTCGAAGTATGTTGATTTCGGCGGCATAATACGATTCTCATCAGCCACCGTGATCAAGTCTTTTATCCGTGTTGGAAATAAAGAAAATCCACAAACCATCAATCGGCTATCTACCTGTCTCATTAATTCATTAATTCCTTGGCTCCCCCCAACAAAGTCTATTCTATCGTCACTTCGTAAATCTTTGATACCTAAAATTGGAGTTAGTAAAAAATCAGATAGTATACTCACGTCGAGTTGATCTTCTATATTTGGCCCGAGCGATATACTAGATTTTAATTCTAATTTGTACCAACACTTGTCAATGTATAAACCAAAGGTTTTAGGAGAAAAAGGAATCACAGCGTTAGGATTTCGCGAGACTATAAATGTCTGGGATACCTTTTTTAAGAACTCGCTAATAGAAGATCCATTAAGATCTCTAACAACTCTATTATACGGCCGAATTTGCATTTGACTTGAGGAGATTGCTACGCCAAGAAAATATTGATTCGTAGTTTTTTGTTTGTTTTTCGCTAGCCGGGACGCCGCCGCCGACCGATGATGTCCGTCCGCAATATACAATGTTGAAAGATCTTGAAATGCTTGAGTAATTCGATGAATTAATAGTTTTTCTGACACACGCCATAAAGTATGGGTTACCCCCTCAAAATCTAATATAGAGTATAGACACTTTGCTTTTATCGCCTCGGATATTATCTTATTGATTGATTCACTTTCTCTGTGAACAAGCATTACTGGTCCGGTATGTGCATTTAAAGCGTCAATATGCCGAACGCGATCCTCTTCTTTTTCCGGACGAGTCAATTCATGCTTTCTAACGTACCCTTGATCATAAGCCTTCAGCGCAATACCACCAGCAATTCCCATGGCACTGCTTTCATGCGTGACCATCCTCCAGATATAGTAACTGGGCTCCGTATCTACAACTAAGACTTGTCTTCTAATTAGCTCACTGAAGTTTTTAGCAGCCCTATCGTAAACCTTTCGTGAATAAGGATCTACCCTGGCATCGAAGTCCACCTCAGCCCTTGAAATTCTTAGAAAACTATTTTTATTTCCATTGACTAACAGTTTTGCTTTATCACCCGAAATTACGTCATAGGGTGGCGATGCGACTTGAGCCGCAAACTCCGCGGCTACTCTAACTGCTCTAAAAGGTTGAACCAAGCCAGGATGTTGATCGTTATCCTCTGTCAATAATTACTCCTAACATCCCAACTAAGTCCTGATAGAGCCGAAAGTGCAACAGGTTTTATATTTTAAAAGTTGCTAACTCAAGTGATTAGATACCAACTTAGTCATCTCAAACATCGACACCTGCTTCTTACCGTCAAATATAGCGAGAAGTTTATCATCAGCATTAATCATGCGTTTGTTACTGGGCTCTTGAAGATTATTTTCTTTGATATAAGCCCAAAGCTTCTTAGTTACCTCAGTTCGTGGCAATGGCTCGTTACCAACCACTTCTCCCAGTGCCGCGTCCGGATTCATGGGTTTCATAAAAGCCGCGTTTGGCTTACGTTTTTTCTCTGTCATAACTGCCCCCACCAAATTTATTATGATCCATTAATAAAATTATCGCTTTTTCGCGCTATTCCGCTTCTTTACATTTGCTTTTTTCACAGGAACCCTGCGGCGACCTGATTTGCTCTTGCTGGAAGCTACTTTTTTCTTTGCCAACACTCGTTTTTTTGGTGCTGCAGCTCTCTTTTTAGCCCCGCTAGCTCGTTTGGCTGCTGTTCGTCCTGCCGCCGGGCGTTTCTTGCTAGCAGTCGCGCGCTTCTTAGAAGCCGCACGTTTCTTAGGTACGATAGTTTTTTTAACCGCATTTCCTTTTTTTGCTGCTATTTTTTTCTTGGCTACCGGCTTTTTCTTAGCAGTTGTTTTTTTCTTAGCTACCGGCTTTTTCTTGGCTACTGTTTTTTTCTTTGCTGGCTTCTTCTTTGTCGCCATTTTTGTCCCCTTTATAAAAGCTACTATTAACCTAAATGCACGATTTTATTAAACGCTAAATAGGTTCCGCTTCGAAGTCTGCACAGCGATTTCGTTATTGTCAACTTTTTTGTACTATTTTATCCTGATAAAAAGTTGGATTTATATCAATTAAAGGCCTTTTCGGCGTATATTGATATTGTCAAACAAGTCGGTTTGTAGTTGTATATCGCACCTGGATATTTGCTGCGATTTGGAAATGATTTAACATTTTTCCAAATAACTAGAAACGGCAAACTAATTATCACTCGGTTATCCTAGTTAGTTAAGAATTACAGCTAAATTTTTTGCTCGCGACTTTATTAAAAACTGGATATTGTCCGTAACTGTTTCTGCGTGCAAATGGATAACATGCAATCCTTGTAGTATCATCATTTTTATGAATTCAACAGCTGGACCCCCGCAAGCAAAAGGTATGGCACTATTGTATTTCGTCAGATCGCTTATTTGCATTGTAAGGCGAATTAACATGCGCGTATTTACCAAATCCAAGAAGTGACTTAAATTCATGTTTTTTTTGTGAATCTAATATCTCTTGCTCGCAACCACGCAACCCCAACTCACTAAATTTTGTGTTCCTTGAGTAAGGTAAGTAAGCACCACTCTCCAACATACCATTAGATAACACGGCGCGGTAGACGCCCACCTTCACTTTGGAAGTGTACTGCAATCTCATCAGCGGGCTCACCGTTAAGCAAAAAAAAGATACGTTTTCCCCACCCATCTACCAGCCAAGTTGTATCTGTAAATTCAGCATCGATAGTTTCGTTACCTTTTTTATATCGAAATGTTTCTAGCCGCGGTCAAAGTTGCCTGTTTAACGTAGACTTTAGCAATGAGAATCGGTAATGCCATATGGAGGTGGGCTACTCCACTAGTCGAACTACAGCGTCTTTCTTTGGCTCCTGTTCCTTTAGGCCTATTTCGGTGGCTATTATGTGCGACGGCAACACCGCTATTAATAAAAAATACAAATAGGCTATCTTCTAATTAGATAATTTTTATTGTGTCCAACTTTATAATCATTTGAGCCACTTTGGTCAACACCGCGGAGAAGCCAAATCGGCCTTTCACTCATATCAAATTTTACTCCACTTTGACTCTTCGTAACTTTCTCCCTCTTAAACATTGAACTAGACGGCATATAACGTATTACAAAACCGGCTCGTCTTTCCTTCGATTTATTGGGATTAGAACCATGAATTAGATAAACATCATGCAAGGAAAACTCTCCTCTTTCTAAATTATTATTTTTTATATGAACCGTGTCTTTGCTTTTTATACTAACCTCCTCACTGAGCACTACATCTCCAAGATGACTGGTGGTGTGAGGGAGTACCTTGTTCAGGTGATGGGAACCTCTAATATAGCGCATACAGCCATTTTCCAAATTTGCAGAATCGAGCGCTATCCAAACTGAGCAAGTGGCTAGGGGGCTGATGGGCCAGTAGTGTCCATCCTGATGCCATGGAACACCCTTTCCAACACTAGACGGCTTACAAAAAACTTGCGAACCCCAAAGCACGATATTCGGGCCAATCAATAGTTCAACAAGATCAAGAACCTCCGGATTAGTTACATATTCGAACCACGTCTTTGCCGCCTCATGATTATGATTTACTCCGTAGGGGATATGAGGACATATCAAGCTTTCCGGTGGAATATCAGGATTATCAAATAATAATTTTTCTAGAGATTCCAGCATTCTCTCTATGACTATCTCTGGAAGCTTAAATGGTGCCTTAATTAAACCATCTTGAGAGTAACTTTTACGCAACTCATTTTCCACAATATTTTGCTTCGAGGTCATACATTCTCCAAAAATCGATCCCTAATATGTATATGAGCACACATTTTTTGATTTGTGCTACGATTAGAACAATATTATATAAAATCCTAAAAAACGAAAACTTTTAACATGCAACAGAAAATGAATTCAAGCCAAAACACCGAAAATATTTTACTCTATTCGTGTAATAACAACATTGCCACATTAACTATGAATCGGCCAGATCAATATAATTGTTTATCGGAAGAGTTGTTAAATGAACTAGAAGAAAATTTGATAAGGATAGGAGAGGATAAAAAAATCCGTGTTGTAATTATCGAGGGCAATGGGCCGGCTTTTTGTGCAGGCCATGATTTGAAGCAAATGAGGAAAAACCCAAAAAAATCCTACTATCAACAACTCTTTACAAAATGCAGCAGTTTTATGCTGACTGTTACAAAAATTCCCCAACCCGTAATCGCTAAGGTCCATGGGGTAGCGGCGGCCGCAGGCTGCCAGCTAGTAGCAACCTGTGATCTTGCTGTAGGCTCAGAAAATTCGGCGTTTGCCACCACTGGTGTCAACCTGGCCCTTTTTTGCTCCACTCCAAGTGTGGCAGTTTCGCGAAATTTATCTCGAAAGAGGGCGGCTGAGTTGCTTTTCACTGGAGACTTGATGACAGGACGCGATGCGGAAAGTTTTGGCCTAATTAACAGATGTGTTTCTGCGAAAAATCTTGATGAAGAGACCTTAAAACTAGCAACAAAGATCGCCAAAAAACCCAAAATTGCTATTTCTACTGGCAAGAAGATGCTGTACCAACAGATGGAAATGAAATTAGAAGAAGCTTACACTTTTGCCTCGGAAATTATGGCTTGCAATATGATGGACGAGGATACCATCGAAGGAATCAATGCCTTTATCGAAAAAAGGCAACCTAAATGGTAAACATTCGATATACATTACGGTGTCCAAACTTTTTTTTCATCTCCCGCCAAAACCATCATCATAGAATTTAATCTCTTGACAAAATGTGCAGGGTCATTGGGTGTTCCACCCTCCGCCAACACCGCCTGATCAAAGAGTATATGGCTCCAGTCACTCAAGTTTTTTTCGTTATCTGGGTTTTTAAGACGTTTCACTATCGGGTGATTAGGATTAATTTCTAATGTTGGTTGAGTAGATGGCACATTTTGGCCTGCGGCTTTTAGCATTCTTTCCAAATTAATACTCATCCCATTTTCTTCTGAAACTAAACAGGCTGGGGAATCTGTTAGCCTAAAAGTAACTCGCACATCTTTAACCTTACCTTTCAATTCCTCTGTAATTTTGTCAACTAATACCTGATAATCATTAGCCTCTTTGTCTCTCGCTTTTTTTTCTTCCTCAGCAATATCTCCGAGATCTAGCTCCCCTTTTGATACTGACGTTAATTTCTTACCATCAAATTCAGTGAGATTAGAGACCACCCACTCGTCAACTCGATCGTGTAAAAGTAAAACCTCAATACCTTTGTCTTTGAAAATTTCAAGGTGAGGACTAGATGCGGCCGAATTGAAACTCTCTGCAGTCACATAAAAAATCTTATCCTGACCTTCTTTTTGTCGACTCACATATTGTGCTAACGATACCGTCTGATCACCGCTTTCCGAATTTGTGCTCGAAAACCTTAGCAATTTACTAATACGTTCTTGATTACCAAAATCCTCTCCAATGCCTTCCTTCAAAACCTTACCAAATTCTTGCCAAAACCCAAGATATTTTTCTTCATCTTTCTCACCCATATTCTCGAGTAAACCCAGTATTCTGCTGACACAACCTTTACGGATAGCCTCAACATCTTTAGATTCTTGCAATATTTCACGAGAAATATTGAGCGGCAGGTCACTTGAATCAACTATACCTTTAACAAATCGAAGATAATTAGGGATAAGATGCTCGGCGTCATCCATTATAAAAACCCGCTTTACATACAGTTTAATCCCGTGTCGACTATCCCTTTCGAACAAGTCAAATGGTGCTTTCGAAGGCACATAAAGAAGCTGAGTGTATTCCTGTCGCCCTTCAACTCTATTGTGAGACCAAGCGAGAGGGGCTTGCATATCATGACTTATATGTTTATAAAACTCTTGGTATTGTTCGGTAGAAATTTCTGATTTTGCGCGAACCCAAATTGCAGATGCTTGGTTTACTTGTTCAAACTCACCGGTCTTTATGTTTTCACTCTTATCTTTATCCCAATCTTCCTTCTCCATCATTATTGGCAGGGCTATGTGGTCTGAATATTTGGTTATGATCGACTTGAGACGCAACAGAGAAAGTAATTCGCCCTCTTCCTCCTTGAGTTTTATTATTATTTCAGTGCCCCTGTCTTTTCTATCGACTTTTTCAAGGGAATAACTACCCTCACCAGTCGAAATCCATTTAGTACCTTCAGATGAAGAGCGCCCCGCTCTCCTGGTGGTTAATTGCACCTCCTTACCCACAATAAAAGCAGAGTAAAAACCAACCCCAAATTGTCCGATGAGAGACGCATCTTTTGCTTGATCTCCAGTAAGCTTCCCGAAAAACTCGCGGGTACCAGATTTTGCAATAGTTCCTATGTTTTCTATGACCTCATCACGAGACATACCTATGCCGTTATCAGATATCGTAACCGTCTTTTTATCTGCACTATAACTAACGTGTATTTTTAGATCTGGAGCATCCTCAAAAAGGCTATCATCACCTATGCCCTCAAACCTCAACTTATCGCATGCATCAGAGGCATTTGATAATAATTCCCGAAGAAAAATCTCTTTATTGCTGTAAAGAGAATGCACCATTAGTTTTAATAGTTGAGTTACTTCTGTTTGGAACCCAAGGGTTTCTTTGCCTACGGACTTCTCTTTATTTGTTTTTCTAGTTTTCGCCATTATAAATTTTCCTGTATTCTTTGGGACTATTCTAACATAGGGACGAATAGTAAAAATATCAACCCAAAAAAGATAATTAAATTATTGCGACGCTACTACAGTTCAATTAGGGAGATTTCGTAAAAATGTTGAGAATGCTATTGCTAGTTTCTTTTTTTAATCTGTGTGGTGGATTGTCTGGAATCAATGCTCAAAACTTGGATCAAATCCGATTGCCCAAAGGTTTTGAAATAGATATATTCGCTGAAAATATTCCCGGTGCTAGATCTTTAGCAATCAGTCCGGCGGGGATCCTTTTTGTCTCTGCCCCAAATAGTGGAAAAGTGTATGCTCTAATCGATAAAAACCAAGATGGCAAAATTGAAAAAACCGTCGTCTTGGCTACGAGATTAAACGCGCCCAATGGATTGGCTTTTTTTGAAGGTGATTTATACGTAGCTGAAATCGACCGTATATTAAGGTTTAAATCGGTAGAGAAAAACATCGGGGCAGATTTAAGTGTTTCAGTAATTTTTTCAAAATTACCAAATGATCGACACCATGGGTACAGAGTTATTGGTATTGGGCCAGATAAAAAGCTATATGTAGGTATTGGAGCCCCATGTAATGTTTGTCTTATAGATAGAAAAAACTTTGGGGTTATCAAAAGATTGAATCTTGATGGTACAGAAGTAGAAACATTTGCCTATGGCGTAAGAAATACCGTTGGGTTTGATTGGGACCCCATAACTGGAGAGTTATGGTTTAACGATCATGGTCGTGACTGGCTCGGGGATGACCTACCATCCGACGAACTTAATCATGCTCCTGTTGCAAATTTGGACTTTGGCTTCCCTTACTGTCATCAAGGGGATCTCCCCGACCCAGAATTCGGCTCCGAAAGGGGCTGTGAAGGGTTTGTGGCGCCCCAACTAAATCATGGAGCGCATGTGGCCCCTGACGGACTTATTTTTTATACCGGGAAACAATTTCCGAGTCATTATGAAAATAGCATCTTCGTTGCGCAACACGGATCCTGGAATCGGAAAGAAAAAAATGGTTACCGTGTGACGGTTATTTCCCGCGATTCTGACGGGGAACTAAAATCCGAAGTTTTTGCTGACGGCTGGGAAAAAAATAATACTGTTTATGGAAGACCAGTTGATCTTATAGTTTCACCCTCTGGTGACTTGTTGTTATCCGACGATCAAAGTGGAGTAATTTACCGAATTTTTTATGGTCTTCCGGACCGCAGCCCGTAGTATAAGCCGTATTCGATTAACAATATGCTCATAGTTCTTAAAAAAAATCAATTAACATAGATAAGCCAACCATAGTTTTGGCGTCCGTGATATCACCCAATCGGAGTTTGTTGATAGCTTCGTCCAAGCTAATGCGAAATGTCTCTAAAAACTCTCCCGGATCTCGATTGGTAGAGGTCATTTTTAGGTTTTGGGCGATAAAAATGTGGATTTCTTCATTTGTATAGCCAACCCCCGGGTGGATTACTCCTCTTGGCACCCAAGTCTCCGCTAAATATCCAGTTTCTTCCACTAGCTCTCTCTTTGCGGTGCTGATAGGCGTTTCCCCAACTTCAGCTCGACCAGCAGGAAACTCTATACAATGCTTTCCAACAGCATAACGGTACTGTCGTTCGAGCAAAATACTACCGTCTAAAAATACCGGTATAATCATAGCCGCTCCGGGGTGAATAACATTTTCACGGGTCACTTTTGATCCATCTATAAGTAACGAACTGTCTTTATGCACTTTCAGGAAACTACCGTTATAAACTAGCTCGGAAGATAAAGTTTTCTCTGTGAAGTCAGAAGTCATAATGTCAGATAGAGAAACTTATTATCCGCTCACAAAATGATAGTAATACACCGGGAAGAAAGCCAAGCCCCAGCATTGCTAAACCGTTAATACCCAAAAGAATACCGGAACCATTTTGCTCGTCCAACGGCTTCCCTGTTTCTACGGCATCAAAAAACATTAGCTTAATTATACGAAGATAATAAAACGCTCCAATAAGTGACATAATTACAGCGAAACTTGCTATGCCAATGTGGCCAGCTTCAACAATTACCTGCAGAATTGATAACTTAGCCCAGAAACCTACGGTCGGCGGGATTCCCGCCATCGAGAACATCAATAGAAGCATAATAAACGCATACCAAGGGCTCGCACGACTTAACCCCTTAAAATCTTTTAATTCATCCGCCTCAAACCCTCGGCGAGACATGAATAAGATCATGCCAAAAGCACCCAGAGCAGACAAAACATAAGTAACCGCATAAAACATAGAGGCCGCTATTCCCATTTTTATACCAGAGGCAAACCCTAGCAATAGGAAACCCATATGGGCAATAGTCGAGTACGCCAACATTCTTTTAATATTGGTTTGCGCTATGGCTACAAAATTCCCAAACCCGATCGATAAAACTCCTAGCAGTAACAACATTTGTTTCCACTCTAAAAGCATTCTACCTTCACCCATTCCCTCCACCAATAGCCTAAAAATAAATGCATAAGTTGCAAATTTCGGGGCAGTACCAATCAGTAGGGTAATAGCGGTAGGAGCTCCTTGGTAAACATCTGGGACCCACATATGAAACGGCACAGCACCGACTTTGAAAGCGATTCCTGCTACAACAAATACCAGGCCGAAAAGAGCTAAATTAATACCCTCGGGATTCGTAGAAAGCCGAGAAGCAACTTCTGGAAGTAATAGTGAACCGGTTGCTCCATAAATCATAGACATTCCGTACAACAAAAACCCGGAAGCCAAGGCACCGAGAATAAAATATTTAACAGCAGCTTCAGATGAAACTAAAGCTCCGCGAGATAAAGCAACCATTGAATATAAACTCAAGCTGAGCAGCTCTAAACCAAGATATAGAATAAGAAAATGATTCGCAGAAATCATAATCATCATTCCCAGTAAAGTGAACAGCGTCAATGTAAAAAATTCTCCAGTGTATATTGCACGCACTTCTATATAATTTTTAGCATAGATCAACATAGCCAGAACAGAGCCACAGGAGAGCAATTTAAGGAAATCTGATATTGGATCAGCAACATACATATCTGAAAAAGCATATCGAATACTGTCCGACTGATGAAGCAGTATAACTAAACCAATTAGCAATAATGAAAATTTTGTGAGTCTAGCAGTTATATACCTGGCTTTTTGGGATACAAAAAGATCGGCTGTTAGCACCAAACATCCCAAAACTAATAAAACTATTTCGGGCAAGGCGATAAACAAATCTACTGGTTCGAAAGTTACCATAAGAAAAAATTTCGTTTAAAGTTTTGATATAGACACATGGCTTAATAATTGGTCGACCGTAACGTGTAAAAACTGTGTAAAAGACGCTGGATACACCCCCATCCAAATTATGAAAGTTGCTGCCAAAAAAAGCACCAAAAATTCTCGAGAGTTTATGTCTACTAAACCGGCAACTTTCGCATTCGCAATTTCCCCAAAAACAACACGTTTATACATCCAGAGAGTGTATGCTGCCCCGATGATAAGCGTGGACCCTGCCGCAAACCCGAACCAAAAATTAGCGTTGATAGCTCCCAACAAAACCAGAAATTCCCCTACAAAACCACTCGTTCCTGGTAATCCCGCATTTGCCATGGCAAACAACATAAAAAAAGACGCAAAGATTGGCATTTTGTTAACAACACCACCATAATCAGCTATTTCGCGAGTGTGCATCCGATCATAAAGAACACCAATACATAAAAACAAAGCACCGGAAACAAAACCATGCGATATTAATTGAATAATAGCACCCATTAATCCATTAACATTAAAAATAAAAATACCCAAAGTTACAAAACCCATGTGGGCAACTGAGGAATACGCAATCAATTTTTTTATATCAGGCTGAACAAAAGCTATAAATCCTATATATACAATAGATGTCAAAGCGAGAAAAATCATTACAGGAGCTAGCATCTGACTCGCGTCGGGCAATATAGGAAGCGATAATCTCAAAAACCCGTAAGCTCCGAGCTTAAGTAAAACTGCCGCCAGTACGACGGATCCTCCCGTTGGAGCCTCTACGTGGGCATCTGGAAGCCATGTATGCACTGGCCAAATAGGGATTTTAACAGCAAACGCCGCAAAAAATGCGCCAAAGATCAAAACCTGCTGAAATATTGGGAGTCTCAGGTTATGATATTCAAGCAGTGAAAAACTTCCATTCGATTCCCTGTATAGAAATATTAGAGCTACCAAAGTGAGCAAGGATCCTGTTAGGGTATAAAGAAAAAATTTGAGTGCCGCATACACTCTGTTATAACCACCCCAAACCCCAATTATTACGAACATTGGAATAAGAGTGGCCTCGAAAAACACGTAGAACAAAATCGCATCTAACGCACAAAATGCTCCATTTACCAATCCAGATAAAATCAAAAAAGATGCAAAATATTGACATATTTTTTCAGCTACAAATTCCCAACTTGCAAGGATTACAACGAAAGTAGTTAAGCAATTAAGAAAAACAAGCAAGAAAGAAATGCCATCAATGCCCAAGTGATAATTTATGTTTAAGGTTTCTATCCAAAGGGCAGACTCTTCAAACTGCATCAATGGCTCGGTGGTATCAAAAAACACCCAGATTGGAATCACTAAAAGTAACCCTACTAAACTACCGATTAGAGCTGTCCATTTACCTGCAGCCGAGTTATCGCTAGCGCCAAGGGCTAAAACAATTACTCCAGTGACAATCGGCACCCAAATGATTAACGACAGGATTGAATAATCTAACATGTCATATCTAACTTTCTAGACAACCCCGAAAACCCAAATACTAAGAAGCATAGTGAGACCCAGAACCATCATTAATGCATAATGATAAATCATTCCGGTTTGGATTTTTCTTAATATTAGAGCAAAAAAGCGAGCGGATCTTGCTACTCCATTGACTAAAAGATTATCTATAAGAAACACATCTCCGATTTTCCAGAAACCTAATCCTAATTTTTTTGCTCCCTTTACAAAGAACCATGAATTGAATCTATCAAAGTAATATTTTTCCTCCAATAAAATAACAATCGGATGGGTAATTTTTTTAAAAATAACCGCTAGCCTAGGGAATTTTATATAAAAAACCCAGGCAACCACTATTCCACTGATGGCCAATAGAAACGGTAGTGTCATAAACCCGTGAACACCCATTTCATACCACCCGCCAAATGCATTTGGAGAGTTAAAAGTATTTTGATGTGCCGGAGATACAAAAATAACATCTTCGAAAAAATCGCCGTAAAGCATCGGCTCAATAAGCACCGCTCCTAAAAAAATCGATGGAATAGCCAATAGAATTAGGGGGAGCAGAACAACCATGGAACTTTCATGAGGTTTTTTACTACCATTTTGCAGCTCCGCTGAACTTGGAATATGTTTTTTTGCGCCAAAGCGTTCTTTTCCCTCAAAAACCAGAAAATACATTCTGAAGGTATAAAGAGATGTAATGAAGACACCTACAAGAACTGAAAAATAGGCAAAGTTTGATCCTAGGATCTCACTACGATATACATGTTCGATTATACTTTCTTTGGAATAAAATCCAGAAAAGAATGGAAACCCAATTAACGCTAAGGAACCTATTAGCGTTGTAGCCCAAGTTACCGGCATGTATTTTCTCACCCCTCCCATAGAATTCATATCTTGTTTATGGTGCATTCCTATAATGACGGAACCCGCTGCCAAAAATAGTAATGCCTTGAAAAAAGCATGAGTTACCAAATGAAATATCGCAATGGAATAAGCAGAAGCTCCGAGCGCGACTGTCATATAACCCAATTGAGACAGAGTAGAGTACGCAACAACACGCTTAATATCATTCTGTACTATTCCTAGTAATCCGGTGAACAGTGCCGTTATCGCTCCAATAATTATCACAAAAGACAACGCCGCTTCGGATAACTCAAATAACGGGGACATACGCGCCACCATAAAAATACCTGCGGTAACCATAGTTGCAGCATGAATGAGTGCCGAAATAGGAGTTGGTCCCTCCATCGAATCCGGAAGCCATACATGAAGAGGAACCTGAGCTGATTTTCCCATAGCCCCGACGAACAATAATAAACATATAACAGTGAGCACCGACCACTCAAGATTATTCAGTAATACCAAATTTTGGTTTGATATTTCCGGAGCCATCTCAAACACGCCCTTAAAATCTAAAGTTCCACAGTAAGCGAGAATTAATCCTATTCCTAGTAGAAAACCTAAATCTCCAACTCTATTCACAAGAAAGGCTTTCAAATTTGCATCTATGGCAGAAGGCTTATTATGCCAAAAACCTATCAGCAAATATGAAATCACGCCAACTGCTTCCCAACCAAAAAACAATTGCAAAAAGTTATTACTCATCACAAGCACTAACATCGCAAAAGTAAACAAAGATATATAGCAAAAAAACCTCTGATATCCAGGATCTTCTGCCATATAACCAATTGTATAAATATGTACCATAAGTGATACAAAACTTACGACCAACATCATTGTTGAGGATAAACTATCTACTAAAAATCCAATTTCGAACGAAATATCACCGCTCAAGGACCAAAGATAAATACTTATATTATGACTCTCCCCTTCGATGACCGAAGACATAACTAGTCCAGATAATATTGTAGATATCAAAACGAAAAGGATAGTTATTCTGTGCGACGCCTTACGGCCAATCATGTTACCGAAAATTCCCGATATACAACCACCCAAGAAAGGGGCTATTGGTATCGCAATCAAAAGAATTTTTGTCATATTCATCTCAACCCTTCAGGGTCTGTATATCATCAACGTCGATTGATCGGGTGTTTCTGAATAGAACCACCAATATGGCAAGACCAATAGCAGCCTCTGCAGCTGCGACGGTAAGAACAAAAAATACAAATATTTGCCCGGCCGGATCACCTAGAAAGAAAGAAAAAGCAACAAAATTCATGTTTACTGACAGCAACATTAGTTCGATTGCCATTAGCAGAATAATAATGTTATTCCTATTGAGAACTATCCCAACAACGCTGAGAGAAAATAAGATAGCCCCTAAAATCAGATAATTTTGTAGGGGCACCATTACAAGTCCTTCCGCTTATTAGCATCAATATCATCATTTAAATCTGACAGCATTCTTATTCTGCCAGTGCTACTGGTTGATACTTGGTCGGCAACATCATTAGCTCTTTTGTTGTTACGCACGCGAAGCGTGAGTGCAATAGCTGCGACTATAGCGACTAACAAAATAACTGCTGCTATTTCAAAAGCATATACATACTCGGTGTAAATTAAACGACCAAGTTCTTTTGTATTACTATAATTAGGATCATTAAAAATGGGATAAGGCGTGCTATCTATCCCGAGATTCTGCTCTCCTAGTACGAAGAACATTTCCGCCACCATCACACCCGCGATAATTAGAACCGGAAGCAGCCAATTCCGATAACGTCTTCTTTCTTTCTCACGATTGATATCTAACATCATAACTACAAATATAAATAAAACCATCACAGCCCCAACGTAAACTAAGACTAGCGCAATTGCCAGAAACTCAGCTCCTAGAGTTATCCATAAACATGCAGCGGTAAAGAATGCTAAAACTAGAAACATGGCCGCATGAACCGGATTCTTGGAAGTAATAACCCGGCTCGCCGCCACAATCAATATTATTGAAAAAAAATAAAATGCTAGTTGTGAGGTTTGCATAAATGAAGCTCCTGACTACCCTAAAGTTGGGTGTGAGATTTATTCCTCCAAAACGACTTAGCGATAGGGCGCGTCATCTTCCCTATCCTTTGAGATTTGGGATTCGTATCTATCCCCAATAGCTAATAACATTTCTTTTGTGTATACCAGATCTCCTCTGCTCTCCCCGTGGTATTCCAAAATTCTAGTTTCAACAATAGAATCTACCGGACATGACTCCTCACAAAATCCACAAAAAATACACTTAGTAAGGTCAATATCGTACCTAGTAGTCCTTCGGCTTCCGTCTTCACGTTTTTCTGACTCTATATTTATGGCTAATGCCGGACAGACAGCCTCACACAATTTGCATGCAATACAACGCTCTTCACCGTTTGGATACCTTCTTAATGCATGTAGCCCTCTAAATCTAGGACCCTGAGGTGTTTTTTCCTCTGGAAATTGCACGGTAACTTTTTTCGAGAAGAAATTTTTTCCAGTTAAACAAAGACCCTTAACTAGCTCAACTAAAAACAAGTTTTTAATGATTCTTAATATATCCTTGAACAACTTATACCTCCTATCACCAAGGCCACCAGGACATTTTCAGTAAGACCCCTATAAATACCAACCAAACGATGGTGAGAGGAATAAATACTTTCCAACCTAACCTCATTATCTGGTCGTACCGATATCTGGGAAAAGTCGCTCTAAACCAAAAAAAACAAAACATCAAAAACGCAACTTTAACCAACAGCCAAACTGCTCCATCTGATAAGCCTGGAATTGGGGATAACCAACCGCCTAAGAACATTATCGTAGCCAAGGTGGAAATGAGTAGCATATTTGCATACTCTGCCAGAAAAAAAACGGCAAAACATGTTCCTGAATACTCGACATGGGGTCCAGCAACAATTTCTGACTCACCTTCTGCAACATCAAAAGGGGCTCTATTTGTTTCAGCAACACCCGCTATAAAATACACTACAAACATGGGAAACAGCGGAATCAAATTCCACCCTAAAAGCCCGAACGTACCTTTTTGACTTTCAACTATTACGGTCAAATTCAAGCTGGCGGACATCATTAATACACATACAAGAGCAAAACCCATTGCAATTTCATATGCTACGATTTGGGCAGCAGATCTCATGGCTCCTAAAAATGCATACTTGGAATTGGATGCCCATCCAGCAACAATGACTCCGTAAACGCCCATCGACGTGATAGCCATAACATAGAGCAATCCAGCATCTATGTTAGTGAGAACCAAATAATCTGAAAAAGGAATCACCGCCCAAGCAGCCAAAGCTGGCGTCAGGGATAGAACAGGCGCTAAAAGAAACAAAAACTTATTTGAATTTGTTGGTACTATTACTTCTTTTAGTAGTAGCTTCACTACATCTGCAAACGGTTGAGCCCATCCTCTAAGAAACCCAACCCCGAAAAAAGTAACTCTATTCGGCCCCAAACGCATTTGCATGTACCCAATCACCTTTCTTTCAGCTAAGGTGGTGAATGCTACGCAAATCATAACTGGCACTGCAATGGCCAAGACTTTTAAAAGCGTCCACAAAGCAAGGGACATTGTCGACCCCACCATAGATTCCAATATCGTCATGGAGACACCACTTGTCCTTTGCTAGCTTTTAAATATACTTGACCGCTTAATGGTCCCAATAAACTAGTTTCGTAGAATGCGCCAGGGAGCCTAACAGCTTTTCGGGGAACAGCTTTATCTTCCTCAAGTGTTAACAAGATCTCATTTTCCCCTTGTTGTAAATATATTTTTTCTCCAACCGTTAACCCCAGCTGCTTGATATCATACGAGTTTAGCCCTATTACGCTGACCATGCCATCTCGGGTTTTTTGCAAAGGACCGGATCTCCGCACCAATCCATCCGTTCGATAAATGGGGATTTCGCCAATCCTTTCATAGCTATGTTCATCAACAGTGAGTTTCGGCAGTTCTTTTTCCAATATAGTGTTGTCTAATCTATTTTCAATGTTTCCTGTTAAGCTATTTATTTCATCTTGTACATCTTCAATAACATTAAAATCAAAACCCTTGAGGCCCATGAAATTACCAAGAACCCGAAGCACCTTCCAAGCAGGACGAGTCTCACCTAAAGGTTTAACAACGCCCGTAAATTTTTGTAATGTGCCCTCCATATTGATAAAACTACCTCCAGTTTCTGAAAACGGAGACACTGGCAATATCAGATCCGCATATTTTCTAGCAGCTGGATGATCAAAAGAGGTCATGGAAACGACAAATTTGGCTGAACCCATCGAATCTAGGGCGGCATTCGAATTGCCGAAATCCAAATCAGCTTCTGCATGTAACATTAAAAACGCTTCTGTAGAATCTGATAAAATTTGGGGTACGGTTGCCTGCGGAGAGTCAAACAAGGACCGTACGATATTTCCACCCACCGTATTCGCACCTCCTCCTGAAAAACCGATTTTAGAAACGGTCTCCTTGGCTATTAAACCCGCAAGATTAATCAATCCCGATCTTTGTGAGTGATACTCCGCTAGATTACCTAGAAAAATTGCTCGATTGGTTCCACTGAGAAGGCTCTTGGCTATTCGATTACTGTTTTTCGTAGTCCCCAGCGATGCAAATTCTTCCATCAACGGTAATTTTTTTTGCTTCCTTATGGAATTAAGAATCTGGCTAAGGCTGGTCAACATATTAGACGGGTTGGTTATAATTTTCTCATGCAACGGCATGAGAAAATCTTCATCTATTGGGTTAATGACTGAAAGTTGCGCCCCTGCCTGAATTGCTTTTCTGAATTTAATACATAAAAGAGGTTGCTCTTTTCTCAAGTTCCCTCCTATCAACAATATTCGGTCTAGTCGATCGAGGTCGATGATTTTCATGCCTAGCCAAGGAACACCTTCGGTATCTGATTGAAAATCTTCTTGTTGTAACCTGAAGTCAAAATTATCGGAATCGATACCCATACTAATTTTTTTTTGTAAATAAAGTTCCTCGAGAGTAGCTTGGGGTGTCCCCAAAAAACCAATAGTATTGGGGCCTGATTTCTCAATTATCTGCTTAAATCTTTGTGCTACAATTTGCAAAGCGGTAGACCAATCAACGGTGTTCCAAACCCCATTGTTCCTGATCATGGGAACTGTTAATCTTGACTCCGAGTTCAATCCATCATAAGAGAACCTATCTCTATCAGAAAGCCAGCATTCATTAATAGCCTCGTTAGTAAATGGTAGCACTCGAACTACTTTTTCTTGATGAACTTGTACACTTAAATTAGACCCAAGCGAGTCATGAGGAGATATAGATTTAAGACGGGTCAGCTCCCAACTTCTTGCGGCAAACCGAAAAGGTTTTGAGGTTAAAGCTCCCACCGGACAGACATCTATCATATTACCCGACAACTCCGAATCAATCGTTTTATCTACAAAGCTAATAATTTGCGAATGCTCCCCACGACCTTGCATTCCCAACTCCATAACTCCCGCAACTTCTTTGCCGAACCTGACACACCGGGTACAATGGATACATCTAGCCATTTCTTCGGCAGACACCAAAGGGCCAAGACTTTTTGCCTTTACAACTCTCTTCTTCTCTGCAAACCGAGAGCTAGCAGATCCGTAACCGACAGCAAGATCCTGGAGTTGACACTCACCCCCTTGATCACAAATAGGACAATCAAGCGGGTGATTAATAAGCAAGAATTCCATTACACCTTTTTGGGCTTTGGTAGCCAAATCCGATTTGGTCCAAACTTTCATACCATCACTGACAGGAGTTGCGCACGCCGGCAAGGGTTTCGGGGCTTTTTCGACTTGCACTAAACACATCCTACAATTAGCAGCTATTGAAAGTTTTTTATGGTAGCAAAAGTGTGGGACAACAATACCTAGCTTGTTAGCCGCATCCATTACAGTACTGTTCGCGGCTATCTCAACCTCTTTATCATCAACTTCCAGCTTTACTAAATTCGTATCCAACTAAGCACCGTTTCCCACTGATATTTTGTGTTCAAACTCAGAACGAAAATGTTTCAAAAAACCTTTTACAGGCAAGGCTGCAGCGTCACCCAAGGCACATATTGTTTTACCTCCAATGTTGTCGGCAACCGATAACAATCGTTCTAAATCCTCTGGTTTCCCTTTACCGTTTCCAATGCGGTTTACTATCCGATATAGCCAGCCTGTTCCTTCCCTACACGGAGTACACTGGCCGCACGATTCTTCGAAATAAAAATAAGATAGCCTCTCTAAACACTTAACCATACACCGTGTCTCATTCATTACAATGACAGCACCAGAACCAAGCATCGATCCCGCTTTGGCTATCGAGTCATAATCCATATTTGTTTCCATCATTATATCAGCCGGTAGAACTGGCATCGAGGATCCTCCCGGAATAACAGCTTTCAACCTAATGCCGTCTCTCATCCCTCCAGCCAACTCTAATAGATCAGAAAATGGCAAACCCAGGTTAACCTCGTAGTTTCCTGGATTTCTTACATCCCCGGAGACTGAGAAAATTTTTGTTCCCCCATTGTTTGCTACTCCTTTTTCCAAGTATGCCTTACCCCCATTTCTAATGATCCAAGGCACGGCCGCAAAGGTTTCAGTATTATTTATTGTAGTAGGTTTTCCATATAGACCATAACTAGCTGGAAAGGGCGGTTTAAAACGAGGTTGCCCTTTTTTACCTTCTATAGATTCAAGAAGAGCCGTCTCTTCCCCGCATATATAAGCTCCCCATCCGTGGTGGGCATGTAATTCAAAATCAAAGTTGCTACCTAAAATATTTTGTCCTAAATAACCGGCCTCTCGCGCCTCTTCTAGTGCCTGCTCGAATATTTTATATACATCCCAAATTTCGCCATGAATATAATTATAACCCACGGAAATCCCCATTGCATAAGCGGCTATGGCCATTCCCTCAATAACAATGTGCGGGTTGTATCGTAATATGTCGCGATCTTTGAAAGTCCCTGGTTCACCCTCATCAGAGTTGCAAACCAGATATTTTTGTCCGGGAAAATCTCTCGGCATAAAACTCCACTTTAAACCGGTTGGGAAACCCGCCCCTCCCCTTCCTCTCAAAGCGGATGCCTTAACCTCTGCGATTACCTCTTGCGGACTGATTTGATCTTTGATTATTTTTCTTAGAGCACCATAGCCTTCACGTGATTCATAGCTTTTCAAGTCTGAGTTAACTCCATTTACATTCGCCATTATCAAAGCGTTTTCACCATAAAAATTTATTGGAAGTGAGTTTGAGATTTTCATTGCTGCGCCTTCAAGTCAGCGAGTAGTTTATCTATTTTTTCTGGACCCATAAAAGATCGCATGCTCTTGTCATTTATTAAGCAAACTGGAGCATCTCCGCAAGCTCCCATACACTCCCCCTCTTTCAAAGTAAACATTCCGTCCTGTGTAGTCTCATTAAATTCAACTCCCAAGGATTCCTTTAAATAGTTAGCGGCATTTCCCCCACCAGATAGCGCACACGGCAAGTTTGTACAAATAGTTATTTTGTAACGACCAGGTTTAGCCAAATTGAACATATTATAAAACGTTGCTACCTCCCAAACCGCAATCGAAGGCATATCAAGATAACGTCCGACAAATTCAATAATGTCTTTTTCTAACCACCCTTTTTCATCCTGAGCTATTACTAAAGCTGCCATTACCGCAGATGCTTTTCGATCTTTTGGGTATTTTTTTAATTCTATATTAATTTTCTGAATGGATTCTTTTTTTAGCATCTAGTATCTCACCTATCAATTTCACCAAATACAATATCTTGTGTACCGATTATGGCCACAACATCAGCTAGCATGTGCCCTCTCACCATTTCGTCCATAGCTGCAATGTGAGTAAATCCTGGTGCTCTTATTTTCAGCCGATACGGTTTATTTGCGCCATCTGAAAGAAGATAAATACCAAACTCCCCCTTAGGAGCCTCCACCGCCGCGTAAACTTCTCCTTCTGGCACATGAAAACCTTCAGTAAAGAGCTTAAAATGATGAATGAGCTCTTCCATATTTGTTTTCATATCCAGACGGGATGGTGATGCAACCTTATGGTTGTTACTCATTACCGACCCTTGATTTGACTTAAGCCAGTCTATGCACTGCATTATAATGTAGTTGGATTCCCTCATTTCGGCGATCCTAACCAGATATCGATCATAACAATCGCCTTTGGTACCTACTGGTATCCGAAATTTGAGTTTATCGTATACCTCATATGGCTGTTTTTTTCTCAAATCCCACTCGACACCAGATCCTCTCAACATAGGCCCAGTGAAGCCCAGAGCAACTGCTCTATCAGGCTCAACAACTCCAATCCCCACTGTCCTCTGTTTCCAAATTCGGTTATCGGTCAATAATGTTTCATACTCGTCTAAAAGCTGGGGAAACCTAATTGTAAAGTCTTCAATAAAATCTAGTAATGAACCTTCCCTATTTTTATTGAGATCGTCAATTTGCCCCTTGTTCCTTACGTTAGACACTTGGTATTTTGGCATCGTATCTGGGAGGTCTCGGTAAACGCCCCCGGGCCTATAATACGCTGCGTGCATTCGGGCCCCAGAAACCGCCTCATAACAATCCATTAAATCTTCTCTTTCTCTAAAGCAATAAAGAAAAACTGTCATTGCCCCAATATCCAATGCATGCGCACCCAACCACAATAGATGGTTCAGTATCCGGGTAATCTCATCAAACATTACCCGTATATACTTGGCGCGCTCCGGGACATCGACTTCTAGAAGCTTCTCAATAGCCAAGACATAAGAGTGCTCGTTACACATCATAGAAACATAATCCAAACGGTCCATGTACGGCAAAGACTGCATGTACATCTTGTTTTCGGCCAACTTTTCTGTAGCGCGGTGTAATAGACCTATGTGCGGATCTGCTCGAGTAATTACTTCCCCGTCTAGCTCAAGCACTAACCTCAGGACCCCGTGTGCTGCTGGGTGCTGAGGTCCAAAATTCATTGTATAGTTTCTAATTTCAGCCATTTGATTCTTCAGTATTGACCTCTGGACGTTTAAAATTCTTTTTTATCTACCATATTTTTCTTCCCTGATAACCCGAGGAACTACCTCCCTCGGCTCTATTGAGACTGGCTCATAAACGACCCTTCCTTGATCAGAATCGTAGCGCATTTCAACATACCCTGAAATTGGAAAATCCTTGCGAAACGGATGCCCCACAAACCCATAGTCTGTCAGAAGACGTCTAAGATCAGGGTGGCCGGAGAAATGGATCCCGTAAAGGTCAAAAGCCTCTCTCTCAAACCAACTTGCTGCTGGCCAAATCTCCGTCACCGATTCGATCAAAGGAAAGTCATTATCTGAACAAAAACACCTGACCCTTAACCGATAATTCAATTTTATAGATAAAATGTGATATACCACCGCGAACCTGGATCCTTTGTTTTGTCGGTTTTTATAAATTTGATAATCAACACCACAGAGGTCTATCAATTGGGAAAATTCCAACCCTTGCGAATCTCTTAGGATAAGCATACTTTCTTTGAGGTCGTCAGCATTGATTACCAGAGTAACTTCTTCATGACTCATCTGTAGCTCAACGATTTTTTCTCCCAAGGCTTCCTTTAATTGACGATCAAATTTTTCTTTTAGGTCAGGCATTTTAGAGCGAAATAGTATTAGTTCTTCGAATTTTGTTTTGTAATTGAATAATCCCATACAAAAGTGCCTCGGCTGTAGGAGGACAACCCGGCACGTAAACGTCGACAGGAACTATTCTGTCACAACCTCTAACAACTGAATAAGAATAGTGGTAATAACCCCCTCCATTTGCGCATGACCCCATGGATATAACCCATCGTGGCTCCGCCATTTGGTCGTAGACTTTCCTCAACGCGGGCGCCATCTTATTGCACAAGGTTCCCGCAACGATCATTACGTCTGATTGACGTGGACTTGCCCTGAACACAACCCCAAACCGATCGAGGTCGTATCTGGCAGCACCCGCGTGCATCATTTCTACAGCACAACAAGCCAATCCAAAAGTCATGGGATAAAGTGAACCCGTCCGTGCCCAATTGATGACATCATCAATAGTCGTTGTGACAAACCCTTTTTCTGATATGTTCTCTATTGTTCCCATTTGTTAATACTTAAGGTAGTTTTTTAATCCCACTCCAAGGCGCCTTTTTTCCATTCGTAAACAAAGCCAACTACTAATATAGTTAGAAATATGATCATTGAAACAAACCCAAAGTTTCCAATATCATCCAAAACAACCGCCCAAGGAAATAAAAATGCAATTTCCAAGTCAAATATTATAAAAAGAATTGCCACCAAGTAGTACCTAACATCGAAGCGCATCCTAGCATCTTCAAATGGATCAAAACCGCACTCATAAGGGGATAATTTCTCTGAATCCGGATTGTGTACTTTCAAAAACCTACTAAAAACCCCTCCCATCACAGGCAAAGCAACCCCAAAAAATGCACCAACGAATATGAACAATAAAATTGGAAAATATAACTCGCCCATTTAAAAACTCACCCATCTTTATTTTTCAATTACAAAATGGTGCCGACGGTGAGACTCGAACTCACACGGCTCTCGCCACCGCCCCCTCAAGACGGCGTGTCTACCAATTCCACCACGACGGCATTAAAAACAATACGATCATACCATCTAAGAGCATCTATTCTGGAATTTTACCTTCCGCCGCACCCTCGCTCACATCCTCCATACCATTTATCTCACTCGTTGGCTGCGGGATCTCGCCCACCTCCTCCAATCCAGGCCCCGTCATCAAACTTTGAGAATCAGTTTTTGTAAAAGACACATAAGTCAGCAGCATACTAGTGAGAAAAAAAATAACCGCCAAAACTGCAGTAGCTCGACTAAGAAAGTTTGCCGATCCGCTAGCCCCAAAAAGGCTCCCTGATGACCCACCTCCGAATGCTGCTCCCATATCTGCCCCCTTGCCTTGCTGGAGTAGAACAAGAGTAACCAAACAAATTGCAGTAAGTACATGTAATACAAGAATAACTGTTTCCATTTTACACCCTATTTATTTTTCTGTTTCGCTGCTAAATATATTTTTTTAAAATCTTCTCCAGAGAGAGAGGCTCCGCCCACAAGTCCTCCATCAATATCATCATTAGAGAATAGTTCAAAAGCGTTATCTGATTTTACACTTCCTCCATATATTATACGCACTTGTTGACCCGCATAATTATCAATATGGGTAATTTCCTCTCTTATAAACCTATGTACCTCCTGCGCCGCCTCTGGCTTCGCTGTTTTTCCGGTTCCGATAGCCCATATGGGCTCATACGCGAAAATACATCTTTCGAGACTCTCGTGTCCGACCTCCCCAAGTGCCCCGTGTAATTGCCTTTTTATGATCGCTTTAGTATCGCCGGCTTCCCTCTCTTCCAACGACTCCCCCAAGCAAATTATTGGAGTCAAACCATTGGCAATTGCGCTTCGGGCTTTTTGACCAATGAGGACATCATTTTCCAAATTGTACATTCTTCTTTCTGAGTGACCTAAAATAACAAATTTACATCCGAATTCAGTTAACATGGAAGCTGAAACCTCTCCAGTAAAAGCACCCTTTACCTGATCACTAACGTTTTGCGCACCCAAACTCAATTCGGAGTTTTTCACTAGCGTTTGAACTTGACCCAAAAAAGGAAAAGGAACACAAATCACACACTCCACATCGACATTTTCGTTAACGTCATTAATAACATGCGAGACAAGAATCTCATTTGTCACACGACTCCCGTTCATTTTCCAGTTACCAACTACAATTTGCTTCCGCATTATCACATCCTTTTCCACTTGGGGTATTCTACATACAGCATTTATCTAGGGCAATTTACAAGTTGAAGCTAGTTTGGCTAAGCGCTGCGATTTCTAATTAATGCGGCAAGTGACTCAGCTGATTTTTTTGTAAATTTGGCATCCTCCCCTTCAACCATAACCCTAATCACATCCTCAGTTCCTGATGCTCTCAAAAGCAGCCTCCCATTGTCTCCCATCTGTTTCTTTATTTTGGCAATTGCAGTAGTTATTGCATCGTCTTCATTAAAATCATAACCCGATTTAACCGGCACGTTTATCAAGACTTGTGGCACAGTGTTTAAATCATTGCATAACTGCTTCAAGGTTTGATTTTCGGATACAACAGCTGCCAAAACTTGCAATGCTGAAATAATCCCATCTCCGGTGGAATGCTTATCGAGGCAAATGATGTGACCAGAGTTTTCCCCACCAATCACCCAATTATTTTGATGAAGTTTTTCCAACACGTATCTATCACCAACCCCAGCCCGTTCAAATTCAATTTGGTTTTTTCGAAATGCTTTTTCTAAACCAAAGTTTGACATTACTGTTCCTACCACTCCTGCGCCTAGTTCATTCCTATTTTTCCTATTTTTGGCTATTATGTAGACGAGCTGATCTCCATCGTATACCCTTCCACCCCCACGAATATAACGGTATCAAATTTTTTTCGAAAAATGGCGATAAACTGACTGATGAGGTAGAAGAACAAATTGAATTGGCGCTTACTGACAGTGATTCAATGCAGCTCAAAGTACCAAATAGATTGGGCAAATCCTACAGAGCTGAAAATTGCCAAGAGAGGTACATAGAATTTTGTAAAAGCTCATTTCCAAAAAACATCAATTTAAAACATTTGCGCTTAGTAATAGATTGTAGCAATGGTGCAACCTATAA
>CACKOO010000009.1 GCA_902601765.1 Hydrogenophilales bacterium | reverse complement strand
CACTAAGAATTGCACTATGTATTTGTGGTGGAATATATTTCCCGACCTGATGCGAGAGATAGTCAATGTCTTTAAGAACATTTTTAAAAAGTTCTTCTCTAAATTCACTTTTTTGCTTGAGTAAAAGAACCTCCGTCGATTGTGCTTTTGCCCGTTTTGAAAATTTTGCAGTATAAAATTCCACCGGAAAACCCTTATCAATAAAACCTGCACCCTCATTCTTAACAAATTCAAGATCCCAATATTTCCCAAATATTTTATTTAACATGAAGATACACATGCCTTCTAAATAAGAACTTTGATAGGTTTTATTAGCGTGATAGGTTCTAACTACATATTCAAAATTTATTTTTTTTTCTAAGGTTAAGCCAAAAGAGAGAGTTGAAATCATAGAGGACTTAGTCCAACTATCAGCAATATCTACCCAAAGTTTCATTAATTCATCAAATGTTTTAGAAGCCAATTCTAAATTATCTGATAAGAAATTAGCCTCCACTTCGTCTCTTTTTTTATAGACCTCTTGAAATAGATTTATTCCTCTCTCTGATGCTTGAAATCCTAGTCCCTTTAGCGCAACTTGCCCGTATTTAATAAGCAGGGCATGGTGCATAAGACTTCTTAATTCGTAAGAATACTCTGCGTTCTCGTCGATTTGATCTATTCCATATTCCCTCAGCACATCCGAAGCAAGAGTTCCAAAGTCGCTCATGACTGATATCGTAGCCAGCAAAGTTTTTCCCGTAACCCGAGCACGATCATCAAGTTTTTTAAAGTCCATCAAAGCCTCCTTAAGAGCCGTAAATATACCCCAAAATAACTCCCGTCACTTATTTTTTACCTCCCCTAGATATGGGGGTATTATTATTTGAAAAACCATAACTAGTATCGGGGAGATACCTTGAGAGTTCTACTGTTTGTATTCTTATCTTTATTTTTACCAACCCAAAGTTGGTATGGGGAAGCATCTGGTTTCGAAAAGAAAGCTGATTTGCCGGATTGCCCCAAGAGTGTTTTCAAAAGACATCATAATTGTTGAGAGAAAGGATCTTGATCTCCAGTGCTGTTTACGTTGGAGAATGGCGAAATAGCAAGCTTAATGGCCATGGAAATCTAATCAGAAAAATTTCTTGGGACTGCCACTACGATGGCGAATGGAAAGAATTAGAAGACTATCTACCGTCTTGTATTAAGGGATGAAATTCTTGGCTTTAAAGTTGGGGGGGTCTTGGCATACGTGATAGACTTTTTGTTTAATTGTTTTGTTAGGTGGTTAAATAGCTACCAATTAATTTATCACATGAATTTATAAGGATCGTTATGACCAACTCAATTCCGTCTGTCGCTTTACAATTACAATCGTTAATTCATAGCGAGGGCGAGCTAATAATATCATTAGCCGAGGTTGAGGTGCCCGAGCCTGAGGCGGATGAGGTGCTTGTTCGCATAGAGGGTGCACCAATTAATCCATCTGATTTAGGATTACTTTTTGGCGCCGCCGACATCAGCGCTGCCGTTATGTCTGGAAGCGGTGAACGACCTGTCATTACTGCACCAGTACCTGAAAAGGCGATGAAGGCTATGGCTGGCAGACTCGGCCAACCCATGCCAGTGGGCAACGAGGGAGCGGGAGTGGTAGTTAAATCTGGCAACTCCGCTGCTGCTCAAAGCTTAAACGGTAAAAAAGTCGCCATGCTCGGGGGCGCAATGTATGCTCAGTATCGTTGTATTAGTATTGATCGATGCCTAAAACTCCCTGATGATGCGACGGTGGCAGAAGGAGCGAGCTGCTTTGTGAATCCAATCACGGCTCTTGGGATGGTTGAAACTATGCGTAACGAGGGACACAAGGGCCTGATCCATGCGGCCGCAGCATCTAATTTAGGTCTAATGCTCAACCGAATCTGTATAACGGACGGGATTCCGTTAGTTAATATCGTGCGGAAACAAGAGCAGGTTGATTTGTTGAAATCCCAAGGAGCAAAATTTGTTTGTAATACCACATCTCCTGATTTTTCAGCTGAATTAACCGATGCAATTGCTGCTACCAATGCTACCGTAGCTTTTGACCCCATCGGAGGAGGTAGGTTAGCGAGCCAAATACTAACCAGTATGGAGGCAGCTCTAAATCGTAATCCTATGGAATACAGCCGTTATGGTTCGATAACGCATAAGCAAGTTTATATTTACGGCATGCTAGATACATCTAAAACCGAAATTGTGCGTAATTTTGGTTTTTCGTGGGGAATGGGTGGTTGGCTATTGTTTAACTTTCTAGCAAAAATAGGCCCGGCTGCAGAGGAGAAACTGCGCCAGCGTGTCGCAAGCGAATTAAAAACGACTTTCGCAAGTCATTATTCACATGAAGTCTCTTTAGCTGAGACTTTGCAGATAGATGCTATTAAGGCATACACAAAAAAATCTACAGGGGCTAAGTATTTAATGAATCCGAATAAAGGTTTTTAGTTCGAGTCTTGGATTACACATTACTCGTTAATTTAGGGTGATAATCTTTATGGATCTGCGTATTTTTTCGTATCTGCCCGACCCGAGAATTTGTAGCACAGATTCGGTTTGCATTGGATGATGTCCTTACGACAATACTAGGAATCTCTCTGACGCCTTACATTCTACTCAAAGGATTTGATGAATTTTGAAAATTCTCCCCCATCTTATAAAAAAATATTATGTGATTCCATCTGGCAGTAATCATCAAACCTTGAAGCAGTTGAAAAAGAATTAACTCATGAAAAAACTAATCCTAATAGCCTTACTGGTTACCTCTTTACCATCGTATGCAGACTGGACGGAAATCGGTTCAGATGGGTCTGTCAGGTATCACATCGATTTTGACAAGATTAGAAACGTGGATGGATATGTTTATTATTGGACATTGGGTGATTTCCTAAAACCCATGGGTGGATATCTGTCTTATAAGCATTACTACCAAGGTGATTGTAAGTTAATCCAACTTAAACTTTTGAATGCTTTCTATCACAAAGAACCTATGGGCGATGGATCTGGACTACAATCGTCACCCGAAGGAGGAAATGCCGATTGGAAATTTCCTCCTACTGAGTCAGTCAATGGTGTAAATCTACAATATGTCTGTCTTTGGGTGAGGTTGTCGCCTCAACGCCAGGGTCGTCTTTTGGAGAAATTGACGAACTAGAATCGCCAACATGAATGCATGGTGACATATACCCAAAGAAAACTGTTGGAGTCACAATCTAGGAACCTCGGTATAGAGAGGGTACAAACCCACAGTTAAGATATTTTTAGTTTGCGATCTTTTTCGTTTTGACGCGCTTTCTTTTGTTTAGGTATCATATTGTCAGGACACCGATGTATTACTGCATGTTTGATACACGCATCTCGCAAATTGAAGTTCATGGCTGATATTTTCTGATTTTTTAGTTCTAAAAATGCTCTGTGAGTGGGATACCATATGGCTAGTATCTCATCTATATCTTGCTCGCCAATAGGTTGGCCTAGAACAGGAATTTGCCATAAGACATTCCCTTCTACTTGTTTTACTAATTTATTCAGTGCTTCCATATAACTTTTGTATACCTCTCCTGAAGGATAATCCACCTCAGCAACGTATTTGTTCAAGTTAAGCATCAAGACTGGCTTGTCTTTTCCGTTTTTGATATCTTCCATAATTTTAAATTCATTTTTATTTGGCACGAACTGACTCTTCATCGATATCCCTCCTTGTTATTCTGTGAACATTAATAGTCTATGAGTCCTCCGCTCTTAAAACACTCAATAACTGATAGTAAGCAGTTATTAAAATAAAAACTTAACAGTCGTAAAACATATACGCCGAGGTAACAAGAAACTGCACCACAAAATACCAGTATAAACATCACATCGCACTTAACACTTCTCGTTTATTTTATGATTTTTAAAACTGTTTGGACTTAAACTCTCTCAGGGGTTCTCCCTTCCTCTTTTCGTGCATTAGCTACAATCTATATATTTATTAATCTGGCTCAAACTATTTGGTGAATTTTGTAACCAGTGAGAACAAGTAAGCTGGCATCTCTATCATTTATGCGAAAAGTAGCAATCTCATTTAGTGTCTATAATTTCTTGGGATCTACTTTATCCAACCATTGACCAACATGTTTCACTACCGTTGCCAAACATCCGTCATTAAACGGCAATTCAAGACCTGCTAGAGAAACTAATTTTGTAAATGATTGACTTCCACCAGCATTACACAAGCGAACATAATCCTTCCATGCTTTTTGACTATCTTGCTGGTTCTTTATCCAAAACTGAAACGCACATGTTTGTGCGAGAGTATAATCTATGTAATAGAATGGCACTTGATAAATATGTAGCTGTCCTTGCCATATTCCACCCGTTTTTGGAAAGTGTAGATCATCATAGTCCCTATTTGGAAGATAAATTGACTCCAGCTCTAACCACCTTTGATTTCTTTCTTTTGGTGCGGCCTGGGGGTTTTCATAAACCCAGTGCTGAAAATGATCGACACAGGCACCATATGGTAGAAAAGATAGACTTCCAGCGATGTGCTTGTACTTGAATCGGTCTGTTTCTTCCTTGAAAAAATTCTGCATCCATGGCCACGTAAAGAACTCCATACTCATTGAATGAATTTCTGCAGCTTCCATTGTCGGCCATAGATACCCAAGCAGTGGTTGTTTTCTACTCGAATAACATTGGAATGCATGACCAGCCTCATGAGTTAAGACGGTTATGTCTTGGTCTGTCCCGTTAAAATTAGAAAAAATATAAGGTCGATCGTATTTAGGAAATGAAGTGCAGAAACCACCTGGCCGCTTTCCCTTGCGATTAACTAAATCCATTAGCTCTTCTTCTACCATCATATCAAAAAAGTCACCTGTCTCCTTTGAAAGCTCACGGTACATTACCTGTGCTTCTTTAATCAAATGATCCGGTGAGCCTTTTGGTTTTGGATCGCCTTCCTTAAAATTTATTCCATCATAAAAATATAGATGATCTAGGCCCAATATGTCTTTCTTTTTTTGAACCAACTTTTTAACTATCGGGACTACATGATCTACAATTTGTTTTCGGAAATTAGCAACCTCATTAGGACCATAGTCTGATCGCCCCATCCTCATATATCCAAGCTCTATGAAATTATCATACCCCAAACTTGTTGCTATACGATGTCGCAACTTAACCAGTTTGTCATAAATATCATCAAGAGTTTCAGAATTATTTTCAAACCAATCAAATCTAGCCTCGTAGGAGGTTTTTCTAACAGTGCGATTTTCATTGCTATGAAACGGACCAAGCCCAGCTAAGTTATATTCCTCGCCGTCATAATAGATTTTTGCTCCTGCCGTGAGTTTTGTGTACTCATTTCGAAGATTGGTTTCGTCTCTTAGCATTTCTTTTATTTTTGGGTCAAAGGTCTTAAGCGATGTTTCAATATCAGATAGAAACTTTTCACCCCATTTTTTTGATAATTCATTTTTATACTTTGATTGATTGACTACTTTTTCGAACGAATCATTAATCTCAGTCATATCGGGCCCAATAGAATCGTAGAAATCCTTTTCCGCCTTTGCTTCTTCATTATTTATGTCGCCACTAAAATTCAAACTCGCCATTGCAGCGTAAGAATGGTATTCCTTATTTTGCTCGTTAACATCTAGAATGATATTTATTTGATTCTCAACTGATTCTGCATTAGAAAATTTTTCTAGATTTTCATTCATTAACTGTCTTCTTTTTTCAACATTTATACGTTCGTATTTCAGTTCACTATATTTCATTATTTCCTCTCATAATTATTATTACTTCAATGGTTAGATGGCACTGATTTCACTTTATTCTAAGTCGATTTCTTTTTCTGTTTTTTCTAGATATTAGGTAGGATAGCGGAATGGCCCTTAAAAGGGCCTTGGTGTAATCATGACTAAGATTATCGCAAATATCATTAGTTTTATTAATCTACACTAGTATCTAGTGAAAGGAAATTTTGCAGTTTAGCCCAGAGTCTCTCCTCGAGCTCGTCGGTTGTTAGTTGCTATACTTCCGTCACCTTTGGGTACTATGTGAAAATTCCGATAAGTCTACCCAATCGTTTTAGTTCTTTGAGACGGCATCCAAATTTTTGACCTTTCCATCGCTGTTTTCTAGTTTCTTGACAAGGAATCTAGATACATTTGGCTTCAACACACCATTGCCCTCCGGCTTTAGTCTTACGGACCACTCATACCCCCGTGGAATTTACACACGCTCATATTCTAGACGACGGCATTACAACACTATTTTTTATTTTGTTTACTTTGTGCTAAACATCTCCCAAACTCGGAAAAGCTGATGTAGAAAACAAAAATATTAGCAGCGGATAAAAATTTTTGTGGTTTCGTCTTTTTTTATCTGCATTAAAAGAAAAATCTGGTCCAGAATTTTTAAATGGTAGTTCTACTATTGTACCTATATTAATTATTTTCGTATTATTCTTCTATAAACTTTGGTGGGTGCATATTAAATATTTCTTCATTTAGTTCAGCGCCCCAACCAGGTTTATGTGGAACTAATAAATCTCCATTAATTATTTCAGGTTTCCATGTCAAAATATCATCTTTCCATGGAACATCATCTGGATCTATTTCCATCACTCGAAAATTAGGGACAGCTGCACAAAAATGAGCACTCATAAGTGTAGATAGGTTTCCATAAAAATTATGAGGTGCAACATTTGTTTCATAAGATTCAGCAATTGCCGCAATTTTCATTCCTAGCCATATTCCATTCCATGGAATATCAATAATAGCCACATCCATAGACGCGTTTTCAAAAAATGGTCTAAATTCTCTAATGCCAAATAAAGATTCACATGAGGCAATTGGAGTTTTGTTAGCATCTCTTATTCTTCGTAAGCCTTCGGGATGATATAGATCAATTTCAAACCAAGTTAACTTTAGATCATCAAGCGCCCTAGTAATTTGCAAATAGCCCTCAGTCTTGAAGTTGAAATTTAGATCTAAGTGTATGCCCATATCATCCCCTGCCCCTGATCTTAGGGAGTCAATTTGCTTGATTAGTCCATTAATTATGTGCTTATCAACGTTAAGTTCTGGCCATCCTGAATCACGACCAAAACCTTGCATTTCCAATATAGGTGTTTGTGCAAAAGTAAAAATATTAGTTTTAAGACCTTTATACCCTGCATCCTTGACATCTTTTCCTAGTTGTTTTAAATCTTCAAGCGTTTTGACTTGAGGTTTTTTCATTATTTTGGATAATTCTTCTGAAATTCTATATGTACCACAATGAGACCAATATAGGGGTAGCTTATCTCTGATTGCACCTCCTAATAATGTGTGTACAGGAACATTTAAATATTTTCCTTTAATGTCAAGCAATGCATTTTCTATAGCTGCAATAGCTTGTTGAGCTATTCCTCCTGGGGCTTGTCTAGAGGAAGCATATAAAAATTGGTGAATTTTTTCATGACAAATAGGGTCATGGTCCACAATTTTATCCATGAACCTTCTGATGATTGTACTTAATCCAGGGCTTCCATAACATTCGTTATATTCTGAAATACCTGAAATACCTTCATCTGTTACAATTTTTAAGAAAGAGAAATCTCTCCATCCCGCATTACAATGCTTAATTTCATATTTTTTTATTTTCATAAGTTCCCCCTTTTCGCAAAATTTATTCTGATGTTGGACTCAAAGTAATTAGCTCGATGGAACAGTCGATACAACAGGTATAAAAAGATAACTGCTTCGGAGTTTACATTTTTTCTAATGATGATAAAAAAGTCTAATTTATAAATAAGTAATCACGTTATTTGGATCTGGACGCCTTCGTTCAGTAGGCTCCTCGTTCTTCGTACCGATATAAATGAATCCAGCAATTTTATCTTGATTGATATTTCCTCCTAACCTTTTTAGCATTATATCGTTATAAGCATACCACTCAGTCAGCCACTGGGCAGCATAGCCCATGGACTGAGCACAATTCAGTAAATTCATACATACAGCGCCAGAAGATAATTGCATTTCCCACTCAGGTATCTTTGGATGATAAATGGGTTTAGATAATACAGCTATAACCACCCCACCCCGCTGAAGTCTAGTTGACTCAATTTCAATTTCCCTTTGAGAAGCATTTTGATTATCTTTTTTAAATTCTGTTAAAACTATCTCTTCATCTAATTCTTTTAATCTACTCCCCTGAATTACAACTAGTTTCCAAGGATTTAAAGCTCCATGGTCTGGCACCCTAATTCCTGCCGCTAAGATTATTTCCAAATCTTCAGGATTTATTGGATTTGGTATCATTTTCTTTGCAGTAACAGATCTTCGACTTGAGAAAAAACTATTATTTATTGTCATAAATCACATCATAGAGTATCTGGTAAAAATGTGCCTAGAAAATTAATGGTGTCTAGTGCAAAGATATCTTCAATTTTCTCCTGGAGACTCCCTTCCAAATCTTGAGTTGTTATTAATAGTGTTAGAAATTTCAAAAGAAAAAGTAATTATGCATAGCGTCTTCTCAGTTCGAATAAATATATCCCTAAATACCCTACATCACTTATTTTTTACCTATCCTGAAAATAGCGGTATTATTATTTGATAATTATAAATCGCATTAGGTAGACTATTAAGGTCAAGCAATTGTGAAAGATATATCTAAAGTAATTTTTAGTACATTTCTAGGTAGCTACGCGCTTGTCATTTTTTATATAATCGGAATGATTATTTTTATGAAGATTGGGGAAATTGTCTCGCCGGTATGGGAAAACTACTAGTACTTTTAATCCTTCTCGAATTCTCAGCTACCCATGCTGGTGTGGGTGATGTTTATTATTGTGTTACGGACACCAATCTAACTGTTACTTCAAAAAATCAAACTACTATTAATAAAACACATAAATTCAAATTCGAATGGCAACCAACAAAGATTGTTTTTTCTGGTGGCTATACTGAGGAGATAGTCCAGCAAGATTCTGCTAACTTCTCGGCTAGAAATCTTAGGGGTTCCTCAATATTTCACGAGAAAAATAACAGATTAGCGCGAACTTTTACCACATTAATCTCAAGTAAAGGAGCCGTAATAGTAAACTTTGCTACCTGCGAGAAGTTCCAAATAGACTAATTTGAAAATACTGCTTTTTGTGGTGGCCATCTTGTGTGGCTTTGGTTATGACTTTCTCCTAACCGGCTTTGATATAATATGAATTATCTTAAATTATGAATAGTTGTTTTTCTTATTTCTCTAATCACATAAATATACAGATACTTACAATCTGAAAAAATCTTCGTAATTGTAAGGAATAGTTTGTAACAATTTGATCGAGTAATTATAGTTTTTTTAAAACTAAATTCACTTTTTCATTCAAATTGTGCAAGTTATTTTCTATGCGTAATACATCTTTTTCTAATCTAGAGACCCGAGATGGTTCTTTCTTGGACGGTTCTTTTTTGACTTTACAATTTTTATTCTTCTTGTCATTTTTTCTTCCAACAACCGAGAACAACTTAATCTCTCTGCTAATTCCCTTCATTTTAATCGCATCACGCTCTTCTACTTTTATCATATCCTGAGCATGGGCATAGGTTTCGTAAGACATCAATATTCCATTGGCATCCGCGCTAGCCTCCAACCTTTGTGCAACATTTACCTCACCACCAATAATCGTATAGGTAAGTCTTTGTTCACTGCCGAAATTGCCCACATTACAATATCCCGTGTTAATCCCCATCCGAACTTGAAACGGATCAGCAAACCCCTCGTTACTCCATTTCCCCTGAAGGTGTTTCATCCTATCTTGCATTCTTAAAGCCATCTCTACGCAGGCTCTCGCATCCTCTCTTTCTCCCTTGCTTTCCGGATCACCAAAAAACACCATCATCGCATCCCCAATATACTTATCAATGGTGGCTCCGCAATCTAATGCAATCGTAGTCATCTCTGAAAAATATTCATTAAGGTATTTCGTTAAATCCTCTGGCTGCAACCCCTCAGACGTAGATGTGAAGTTTTTAATATCACTAAAGAACATTGATATTTTTTTTCTTCGAGTAGCGATAGTTGAATCGTAATCCCCTTTCTCCAAAGCTTTTTTTATTTGTGGCGGAGTATATTTTCCTAATTGTTTTAGTAAATTCTCGACTTTTATTTTTTGTTTTTCTGATTCTTTTTTCTGTTTTTCTGAGTCTAGCAAGACATTTCTAATCAACAAATCCCTAATATGCATTTTACTATTGATGACAATTTCTGATTGGGATGCATCAGAAGCAGATTTCAAAAATTTAATACCAAAAACTAGCTTTGTATAACCTTTTCCCTCGACTAAACTTTCGTCATCAATTACAAGTTCATATTTCCAAAATTTCTCAAATAATCTCGCGCAATGAAAACGTAGCACTCCTAAGTAAAAATATTTTTGATATGCCACTGAGGCGGTAACCATGGACAATCGAAAAAAATTTTCATCGATACAGTCAACTTTTGCTCCATATTTTATATCTGTGCTGTAACTATTTTTTTTCATGTTTATATCGAGACAACTAGACAAACAGTTTAGAATATTTTTAAGTGCCTTATTATTTTTTGACCGAACATCATCTTCTAAATTTCTTATGTTACGCGTATATTCTTTTTGCGTTTCCTCAAGAACTACCGGTTGAAAAGATTCAGCATGATTAAAGCCAAATGCTGTTAAAGCTATTTCACCAAAACGATCTAAAACAGTTTTGTGTAACTCATTACGAAGCTCATAAGGGTAATCATCATTTTCATTAATTTCGATTACCCCATGATCTGCTAAGAATTCACCACCGATATCACCAAAGCTCTCCATAGTTTTGATAGTAGATAAAATTACACTTCCTTTAACGGTTACCGTTTTTTTCCTCATAGTTTTAATCTTTATTTTGGTTAATTTTAATAAATTCTGTGGAATATACCCCAAGCTACGCGTCACTTATTTTTTACCGTTCCTGGCAATGACCGCATTACGACTGGATAATTAATTGTAGGACTAACTTAAATTGGCAGAAATTAGTTAATATGGATTCAACCCAATCAAGATTAAGCCCATCGATTGCCATTTCGCAAATAACCCAGCTAATCTAACTAAATAAAACCATACTTCTTTAAGATAGGCTCATAGATAGGCCAAATTTGCTCGTGCATATTCCATATTTGGAAGTGGGGATAAAGGTCAGTTAGCTTGTGACTACCCAAAGACTGTTGGGCCCTCACCAAGTGAATTTTTGCATCCTCAGTATTTCCAGTCAGATGATGAGCAATGCCAGTTTGTAAATCCCACCAATGATATCCAGGAGCGGGTACCATTGTTATAACTTTCAGTGCATTTTGACCATCACCTAAGGCATTATAGCAGTTACATAATAAATAATTATCCCAAGGATCATAGTTGGCACCGTCCAGCTGGTGGGCTCGAAGCCCTAGTTCCCAGCAGCCCTTGTGCCACCGACAACTACCGTCCTCGTAGGTATCTCGGGGTGATTGTGTATCACTAATTTCTTTATCCGTGCAATCCCCTCCAAATGCATTATACCATGCCGATTTACCAACTACAGTTGGGTCTCCCGGACTAAGATCCAGGGCTTTATCTGCCGCATCATACATTTTCGACCAATCCCCGTCATAGTATGCTATCTCTGCGCGCATCGCATGAGCCGCGCCATATTCGGGATCTAGGCTGATGGCTTTTTCCGCAAAGTTAGCTGCGTCTTTTAGATCTTCTTTACCGCCGCCCCAACGTTGAGAATAAGCCCAGCTGGTCACTGCCGCATATTGTATCCAAGCCTCTGCGTAGGACGGGTCAGAGGCAACAGCTACCTTAAGACAGTCGATTGCCTTTTGGTTATTCTCAGCAGAGAAGGTGTTCATTACTTCACTACGCACATAATTCACACATTCATAGGCAGTCAAATTCTCCGTTCCTTTTGACCCGATTTGTTTATTTAGATCTTTGCTAAGCACTGCACCAGCACCTACAAGCTGATTTACGACCATACTTACAATTTCATCCTGCAAGGCAAAAATATTACCGGCATCCATCTCTCGATCGTAAGTATCGGTCCATATGGTGGACAAGTCAGTTGCATCTATCAGGGTTACACCCACTCTGATTGCTGTGCCAGCTTGCCTCACATTTCCACTTACAATATATTTAGCTCCCGTCGAATTGCCTACTTTGGAAACATCATCCGGCACCTCATTAAGTGCGACAACAACTAGTCCCTTGGAAGATCTTGCAATGCCGCTACCGAGATCTTTGGATAAACCTACAGCCAAACTTTTTTCTTCGGCACCACCATTAATACTCTCTAGTGGCAAAACGGCTATCTTATTGAAATTTGCAACTTCATCCCCAGGTTTAGCAAAGAATCCTAGGTAACCAATCATTAGAACAATAACTAGCGCCACCACACCAACCAAGTTCATTTTTTTAGATGATTGCCCAGAAGTTGGTATCTTGAATTTGCTTGGGTCAACAGATCCAAACTTCACATTTGCAAAGTAAACTCTCACTGGATCTTCTATATTTTTTAGATTTTGTGTTCCTTTGTCGATAAAAGAACACTTCAATTTCCCTTTTACTGTCGAATAAACCGCCTCGGAAATACAAATCCCAGCAGGAGGTGCAATACCCTCAAGCCTTGCTGCAATATTTACCCCATCACCGAGCAGATTTTCCCCGTCAATCGTTACGTCTCCCATATTTACTCCCATGCGAAACTCGAGACGCTGTTCATTTGGAACATCTTCATTATGCTGTGCTACTTTTTCCTGAATCTGAATAGCAGTCTCCAACGCTCCAATCGTCGTCGTAAACTCAATCATGAAAGAGTCCCCTGCTGTATTAAAAATCCTACCGTCTTTTGCCAACGTAACCTGTTCGATAATTTCCTGGCAAACTCTCAACTCGGAAACAGTAGCGGCCTCATCTTTACTCATCTTAGCTGAGTAACTTACAACGTCCATCGCTAGGATGGTCGCTGATTTTCTTTTTTGCTCTGCCATATCCTCCCACCCTCATGAAATTAGGTAATGTTAACTTGATACAGCAACAAACATTAAACGTCTAATAAAGTATCGTCAAGGAGACAAAAGTTTATTTATCAATCCTATGATGTCCTTTTGAAGAGACCGTCATATAAAATTGCTGTCTAACTCGTTAATCCATGATGTGGAGGAGTAACCGTCATTTTCACCTTACACATAAAGTACCCCGAGACTCCATCAGATATTAAATATGTCAATCAAATAAAAAAAGTCTTTCATCGCTACCATAGACCTATTTCTTATCTTTTTTTCTGGTTACGATCCAGGTGAATTTTTATTTACCCTACTTCTTAAGTTGGATTGTGGGATAATGCTTTGGAGGTTTGGCGTTGGATGGACACAAGGAGATCGGGGAACTAAAAAACTGTTAATCTAAAGGTTAAGGCGATGCTTACTGCACTAATAGATCGGAAGATGAAGGTTTATGAGTTAATTTATGATGCATGACGATAAGCTGGGGGACTGCGAGAACCTTTTGGTCGGGCTTAAAGAAATACTTACCACATGAAATGGGCTTTAGTCGCCATACTTATGTCGGGTGTATGGGACACTGGTTTACGTTATCAGTCCCACGATGATTGTATTAGCCTTGGAGTAAGAGCGAGCTATTTAGCCAGCCAGAGGCATGGAAAGAATTTCTACGATATAGACCCAAATACTCGGGAAGATTACCACAATGTTTTCAAATGTGTTCCTAGCAAGTAGTTTAAGTTTAATGACGCTGACAATGATCAATTAGGTAGTTGAACTTTGGGTTTTGGTAAGGGAAATGCAGAGAGGTTACAGTCGTGTACTAACTGCAGAGAAGCTAGTTGGTTAATGATTAGTAGGGAAGCTAGGTAATTAGTTTAAAGCAAACCCACAACTCCTCAGAATTAGTTTCATAAGTGTGGATTTTTTAAAAAGCCATCAAGCCGTTATAGAAGATTTCTTTCTAACTTCTCTTTGGGTAATTCTTTGACGATGATTTCTTTTGTTATTATCAAGCATTTCGATAATCCTAGCTTATAGCCTAGGGGCTATTGTAGGAACTCTACTATCTTCATTATACTATGCTTAGGCAATATGCTATTCTAAACCATTGTTTTTTCATATTAAAAAAATAATTCTCAACTCCTTCTACAATTCACATTTTAGTGGGGGTATATGTAATAGAATGAGCACCTTAAAATAAAAATTGTGGTAAAACGTTAAATTCAATTAGGGGAGGCGAACGTGTCCAAGTTTTTAAGAATTGCGATGTTAACTTTGTTTATTCTAAACAGCACGAGTTCGGCTCCGTCTGAGCGATCATTTCTTTTGAATGGCATTGATAGTAAAGTCCAGATCTCGATACCGGGAAAAATTGACTTCGTCAAACCGGGGAATGACATCGTAACCATTCTTGATATCACAGACCCTGCGAACCCAGTACTGGCTGCAAATCTTGTGCTTTCGAATTCGCTTTTTGGCCCTCCTACTAATCTGCAGATAACTCCGGACGAGAACCTTGCACTTGTTACTAGTGCTATGAAATGGGAACTCAAAGATGACAAATGGAAACCATTACCTGATAACCGTCTTTTTATTATTGATCTTGAGCAAAACAAACCTGTTTTGATTGATACGGTTCAGGTAGGCCAACAACCATCTGGTATCGCAATTAGCTCATCGGGGACATTTGCTTTGATTGCTAATAGAGCTGATAAGTCAGTTAGTGTTATTTCAATTGATGGTAAGGTGGCAAAACTGGTTCAAACCGTCGCTGTGAATGATGAGGTAGCGGCTGTTGCAATTACCCCCGATGAGAGGAGAGCGCTCATTGTAAAAAATTCAACAAATAAAATCGGCGTACTTTCGATAAATGGCACACGCGTTACCTATAATTCAAGCTATGACATGCCGGTGGGGCAGTTTCCGTATAATATTGATGTACACCCGGACGGGTCTTTCGCCGTAGTGGCCCACACCGGAAATAATGGATACTCTGATGGCCATGCAGATCCTCTCGTAGTTATAAGATTGAATGGCGGGCCGAGACCATTTGTAGAAAATTATTTTACCGCAGGAGATGCGCCAGAGGGTTTTGCAATTAGTCCCAAAGGCGATATCGCAATCGCATTGCTTCTAGGGGGAGACTCAATTCTACCGACCGACCATTGGGCACATGAAAAGCCGGGGGAAATTGTGGTTTTTAAAACTGATAACGGGAATCTCAAACCAATTCAAACAATAAGTATTACCGGTCTGCCGGAGGGGGTGGCATTTTCAGGAGATGGAAGCCATGTATACGTTAGTAGTTTTAGAGAAAAACACCTTAGGGTATACCGCGTCGACGAACAATTTTTGATTGATACTAACACACGTATATATTTTCCAGGAACTCCTGGGTCTATGAGAGGAAGAGCACGCTAGTTATGTGCTCATGACATTTAAGAAATGGTCTTTTTTTTAGAAAAAGAGCCTAGACAAAACCTTCCCATCTTATTCGCAAACCTTAAAAGTAACCCTAAAATACAACTCTCTATTTGCATCACCTCAACCCTGAAATCTCAGTAGTTTTTTAAAATATTGTAAAATAATTCGAAATAATGAACCTTCTCTTTTGTATATGTATTAACTACATCTGATATATTATATATGATCAGAAAGTTAAAGTTTTTTTAAAATTATCTCAATATTTTTTTTTAATCCGTTCATATCCGTTTGAATAACTGCCAAATCTTTTTTTATTTTTTCTATTTCTGATAATTCTTTTTTTGTGACTTTATTTTTCATATGAGATTTTTTTATTTTTAAGCTATTTTGTCTTTCAATTATCGAGAATACTTTAATCTCCCGATTAATACCTTTCATCTTAATCGCCTCATGCTCTTTAACTTTAATCATATCTTGAGCATGCGCATAAGTTTCATAAGACATCAATATGCCATTAGCTTCTGCACTAGCCTCCAATCTTTGTGCAATATTCACCTCACCACCAATAATCGTGTAAGTCAGTCGCTGATCGCTACCAAAATTACCAACATTGCAATATCCCGTGTTAATACCCATGCGAACTTGAAACGGATCAGAGAACCCATCATTGCTCCACTCATCCTGTAACTCTTTCATTCTGTCTTGCATCTTTAGGGCCATCTCTACACACGCTCGAGCATCTTTCCTCTCTCCCCTACTTTCAGGATCACCGAAGAAAACCATCATTGCATCTCCAATATACTTATCTATCGTGGCCCCGTAATTGATTGCTATTGCCGTCATTTCAGAGAAATACCTATTAAGGTACTTCGTTAAATCCTCCGGCTGTAAGCCCTCAGAAGTCGAAGTAAAGTTTTTTATATCACTGAAAAATATAGTTATTTTCTTTCGGCGAGTCGTAATCGTTGTGTCATATTTCCCTGAGAATAGCGCATTGTGAATTTGTGGTGGTATATACTTACCGATTTGACGAGAAATTATCTCAATTTGGGTTTTTTTATCATCTGAAGCTTTCAAAACTAATTGTAGAAAATCTTTCGTTATCTGATGTTTGTGCCTCTCAGCAATCGCGAAAGAATCTAACGGATATTTGTTTTTTGTAAATGTTACATATGCGACATAATAGGAACCATGCGTCAGCTGTTTCGATTCGTTTTCTATCAATTCCCAATCAGAAACCCACAAATTTGATATGTGACGCATGACCAACTCGCACTGAGCCGCCTTAACCCACTCCCAATGCCGGTATAATGCCAAAACAGTTATATGAAGTTTGTATTTAAAAACATCTACTTTTTCTAGAATAATGCCTTGATTTTTTTGATTCCAATTGAAAACATTTTTTAGTGTGGAATTAATAAACCTTGCATAAACATTCAAAAATATTTCTAACCCTTTTTCTTCAGTAATTTTTTTTGATTGAATGTCTCGCTCAATTCGTCTCTTAGCCTTAGCTAATTCAGACATTACAGGACTCTGAAAACCATCTGTCATGCTTAGACCCAAAGCGTAAATACCTACCTCTCCGTACCTTTTTAGAACTTCCTCTACAATTAATGAGCGTAGCTTATATGAATATTTTTTTTCTGGTTTTATTTTATTTAGCGATAATTTTTTTGAAAGAGCCTTACCGTTTTCACCGAGAAGCTGAATTCCGGAAATACAAGACAGAATTCCAGCCCCAAGAATTTTAGGGTCTGAAGGCTTTAGAACTATTTTTTCCATGGTTTTATCAGATTTTACTTTGTCTAGTTAATAACAATAAATATACCCCGAAATACCTCTCAACACTTTTTTCTTGCTCTTTTTTTAGCAGGGTTATTATAATTTAAATAATCCTAAATTGTAGTGAGAAGATATTGGGTGATGTTTAATTTTTGATCTTTATTTTCAATTTTTATACTCTCTAGTCTAGCTAAGTCTTTTTGCTATTCTCGTATATTTTCTCTAAGGTTTAGCAATGAACATAAGGTTATCACTTGCATGTATTTTCTAAAATCTCCGACAATTTTACTAGGATTATCAGCTTTTTTCTGGGCGGGAAATATTGTTTTGGCAAGGGCAGTACATTATGAAATTCCACCTTTTACAATGGTCTTCTTTAGATGGGCAATTGCTTTTGCGCTTCTCTTGCCATTCGTTTTTTCAGAAATCAAAGGGAATTTTGTAGAGATTAAAGAAAATTGGAAGAGGCTACTTTGGCTTGGGCTTACTGGCACTGTAGGCTTTAATGCCATGATGTACATTGGTCTCAACTACACCACCGCAAATAATGCAGTTCTTATAAACTCCTTGGTTCCTGTATTTATATTGGTATTTTCTTTCGTATTTATGGGAGAAAAAATCGGGTTTATCAAAGCTTTGGGGTGCGGTATATCGCTTATAGGGATGGTGATAATAGTCAGCAGGGGGGAATTTAATAGCATAACGATTCCCATAATAAATCCAGGGGATTTTTGGATAACTGCCGCGATGATGAGTTGGGCAATTTATACCATCTCACTTAAAAAAAGCACTACCTCGTTTTCGCCTTTGGCATTTTTGGCATCTATACTGGCTCTTGGATTACCTATTCTAATTCCATTTTTCTTATGGGAAATATCCGAAAAAGGATTGATTGAATTCAGTCTGCTAAATCTATTGTCTCTATTTTATTTTGGGATTTTTCCATCCCTGATTGCTTATATTTTTTGGAATTATGGAGTTTCTCAAATAGGAGCCGTTAGAGCAGGTATCTTCACCCACTTGGTTCCAGTTTTTGGCATTTTACTCTCTGTAGTTTTTCTTGGGGAAAAAATTCATGGATACCATGTTTTGGGTGCTTTTCTGATATTTTTCTCCGTTTGGATTTTAACCACTAAGGCGCGAGATTAAAATCGTAGTGATTTTCCCAGGAATGAAATGCTCATCTTTGATTTTTATGATTTTAGTAATGATTATATGATTAGGTGTGTTTATGATATGCCGTTAGGTGCTAAAAAAAATGCACAGTGTTTATTTAATCTTCGTACCGGTGAGGGAAAAACTAAACTATGAAAAATATTGTACTCATATTCACATTACTCGTCTCAGCAGGAATACTCCCATCAGCATATGCCGAGTGGACAAAAGTGAGTAAAAATCGGAAAGCAACCTACTATATAGATTTCAACAAAGTCAGAGAAGTTGACGGATATCTTTTTTACTGGATTTTGGGTGATTACCCGAAACGGACAAAGAATGGCGACTTGTCAGGGATGGCGTATCAACAAACTGACTGTAAGCTATTTCGATACAAGGTGATACATGTTAAATTTTATAAAGAACCAATGGGCAATCTAGGGGATCGTGACTCAATTAAGCACCATGTGCCTAATGGAGATGAAGCGGAATGGGAATATCCGGATCCTAGGTCATCAGTCGAACATACCCTAAGGACAGTCTGTGATTTCGAATACTCACAGAAATTAGAGTAAAAAACACGATACCCGCTTTTCTGCTATGCAATATTACTTTTCCGGTTTTTATGTGTGGCGAATATCTAAATATTAATAATCTGCCCATAAAATTTTGATGGATTTTGAAAATACAAGTAACCGATTGTTTGAAGGCATTTCAAATTCGTCAATCAATTTCATTTGAGATTCCGAAGCGACGGCTACTACGTCCTCGTAATTTCTCACCCCAGCTCCCTGATATTGAACTTGAATTGATTTATCAAATAACTGATTACTTTTGGATAAATGCTCTCCTCCATACTTGAATGGCCCATAAACACAAAAGATGCCTCTTCTTAAAAAAAGATTGGACACTCCTTTGAACATTTTCTCAACCGAATGCCAAGGCATAATATGCAAAGTATTTGCCGTGAAAACCGCGTCAACTGAGCTCACCGGCCATTCATCCATAGTTACATCCAAAAAAATTGGTTCTCGTAAATTCTTTATTGACGCTTCACTCATCCAAGAGTTTATACCACCATGATTCGAAATCAAGTCTGAGGTTTGCCATTCAATAGCTGACAACGCTGAGGCAAAATGAACCGCATGCTGCCCCGTTCCCGAACCAATTTCTAAGACTGTTTTCACAGATGAAAACACCTTTTTCAATATTGCTAGTATTGGCTCTTTGTTGCGCTCACACGCGGCAGAAAATGGCTTCAATTGAAGAGTACCAATTCCTGATAATTACCTTCACCAGCCACACCTTCCTCGCCTTTTATTTTGGCGTTTTCCGCATTCTCACTCCCCCATATCAATACCATTTTTTACCCTTACTCCCATTTTTGGCAATCACTTTAAACACAATATACCTACCATTCAATATCCACGATTAATTAAAGTTCTGTTAAGATTATTTACAATAAAAATTATCACTGGTTTAGAATATTATTTATTTTCTTAGATTAATAATCTGTCAGAAATAATACACTCTTATTAACTTTTTTTTGTGAGTTATTAATGACTGCCCCTAATTCCTAACAAATATATTCCAATACATCTTTCCCACTTGTTTTTTTGCTTCTATGAATAATAGAGGTATTATCACCCATGAAATAACCTGTCATCTAAATATGATAAAGAAATGAAAAAGCTATTAGTCACAATGACACTAATATTTTCAACTGGAACCCTCTCGTCACCATCCAATGAAAAATGGCAGTGGGTGACACAAAATGAAACTGGAACTAACTACTATTTGTATGTTGACGGAATTAGCAAAGTTGATGGCTACGTTTACTTTTGGACTTTAAGTGATTACCCGAAATCCATCAGTGGTGTTTTTTCTATCAAAAGATATATTCAGGTTGACTGTAAATTTTTACGATTTGCAAGATTGAGCCTTTCCTTTCATAAAGAGCAAATGGGTGGTGGAATTGGTAAGATTGATAATAATCCCTCTGATTGGTATCAAGCCTCTGTTAACTCACCAAACGGAACAATTTTAGAAGCAGTGTGCAATCGGTAAAAAGTAACCCAACAAAAAAAGCCTCCTACGACTGATCTTCTATAGGGTTAGAGCTATTTTTTTCTCTCGGTTTGCTCGTAGCAGAAGACTCTAAGCCTTATAAAAAATTACTGTTTGGCTTCACCATAACTGACATCAAGTTTAAAAGAAACTGCTATTACAGTCGTGAAAGCAGGTGGGGGGAATCATCTTCACCGACATCATTCGATATCAACATGCATTCGAGATAAATATTTCAATTCGATTTCGGGGTTTTTGAAACGCGGCATTGTCACCACCGAGAATACCTAATATTTTTTTATTTGCATTAGCTATAATATATATATGCACTATTCGATTCAGTATATGTGGTAGATTTTAGAAATCTTCTCTTTTATATTACTCTTCCTAATTTTAAATTTTTTACATGTAAAACTTACCCATGCGACATATTTTTCTCATATTTCTTTTTTTTATGACAACAGATTCGACAATCTCTATTTCTCAAGATCGTCTATATTTGAACGGTAACGAATTCCATAAAAGAGGAGATTATCTTTATAAATTTGGCTTTTTTAAAATAGACGTTTATAAAGTTTTTCTTTATTGTGACAGTGTAGATTGTACCAGGTATGATATTTTTAATAATAAAGGCTCTTATGCGTTAAAGTTCGTATACCTAAGAGACGTTAAGCAAAAACATTCACAAAAAGGTTGGAAGGTTGGGTTAAAGAGAAATCTAAAAAAGAATTATAAAAAATACATCCATGAAGCAAACTGGCTATTAAATATTACTACAGATATAAAAAAAAACGATGAGGTTATTTTACATATTGATCGCAATAAGGTTGTTTATTATAAAAACGATAAAGTAGTAGCAAAAACTATAAATGCTAAATTAACTAATATCATTTTTCTTCCTTGGCTAGGTGATAACCCAATAACAATTGCATGCAGGAAAGCCTTATTACAAAACTGATTCGTTATTATAATTAATATGTTATTCGTAGTAAGTCCTTTATTATTTTCGCCAAAAAAAATCATAATATGAAATAAGAACAAAAAAAAGATATTGGTAACTAATTAATCGGAGGTTATCGACTGACTAAAAGTTATGCTGATTCAATAGTGTATAATGTCGATGCAAAAGTAGCTTACACCAAAGAAATTACAGATGGTTCAGTTTCGAAATAAAAATTAATGGTCTATATATGACCCCACGGGATGTTAATCAGGAATAGCCTTTTTTAAATGATGGAGTGATGATCTGTAAGAATTTAGCTAGTGTGGGTGGCATGTCTATCATAAGGCTTTGAAACAGGGTCGAATTAACTAAACCTCTGAGTAACCGATGATAAATTATAAAGTGAGCACTCCTGTTTCAACAAAACTTTTTCCAATGTTCATTGTTGTATTGGCGGGGGAAGCTATTTTTATGCATCCGTTTCTTGTTCCGCGTTTATATCGCTCTTTAATGATGGAAGTTTGGAATGTTGATAATATGGAAATTGGAATGGCATTCAGTGCGTATGGAATAACAGCGATGCTCTCTTATATTTTTGGTGGTCCGTTTGCAGACAAATATGAACCGAGAGGTCTCATTATCATCTCCTTGATGGTAACCGTAGTAGGAAGTGGGATTTTGTTATTCAGTCCATCAGCTGCGACTCTAATTGTAGCTTATGGATTTTTTGGAATAAGTACAATTTTTCTCATGTGGAGTGCCATGATCAAAGTTACACATCAAATTGGGGGTGAAAACGACCGTTCTTCAGCCATGGGAATTCTTGAGGGAGGCAGAGGGTTCGTGGCGGCTGTTATGAGTACTTTCTTAGTTTTTTTGGTTGGAACTCAATCAGATGTTGATGGGGGAATTGTAAATCAAGTGTATACACTGAACTCCATTTATCTCAGCATATCAATTTTCATGATTGTTGTATCAGTGGTCGTATGGTTTGGCCTAAATAATGCCAAAACGCAAGGGGATAAATTTCACGATTGGTCACTTGGGAAGGCAAAAAGCCTTACAAAAAATATAAATTTATGGCTTTTAGCCCTAATAGTTTTAAGCGCTTATTGCGGTTATAAAAACGTCGGCAACTATCCTATATACATGAAAGAGGTAAAGGGGATGAGTATTTTAGAATCATCAAAATTAACATCATATATTTTTTGGGCCAGGCCACTTATGGCATTAATCGCCGGGATTTTCGCTGACAAACTGACTTTAAAAATTAAGGGAGGAAGGTTTGTCACATTAATAATTTGTTTCGGGTTTGGAGCTATTAGTCAGATTTTACTGGCCTGCGGCATCTTACCTAGTTTTAATTTAGTACTTTCCACTATCTTACTTAGTTCCTGTTTTGCTTTTGCACTTAGATCCATTTATTTTTCCGTTTTTGGTGATTTTAAAATACAAGATGGGGTTTTAGGGACTGCTATAGGGATTGTATCTTTAGTTGGATTTTTACCCGACTTTTTCTTTGGGATTGTTACTGGTTATTTTATTGACGAATATCCAGGTCAGAGTGGTTTCACACTGGTTTTTTGGTTTAATGGAATAATTTTATTAATGGGATTAATCGCGTCTTATGCTTGTTTCAAACGAACAGAAAAAATGTTGGCTAGTACTTAAGGTATAAAATGCCTATGCTATTCATCTCAATTGCTTTTTACTATTATAAATGTCATATTTCAAAAGAATTTTAATACAATACAGTTAGGTAATTATGAGTGAAAAATTTCCGGTTAAAGGAAAATCAGTATCAGTGACAAATGAAATGTGTGATTTTAATGGTCATATGAATGTGGTTTACTATCATCATATATTTGAAGATGGCTGTTATGATTTTCACCAAGAAATGGGATTTACAAAAGATTATTTTAATAAAGGATATTCGTCGTTCTCACTAGAGACTAATATTCGTTATTTAAAAGAGCTTAGAGAAGGTGAAATGGCAACACCTTTTTTTAGACTTATTAAGATTAATCCCAAGTTAGTTCATTACGGTGCAATAATTAGAGATAACGCCGGAAACATATCATCTTTTAGCGAACAAGTATTGGCACACGTCGACATGAATACAAGAAGAACTTCACTTATGCCTCGTGTCTTAATAAATAAATTAAATAGTGTGCTTAAGGAGCATAAAGCCACAGGTCTAATAGATTTTGACCTAAGGTTAGATATTAAATAAATATTTTTCAGGATAACTTAATCTGACTTTCAATTTTCTTTAATAGATTAATCATCACTTCCTTTAAATCTCTTTGAGATATTTTCTAGTAGGTGCGATATTTCTAACAAGGATGCGGGTGATGCCAAGGCAACGGAAGTAGTTCTTAAAAAAAGATCGCGTACACTTTCTCAATCACTTGCCTTACTGTAAAAAGTAACTTATGGTTCATTTTCTTTAATATTAAGGGGCAAACAATGCTAAATCTTGGAGAACGTATATCGGTTTACCAACCGGAGCAAAAAAACCTTAAGTTTCCAGAGGAATTTGAATCTAAAGATCCGACGACTTTACGAACCCGACGAAAAAAACATTTGGTTGCTGCTTGCAGGGCATTTGCAAAGTGGGATTTTGACTATGGCTTTGGTGGCCATTTAACCATAAGAGATCCACAGCACCCTGAATTATATTGGACAAACCCAATGGCGGTACATTTTAGTCAGGTTAAGTTATCCAATTTGATTCTTGTTGATCATGATGGCCGGGTAATCGAAGGGAACTATGCGGTTAACAGAGCGGGCTTTGTCTTACACGCAGCCGTCCACGCGGAACATCCTGATATCTTGGCTATGTGTCATGCGCACACACTACACGGTGTGGCATATGCATCCCTCGGGCGCCCGCTTCCCCCGATAAGCCAGGACGCTTGTGCATTTCACGAAGATCATATAGTGATCTTAGACGATGCCGGGCAAGTTGCGGTTGAACCAGATGCAGGTGTTAGAGTTGCTAAAGCTTTTAAGGGAATAACGGCTGCTATACACCAAAATCATGGATTGTTAGTTGCTAGTAGGCATAGCATTGATGCCGCGGCATGGAGGTTTATGGCACTCGAACGTTGTTGTCAACAACAGTTAGCGTTAGATGCGGCGGGTCATAAGCCGATAGAAATTTCGGCGAAACGTGCAAAATACAGTCGGGAACATGTCGGTAGCGAGTATATTGGTTGGCTGCATTTTCAAACGGTCTATGACGATTTGGAAAACACATATCCAGATATGTTTGATTGATATTCAATGTTAGGGTACATCACCCCACTTGCTTGGATATACAAGCAGAAGTGTGCTCACATACGTTCTTTGCAAGGCGGGTTGGTTTTTGGTTTGCCACATATCATGTTTTTGATTTTGTCGGGCAGCAAGGTTTAACTGACCCCTGCACTCTCCCAAATTTCGGAGCTTACCGCGTGCGAGTAATTTTCTCGGAATATCCTATACTCACCAATAATAATTCCCAAATTAGCCGAACTAATTATTGTCTAAACCCCAAAAATAACAATTGTGAAGATTATGCAGTATACAACAAAATAGTATTTAAAGATCCAGTGTATTTTCCTTTTCATGCACCGTGAGACACGCCGTAACAAGAAAAGTTCAATGTCAATGTTTCACTCTCAAAACGTATCAAGTTTGAAAATCATAATCTGTCTTATTTTCACAATACTATTTCGCTTACGCATACACTAACTAGCAATGCAAGTATTATTATTTTTCACGAACATCTTACTTAAGGGTAACATTTTAGTGTGAAAAAAAGACAATCAAAATCATCTTCTCAGTTTACTGCTACACTATTCAGCGCAAACTAACATCTCAACAAGAAAGACCGCACAGGCTTTGGCTACCGCAAGCACCCTAAAAAAATAATGCATCATCAAGAAATTTTGAATATGACATCATTGTTAAAAATTTTACCAAAGCCATCATGCAATTATTGGGTAACGAAAAGAGGGTAATATGGAAAAATTACTACCGATAATCCTATTAATATTTTCACCCAGTATATTGGCTGATTGGGTACAGTTTAATAATGAGTCTAAAAACAAATATTTTTTTGAAATACACAAAGTTGAGCGAGAATTTGATTTAGTCTTCGTTTGGCAGAAAATTCAATATAAAGACGCCACTGAACACGGTGACTATAGTTCCTCAACTTACTACAAGATAAATTGTCGCGAAAACACCATTCAATTTTTATCAACCACGTTTTACTCTGATAAAAACTGGACAGTTACAAATTGGGCAGGAAAAAAAGGACAAGAAAACGTTATTAAATCTAATTCCCAGGAAGGAAAATTACGCAACATCGTTTGTGAGAAATAAATTATTACGAAAGCTATATTTGATCGAGTCCTAGCCACGATATACACACGGACGGTGAGATTTGACATCAACTAGGACACAGTTTAGGGAGTGTGGTAAGTGTATTCATGATAGCTCGACCGCTTATTGAGGTCTGATTTTTATTAAGTTTGTAAAATTTAGTAGACATTAAAACAAAGTTCCTGCGTGTAACTTTTTATTAGTAAGTAAACCTGGGTTTCCAAACCTCAAGAAACTTACTCAAGTTTATCTTGTTGATTTTTATTGAAACTTTAACACTATTTTATATTATGCAGTTTTATTTCCATGACGAAATTCTTTTGACTAATTATCAGAAAAAGCGACAAATGGTCAAGGGATGGTTCTATTTTTACCATAGAATATATTATTAATTTACGGTAGCCTCAACACAATACAAATCCATTTAACCTAATCCCTCGCCGCCACTTAGTTTTTGGGGGACAGATCAAAGGCGAAAAACCCAAAATGTTTCTTATTTATCCCGAGGGCAACTTTATAGAGGCATCGAGGGATGAGCCATTTTTGCAGATAGGGGAAACAAAATACGGCAAACCAATACTTGTGAGAGCTTTAGAATATCAGATGAACTTTCAACAAGTTGTCAAGCTACTGTTGGTCTCATTCGATTCCACTCTTCGGACGAACCTCTCGGTTGGACTACCAATAGATTATTGCGATTTTGAAAGCAATAAGCTTGAAATTCGTAAACAGTTGCGAATCGAGAAAAATAACCAATACTTTGCCATGCTATCTGATAGTTGGGGCGAATCTTTGAAAAAGGCGGTAGCAGGACTACCAAATTTTGAATTCAAGAAATAACGCAAGAGAAAGTTGCAACGGATCCCTAATATTGTAACCAAATGTAGATGGGATCCCTTAACTTTTACCAGTATATGTCACGTAACCCAAAATCAATCTCCATTTAATAAAGATACATTGTATCAATTTGACCAAAAGGGTATAGTACAGGGTTAGTAGTATTCGAAAACAATATAAATGATCACAGATTTTTTATTTAAGGGGAATTTTAATGGGTAGTATTTTTAGACCGGTAGTCATTTTGTTATCAGTAATTTTTGCAAGTCAGCTTCCAATAATTGCAAAAGCAGATGGCCATGCCGAAATAGAAGCACTTCGAGACGAAATTAAAAGTCTGAGAAGTGTCTATGAAAATAGGATTTCAGAACTAGAGTCCAAGATAGGAAAAATTCAAGGCCCAAGTGCGATCTCTGGTGCGAGTGTTCAAACTCCGGCAACCGCTAAGAGGTCGGTAAAAGGTAACGCTTCCAACCCTTCAATAGGTATGGTTCTCAACGGAAGATTTAATCAGTACACGGTTGATGGCGAAGCTGAAGTTGCGGGTTTTGCATTAGGCCACGAAGGAGAAAGAAAAGGCGCTGGTTTTGCGGTAGATCATACGGAGCTGAATTTTTCGTCTAATATAGATGATAAATTCTACGGGAGTTCAACGTTTGCAATTGCCGAGCACGACGGAGCAACAGAAGTAGAGTTGGAAGAAGCTTATATTCAAACTCTTCCAGGCTTTATGGGTGATGGTGTGACCCTCAAAATGGGTAGGGCTTTTTGGACGCTCGGTTATTTAAATGAGCACCACAGTCACGCCGACGACTTTTCAGACCGTCCTTTACCTTACCGCGCAATATTAGACGGTGGTTATAACGACGATGGAGTTGAAATATCCTATGTGCTGCCCACTGATTTTTATACTGAGATAGGAATGGGTCTGTTCAGAGGCAACGATATTCCGTTTGGTGGCCCTGATGGCAAGGGCCACGGGTCGCGATCCATGTTCGCTCGTTTCGGGGGTGACCTCGGTGCTAATCACAGCTGGCGTATGGGAGTCTACAAACTCACAGGAGAGTCGGTGAGTGGTCGGAAAGCAGGACACGGTAATGTCGTTACCTTTATCGGCGACACCGACGTGCAAATTCTCGATCTGAGATACACCTACGCGCCCACAGGCAATGCTCGGGAGAAAGAGATTATTGTGCAACATGAAACATTCTGGCGGGAAGAGAACGGAACCTACGAGGATACTGAGGACACTCCAGGCGCAGGAGCCGTAGCCGTAAATTGGGATAGAGATAAAGTCGGTTCATACACCCAACTCGTTTACAAATTCAATCCCCAGTGGCGTGTGGGATTGCGATACAGCGAATTAATCCCTCCACCGGCTCCAGCTGCGTTATCAGGTAGCCACATTGATGGGGGCGGTTTCACGCCGGAAATGACGTCCACAATGGTAGACTGGACTAATAGTGAATTCAGCCGGGTTCGACTGCAATTTAACGACGCGCAACTTGCAGCCGGACAAAACGATTCACAATTTTTGTTGCAGTATATTATGAGTATCGGTGCCCATGGTGCCCATAAATATTAATTAAGCCGTCTGAAAACCTCGTCCTTCGGACGGGGTTTCATGACAACTTTGGTTTAATCAACAAGAATCTTTTGTTTCAATCCTTAATACGGGAAAACAATAAAATGAAAAGATATTTCATCGCCTCAACTTTAATGTTATTGGGGGTACTTTGTAATAACGCTTTCGCTAAGGTAAGCGTGTTTGCTTGTGAGCCCGAATGGGAAGCTTTAGCCCAAGAAATTGGCGGAGGGAATATTAAAGTTTTTACTGCCACTCACGCCAAACAAGATCCTCATCATATCCGAGCTCGTCCTAGCTTTGTATCCAAAATACGTAGGGCTGATTTGGTAATCTGCAGTGGTGCTGGATTGGAAGCCGGTTGGTTACCTGTTCTCATGCAAAAGGCAAGTGCTAGGGTTCAACCGGGTACTGACGGTTATTTAATGGCTTCGGATTTCGTAAAGATACTTGAGATACCTAATGCAGTGGATCGGAGTATGGGTGATATCCACCCTGAGGGTAATCCTCATGTTCATCTTAATCCTCACAACATTTTGCTAGTAGGTCAAGAACTGTTACAACGCCTCAATAGAATAGACGCGGCTAATGCAGAATTTTACAACGAGCGATTTCAGAATTTTTCCTCTCGCTGGCAGCAAGCTATTGTTGGATGGGAGAAAGATGCTGTTCCGTTGAAGGAGCAACCTGTTATTGTCCACCACAAAAGCTTTATATACTTAATTTCCTGGCTTAATCTTAAGCTAGTGGGATCATTAGAGCCTAGGCCTGGAATTCCCCCCACTGCCAGCCATCTTGAAAGTTTACTCTTAAAAGTAAAACAGGGTAATCCCGTCAACGTTATCATGCGAGCTTCGTATGAGTCAGCAGAAGCAAGCGAATGGTTGTCAGGGCAAACCGGCGTACCTGCCGTAATGATGCCTTACACCGTAGGCGGGGATAATGAATCTACAGACTTATTTTCATTGTTTGATCGTTCAATATCTCTTTTAATTCAAAATACAAGTGGTAACAAATGAACTTTTGATAATCATAGGGCCGCCATTAGTTGCTGGCCTTTTGATCGCGATCACTCACGCTCCCTTGGGTATCGAAGTTTTGAAACGAGGGATTATCTTTATCGATCTAGCTATTGCGCAGATAGCTGGATTGGGGTTGATCGCAGCAGAAATTCTACTGCATGAGCCTCCGATGTTAATTGTACAATTAGCAGCACTCGGAGGTGCCGTTCTGGCTGGATTATTTTTTAGGCAAATAGAATCCAAGAATGCTAAACACCAAGAAGCGGTAATCGGGGTGGGGTTTATCTTTGCAGCTTCTTTAACTATACTGATATTAGCTGACCATCCTTTTGCTGGCGAGAAAACTACCCACCTTTTATCGGGTCAGATTTTATTTGTTTCTTGGGCTGATGTTTTGTACCACGTTCCGGTTTATTTATTTACATTAACCATGTGGTTTTTGTTTCCTTGGTCTAGGAGAGGAGTTTGGTTTTACCTTCTTTTTGCATTGGCTATAACCTCATCGGTTCAGCTTGTAGGGGTTTACGTCGTTTTTGCTAGCTTGATTTTGCCAGCTTTGAGTGCGGTAAATTTCAGTAATTCGGTTATTTATGCTTGGGCTTGTGGAATATTATCTATTCTGTTGGCAATGTTAGTTTCGGTGCTATCAGACCTTCCCACAGGGCCATTTATTGTTATCACCTACGTTATAACTGCTCTATTAATGTTTAGCTTAAGTAAAAAAGTGAAATCAAATTAATCAAGTCTATGTTGATAATGTTAGCTGGGAGTAAGTCTTTTGTTGGGTGATCGGATAACAACTCTCTCGTAAAGATTGTGCAAACACCTTACCATCTATCGCTTTAAGGGGCTTTTGACTAAAAAAGACGCAAATTCAAATAAAGAGCCTTTAACAATCAATCAGTACCGTTTTAACTACCCGTATAGTTCGATTAAATACAGAGCACTTGTCAGGTAGAGGATTGTCATCTTCGTGTTGAATTGCTTCACCCTGTATGTAAATACTTAGGTCAAAAAATCCCTTCACTTTAATTATTATCTTAGGAGACCCTCTGACCACACAGGCAAGGCTAGGGAAATACTTTAGTTATAAATTATTCCCTATATTTAGTTTTAATTCATTTACTCTGTTGCATACACTGTTCAATGAATCAGAGCGAATCCTTCTTAATAAATAAATGTCGTCACAACTTAGAGTAAACTTGGTCCATCACCTGTATTTATTACAAGTGATTGTATGAGTAAAATTATTATAATAACCTATAGCCTGTAAGGCATATTTAAGATTTCACAACATCCAAATCAAATTACGCTAGGGAGATTACAGGTTGAAGAATGCAAAACTGTTAATGATATGCCTTTTGATGTGTTCCACCAGCCTATCAGCCCATTGGATTCCCTTTGGTAATAGAGAAGAAGGCAGCGATGAATTTTTTTACGATAGTCACGAAATTAAAATAGATAGAGACATAGTTTATCTTTGGTATGGCGTGAAATATAGAAAACAATCAGAAAATGGAGTCTGGAGTAGCGAGCATTATCTAAAGATAAACTGCACTAATCGATCTATAAAAATTCTACGTTCAAACTATTACACTGATAAACAGTGGGACAAAAAAATCAACACCGCCATACAGAAGGTCGCGACATATAACGCTCCGACCACCGTTTATTTCCACCTTACCGAGTTGGCCTGTAGGATCGGCCCCGGGATACCCCACTAGACGTCTTGCTTTTCCAAGTTAAAGCATGTTTCGGTGCAAATGAGACAAACACATAAAATCAAATATATTATCGAAATAAAATCCTTTTAGAGATTTGGTGATGCTTGACTTTAGCCTTCGGTTGATTGCAACAACTTGACTTCTTCCTTGATAATGAATCATTAGTTGCGAACAATACTTGCTCCAATAGTCTTTTTCAAATCTTGATCTATCTTCCCTGCTGAACCCTCCATTTTCCAAAAAAAAATAGCATCGGATTCGGAAAATATTTAGAAGTTTTTCTTTAAATTTGCCACGCTAACAAGTGGTCTGATATGTTTACGCGTCGAAAGTATTGTTTTGAAGTTCGCATAAAGGATCATCTGTTCCCTGGATTTAACCCAGAATGTTTTTAGACGAAGACCGAATTAATAACAAACTGTCGCAAGTATTTGACTAATCGGTGTCAATATCAACGTTCGTGGTTGAAAAAAAAAGTTCGACGGACGTACCAAAAACAGCCTCGAGATATTACTGCATTCTAAATGTCATATTCATTTCTCTAATTGAGCTACGAGACCCTTTTTTTATAGCTTTAGTATCCTTACGACCTTATTTATGAGTTTTTTGTAATCTTTTCACCTCAAAAAATCTAAATTAGTCTTGCCATCAGTAACGACGGGGATTCTCAGTATTGAAATTGCAACTATTTTTAAATGATCTGGTCAAATTGTCGCTATGAAAAAAAATTATCAAACAGATGAAATTGTGAGGTTAGCATTGTGCGATAACGTGCCATTCTCGTCTATAGAAAAGCAATACAATTTGAGTGAAAAGGCTGTTAAAAAAATCATGAAAGCCACTATTAAGCCAAAGAGGTATCTGGCTTGGCGCACTAGGGTTGGCATCCTCTCCAGACGCAGAGCCCACTATAAGTAGGATATCCGAGCGTTACATTGACGTTGTGAAAAAAATTATTAACAAAGGTTAGCCGACTTTTTGTCACAATAAAATTAACCAGCCAATAAATCCAGTCCAACTTGTGTAACCTGTCTTTTACCATATCTCTAGATTCAATATAGCTCACCGTGGTATGTATTAGGAGGGGTGTTATTAAAGATATAATTCATTCAAATATCTGTTTTTGTTATATTTTATTTAGTTTAATTTTGTATTTTTTAATAGAATAGAAGGTTCAAAAACAAATTATCGTACATGATTTATCAGACCTGTTTGATACGAGAAAACCATCATTCAGCTTCCAAGATAACCCTCGTCACATAATTCCCAATAAGGGATCAATTCTTTATTCTTTTTGGGATGGTGACGAAGAGTTTATTTACATTGTAATAAGCGGATTACAGAAATCTCTGGACAGAAGAAAACCTATATAAAGATTGCAGTCTCATGCCGGTGGACTAAGAGGTCGTGATCAATTCTGCATCTACATTCACTAAATTTTTATAATCCCAAGACTCATCAAAACAGGTAATTATGAGAGTGAAAGGGGTTGGTTAGATAAAGTCACACAAAAATACATTCATGATAATCTTAGGTACAGATTTGTGAGTTTCTTGAGTGATGACAGTGATGTGATTGTTCGAAGATTGGAAAATAAAATTAAAAAAGATGATATGGGATTAACACCCAAGATTAATGGCATTGATGTTTGATTTCTCCCAGGCATTTCTTTTGATGGTAACCCCTACAGGACTCGAACCTGCTGCCCTCAGTTTAGGAATAAAGCTCTCGACTCTCAATTATTATATTATATCTTTATAAATCAATTACTAAAGATAAATATAGTAATTGTTATAGTCAAATATACTCTACCCATATTCTACCCATTTTGATTTTTACAAATGAAGATCATTCTGACATAGATCTATTAAAAAATTTGAAGAAATCTTGATAAGAAATCTAATAACATAAAATGGTCAATTAATAATTCTTATAAGAATAATTTAAAAATATACAAGGTAAATATGGTTTACAGACATTATTGATAATTGATTTTAATAAATAGGAATAATTTAATACTTATTAATATCTTCATTATCCTTTTTAAAATTTAAATATCTTAAACTGTACGAAACTATTAATGAAAAGACAGCAAGAGACACCAAAGAATGGTGCCAAGTAGAAATAATTTGGTAATCAAAAAAGCCTTCATATTCCTGAAGGAATAGAAGTAATGCGTTTAAAAAAGAACCAAAACCTATTGGAAGAAAAAAAATTAAACTTCCATCTAGAATTTCTAGAGCTATAAATATAATTCCTAAGATGATCCAAAATTGTACTAAGAAAAGCCAATAAGACAATGACAAGTAAATATCCATTTATTTGCCTTTTTTTGTAATTGAGTGCATCAAAGTTTCAATTCCACCAAGGATTCCTGTTATGTCTGTAGGTAAAATTAATGTTTTTGAAGAGCTAGAACTTGCAAGTTCGCCGATTGCATCAACTTGCCTTTTCATAATTTCAAAATTAATTGCAGGTTGTCCATTTTTGTCGATTGCATCAGCTAATAATTTTGTTTGATCAGCGTCTGCTTGTGCTTTTATTTTTACTGCATAGGCTTCAGCATCTGCAGTAATTTTCAATGCCTCTGCTTCTTTTTGTGCTTCAAAGAGTTTTGCTTCAGCTTTTAATTCAACTGAACGTTTCTCACCTTCTGCCTCAGCAATTGTTGCTCTTCTTGTTCTTTCTGCATTGAGTTGTTGTCTTTGAGAAGATTTAGTTTCTTCGTCAACAATAATATCAGTTATCTCTGTTCTTGTTATATCAACTCCCCAAACCTCGGCAGCTTCTTTTAGATTTTTTGAAATTTCTTCATTCATAGATTCTCTGCTTGATTGAAGTTCGTCTAATTCAAGCCGACCTGCTGCAGATCTGACAATTGATGTGGCAGCAGTATTAATTGCTGATTCAACATCTCTTATTCTATAAACTGATCTACTTGCATCAGTTATTCTATAAAAAACAGTAGTCTCTAATTTAACTTCAACATTATCTCTGGAAATAACTGAAATTGTAAATTCTTTTAATTGCCTCTCTAAAATACTTATTTTATGAGCAATTTTGTCAAGGTAAGGAACTATTATAGATAAACCTGCAGATAGTGTTTTGGAGTATTTTCCAAATCTTTCAACAACATACTCTGTTGATTGAGGAACGATTTTAATTCCCAAATATATTGTAAGTATTATGAAACCCAAAATTAATAATGAAATTATAGTATTTAAAGTCAAAAAAGTTTCCATAGTAATCCTCAAAAAAAATTGAAAAAATTATATTAACTACCATCAAAAAAAAACAAACACTTAATTTAGATTATAAAATTATTCCTACGAGAATAATATTTAAAAATTTTAGGTAAACTGTCATTTATAATGATATCTCATATAGTTCAAAAATATTTAAAAGTAATAGTTGAAAACATGAACTCTACCCATTTTCTACCAATAAACTTTTAGGCAAAAACAACAAAGCTTAACCCATTGCTTTTATTGAATAATAATGACCTCGGCCGGACTCGAAACTGTTACCTCAAGATTAGGAAACTGACGCTCTATCCAGATGAGCTAGGGGGCCACCGTTTTTTTTTAAACCGATAAAATTATTTTTGGAACTCCTAAAAAGGTCGATCTTTCTCTGGTCAGAGTATCGTTTGCTTGGTGATGCAAGATTGGCAAATCGAAGCCGCTTAAATCGGCATTTTTACGGTTGGTGAAATCTGAAAAATCTTGTTGAAACGCATTCCATTACTGAATGATTAACATTGGTTCTATGCCCTAAATCGGTTCAAATTTTGCGAAATGGCACAAAAAAAGTAACCAACCAGTAGCTTAAGCCGGCCGTCCCCCCCTAATACTAATAGCGGGCACATTAATTGCAATAAAATAACATGAATTCTTATTTACTAATGTGTTTAGGCATATGTCAGAGACAATTTCTATAGCTCCCTCTAGCAATACAACCATAATATCGAAGCCCCCAGCTGGTAATGAGGTGAAACCTATTATAGAGCAAAATATCGAGCCAAAACCCATGGTAGGATCCCAAAATGAATCGCCGTCTAGCGAATTAGGTTCTATTGTTGATGTCGCAGTATAATAAATAAAACGTACATCTGGAAAAGTTCATATTTTAGAAAAAACCTCCTGTCACCTGGGTCCTACGGCTACGTTAACCGAGAACCAGTCTGTCAGGCTAAAAAGCAAAGAAATTACCTAACCAATCAAAATTTGTTAAGATGCACCCCAATATTTTTATTCATCCCTTTTATATCACTTCTTATAAGGAAACTTAGTGTGAATCTATTTAAATCGATATTCTTCACTGTTTTTTTAATTTATTCCGGACTGATAGTTGCCGACGGACACAAGGTAACTATGCAATATGGTGGCGACTGGACCGGAACAACCGTTGTAACAAACGGTGATTATTTGAGTATGTCAGGGGCTTTTGTCGGAGCCAATGAAATGATTATGGCAAATGGTGAAGTGTTAATTACCCACTTTGCTTGCCCAGGTATTTATCATGAAGGATCTGCCATTGGATCTTGTAAAATGAAACAAGCTGGATCTGAAGAATACTGGGTTTTATCTTGGAAATGTGATCCTGAATTTAATTGTTCTGGAAAAGTGATGGGAGGTACTGGTCGTTTCTTGAATGCAACAGGCTCTCTTACTTGGAAAGATAATTCCGGGTTCGGAAAAGGTGAAGGTACATTTATACTTAAATAGAAAGACCACAACTTCTTTGATGTTATTTGAAGTCTTAATATAAGAAAAAAAATGGTGGCGAATGAAAGTTCGCCACTGTTAAATATATAACTGCAATATCTATGTGGCGCTTTCCATGGTTATGCTGTCGGACGAACCTCTTGCCCGAACGTCATAAATAAGAACCAACTCTTTTTATCATTAACGGTATTGACTATCATTTCTATTTTTAGCAATTTTCAAAAATAAAAATGTTTCTATAGGCTCAACCTAAAATCACCATACAATACAGAGCTCATGCGTAAAGATTTCAAGATCAGAACCCTAAAAATAACCAGAGAAATGGTAATTTAATTTAAATTCAGTTGCAGTTTTCATAACACATATTTGCCTCGGAAAGGCATCGTTAATGATCCGTAGATTTGGTATCTATGGGTTTTACTATGGTGGGTATCTTTTCGGATTTAGATTTTTTTCTCTATATTATTTTTTACCTCATCTATTTATGGAGGTATTATACTAATTCACAACATATAATTGCTAAAACACACATAATATGAGGTCATCACCATTTATTTACTAATTGTTATTTTGAAGTATACGGGTTTACCCTTCTCCTGTCAGAGCGATTTTTTTTCTAGCCATGGTTAAAACCGGTCATCTGAGCACCACTTTAGTGGCAGATAAATTACTTTTTCCCGAGGGACCTATTTTTATGAGTGACGGCTCTATTTTACTGGTTGAGATTGCTGGGGGTTCACTGACCAAGATAAATAACGATGGAAAAAAAGAAATTGTTGCACATCTGGGGGGAGGGCCAAATGGTGCTGCCATGGGACCAGACGGTTTTTGCTACATTTGTAATAACGGAGGTTTTAATTGGCAAGTTTCTGAAAATAAAAGATATCGAAGACCGATTTCACAGGCCGCGAATTATAGAACAGGTAGGATCGAAAAAGTTAACATAGAAACCGGTAACTTTGAGACATTGTATACCGAATGCAATGGCATTCCGCTAAATGGTCCTAACGATATTGTATTTGATAAGCAAGGAAATTTCTGGTTTACCGATCTTGGTAAAGTTAGAGAGAGAACTATGGATAGGGGATCTGTTTTTTGGGCAAAAGCAGACGGATCAAAAATAGTTGAGGTGATTCACCCGATAATGACTCCTAATGGTATAGGGTTATCTCCAGATGAGAAATTTTTGTATATCGCAGAAACAGAAGGAGGGAAATTATATGGTTTCGAGATTATGGATAACGGAGTTCTTAAACAGGTAAAGTTTCCGCTTTCAATAAATGGAGGGATTTTATTAAATCAAGAAGGAGGCTTGAAAAGATTTGACTCGCTGGCTGTTGAAAAAAATGGGTATGTTTGTGTAGGAACACTCATAAACGGTGGCATTTCGGTCATTTCTCCTAAAAATGGACTGGTCGAATTCCATAGGCTAGATGATCCATATATTACCAATATATGTTTTGGCGGCGATAATCAAAAAGAAGCTTACATAACTGCTTCTTATGGAGGAAAGTTGCTCAAGGCAGATTGGGAAAGAGCAGGACTAAAATTAAATTTTTAAAATTTGTTTGAAAAATCAGTTCGCTATCAAATCTAAGTTTATAAATTTAAGAAAAGTAGGCAATCACAGTTTTTTCAATATGGCATCAATCTTTTGGTTTATATGTTGAATGTCTTTTTTTATTTTTTCTATTTCTGATAATTTTTTTTTGGTAAGATTCTTTTTTATGTGAGAGGCTTCAGTTTTTACATTACTTTTTCTTGCGAGGAATGAGAACACTTTAATCTCACGATTGATGCCTTTCATATTAATTGCCTCTTTTTCTTCTACATCAATCATATCTTGAACATGAGCATAAGTTTCATAACTCATGAGGATTCCATTGGGAGGTGAAGCGCTCTCCAACCTCGCTGCGACGTTTACTTCCCCACCGATAATCGTGTATGTTAGCCTTTGTTCACTACCAAAATTTCCCACATTACAATAACCAGTATTTATGCCAATTCGAATTTCAAAAGGATCCGAAAACCCTTTGTGACGCCATGCACTACGCAACTCCTCCATGCGTTCCTGCATTCTCAAAGCCATTTCCACGCAAGCTCTAGCGTCCTCTCGTTCACCGTTAGTGTCGGGGTCTCCGAAAAACACCATCATCGCATCTCCGATATACTTATCAATCGTTGCCCCCAGATCTAAAGCTATCTTCGTCATTTCCGAAAAATATTCATTTAGATAATTAGTTAAATCCTCGGGTTGCAGATTTTCAGATGTTTTTGTGAAATTTTTAATATCACTGAAAAATACTGTTAGCTTTTTTCGTCGGGTAGTGATGTCCGTATTATAATCACCTTTGAATAACGCGTCATGTATCTGTGGCGGAATATACTTGCCTAATTGACCGGATAGTGATTCTAAATTGTCTTTTTGTTTTTGCACTACGTTTTTTTGATCTTCTAAGTTCACTCTTTGATTTTCGGAGTGCAACAAAACACTAGATAAGAAGGAATTTATTACATCTGATTTCAATTTCGTGCTGTATTTTTCTATATCTATTTCCACTTTTCTTTTAAAAAAAGATACGTCAAAGACAAAAGCACATCCATATTTATGATCTACAGTTTTTTCGGCATTTAAAACTACTTTAAAGTCCCATACATTTGAAATATGATAAGAAATTTGTTTATTTAAATTAATTTCATTATAGACCATGTGTCTGGAATAAACTCCAGGCTGTTTTGCATAAAACTGGTAGCTATTTTCGCTAATCTTATTAGAGTAAGCGGTAAAAGTTTTATCTTGTGTTACGCAAAAAGATTTTATAGCGATATCCCAAGACTGCATTAGGCAGAAGCAATAGTTTTCTAAAGTTGTCCCAATATTATTATCCCCAATGTAAAAAAAATCTTTACTAGCCGTATTAGGTACGTCACTTTTATTTTTATTGATTATATCTTCTAACAATGTAGCACCATAATTATGCGTCCAGTAGTCGGCCATATTAAACCCTAAGGCTTTAACTGCAGGATCTCCATAACGATCTAATAACGTGTCAAAAATTTCTGATCTAGTGGAAACTGGAAACATGATTTCAGGGTCGATGACGCCAATTTTGTGCTCTTTCAGAATATTTTTACCCACAATACCCAAAGACTGTAGCGCCTTTTCAACGCTGATGAGAACCTTACCAGTGAGTTGCACCTCTTGATTTTCAAATCGTTGTTTCATAAATTTTCGGTGACACCCAGATAGTTATCATTGAATTTTAGATTCGGTTTTTTCAATCAACACTTTTTTATGCTATCGTAAAATCATTAATTTTCCCACCATTTGACAAAACTTATAGATTATTGTCAGAGTAATTCCTCCACATTTAATCTTTTGCGAAGATAGTACTCGGAAATTACTTAGATATATAATATCAAACATGAGATCTACCCTTCTAACCTTACTATTTTTTCTATTAAGTTTTCCTAATAATGCAATGAATACAAAACATTACCATCATCTGCCGGACGGAACTTTTAGGAACCCTAAGGGATCGCCTGAGAGAAGTTCAAACACCAAATGGTCTTACTCGGTTTTCAATAAGGAGAAACGGAAACTTATGATGAAAATCCCCAAAGATCATGTGGTAAGAAAACAAAAGGTTTTGGATGATATAAAAAACTATCGAAATCAAGACTATGTGTTATGGATCGGTCATGCAACCTTCTTGATTAAACTCGGTGATATTACAATAATCACCGATCCTTTCTTCTCAAAAAATGCAGGACCCTTATTCTTTGGCCCGAAGCGCTACGTTGATCCTGCACTAAACCTTTCGCAACTCCCGCAAACAAACATCTTGTTACTAACACACAACCACTACGATCACCTTGATCTATCTACTATAAGATCTTTCCCCCACAAAAACTCTAAAGTTTTACTACCTCTGGGACTCTCAAAGTATTTTCGCAAAAACAGATTTAAGCAAGTATTCGAAATGGATTGGTACGAAAGTTATAATATTAATGCTGATATGAAGATCACTTTTTTACCCGCTGTGCATTGGTCTAAACGGTCTCTAACCGATACTAATAAAACACTCTGGGGTAGTTTTCTCATTGAATACAGAGACAAGAAGATATTTTTTTCTTGTGATACTGGATACGGAAATATTTATTCAGAACTAGGAAATATTTATGGCCCGATGGACTTAACATTCATTAATATTGGCGCCTATGATTTTCGACCGATGTTCGATAAATCTGTTTACCATACCACCCCAGAAGAGGCTTTGAAAATAGCCAAAGACCTAAGAAGTAAAAAAGTAGTAGGCATGCACTGGGGTACCATTGTCTTATCGCTTGAACCGATTATGGAACCTCGTTCTAGATTTAAAAATAATGCCAAAACTTTTGGATACTCCCAAAACGACACCATAATTTTTAAAATAGGTGAAGTAAAAACCTTTAGAGACTTACTAAATGAAATTGATGAAACGAGTCATGATCCATAAATGCATAGTTATCAGCTTATTTCATGAAAATCTGACATGGGCGCATCTAGTTTTTTTAGATCACCTAACATTAATGCATTTCCTAGAATTGTCTTCTATCGAATTTAAAGAACAAGGAATTGCCTAACATTCAAAATAACCGGTTCTTAATAAGACACATCACACAGACTTTCAAACCGCAATTATGTTTACCTAAGTTAACACAGTAGTTCGTTTTAGACATATAGTTACTTAAATAAACAGTAGGGATCGACATGATAGGTAGTACTAATAAATCAACATTTACTAAAAGCAATCATCTTAGTCCTATACGGTATAAGCTTTATTATTGGCCAACGATTCAAGGAAGGGGGGAGGTTATTCGGCTCGCTTTCGAAGAATCGGGAGAAGCGTATATTGATGTCGCCAGAAATAAACCAGAAAAGAAAAATGATCATCCAGAACTAATTGATATGTTACAAAATGGCAGTGTAAATACACCACCCTTCGCTCCTCCTTTCCTGGTTGACGGAAATTTAATAATCTCCCAAGCCGCAGCAATTTTACAATATCTTGCTCCTAAAATTGGGCTTATCAGCGACGACACTGCTACCCAAATTTTTGCTCATCAAATTCAATTAACTATAAGTGACCTCATAAGTGAAGCACATGACACTCATCATCCTATTTCGAGTGCACTTTTCTATGAAGATCAAATCGAGGAATCAAAAAGACGGGCGGTTTATTTCACAAAGTTACGCATTCCTAAATATTTAACTTATTTTGAAAAAATTTTAACGAAAAACCATGGAAATTCAGAATGGTTAATCGGCGATAAATTAACGTATCCGGACTTATCGCTATTTCAAATAGTTGAAGGATTAAAATATGCTTTTCCAAAGGTATTTTCAAAATTATCAGATGATTATGTTAAGGTGATGACCCTACGAGATGCAGTGTCTGTCAGACCTAACATTGCTGCTTATCTAGCTTCTACCCGCAGAATTGAATTCAATACGATGGGGGTTTTCCGGTTTTATCCTGAATTGGATGAATAAACTATGACTCTATTGGCATAAAACCACCACAGGTTAAATTTTAATTATTATCCTAACCTTCCATCGCTTTAAAATAATGAATATTTCGAAATTCAAATAATTATAGTTATTGCACTAAAAACTGTGTTTTACTTATGCATTTTCTTTAGCAGATGCAGATTTCTATTTGCCAGGTCAACTTACTAGTATTGTTTTCGGATAATGATTGCAATTCTACGCGATTGACTAGGATTGCCGGAGTTGTGTTAGGATTTGCTATCGCGTTATACAAATAAATTAGATTTTCATAATAACTTTTTAGAGAAGACACTTTAGAATAATTGTAAGCTAATTCACTCTGCAGTTTTTTTGTTTAATTGCTTATATGTCATTAGCAATATTATTCAGAATAAGCGAAAAAATGAAATTTACGGTCAAACAAAATTTTATATTTGCTCTACTTATATTATTTACACCACTTTTGCTCTGTCCCACTGCTCTGTTGGCAGAGTGGGTTCAATACGCCACAAATACAAAAGGATCTGAATATTTTTACGACGACGAACGAATCGGAAGATTCGGCCAAAGCATTTTTGTATGGGATAGAACAAGGTATGGCACAAAATCAGACCTTGGAGATTGGAGTTCACAGGTATACCAACAAATAAATTGTTCCGAGTTTACGTTTAAATACTTGCAATCTACCTACTACACTGATAAAAATTGGACCAATAAAAGCATCAAGGAAGGTAAACAACCAAAGATGGACATACCGCCAGATTCAACTTTGGAATTTTTAGCTAATATTTTATGTAAAGATTAATTTTATTACGGGACTTCAATCCGTGTTTTCCATTTTGCCGAGAATGCCATATCAACTGATTATGTAAAAATCATCCAAACAAGCATTACGCTCTGTTTACTGGTCACTGATGAAGTATGTATTACTATATACTGCGTATGGGTTGATGTTAAAAATCGAATAGAACCACAATATCAGTTATTTTATATGGGAATCTTGTGTCTGTAGGACAGTTAAGAATGGTCAATTTTCTACTAGTTATATTTATGTTAGCCTTCCCAGCTTTCGCTTCGTCTGAGTGGGCAAAATACGCCGAAGACTCTGACACCATTCAGTATTTCTACAACAGCAAAAGTATAACAAAAGTAGATATCAATAT
>CACKOO010000008.1 GCA_902601765.1 Hydrogenophilales bacterium | reverse complement strand
CTTGGAAATTAAAAAAGAGAGTAATTTTTTATTTGTGGATAACGTATTCTTTGATGAAAAAACAATAAAAGCATACTCTGATTCGATGCTCCGAGGTAATCACTTATTTGGATTATTAGTGGTTGTGGGTAATTTGCCAATTAGTGATGCTACTATGAAAAAATTGAAGAGTAATTCTATTGCGGAAGAGTTTGGCGGAATAAGTCGTTTGTCAGATGAAACTATTGTTGCTCGTTGGATAGGAAAATCGGCAGAAGATGGTAGAAAATGGTTCATTGACATATGGCGTATTTTACGACCTTGGTACTGCGGCTTAAGTTTGCTTGAACCAAGAATTTGGAAAACATAGAATTTACGAATTTTTAATTTTATAGAGGAGTTTTATATGAACTTGACACCAAGAGAAAAAGATAAATTACTAGTATTCACCGCTAGTTTGGTGGCGGAGAGGCGTAAGAGTCGCGGTTTAAAGTTAAACCATCCCGAAGCGGTAGCATTTATATCTGGAGCGATATTAGAAGGTGCTCGTGATGGTAAAACTGTCGCCAGTTTAATGTCTTTTGGTAAAACACTATTAAGTCGAAAAGATGTTATGGAAGGTATCCCAGAAATGTTGAAGGATATTCAGATTGAAGCCACTTTTCCCGATGGAACAAAATTAGTTACCGTCCATAATCCAATATCATAAGGAGTTAGTTTGTGATTCCAGGACAAATAATTACCGCCCCAGGCCATATAGACTTGAATGTAAATTCATCGCCAATTAAGATCAGCGTTTTAAATAACGGGGATCGTCCGATACAGATTGGGTCCCATTATCATTTTTATGAAGTAAACACAGCATTAATTTTTGATCGAGATCAAACTAAAGGATTTCGGCTCAATATAGCGGCGGGAACCGCCGTTCGCTTTGAACCTGGTCAAGCTAGAACAGTACAGTTAATTGAATATACTGGGGCCAAAAAAATATACGGTTTTCAAGGAAAAGTTATGGGAGAAATAAAATGACAACACGAATATCTCGCGAGGCTTATGCTGAAATGTTCGGCCCCACTGTAGGAGACAAGGTGCGGCTAGGAGATACGGAATTATTTATATCGCCCGAAAAAGATTTAACAATTTATGGAGATGAAGTTAAGTTTGGTGGTGGAAAAGTCATTAGAGACGGGATGGGGCAAAGTCAGTTGGTTTCTGACAAGGTGATGGACACTGTAATAACCAACGCTCTTATATTAGATTATTCTGGGATAATAAAAGCTGATATTGGTATAAAAAACCATCAAATATATGGCGTTGGTAAAGCAGGAAACCCCGATACTCAGAATTCAGTCACTATCCCTATAGGCGCAGCGACGGAAATCATTGCCGGAGAGGGGTCCATAGTAACAGCTGGTGGCGTGGATGCTCACATACACTACATATGTCCTCAGCAAATTGAAGAAGCTCTTATGTCAGGCATAACAACAATGCTCGGTGGAGGAACTGGACCGGCTACTGGTACAAATGCAACCACATGTACGCCCGGGCCGTGGCACATTGAAAAAATGATTGAAGCCGCCGAGGAATTTCCGATGAATTTAGGTTTTATGGGAAAGGGTAACGTAAGTGTCTCTCAGCCACTACAAGAGCAGATTTTAGCAGGAGCAATGGGCTTAAAATTACACGAAGATTGGGGTACAACTCCGGCAAGCATCAATAATTGTCTGAATGTTGCCGATCAAATGGATGTTCAAGTAGCGATTCATACAGATACACTAAATGAGTCAGGTTTTGTGGAAAACACCTTGAAAGCTATTGGCGGCAGAACAATTCACACCTATCATACTGAAGGCGCAGGCGGAGGGCACGCCCCAGATATCATAAAAGCTTGTGGTGAACTTAATGTTTTACCGTCGTCGACTAATCCTACTCGTCCCTACACGATAAATACGATAGACGAACATTTGGATATGTTGATGGTTTGTCATCATTTGGACCCAGGTATAGCGGAGGATGTGGCTTTTGCGGAGTCTAGAATTAGGAGAGAAACCATTGCCGCCGAGGATATTCTGCATGATTTAGGAGCTTTCAGTATAATCGCCAGCGATTCGCAAGCTATGGGCAGAGTAGGGGAGGTAATAGCCAGAACTTGGCAGACCGCTCATAAGATGAAGGTACAAAGGGGCACATTAGATCAGGACATTAAAAACGATAATTACAGAGCCAAAAGATACATCGCAAAATATACTATAAACCCTGCTATTACTCACGGTATTAATTCTCAAGTTGGATCTCTTGAGGTCGGAAAGTTTGCTGACATTGTTTTATGGAAACCAGAATTTTTTGGAGTTAAGCCTTCCTTGATTCTAAAAGGAGGAGTTATTGCAGCTGCTACTATGGGTGACCCTAATGCTTCAATTCCTACACCTCAGCCTGTGCATTACAGGCCTATGTTTGGTAGTTTTGGATTATCCAAGAGCAATGCTGCGATAACATTTGTTTCTAAAGTAGCATTGGATAAAGGGATAGCTCAAAAACTAAAACTTAAAAAGACAGTTTCCCCAGTCACCAATACTCGTAATATTAAAAAAACCGATATGAAATTGAATGATTATCTGCCAAAAATAGAAGTGGATCCTCAAAATTATCATGTATATGCTGATGGACAATTACTCCTTTGTGAACCATCTGAGGTGGTTCCTCTCGCTCAGAGATACTTTTTGTTTTAGTCGCTAGGATTAAAAGTGCTTACATTTAAGAAAATTAAATACTGGGAAGGGAATTGCCAAAAAATTTTCCTCAATCATGAGCAAAGAAAAAGTGGAAGGCTAAAATTAAAATATAAAGATCGAGAAGATATATTTATCACTGGAGATAGAAGCGAGGTAATTCTAAATGGGGATTATTATATGTCCGGCTCAGGAAGCGTAATTTTGATTGAATCTGCAAAGGAAAAGTTGTTACATATAGAAACAAGGCGGAAGATTGATTTACTTAAAATTGCTTACCACCTGGGAAATAGGCATTCTCCGATACAAATAAACCATAGTTGGTTGCGTATTTTAGATGATCCAGTGTTGACTCATATAGTCCAAGGATTAGGAGGGGTAACCAAGTCGATTGAGGATGCTTTTGAACCTGAATTAGGGGCTTACGCGAACCATACGACCGCGCGAGCCAGTGGAGCTTTAATTCACCAGTTCGAGCATAAAAAAAATGACGAATAATCATCAAATTATGAGGGTTTTTCGACTGGCCAGTTCGACGCTCCCGATTGGCGCATTTAGTTATTCACAAGGGCTAGAATGGGAAATTGAAAATAGGAACGTCAGAGACCCCAAGGAGCTACTAAGTTGGCTACGTGCATTAATGTTTAATAATCAGATGCGGTTTGAGTTGCCTATAGCAGCTTCTTTATTTACGGCATGGGGAGAAGAAAATCTAGAAAAGATTGACTATTTAAATAGCTTTTATTTTGCATCTAAAGACTGTTCGGAATTAAGGGATGAAACCTTGCAAATGGGGCAATCGTTAAAAGATATTTTTAATAAAACAGGCGAGTTCCCGAACTCAAATTTTATTTTTAATAAAGTAAAAAATTTATCTTACCCAACAGTCCTCACATATGCTTTATCCCAATGGAAGGTAGACATAAAACAAGTTCTCAACTTATTACTCTGGACATGGTTGGAAAATCAGGTAATTGTGGCAATTAAGCTAATTCCCATTGGACACTCTGCGGGACAAAAGATATTTTTCGAATTAGAAGCAGATTTCGAAAAAGCAATAAATCAGGCTTTAGAAACAGATCAGAGCGATTGGTCCAATTTTCATCCAATGCAATCGATGGCGTGCGCTAAGCACCAATTTCAGTACTCGCGAATGTTTCGATCATAAAAAGACACAAATAAAAAGGACAACTAAGATGGAAAATATACCACTCAGAGTCGGAATTGGAGGCCCAGTGGGCTCAGGAAAAACGGCTCTAACACTAGCGCTTTGTAGGGCGCTTCGCGACGAATATGAAATTGCTGTAGTAACCAATGATATTTTTACCAGAGAAGATGCACAATTTCTGGTAGACAGTCAAGCGCTTACAGCTGATAGAATTTTAGGTGTCGAGACGGGAGGCTGCCCCCACACCGCTATTCGAGAGGATGCCTCTGTCAATCTCGAGGCCGTAAGAAGGTTGTGTGAAAAATTCAAAAGTTTAGATTACGTTTTTGTTGAAAGTGGGGGTGATAATCTAGCTGCTACTTTTTCTCCAGAATTATCAGATTTTACGATCTACGTGATTGATGTTTCAGCTGGTGATAAAATTCCAAGGAAAGGGGGGCCTGGGATTATTAAATCCGATCTATTATTGATAAATAAGACTGACCTTGCTCCGATGGTGGGAGCTTCGTTATCGGTGATGGAACAAGATGCTTCAAATATGAGAGGAGATCGGCCGTTTATTTTCACGAACTTAAAGTCTGGGGAAGGGTTAAAGTCAGTTATAGATTATCTAAAAAAAGAAATATTAGTGTAGTGCTAAAGTGAGGCTACTATTAGGTATATATTTAGGTAGTAATTTTGAATTGTTTCAAGGTAAATGCATAATAGAGATCAAATAGTATATTCGCAACAAGAGTATGATACTCTGAAAATTGTAGAATATAATCGAGTAATTCAATTAGTGACAATCGATAGAAAAAGTAAAATATTGAAAGCAAAACTTTTAGACCAAATTTTGAAACAGGCCATGGATGATCTCTTGAAAGGTAAAATTACGGCCCAACAGGGAGATGCTATCGCAGACCAAGTGGGTACTCAAATGGCCCAGCTTGAGACTCAAATTCAGTGGTTGGAGGACGGGATTAACTTTTTGGAAAAAGAGGGTTTTCGGATCAAGTCGAGTAGAAAATTGCATTAAGCGAAAGTCATTTCAACTAGCGAGAAGCTTATAAGGAGATTTCCCAAAATCGTGGCCTAAAAGAAAATATTGGGTACTTGCTAAGATTCATTCACGTTTTTTGAATAAATTATTTTTGCAAATTAATTGTTAGATCCTTATCCAAATATTTTAAGCTTTTAGTCAATTATATCCATTAATATACTTGGGTATTATATTTCGCTTACTTTCTAAAAAAAAGATATTATGAGACCAGAGTTAGTGGTTTTGAGAGCTAGTTCTTTCAAGCATCCTAAATATTAATTGTTATTTTATATACCAGTGATTTTATTGCGCAACGTTTTTTTTAGACATGGAGATAAATTGCTCTTTGAAAATATTTCTCTCGATATTTTCAAGGGAGAAAAAGTAGGTGTAATTGGTCCTAATGGTTGCGGTAAAACAAGTTTATTTTCGATCATAGCGGGTGATTACTTGCCAGACGAAGGTAAGATGGAAACTCACGGAGAATTAATGATATCTCGGGTATCACAGTCTCTTCCAGATGGAAATCAATCTGCAATAGACTTCGTATTAGATGGCGATAAAAAATTACGTGAAATTGAAATGCAATTAGCTATTGCCCAAGAAAATGATGACGGTACAGCTATATCCCAAGCGCACGATGTTCTTGCACACATAGGCGGTTACGATGCGAAAGCTCGAGGGGCACGCATACTTTCGGGACTTGGTTTTCCCGCAAATCGAATCGAAAAAAGTATTAATGAGTTTTCTGGTGGATGGAAGGCCAGATTAAATTTGGGTAAAGCTCTCATGAGTCGTTCGGCGGTTATTTTACTAGATGAGCCTACAAATCATTTGGATTTAGATGCAATCATATGGTTAGAACGGTGGCTCCGAGACTATTCGGGCGTTGCCTTGGTGATTTCACACGATAGGCAATTTTTAGATAGTTTTGTAGGGACTATTTTTCACATTGAAAACCATAATCTGCGAAGATATCCGGGAAATTATTCCGCTTTTGAAAAACAACGGTCGTTGTTTCTTTCCCGACAATCTAAGTTATCTCGATTCCAAAAATATGAAATCGAAAAAATACGAGACTTTGTTGCTCGATTCAGCGCAAAAGCGACTAAAGCGAAGCAAGCGCAAAGTAGATTACGAGCGATCAGGCGAATGGAAAGATTAACGGTAATACAGGAAAAATCACCTTTTAAGTTTTCTTTTAAAGAAACACAGTTACCATCTGATCCAGCCATAGTGTTGAATGATATTGGTCTTAGCTATGAGGATAACCGAATTTTCCAAGATATGAATTTAACAGTCAGATCTGAATCTCGTATAGGATTGCTTGGTCCTAATGGAGCAGGAAAGACCACATTAATTAAGTTATTAGCAGGTATATTAAAGCCAGATTCTGGAAAGAGAATAGAGGGTAAAAATATCGCTATAGGGTATTTCGCGCAGTCACAATCAGATAATTTAAATATAGAAAACAATGCTTTACAGCAATTTTTGAGTATTTATCCTAACGCGCGTGAGAAAAGTTTGAGAGATTTTTTGGGGAATTTCGGTTTTAAGAATGATATGGTCACAAGGCCGATAGTTGAATTTTCGGGTGGCGAGAAATCGCGATTAACATTAGCAATCTTAATCTGGGCTTGTCCAAATGTTTTGTTATTAGATGAGCCGACCAACCACCTTGATTTAGATATGCGTATTAGTCTGACAATTGCTTTGCAACAGTATAAAGGTGCAATGGTTATTATTTCGCATGATCGGAGTTTGCTGAGCGAGACCTGTAATGATTTGTATATTGTAAATCAGGGAATAGTCAAGCATTTCGATGGTGATTTGAATGATTATGCAATGTTATTAGATGAAACTGAAGAAGGCAGTATGGCTCCTAAGGCCAAATTTATGGAGTCGCGTAAATTAGTAAGAAGGCGAAAAGCGAGAGAAAGAGATCGATTGTTAATTAAAAATAAACCCCTATTAATGAAAAAAGAATCATTAGAACAAGAGTTAAATAAATTAAATAACATCAAAATTGAGCTAGAGGCCTCGCTACTTAAAAATAGTAACAATGCACAGCCAAACGGGAAGAAAATAGATACAGTATTGATCAAGTTGTCGGGGATACGTGCTCGTATTGATAAGGTCGAGTCTCAGTGGATGGCAGTTGCGACTAGCCTTGAGGAGCTCGGCAACTAGGGCTAAATTATTGGGGGCCGATAAAAAAATGGGTATAATCAGCATTGATATAAAGTAAGATCTAAAAACTAGTGTACATTCTTTGAACCAACCCGAAAAAAATTGTTCGTGACCACAAATAAAAGAGTTTTAACTGGAATAACCACCAGCGGAACACCACACATAGGAAATCTGGTAGGCGCAGTATTGCCTGCCATCCAATCGAGTAGCGAACCTGGGATATCATCATTCTTTTTTCTCGCTGACTATCACTCGCTGATTAAACATCAAGACGCGGCATTAACTCATGACTCGAGTTTTGAGATTGCAGCATTCTGGCTGGCATGCGGTCTCGATCCCAATAAAGTATGCTTTTACAGGCAATCTGATGTACCACAAATCACGGAGTTGGCATGGATATTAAGTTGTATGACAGCAAAAGGCTTACTTAACAGAGCGCATGCGTATAAAGCGGCAGTGGCAGTAAATGAGGAACAACAAGTTAATGATCCCGATAAAGGAGTGACTATGGGGCTTTTCAATTACCCTATTCTCATGTCAGCTGATATTTTAATGTTTAATGCCGATGAAGTCCCTGTAGGCCAAGATCAAAAACAACACCTAGAAATGACAAGAGATATTGCGAATAGATTCAATCACCATTACGGTGAAATTTTCACTCTACCTGAAGCAAAAATTGGAGAAGATACAGGAGTTCTACCCGGTATAGATGGAAGAAAAATGAGTAAAAGCTATGATAATACTATTCCAGTATTTTGCGAATTTAACAAACTAAAGAAATTAGTCAGAAAAATTAAAACTAATTCTTTGGAACCTGGAGTCCCCAAAGACATAGGAAGTTGTTCTATTTTTAATATATACAAAGCATTCGCCTCGGTTGAGGAAGTTAAGGAAATGAAAGTTTTGTATCAAGACGGCATATCGTGGGGCGCCGCGAAAGATAGACTATTAAGCGTGATAGAACGAACTGTAAAGCCATATCGTGCCGTATATGCAGAACTGGTAGAGAATCGAACCGATGTGGAGAACATTTTGAAAAAGGGAGCTCAAAAAGCCAAAGATGTTGCTGATCCGATATTGAGTAAAGTCAGGCGAGCCGTCGGTATCAAAAGCTTCTAATGCTTTTCACGTGATTTGACATGTTCTCAATTCCTACAATTAATGGTGGTAACTTTTTAACTTGCATCCGGTGATTATAATTTATGTCTCTATATTTTCTAAATGGGTTTTCCCTTAAAAGTATATCTAGATAATGCCTGAGAAAGTTATATGTTTTTAAAAACCTAAATAGTATTCAGCCATACATGAAGGCATGTAAATTGAAATATAATTTCAATTGTTTATTCTACGAGTTAATACATTAAAAAATACAGAAATACTCTAAGAGTTTTCTTGGTAACAATGCATCAAATTTATTTCAGTTTTGTAAATGAACAGCTATTAATATTTCAGAATATATTGATAAGTCGAAAAGGCGGTCTGTGAAAATACTATTTTTTTTCCTTTTATCATTCTCCACTTTTGCGCAAGAGAAAAGCAATCATTTTGAGCCATTTCAAGACTGTTCCAACTGTCCACAGATGGTCACAATAGAGCCCGGGGAGTTCTATATTTCGGCTCCTCCTCTGTGGCAAGGTAGGCCTTTTGGTCTCGGACCGATGAGAAAAGTAATTATAGAAAAGTCTTTCTCAATTGCGATATATGAAGTTACGATCAGAGAGTGGGAGACTTGTGTCACAGATGGAGCTTGCAAATCCATTAAAAATGAATATTCTACGAATGATAATTTCCCAGCTGTTAATATTTCTTGGGTAGAAGCTGTAAAATTTACAAAATGGTTGTCTGCAAAATCAAATTATAAATATAGGCTTCCAAGTGAAGCTGAATGGGAATATGCAGCTCGAGCTGGATCAGGAAGGTCTAGGTTTTTCGATCTTAAAGTAGAAGATATATGCAAATATGCTAACGTCTATGATGCCCCTAGTAAAAAACAATTAGGGTATGAATGGGAAAGTGTGGAGTGTAATGATAACTTCGTAAGGGCAGCACCAGTCGGGACATTCTTGCCAAATAAGTTTGGATTGTTTGATATGTTAGGTAATGTTTGGGAATGGGTGGAAGATTGCCAATCCTCATTGGGAACGCGGCATATGGGTTTAACCAGTGGCCCAGTATTAAGAGGTGACTGCTCTCAAAGGGCTTATAGAGGAGGGTCCTGGCTTAGTCACTCACCTAAATATATAAGACCACCAGACCGGTACAAGTATAAAGGAACTCGGCAGCTTGATTTGGGTTTCAGAGTTATCAGAGAAAATGAAACCCCGTAAAAAATGAAAAACTTGGCATTCCTCACAAGAAAATCAATGGCTGGGAAAATAAGTTTTATGACGGAATATGTTTTTCATAATTAGCTTGGGCAAGTTTACTTTATTGTTAAAAAATCCCTACTGATAATTAGTAAAATCATCTATTTAGCGGGTTTTATTCGTGATAAAAAATATTTTTTAGAGATAATATAAATAGGAATTGCAATAGTAATCCCGTAAAAAAAAGTAATTGGCAAAAAAGGTAGCGTAAACCGAATATTTACGTAACCGATAAAAGGTAAGATAAACGGGATTATGAAAAATTTTTCTAATAAAAAACCCTTTGCAAAAATAATCCTGAAAAAACCAATTAAAAAAACCAAGCCAAATAGAAAAGATAAAATTTTATAAGAAACGATAGTTGTGAAGTTTAGGTTAATGCCAACCATAGACAAAATTTTTAACAAAAATATTTTGAATATAATTACGAATCTTTCCTGAAAGTCGGCATTTGAGTAAAAGATATTATCTAGAAGACTAGAATTTATACCTTCGTATACTGTGCGATCGAATGCTACTGATGAGGTTATGTATGCATGTGCGTAAGGTAAATAATACAATAAGCCTAAATTAAAAACGATGAATAAAAATATGTATATTGAGGTTTTATGTTCGAGGGAAAGAAATTTATTTTTCTGGATGGCATAAATTGCAAAGAAAAATAATAGTACTCCATTTGGCCGCGTCATTACTGCTAATAATAATAGTATGCACCCTAGATGAATAAACTTTTTCCTTGGATTGGCCCAGTGCTCAGGATTTAAAAACAAGAATGCTCCAAAGGCAAAACAGCAGAATAAAAGATCACTCCCTCCGATAAAAGAGTAGTACATAAAGTGTGGACTCAAAACTAGGCATAACGACACGACAATATTAAGATTTTTAATACTACTAAGCCAATATAAAATAAAAAAACTATTAATGACAACAAATATGAAATTTGTAGTCCAATAACTTTTGGTATTTGTGGCAGATAGTTCGGTTAGTCCTATCATAAATAGATATATGGGACCATCGAGAAATAAAATTTCATCGGGATTGGGTAAAGTACGGTACCAATTTACAAATTTATTTATAAATTCATAAGGTTGGTTAAATAAAATCTGGGCATACTCATATTGGCGATAGAAATCTCCATGGACGGGGATATTTTTTAAGGATATCAATTTAGTACCATTGTAAAGATATCCTAAAAAATAGAGGTAAGTCGCAACGCTAAATAGCGCAGTAATGACTATTACATAAGAAAGATTATTCGAGTTCTTGATTTTTTTAATCTGTGTTTCAAACCTATCCATATACCTGTAGATTTCTGTAATTGTGACTGTTCAAAGATGTTTGTGTGAGTGACTTATCACCATTTATGATTAACCGGGCAGGATGAATGGATATCTTTTTATTTTGGAAAAAAGATACAATAGGCCCAAAACTCAGTATAACACCACACTGTAAAAAAAATTCTATATAATGGGAGCTAGTATAGTATTTATTTATATCAACCATATGGTTAATTGAGCTATCTTGTAATATCTCAGGTTTTTGTGAGTGCGTTATAAAGATAAGAGTAACAACAAAAACATATATTTAAATTTCTCTAACAAAAATTTTATTGATGGTGAATGCTTCGATTATTTCTGAATGCTAGTAATGGATACTCCCAAATTAGCGTCGAATGGAAAAAAAATTATATTGATTGGCGGAAACTCGGCCATAGTTCAAAGCATTATTAAGTCAAAGCTAATACTAAACCAGTATGATGAGGTTATAATTATTTGTCATACTAAGTATAGGGGGGGCGTAGATAACCTTACGATAATGGATAACATAAATCCAATTTCAGCGTCTTCCCTCGTATTAGAATATATTAACCAGGCAAGTAGAGACCTACATTTCGACTTGATAATTTCAAATACTCCGACTAATGAAACGGCATACTGTGACGATAAAACTTTGGAGTGGGGTCTACTATCAGCACGGCTTCTTCCAGCTTTATCGCGAAATTCGCATGTTAACCGAGCCTTGTTTTTAGGGTCATCACTAGCCTTAATACCATTTTATCATGGAAGTTTATATAAAAGATTAAAACAAATGGAATTCTCTATTTATCAAAAATTCTGTATCCCTGGGAATGGGAAAATTGCGTATTTTCTTTTACCTCCTATTGCGGGGTCTAATGGATTAGTAGGTTTGGGACGCATATTTGCCCAACCCCGTGAAATTTGGATTAATAACATCCTATCAGCATTAACAAGTAATAGAGAATTAATAGTCCCCAAAGGACTAGTGGGAGTGGTTTGTCGAATATTTTTGTTGTGGAGAAACAAACATGCGCTGTCTATTTCTTGACGTTTATAAAAAAACAAATGCGAGAGTTTCAAAAGACACTGCTGGTGGGTACGGTACAGAGAATGACCTTGGCGATGGTGTTGTAGGAAAAATATTATCGAGGCTTGTAAAACTATCCATCTTTTGGCCTAATCTTTCTTTTGTTCAGTTGATGAGTGAGTTCATTTCTAGCGGCAATGAATGTATTTATAAAAAACAGATCGGTGTTTCTAGGCCCGACGTAAGTCAATTTGACGTTGTTTTTGTTTGCTCTTCGATAGTTTGTTTTGAAACCGAACTAGATACTATTGAGGAGATTAGGAAAAAAAGTAGTATACCAATATTTTTATGTGGATCTATCGCTGAGCATACTGCTAATTTGGTTCCAACAGCAGTCACAATTTTAACAGGAAACTATGAATTTCTCTTACAAATGCTCGCACAAAAAAAAATCTCATTAACAGACTTATCTAATAAAAAATTTCTAAAAATTCCTAACGGACAATCAGAAAAACTTAGTTTAATTAAATGGGGAAAAAACGGAATACCTAAAACAAAGAACCGATTTGTAGCTGGCGGAAGAACATTTTTGCCATTTATATCAACCCGAGGTTGTCCTTACTCATGTTTTGAATATTGCACATATCCCACATCGCAAGGACGAAAGGTTTTAAGCGAATCGACCGATACTGTAATTGATAAACTAAAGATACTTTCACAAAAATACCCGCGTGCTCACGTGGTATTCAGGGATCCAGTTTTTTCTATTAATCTGAAAGAAACAAAAATTTTTCTAAGAAAAATTGGGGATGCTAATTTATCTCTCGACTTTAGTGCTGAACTTCATTTACGGAATGTAGATGATGATTTTATTGAATCATGCAATTACGCCAAAATCAAGTGGCTTAAATTTGGCATTGAATCAGCGTTACCGGAAGTTAGAGACTCTGTAAAGCGTTTTTCCGTTAGTAATGATCAACAAAAAAACATCATTGAAAAATTAAGAAAAGCGAATATTAAAACTGTAGGAATGTTCATTCTTGCTCAGCCTGAAGATACAATTAAGACATGTGAGCAAACCATAAAATATGCTTGTAGCCTCAATTTGGATATTGCCCAATTTTCTATTTTTACACCATATCCCGGTACTCCTTACTTTGATAAAAACTACGCAACTTCAAATTTTCAAAAATATCAAGATATTAATCAATATAGACTTACATACGAACATCCCAAGATATCGGCCAAGATTGCTAGAAAGTTATTGCAAAAATCTTATGTAAGCTTCTTAAAATCTAAAGTAATGAGGGTTTTTAATTAAAATAATAAAGGAAAGCCGATACATTAGATTTTTTTTAATCGGCATTACAAGTTCTGGGATTCATTTTTCTGTTTCCTTATTTATTCATTCATTTTTTAATATGGAGCAAGTCACCTCTAATACATTAGGATTTTTGGTTGCTAACGTTTTTTCATTTTGTATGAATGCATTTGTTACATTCAGGGCAAAAATTACTTTTGAAAAATTACTTAAATATTCGTTAGTAATTACTAGTGGACTTTTATTTTCTAATTTAATTATTATCTTTGCTGGAATGGCAAATATTGCCTTCCATTGGAATCTCTTCGCTACGGTGATGATTATTTCTACTTACCACTATATATTACATAAACATTATACTTTTAAATAGACCGGCAAGTTATAAATCCTGGAATTTTACCTTTTAATAAATTTGATTTTTTGGGAGTTTATCTAAATATGTTGTACTTTAATATGCAATAAATTGCTTGGATCCCATCTCTCCATCCAATTTTTTTCCCTTCCTCATAACTCCTGCCATAGTATGATATTCCAACTTCATAAATTTTGAATTTGTCCTTGAGCTTGGCAATTTTCGCCGTTATTTCCGGCTCAAAACCAAAGCGGTTTTCTTCGATTTTGAATTCCTGGAAAACTTCTTTTCTAAAAACCTTATAGCATGTTTCCATATCTGTGAGATTCAAATTAGTCATCATATTTGAAAAAAAAGTTAATAGGGCATTTCCGACTCTATGCCAAAAATATAAGACTCTATGAGGTTGTCCTCCGAGAAATCGTGATCCGTATACAACATCAGCTTTTCCGGTAAGGATAGGCTCTAGTAGTTTAGGATATTCTAGCGGGTCGTATTCTAAATCTGCGTCTTGTATGATAATGATATCTCCAGTGGCATAACTGATGCCTTTTCTCAGTGCGGCTCCTTTGCCTTGGTTTTGTTTTTGGAAAATTATCTTGCTGACTTTTGGTGCTATAAAGTCTTTGAGAATATCGCGAGTTCCATCGGTTGAATCGTCGTCTACTATTATAATCTCCTTGTTATCAACAGGAGACTTGATGACAGCTTCAATGATAGGTTTTATCGTGTTGCCCTCATTGAAGCAAGGAATGATTATAGAAATCTTGGGATTCATAATAGAGTTTTAAAATATCTAATCGTATTAGAGAGTCCTTTTTGGAGTTTTGTTTCAGGTTTCCATCTTAGATGTGTTTTTGCTAGAGAGATATCAGGCTTTCTTTTAATTGGATCATCAGATGGCAGATCTTTGTAATGTATTGTCGAACTTGACCCAGTCATGCGAATAATTTCGTTAGCTAGTTTGAGAATAGTAATTTCGCTCGGGTTCCCAAGGTTTACCGGACCACAAAGATCTTTAGGAGTATCCATAAATTTTACCAAGGCTTCTATCATGTCATCTACATAGCAAAATGAACGTGTTTGGCTTCCGGAACCGTATATTGTTATTGGTTCTCCTTTTAGGGCCTGGACCACAAAGTTAGATATAACGCGACCATCGTTTAAATGCATATTTGGTCCAAATGTATTAAAAATTCGAGCCACTTTTATGGGAATATTGTATTGGCGATGATAATCAAAAAATAAAGTTTCAGCGCAACGTTTTCCTTCATCGTAACAGGCGCGTAAACCAATAGGATTAACGTTTCCCCAGTAACTTTCGGGTTGTGGATGTAGGTTTGGGTCTCCATATACCTCACTTGTGGAGGCTTGCAAAATCGTAGCTCCGGTTCTTTTTGCCAACCCCAACATGTTAATAGCACCATGGACGCTAGTTTTTATCGTTTGTACTGGATTATATTGATATTTAACGGGTGATGCTGGACATGCAAGGTTATAGATTTGATCAATTTCCAAGTGCAAAGGAAGAGTGACATCGTGTCGTATAAATTCAAAATTCGAATTTTTCAGTAGCTGATTTATATTTTTTTTATTCCCCGTAAATAAATTATCAACACATAAAACTTCTAAGCCATCGTCAATTAATCTTTGGCACAAATGTGATCCGAGAAAACCTGCTCCCCCAGTGACTAAGGCTCGAGTATTTCTATCTTGTTTTAATTTTTCTTTTTGCATTAATTTAGATATTAGAATGTTAATATGGAACTTATTTTATGCATTAATAATGTTAAATACTTCTAATTTTATAAAATCAGAAGCAATTGTAGCACTCGTCGTCTGTATTCGTATGCTTGTTCATCACTCATAACCCTGAAAATTAAAATTTAGTGTGCAGGGGAGATAAATTGATGGGTTTTTTGTAAATTTTTACAAATGTCAGAATGTTATTGTAGACTTTAGTCTTTTAGAGCTATGTTTTTAGTAATTTTAGGCTCGTTAAGCTTGGATTTCACTTTTTTATCCACCAATAGCCCAACTAGCAAAATACTATCAATCTGTAATTTAAAAGCTACCAATTTGACAAATATTTATTAAGGAATTTGTTTCAATGAATCGATTTGGAAATAAGGGGTTTGACCTAATTATTTATTTGGTATTACTTTTGGGTGGTTTTTGTTCATCTGCAATCACCTTCTCTCAACCCTTGAGTTTTGAAGACCTGATTAGGAGGGGAGGGCTGTGGTTTGATAAAGCAACAGAAACCCCATTTTCTGGCTATGTGAGAGGGCCGATGATTGGAATTGCGAGGGGATGTAAGGGTTGTAAGGTTTATGAGGGGAGACTTGTTGATGGAAAGGCATCAGGGGTATGGGATTATTATCATGATAATAAACAGCTTTATCAAAGTAAGACTTTTAAAAATGGCAAGTTGGATGGTGATTTCTTATCGTTTTATTATGATGGCAGTATTTGCCAAAGAGGCAATTACATTAATGGCAAGATATCGGGACAATGGGAGCGTTACCATGAGGACGGTAAACCTTGGTCCGTTGATGACCGCTCGCCTGAGTGCGACATGTGCAAATGCGGCTCCGTTAATCTTGTTGAATAGAATAATAAAAGTTAGTAATCGCTGGAAATATCAAAAATTTACAATTAGGAATTAAAAAAAATGAAATTAAAAGTTTACTTATCGGGCGAGATTCATACTGATTGGAGAGATCAAATAAAACAAACCGTAAAATTATTAGATTTGCCCATAGAGTTCACTGAACCAGTGACCGATCATCAAATATCTGATGATTGTGGCGCGATGATAATGGGGACCGAAGAAAAAAAATTTTGGCATGATCACAAAGGAGCAAAGTTAAATTCTATTCGTACATTAAAATGTATACAAGACTCCGATGTTGTTATTGTTCGTTTCGGAGAAAAGTATAAACAATGGAATGCTGCTTTTGATGCGGGGTACGCGATTGCCAAAAATAAGCCAATTATCGTTATTCATGGGTCTGATAATCAGCATGCCCTCAAAGAGATAGATGCGGCAGCTAGTGCGGTTATTGATAATCCAAAAAAAGCAGCTGAGATTCTAAAGTATATTACTAGTGGTAGCGTATAGTTTTGATTAAGGTGTAATGATGAGACAGATAATCGCAATTGGCGGAGGTGGGTTTGGACGAAATCCAGGAGAAGGTATTATAGAATCCTACATTTTAGACCAAACTTCTGTCGAAGTTCCAAATATTTGCTTTATTCCCACTGCAACAGGTGACGACGATTCGTATAAAGTCAGTTTTTATTCCACCTTCTCCCAATTTAATTGTAATCCCACTCATTTGGATTTCTTTAAACGAACTCCTGACTTAAAGAAAATTATTCAGGAGCAAGATGTTGTTTTTGTTGGTGGAGGTAATACTAAAAGTATGTTAGCAGTTTGGCGCGATTGGGGTTTAGATAGTATTCTCAAAAATGCCTACAATAACGGCGTTGTTATGAGTGGTGTAAGTGCGGGTGCCATATGTTGGTTCAGGCAAGGGGTAACAGATTCTTGGGACACGAGCCTGCATTTAATGCCATGCCTTGCATTTATCGATGGTGCTTGTTGTCCTCACTATGATGAAGAAAAAGAAAGAAAGCCGGCATTAACAAAAATGTTGAATGATTTTTCGATCCCGGAATGTTTTTGTGTAGAAGGAGGAGCCGCCTTACATTTTAAAAACGAGGAAGTTTTTTCATCAATATCTTTTGGCAAGAATAAAAACTCTTACATCACAAAAATGGAAAAAAAAGAAATAATCGAAAAAAAAATTAAGTCAATTTCAGTCGGTTAACACCGTAACCCTCTGATTAGGTTATTCTTAATTAACATAGAGTAACTGATGAATGTAATTCGCATAAAAAACGTACTTTTTTCCGAAAGCGATATGCTTTTTGGATTAATAATCGCTGATAGCTTTCGAATTTTAAATAAATAGAAGTGACAACAACAAGACTCCTAAATTAACTAGGTGTGAGGAAGGAATCTACGGATTCTTCAAGATCCATGAGGTTTTTTGCTTTTATTTACGTACACCTATGTCTGAGTAACGTGCGGCATAAAAAATTAATTATTTTTCTTAGAAAGGGAGACGATTATGATTCAAGATAATTTCAAAAAAATAGTTTGCGTTGCTGGAGCTAGCGGCTTAGTGGGATCTCATCTTGTGAAAGAAGGCTTAAGGCGTGGATATTGCGTACGAGGTACCCTCCGAGATTGCTCAGACCCTTATAAAGTTTCCTATCTAAAAAAATTGGATGGGGCTGAGGATAGGTTAGAGCTATTCAGCGCGGATATGAATAATCACGAGGCATACCTAAATATTCTAAAAAATGTTGACTGTGTTTTCATAGCTTGCTTGATCCCGGTGTTTTATGGTCCTACCGGAAAACCAGCGAAGGAAATGAATGATGAGCAAGGGTATAAAGAAATTATTAATCCGACCGTTGACGGGTGTATCAATATACTTCGAGCCGCCGCTCAAAATAATGTGAAAAACATTGTGATTTGTAGCAGCACTAGTAGCACTAATCCGAATCCTCCGGTCGCCATAAAAAGCGAGCTGCATTGGTCAGATGAGAATGATCAGTGTAAGTTAAAGAAATATACATCTGCTGCAAAGACAGTGATGGAAAAAGCTGCTATCAAGTTTGCGAAAGAAAATGGAATGCGTTTATCAATAATATTACCTACGGGACTTTATGGCCCAGTCATTTTGCCCTCTCACATGGATGGGAATCCTCATTCTTGGATAAAACGTTTATTAACCGGAGGGGAAGGAAGGCACAAAAAAATACCTAATGACTCTACCTCACTGATACACCTTTATGATTTAGCATCTTTGTTCTTTACGGCATACGAAAATACGGAAAGTTCTGGTCGTTATTTCGGGGTATTTGATAGTTGGCATTGGCGGGATCTATATTCAGAATTAAAAAAAAATATACCTGATATGAAAATGCCGGAATCCTTTAGTGATGAGCCAGTGATGCCGACTAAGTTTGATTTTTCTCGCCGAGATAGCCTAGGGGTGTCAATTAGAGATATAAAAACTTGTGTTCAGGAAACTGTTGAATGGATTCAATCTCAGAAGTAGTAAAATAATTTCTATGTTTCTATTTATTATATATAATTATTTTTAGATTAATAATCAAAATTTCGCGGAATCCTTAAAGAAAGGGACATATGTATGCATATTGAAAAAGCACTTTCTTTGTTACAAGAGGATGAGAGATTTCGAATTCTCCGCAAGGTCGATATTGCTCGAAATCATAAATTTAGCGAAATCAATGATGATGAATCGACCGGTCTTTTGGCTGTAATAGATACAGAAACCACAGGATTTTCCCCGAATTCAGGAGACAGAATAATAGACTTATCAATAGCAACTTGTCTATATGGACAAGATAGTGGCGTATTATATAAAGTCGTATCAAGGTACGAAGGGCTAGAGGACCCTGACGTAAATATACCTGAGAATATTCAGGCTTTGACTGGGATTACGGACGCTATGGTCAAGGGAAAGTGTATCGATGACGAAGCAGTTGCTCAAGTAATGGATGGAGTGGGTTTGGTGATATGCCATAATGCTAATTTCGACCGAATGTTCCTGGAAAGTCGTTTTCCAGCCTTTGCAAATAAAAATTTTGCATGTTCACTTACAGAAATTCCTTGGTCTGAATGGGGAATTTCTTCCCAAAAATTAGATTATCTGGGATTCCGCTATGGGGCATTTCATGAGGGTCACAGAGCAAAAACGGATGTTGACATGTTGCTATATATCTTAGATCAAAAAGAGGCCGTAGTTGATAAACCGATTTTGTCGATTTTACTAGAATACGCACGAAAGACGTCATACCGAATTTACGCTATTGGCTTACCATTTGATAAAAAAGATATAGCTAAAGCGAGAGGTTATCATTGGAGTAATGGGACAAATGGAAATCCAAAGGCTTGGTGGATTGATACACTTGATGAAACAGAAGAGTTGAAATTTTTATTAAATAATGGGTGTTCAAGTCCTAGTATACGAAAGTTAACCGCAAAAGAACGGTATAGACCAGCTGAGTGATGAGGTTAATTAATATTTAGGAGGATAAATGAGGATAATGTTAATCACAATTTTTGCCATCATATTATTAGCTGTTTTTGCCGTTGCAATCATGCAAATAGTATATCCGTGAAATTGCTTAACGTACTACAGGGGAAAATCGTTTACGAAGAAAATGGAATTGCAAAAACTCCTTATTATTTTTGTATTGTTATTTATTAATAATACTTTTAGCTTTAGATATTTTCATTTAGCTTAACATCTGAAAGGTTTCACTAGAGATGTCAAACACAGGAAGCCGTTAGCGTGGCCTGTTTGTTTTGATGCATCAGGTATTGCACGAAACTTTTTTAAAAAATAGATGTTTTAAAGATTTCGGCAGCACCACTTTTTTAGCACAGCATTGGTACCAAACAAAAAAATTTATCATAAATAGCGCTCATGATTTCAGACTAGTAGTGATCGAGGGTTGGTTTTGACGAAAAATAATCGATATTTTGAAGAAGGTATGATAAAAAAATTACTGGGCGATTTGTTGACTAACATAAGGGTCCTGCAGTCATTTGTTTCCTAATTTTCTGTTATATTATCTTTCAAAATTAGAAAAATCCTCATTCAGAGTGGTTTTACTAAGAAAGAGGATGGTCTAAAAATACTAAAAAAAAACAATTTTACCCGTAGAGGGACTTTTTTTTTTTGGAAAATCAAACACAGTTGTGGCGGCGACGTTTGTTCGAATGGCTATAAGCCAATCGATATCTAATGTAACAACAGAATATCCCTTTATATTAGCCTGTATTCTCAATTACAATTCCAGAGTTAACACTTTTACTCTAACTAACTTTTATATGAGCTTGCCAGTTAACTCGTGTTTACCAAAAACAGAGAAAAAAGTGTTTAAGTAAAATTCACATTTTTTGGAGCGAATGAGCTTACGACACAGCAGAAATTTATCTTCCGATATTTATATTTTATGTGAAAATTTAAAAAGGTAATTTAGTTCTTATTTAATTTAGCTGTCATATTTAATTTTTTAATAAAATTTATTCGCTTAGTTATAAAGTTATGGTACTTTAAAAGTCAAGTCACTCATTTAGGAGATCATAAGGTGAAATGGGCGCTAGTTTTAGTTTTGATGTCGGGAATCTGGGACTCTGGTTTACGATTTGAGACATATAAAGAATGTATGGTGAATGGAGTAAAAGCTAGTTTTAATAATAGTCGGATGAGAGATGAGGAAAAGATGTTTTATGATATTGACCCGGATACCCGTAATGACTATCAAGATACCGTTAAGTGTGTTCCAAGTAAATAAATCGACCATTATATAATTTATTCTCTATTTTTTTGTTACATGAGTAATCAATCGGTTGTAACCCTAAAAGATGCTTTGCAAAATGTGCTGGAATTGTCAAATTTCGGACGACATTTGCTTGGTAAAAAATCTTGGGATATTGAGGAAAATATAGTTTCAAATCCAGTGCTAGTACCCTCCGAAATGTTAACTATTTCCCGTGATTCAAAAAGTGACCGTGATTTTTATCACATATTACGGTTGCTCAGAAGTCGGGTTCTTTTGCAAATCATGATAAGAGATTTATCAAGACTGGGACCATTAGAGGAGTTTCTCGGAGTTATTACTGCATTTGCCGATCAAGCAGTATTAGCTTCTGTGGATTTCTATAAAAAACAACTTGAGCCTGTTTATGGACTCCCCAGAAACTTGAAAGGAGAGGACCAGTATCTACATGTTATTGGTATGGGAAAGTTAGGAGGAAAAGAGCTAAATGTATCTTCTGATATAGATCTAATTTTTTTATATCCGGAGGACGGATATACCGATGGAGTCGATAAAATTACTAATAAACATTATTTTTCAATTTTGTCTCATAAAGTTATTGCTTCTCTTGAAAAAAAAACAAAAGATGGGAGAGTATTCAGAGTCGACACGCGCCTCAGACCGCACGGTTTAGATGGATCACTCGCGGTAAGTTTTCGTTTCCTCTCAAATTATTTTTATAATGAGGCGACTCCATGGGACCGGCTAGCTTGGGTCAAGTCCAGACTAATAGCCGGAAATAAAGCAGAGGATTTGAAACGGATTGTCATCCCTTTTGTTTTCCGAAAGTACTTTGATTTCTCAGTGATTGAACATCTAAGAAATCTACACTTAAATATTCAAAGGAAATTAGGATGGGGAAAACAAAGGCGAAATATAAAATTGGGCTATGGTGGCATTAGAGAGATTGAATTTATAGTCCAGGTGATTCAATTAGTTAGGGGTGGGTACAATTATCAGCTAAGAGGCGCCAACACACTAGATACTCTTGACGCTATCCGCAGTTTAGGTCTGCTTTCCAACATGGCCGTTGAGCAACTAAAAGATTCTTATGTATTTTTGAGAAATCTTGAACACCGATTAATGTACCAAGAAGACAGGCAAACACAAACTATACCTTGGCTCTGGGCAAATCAAAAAAAAATATCAAAATCAATGGGTTACAACGATATTAAATCCTTCCGAAATGAATTAGAATTGCTGCAGAATAGGGTAAATAAGCATTTCCGTACTTCATTTTGGAGAAAAGACTTAGATCAGAATTCTGATGACTTGATCTTAAAAATTAGGGTAGGACATGATTTGCCCGATTATGCCACTAATGTTTTACAGTCACTGGGTTTTATAAGGGAAAGTGAAGTAATCAACATAATACGAGATCTTAGGGTAGGTGGAAGATATCAAAAAATAACAGACAAAGGAAAACGATTTGTTGATTTATTGATAGTGGAAACAGTCCGGCTCGCGGCATCCGAAAAAAATTCAGATCAATGCGTCATTAACGTAATCAATTTACTTGAGAAAATTTGCGGCCGGGAATCATATTTATCTTTATTAATCGAGTGCCCAATTGTATTACGGCGAATTGTAAAAATAGCTAATGTGAGCACCTGGGGTATTAACTTGCTCGCTAACTACCCTATGCTTCTAGCAGAATTAGATACTCTTGATGATCAAACACAAGTTCAATTATCTACCCGCATTCAATACTTGAAAGAGGATCTTAAAGTCCATGAGTCTGATATTGAGGCTAAAATAAACATTCTTCAACATTTCAAAAATTCACAAACATTAATCTTATTAAACCAAGATTTACAGGGTGTTTTTTCCGTAGAAAACATTTCAGATGGCTTGACTAGGCTCGCTGACTTATTATTAGAAGTAATTTTAAACCAATGCTGGAATGAGATTTCAGATGGTAATCAGGAGTTTCCTGATTTTGCAATAATTGGATATGGAAAATTAGGAAGTAAGGAAATAGGATATATGTCAGACCTTGACCTCATTTTTTTGTATAGCGAAAATCAAAATACAGATAAACAAGTTTATAAGAATTTAGCTCGACGCGTATGCAGCTGGCTAAGTAGATCAACCACCTCCGAACCTCTCTATGATGTTGACCTTCAACTAAGACCGCATGGCACATCAGGATTATTAGTTACCTCAATAGAGGCTTATCAGAATTATCTTTTTACAGATGCCTGGATTTGGGAGCATCAGGCACTGACAAAAGCGAGGGCAGTTGCTGGTAATCCTAAATTATGCGTGGATTTTGAGGATCTAAGAAAAAGGGTTATTTCTTTAGAAAGAAACCGTATCGATATTATAAATGAAATTATTCCTATGAGAACGAGAATGTTAGCAAACGCAAAAACACCTCAATCGAAATTCGATGTGAAAAATAGCAGAGGAGGATTAATTGATGTTGAGTTTTGTGTCCAAACTATCGTTTTGACTTATTCGTCAAAGATTCCAGAATTCACCAGTAATTTGGGAAATATTGGTTTACTACAATTAGCAGCATCCGAGAACTTAATACCAATTAATATTGTTTCTGAAGCGGTTAATGCTTATCGTAAATATAGAAGACTGCAACATGTAGCGAGACTTTGTGGTCACCAAAATACTTATGTTTCCGAAACCGATGTAGAAGGTGAAGTTTCAGCGGTTGAACAATTGATACGGCATATCTTTTAGCGATGTCAAAGTAAATCGGGACCCATAACTGCTCTTAATATTACCTGATCAATTTGATATCTCACCCTGTATGAAAACCAAAAAATAGCGCTTTTTCTGACACTCCATGCTTGATTTTTAACTCCCATTAAGTATGCGGCAGCGTTTCCAATGGTCGGCTGATGCCCTACCACTATCGTAGCTGTTTTTGATTGTGGCCAATTTGCTACCGCTAATAACGTTAGATAATCGCATCCGGGAGCAATTTCGGTCTCAATATTAATATTTTTGGAAAGTGTTTCCGCGGTTTGTTTTGCTCTTACGGCAGGACTCGAAATAAGTGTCCATTCTTTAGGTAGTCTGGGTTCCAGCCATGCTGACATGTCTTGAGCTTGTTTGACTCCTTTTTTAGTCAGCTTTCTGTACGTATCACTGGCTCCAAACTCTGCGTCAGCATGCCTCCATAGTATTAGTTCCATATTTTCATATACTCACAATTCTTATAATTTATACTAGTTGGCCAATTTTTCTAAATTAGCACCTTGAGCAGAAAATTCACTTCCTGTTTTATTTTCTATTTTTTCATAAATGTGTTCAACATTGAGATTCCAAGCGTTTACATTTTCTCGGAGATCATATTCCAAAGTTTCAGTTATTATTCGGTTTTTTAATACTAGATCATTTATTGGAAAACAAACCTCGACACGCCCGTGCATGTTACGGTACATCCAATCTGCGCTTCCTATGTATAAGTCTCTTGCTCCACCATTGAAAAACATCATAACTCTGGAATGTTCCAAAAATCTTCCTAGTATAGATCTAACTTTTATGTTTTCTGATAAACCTGCTATCCCAGGTCGTAAACTACAAGCCCCTCTTACGATAAGGTCAATTTTAACTCCCGCCGTTGAAGCTTCGTAGAGTTTATTTATTAATTTTTCATCTGTTAGTGCATTTATTTTAACGATAATGTAAGCTTTTCTTCCCCTATTAGCTATCTTTATTTCATTTTCAATCGCTGCTATTATAGCGTCGCTTAGCGTAAAAGGAGCCGTCCATAAGATTCCTTTTTTTGGGTTTCCACTGATACGGGTAAGTCGAGCGAAAACTTCGTTTATATCTTTACCTAACTCCTGGTTACTTGTGATAAAGCCCAAGTCGGTATATTTTGTAACAGTGTCAGAGTTGTAATTTCCTGTGCCTAAGTGACTATAATATTTAATTTTATTATTGATTTTTCGCATTACAAGTAGCATTTTTGCATGTGTCTTAAATCCAACCACACCGTAAACTACCGTTACTCCAGCGTCTTCAAGTCGCGTCGCCCATTCGTAATTTGTTTCTTCATCGAATCGTGCGAATAACTCTAAAGCGACTGTCACTTGTTTCCCTCTTTGAGACGCTTTTATTAATTTTTTCATGACTGCAGAATTAACGCCTGTTCTATAAACAGTTTGTTTAATGGCAAGGACACGAGAATCTGAAGACGCCGATTCTAGGAAATCGAGGACGGGTGCAAAAGACTGATAGGGATGGTGTAACAATACATCTTGTTTGTCTAAAGTTTCAAAAATATCGATATGTTTTGGAAGTTCATTTGGCAGACCTGGTGTAAATTTAATAAACTCTAGCTCTTGCCGATTCAGTAAATTAGGTAGAGAATTTAATCGAACTAAATTTACCGGGCCATTTACAGGAAACAAATCTCTTTCAGTCAATCCTAACTCACTTAACAAATATTCTGTAACCGAGGTTGGGCAACTTATAGAAGTCTCTAGCCTAACCGCATCACCGTATTGCCTATAGGATAACTCTCCCTTTACTGCATCGGCAAGATCGGTAACTTCCTCCTCATTTATGAATAATTCACTATTTCTAGTTACTCTAAATTGATGAGCTCCAGACACTGTTATTCCAGGAAAAATGTCGTCAATATGGGTAGATAACATTGATGAGATAGTAATAAAAGACCGTTTTCTAGGGCTAGATTGCACAGGTATTTCTACTATTCGCGGCAAAATTCGCGGTACTTGAAGAATCGCAATTTTTATTTCCCGCTCAAATGCATCACGCCCTTCTAGTTCAACTGCAAAGTTAAGGCTTTTATTTAGAACTCTGGGGAATGGGTGAGCAGGGTCGATTCCGATAGGATTTAAGATTGGAAGAACCTCTTTGTGGAAATATTTCTCCACCCATAAAGCCTGAGATTTCTCAAGGGTTTCTTTTGTTTTTAGAAAAATCCCATTTGTTTTAAGTTCTGGAATAATTTCCTTATTCAGTGTTGCATATTGTAGACTTACTAGTCTAAGAGATCTAATGCTGATTTCTTCTAGAAGTGTATTGTGTCTCACATACTTTGATTCTTGTTCCGAGCCATTAGTCTTAAGCCGCGCCACTAGTATTTCAAAAAATTCATCTAAATTGTTACTAATAATACAAATAAATCGCAGTCTTTCTAAGATTGGATTTTTTTTATCTTGAGCAAGGCTGAGGACTCTTTCATTGAAATCTAAGATACCAAATTCTCTTGGTACTAAATTTGAAACACTTTGTTTAGTGGTCGAATCTTTCATTTGTAACAAAACGAATTATAAATTGTCTCGAACATGTTATCACAGCCCTTATTGAAAAGTCGTTCATTAAAATTGGCTACATAACAAATGAGATGTAACCTCAACTATCATAATGATCATTACTAATTTTTTTGGTAAATATTTCACTATATTTAGGCTTTACCCAAATGAACATTTGCACGATTTTTCTGTTTTACCAGGATTTTTACACCTATTTCTTTCCAATTTTCAACTTCCTTCTCTAGAGCTAGCCTTGTTAAAGGGTTTTGGTTTAACCACTCCATCTCTATCGAAAGAGTGGCCGAGTAATGTTTACAGGTGAGTCTCATATCTGGTTTTTTGAGAAGTCTACGTTTTCTGTAAAACAAAACCGAAAGTCTGAGGATTAATACTAACTTCCAATCTATTTCCTGATTATTCATACTAAAAGTTTTGTCGAGAGACCTTCTGTGCGATATCACAAAACCTGCCAGTTTTTTTTGTTCATTATTTGAAAAACCGGGCATTTCTGCGTTGTTAAGGATATAGGCCCCATGTTTGTGGTAGCCGCTGTAGCCTATTGAAAATCCAATTTCATGTAGCTCAATAGCCCATAAAAGCGTTTTGAAGTTATGTTTCATTTTGGCGTCATTAAAATCTATGATTTCTTTAGCAAATTGCTTTGCCAGGTTTCTAACGCGGGCAGTTTGGTCTTTATCTATGTGGTAATGCTTTTTGTAATTAGCTATCGTGACTTCACGAATATCTTGTTGTCGGAAACGTCCCAAGAGATCGTATAGCAGACCTTCCCGAATAGCGCCTTTGGTAACCGATATTTTATTTATTTTCAACTCTTCCATAAGAGCCAAAACTATAGCTACTCCCCCAGAAAAAAATGGTTTTCTGTCATTTCGCAAACCGTTTAGATCTAATTCCCTCCAATGTTCCACTTCTAAAAGCTGTATTTTAATTTCACGTAAGCGGTCAGGTGTAATAATCTGCCCTTCGTTATATTTCATATCTATTATTTTTGCGATAGCTCCCAATGTGCCGGAGGCGCCAATCGTTTCGCTCCAGTTTTCTGGCCCGAATTGATCGGTCGCTATCTGAAGTTCCAGCCTAGCCGCCAGATGCGCTTTATCAAAAAAAGATTTTTCTATTCGGCCATTTGGAAAAAACATTCGAGTATAGCTTACGCATCCCATAAATAGGCTTTCCAGATAATGTGGTTTCATTTGATTGCCAACTATAAGTTCGGTTGATCCACCACCAATATCTATAACCAAACGATTCTGTTTTGAGGAAGGGACTGAATGCGCAACTCCTATGTATATCAGTCGAGCTTCTTCTCTTCCACTAATAACTTCAATTGGAAATCCTAAAGCGTTCTGGGCTTTCGTTAAAAATGATTTGGAATTTTTGGCAACTCGTAGCGTATTTGTACCAATGGCTCGTACGGCTTTTTGATCCATTCCTCTTAGTCTTTCCCCGAATCTCTGTAAACACTCCAGAGCACGGCTCTGAGCCTCAGCATCTAGGATCTTATTGGACGTAAGTCCAGCAGCGATTGCAACCGGTTCCCTGATAGAATCAAGTGGGTAGATTTGATTGTCAACCACTCTGGCAATTTGCAAGTTAAAAGAGTTGCTGCCTAAGTCTACCGCTGCCAAAGTGGAAAAGTTTGCCATTTTTACTTCGTGTGTTTTTAAATTAATGAGTCATGTGACATTTTCGTAATAAAATTGTGATTAAAATGAAAGAAACGAATGCCAACATCAGCCCAGTCTCTGAAAAAACAATACATTATGTAGTTGAGTTCTTATTTTTACAATATTGAGTATCTTTGTCCAGTATAAAAGATGACTATAAGCGACAATATAGATACAACAATCTTTGCAGATAAAGGTAGCAAAATTGATAATGCTAGTCCCCATGGAAGTTGTCGTTGTCGCGCGATTTGGATTTCTGATATCCATTTTCGAACACCCGGCTACAAAGCTGAATTTTCATTAGATTTTCTAAAGAATCATGAAAGTGAATTCAGGCAAGAGTTAGCCTTAGTTTTAATATTTTTTTCAATTGTTACATTTTATATTAATTTCACTCTAACTCAAAAAGTAATATTATTTTCGAGTATAACGTTAGTGTCAGTTGTAGAATTACTCAACTCTGATTTGGAGGCTGCCATTGATAAAATTTCATTTGAGAACTGCGATCTATCAAAAAGAGCAAAGGAGTTGGGAAGTGTTGCTGTGTTTGTTTTCCTATTGTCCTGTGTTTTATGTTGGGTTATTGTGATGTTCGACTATGTCAGCTCATAAGCATGTCCGTTAGGATCTTTGGCTAGTGCATCTTTAAGCTTTTTTAGTAGAGGTAAATATATAATGAAGATAACAGTTGTAGGTACAGGCTATGTCGGATTAGTAGCCGGAGCCTGTTTTGCGGAATTTGGAAACGATGTGCTTTGTTTGGATGTGGATCCCAAGAAAATCGCGGAACTTAAAAAAGGCGACGTGCCCATTTTTGAACCAGGACTTGCGGAGCTAATCAGGAAAAATAGTGATGCGGGAAGGTTACATTTCACTACCAGTATTGAAGATTCGGTGACTCATGGTGACGTACAGTTCTTGGCGGTTGGCACCCCGACTAGTGATGATGGCGCTGCGGATTTGCGGTACGTTACATTAGCATCAAAAAATATTGGAAGATATGCAGCTCACGATCTGGTTATAGTAAACAAGTCGACAGTGCCTGTTGGAACCAGCGAAAGAGTAGAAGCTGTTGTCAGAGGGGAATTAGATAAACGATTCATTAATGTTGAGATTAATGTGGTATCGAATCCAGAGTTTTTAAAAGAAGGTAGTGCAATCGATGATTTCATGCGGCCCGATCGTATTATTATCGGATCTAGCAGTGAAAAAGCCACGCAAATTCTAAGACGTTTATACGCGCCGATTAATAGGTATCGTGACAGAATTCTCGTTATGGATACAAGGTCTGCGGAATTGACCAAATACGCGGCAAATACAATGCTCGCAACGCGAATCTCGCTAATGAATGAATTGGCAAATTTATCGGAAAAACTCGGGACAGATATTGAAAATGTTCGTCAAGGAATTGGCGCAGACTCGAGAATTGGCTATCACTTCCTATATGCAGGGTGTGGTTACGGAGGATCATGTTTCCCCAAAGATATTAGAGCTTTGCAGAATACTGCTGATGAATATGGGTTACAGTTGTCTATTCTTGAAGCAGTTGAAAAAGTTAATCGAGCACAAAAACAAAGTATTTTAGATAAGATTCAAAATCGGTTTGGTGAACAGCTTGATGGGAAGCAATTTTCCATTTGGGGGTTATCGTTCAAACCTAACACGGATGATATGAGGGAAGCTCCTAGCAGGGTTGTAATTAAAGGCTTACTTTCGCGTGGCGCTAAGATATTAGCGTATGATCCAGTTGCATTGGGTGAGGCGAAAGAGATTTATAAAAACGAAGCAAAGGTTGAATTTAGCGATCATCCGATAAAGGTGTTAGACGGATCTGAGGCTTTGATAATACTGACGGAGTGGAAAGCTTTTCGTAGTCCGGATTTTGCAGCAGTCAAAGAAAAATTGATTAACCCGGTCATATTTGATGGAAGAAATCTCTACTCTCCCGAAGATATGCAAAATAACGGGTTTGAGTATATTTCTGTAGGAAGATTGAGCACAAGGTCTGACTTTGACGCGAGCGATATTAAAAGCCATTCCTTGTAATTGAATTCTCCTATATCACATCAAAGTATCGGGCGAAGTTACGATGAATTCTCTTTCACCTAATAATTAAAACGATAGACATGAGATGAAAATTTACAACATATTTTTTTTTGTACCGAAAATTCAACTAGATCTATAATTGCTGAAGTACAAACAACCCAAATATGTAATGGAAAATTGGTGGAATACTTTGCTGGATCAGATCCAAAAGGAAATATAAATTGTTTTACAAGACAGCTTTGGGAGGAGATTGGTTATTCTGTTGACAAAATATATTCAAAAATCTGGGATGAATTTGCGAATAACAAGACGCTTGAGATAGATTTTATACTAACAGATTGCGATCAAGCAGCAGGTGAGGTATCTCTCATAGGGTCGGGAAAACCTATCGCGGCTCACTGGGGTTTTTCAGATCCAGCTTTAGTGCATTAAAATGAAAGGCGAAAGAGGCAAGTTTTCAACAAAGTTTATAGAGAACCGGAAAAGTGTTTGAAAATGTTGCTTGATTTGTCAATCGATGAGCTTGCGAGTGAACCGGTCAGACGTAAATTAAAACAAATACGGAATCACAACAAAAAATAAGTTGCGCTCAGAATTTCTGGGAACAGCTCTTTTATTAGAAGTAACAACAGGTTTTGAAATTAAAAGAAAAGAGGGGAACCTTAGGAATATTTTTCAGTGAATTTCTAGCGATTTTAGTACTTTTGTCGGGAATTTACTTAGGAATCAAAAATGCGAAACAGTCAATTGCAAGCCTTGTTGCGCTATCGGTTTACTTTTTCGACATTCTTTGTAAACCCACCAGTAACTAATGTCAGAAGTCGCACGGACACCTTTGTTACGATTAACCCTGACTCATTGCGTGATGATCGTACCTTCGGGGTTTTTGGCAGTAATAGCCGTGATATTTACGGTCTCATCATTGTCTAGATTGCTGACTTTCCATCAAACCTACCTGACCGCCACGGACTCTTTCTTCGGTAGGAAATGCTCCAGTCTCTTGAAAAATTATAATTTCCGCTATGTTTGTTGTCATATCTCCCATTCGTTCAAGAGATTTTGCCACAAATAGTAAGCTTGCTAATGCCTCCGTTTGTAGGGGAGGATTGTTGGGCTCCATCAGTTTTAATACGATAGCTAAAGTTGAATTAAAAAGTTCATCTATTCCGGCATCGTTAGCTCTTATTGTTTCGGCGGTTTCTAGGTTAGGACTTCTGTACGCATCAATTGCTTGTTGGAGAGCGGAAAGCGACATTTCGTACATTCTCAAAAGTAATATTATCACTTCTTTGTGTTCATCAGGATTAATGAGTTTTTCCCTGCGAGCTACGTTTTTTGCATGATCTCCAAGTCTTTCTAAATTAGTAGCCATTCTCATAGCCGCCACAACGGTTCGAAGGTCACTAGCAACTGGGGAGCGTAGCGCTAAAAGGCGCATGGCTTTGGTGTAGATCTCCAACTCAATATTATCGATGTGTTTATCCGCATCTATAACTTTTAAAGCCATTTCGTCACTTGCCGTTGTTACTGATTCGATGGCATCTATCCAGATTTTCTCAACTAAACCTCCCATGGACACAACTTGTCCCTGAAGCTCTTTAATTTCCTCATCATAGGATGATACTATGTGTTCACTCATTCCACATTCTCCTGCATTGCATTTACTAAAATACCCTTACTTTAACCCACCTTGCCTGTTATGTAATCCTCAGTTCTTTTATCATTGGGAGTTGTGAAGATTTTATTTGTTTCATCACATTCAACAAGATGTCCGAGATGAAAAAATGCTGTTCTCGTTGATACCCTAGCCGCTTGCTGCATCGAGTGAGTCACAATAACTATTGTGTAGTTTATAGAAAGGTTTCCCATCAACTCCTCAACTCGAGCTGTTGCAATTGGATCTAAAGCTGAGCAAGGCTCATCCATAAGGATTACCTCTGGGCTGACTGCGATCGCTCGAGCAATACAGATTCTTTGTTGTTGACCTCCGGACAGACCCGTAGCAGATTCATTCAGTCTGTCCTTTACCTCATCCATCAACCCTGCTTGTTCAAGACTGTTCTCAACAATTTCGCGTAATTCGGTCGTGTTCGCGGCTAAACCATGTATTCTTGGGCCATAGGCAACATTGTCGAAAATTGACTTGGGAAATGGATTAGGTTTTTGAAATACCATACCTACTCGAGCTCTTAGTAGCACGGGATCTTTGTCTTTGGAATAAATATTTTCGCCATCAATAGTAATATTGCCTTCCACTCGACAACCTTCTATAACGTCATTCATTCTATTTAAGCACCGCAGAAAAGTTGATTTTCCGCATCCTGATGGTCCTATCAGTGAAGTTATTTCTTTGGATTTAATATCTAAGTTGACATCATATAAAGCTTGCGCGTTACCATAATATACATTCACGTTTCGTACTTGAATTTTGCTGTCAATTGTCATTGGTAAATTTCCTACCACTTTTTCTCGAACTTTTTACGGAGTAAAACCGCCAAAAGATTCATAGTTATCAAGAATAAAACCAAAATCATAATTGCCAAGGAAGATCTTTCGTAAAAAGCTCGTTCCGCACTGTCGGACCATATATATATTTGTACGGGGAGCGCTGTTGCAGCATCTGTGAATCCAGTGGGAATATCGACGAGAAACACTACCATACCAATCATTATTAGCGGTGCTGTTTCACCTAGAGCTTGGGCCATGCCTATAATAGTTCCGGTTAATATTCCAGGTGAAGCTAAGGGAAGAACATGGTCAACAGCAGCTTGCATTTTTGAAGCTCCTAGACTCAAGGCCGCATCTCTAATAGATGATGGAACTGCCCTTATCGCGGCCCGCGACGCTATAATTATTGTGGGTAAGGTCATTAATGATAAAACCATACCCCCCACAAGGGGCGCTGACCTGGGAAGTTCAAAGAAATTTAAAAACACAGCAAGACCCAAAAGGCCAAATACTATCGAGGGTACTGCTGCTAAATTATTTATATTCACCTCGATAAAATCCGTCCATTTCCCAGGCTTTGCAAAATATTCCAAATAAATTGCTGCCATAACCGCGAACGGCAGTGCCAAAGCCATCGTAACAACCATGGCTATCGCCGACCCTATTATAGCTCCCAGGATACCTGAACTTTCTGGCTCCCTACTATCCGCTGACGTGAAAAAAACCGTATTAAATTGTTTTTTTATTATGCCTTTATCAGTGAGATTTTTAACCCATTTTAACTGTGAGTTGCTTAAACGTCTTTGTTCCTCAGGGACATTGACTGTGAGGCGTCCTTTTAAAAGTTGGTCTACGTCATCGGATGTTTTGACCCAAAGTTTTGTTTCTTTGCCAACTATACTTGGGTTTTGTGAAACCATCCACTTGATATCATACCCTGCATTGGAGGATATCAAATCCGATAATTTTCTTTTTTCTTTTCGGTCGACCACATCAGGAAATTCTTGTCTGAACGCTTTTTTTGCCAGGCCATCCCAATTTGTGTTGTACATTACCTCTTCAGATATATTTCCATTATCGTCAAAAACCTTGTCGGGGCTAATGTTAACACTTATTTGAACTACCGTTTGCTGAAGAGCGGTGTACCCATTTAGAGTAATACTGCCGAGCAATATTATGAGAAATGTTATACCTAGCAAAATCGAGAACAGTCCATAATATTTCAACCTTGTTTGGCGACGGTGCCTTTTTTCAAGAGATTTAGCTATTAATTCGGTATTTGTTTTCCCGTTGCCCATTTTAATGCCTCTTAATCGTATTTTTCCGAAAGCTTTCTAGAGACTGTTAGAGCAGCAATATTAAGCATTAAAGTTGCAACAAATAGAGTTATCCCGAGTGCAAAGGCTGATAGGGTTTTCGGTGAGTCAAATACAGTATCTCCCGTTAATAATGCTACTATTTGTACCGTAACGGTGGTAACCGCCTCTAGTGGGTTAGCAGTTAAATTTGCAGCATGACCTGCGGCCATAACAACAATCATGGTCTCTCCGATAGCCCTACTCACCGCTAACAAAAATGCCCCCACCAGGCCAGGTAGGGCAGCTGGAAGAATAACTTTAATGATGGTTTCAGCTTTTGTTGCTCCTAAACCAATAGATCCGTCCTTGAGCGATTGAGGCACTGCGTTGATCACATCATCCGATAAAGAAGAAATAAAAGGAATGATCATAATTCCCATCACGGCCCCAGCGGCTAAGGCTGACTCCGACGATACGTCTAAACCAAGAGAAAGGCCAATACTTCTAAAAAATGGAGCAACCATAAGAGCGGCGAAGAACCCGTATACCACTGTTGGGATACCCGCAAGGATCTCCAATGTAGGTTTGATAATATCTCTCAAGCCTCTGGGTGCAAACTCTGCCATGTAAATCGCAGAAAAGACCCCTATCGGAAGAGCTACTAACATCGCTATGAATGCGATTAACACAGTTCCTGCCAACACCGGTATCATACCAAAAGATCCACTCGAACCTACTTGGTCATCTCGAATCGCTATATTCGGTGACCAATGGGTACCAAAGAGAAAATCAAAAAAGTTGTAAACCTCAAAGAACCTTAAAGCTTCAAACATAAGAGATACAACAATAGCGATTGTAATCAATATAGCTGTAACCGCTGCTCCAAGAAATAATCGTTCGAAAAATTGTTCAACTTTGACGCGCGCAGGAAATCGGAGTTTTATCTTGTTATAGCCAAGAGCACTTGTCCCTATTAGTACTAGTAGGATGACCCACGAGCGAGTAGATTGTGCTTTCTCGTTCCAACTCGTTAGTTGTTCTGATAACGCTAGTAATTGCACATCGGAGCTTTCAAGAAACCCCGAGGCAATATTTTGAACTTGCGCATATACCAAGTTTAATTGCGATTGTTGGTATTCGGGGAATATCTTGGATAATTTGTCGATAAAAACTGTTTCTATATAAACAGGAGCGAGAAATGAGTAAGCGACTAGCATACTGAAAGCGGGGACAAATGCCCAGATGACGGCATTTTTCCCGTAGTACTTCATGAGGGAATCTGGTTTCTTTTTGTACTTGGCTGATAAGCTAACGATTTTCCTTACACCAAAAAAATAGGCAGAAGCGGAGATTATTAATATAACAATAGTAATTTCAAAAATGCTCATGCCGACTCAGTGTTTTCATGCTGTTTTCAAAAAAAAAGGATGTGAAACATTGTCTCACATCCTTGATGTCTTTGGGCGCCTACTTAATAGTAACAGCCGGAAAACTGGTGAGTTTTGCTGATTCTTTCTTAAAGTCATTGTCAGATAACGGAACCAGACCCGCTGGATATAGGTACCCATCAATGCTTAATGCCTTTTCGCTAATAAATTCCTTAAAAAATTCTTTAATTCCTGGGATAACTTCAAGGTGCTCACGCTTAACATAGGTGAACAAAGGTCGAGCCCCTGGATATTTGTATGAGGCTATATTGTCAAAATTAAGCGCTACGCCATCGATTATAGATGCTTGAACTTTGTCTCGATTTTGGTCATAGAACGAGTATCCAAAAACACCAAATAAATCGCCATCAGCCGCTAGCTTTTCAATTATAAGATTATCATTTTCTCCGACCTCAATTGCAGCTCCATCTTCCCTCAATTTTGCAGCACCTTTTTTGCCAACATCGCTATAAGTACCTAATTTTTTATGTCCACTTTTCATGAAGAGTGAACTCATAGCGTCCCTGGTTCCTGATGTGGGAGGTGGAACTAACACTCTTATTGGTATGTTTGGTAGCCCGACCAGAGCTTGACTCGAAACATTACCCGCTACGAATTGGTCAACTTCTTCCCATGTTTTGAGCCAGTTGTCCTCTAAACCCGTGGTCCTGGGTAGCTTAGCAGCCAGCGCTGCGGCTATATGCATGATCGAAATTTCAAATCTTTTTGAGTTTTTATTATTAGAAAAAGCTAGCCCATCATTGCCAACGATAAATTCTGTGGCTGTTACCCCGTTTTTATTACATAGCTCGAATTCTTTCGCTTTCATACGACGCGACGCATTTGTTACATCGGGATGTGTTAATCCTACCCCAGCACAAAACAATTTCATTCCTCCGCCAGAACCTGTGGATTCGATAGCAGGTGTTTTGAATTTAGTACTTTTACCAAATTTTTCTGCAACAATAGTTGAAAATGGAAAAACCGTTGATGATCCGACGACTTTAATCTGATTTCTTGCCGTGACCTCTGTGGAAAATAAAGTAGTAGACAAGAAGATTATTGGTAATATTGCAACAAATCTTTGCATTTAACTCTCCTAAAAAGATACACCTAAAGTTAGATAAAGAGGAAAACAGTATCCCCTACCAATGTGTAGTTTTCATGACAATCCCTGTTTTATTGAAGTATTTTGTAATATTGATTAATTTTCTTTGAGATTGACTTGCCTTAATTTATCGTTGAACCAGATTAAATCCATGCGACCTTAAAACAAACAAAACTATTTTACTGGCCAGCAAAACCTTGAAAAGGCCCCTTTACTTTAAAAAAATGTTACTATTCATACGTATCTGCAACAATCATACGCCGTAAATTTTTATTGATAGGGGTTTTTTATTGCCTACGCGGACATTTGTGACCAGTTAATTCACAGTTTTCAGTTATTTTTGGTTGAATACAAAGAGGGAAGGGGTAGAGCAAAATTTTGCTAGCGAACTACCAGATAAGTTGAAAGTTGAATTATTTAACCCCGAGGGTAGCTATGGTCGGTCGTCCACAATTTTAATAGACCGACTTATAAAGGGGTGATTACGGCAAGATCGAGTTTAAATTTAGGTTCTGGATTGAATGGCGAGCATGCGAATGCGAATGCCCAGTAGCTATAAGGTATGATGAGCAAATACTATATATTTCATAAGCCTGTATGATTATGAAATCGTTTGATTCAGTAGAATTGGATTAAGTACAGTTTTGAAAAAATCGCCTAATGGGAATACTGGCCTCCCCAACTGGAATCGAACCAATATCTAAGCCTTAGGAGGGCCTTGTTTTATCCATTAAACTATGGGGAGTAGGTACTTGGAGTATAACAATTTAAAGGAAATTTTGGATAGGTGTATGTTTAGAAAGTTGATATTTTGAAGAGTTTTTCGGAATTAGGTTTGGATGAAAAGTTAATTAAATCGCTGAATGAACAGGGGTATAATGCGGCCACACCAATTCAAACCAAAGCCATTCCACCAATTCTTTTAGGCCGTGATGTTATGGCAGCTGCTCAAACAGGGACGGGTAAAACCGCGAGCTTTACCCTGCCTATTCTCCAAAGATTAATTCATTATGCGAATAACAGTATGTCCCCAGCAAAGCATCCTGTCCGTTGCCTTATTTTGACACCAACTCGAGAATTAGCCGCGCAAGTCCACGACAGCGTTTCCACCTACGGTAAGTATATCGGACTGCGATCAACCGTACTTTTTGGCGGTATGCCAATCGATCAACAGTTAACCCAATTGAGATTAGGTATCGAGATAGTAGTAGCAACACCAGGTCGATTGCTTGATATAGAAAAAAATAAAGCGATCCATTTTTCGCTTTTAGAATTTCTTATTTTAGATGAGGCCGATAGGATGTTTGATATGGGTTTTTTGCCCGATATCACTAAGATTATTGGATTGCTTCCAAAAAAGAGACAAACTTTACTTTTTTCTGCTACCTATTCCGATGAAATCGCAAAGGTAGCCAGTAAATGGCTGACGAGTCCGATAAGAGTTGATGCATCACCCCCTAATAGTCTTACAAAAACAGTCAATCATACTTTTTTTGAAATAAGTTCTTCCCTTAAGATAAAATCAATACTGACTTTTTTGATGGATTCTCCAAAAAGCCAGAGTCTAATTTTTTGTAACACTAAGTTAGGTGCTGATCGGTTGGCTCGTGATTTAATAACGGCAAATATACAAGCAGCCGTAATTCATGGAGATCGTGCCCAAGCCGACAGGCTAGCAACCCTAGATAAATTCAAAAATGGAGAGGTGTTAGTTTTGGTGGCGACTGACATCGCTGCTAGAGGGCTGGATATCGAAAATATGCCGCTAGTAATTAATTTTGATGTTCCGAGCAACCCCGAAGATTATGTACACAGAGTAGGACGTACCGGTAGAGCGGGTAGCCGAGGTGAAGCCGTAACATTTGTGACTGACCCTGATGATCAAAATTTGCACGCCATAGAAAAGTTTGCGAAGTTAAAGGTTGAACTAAAAGCCTTTAATCGGGGCTTAGATAATACAGGCGATGCTGTTAAAAATGATTCCTTTAATAGTGATTCGTACATTAGTAGACGAAAATCGCTTCCCCCAAATAATATATCTTCGTTATTTTCGGAGCCATATAAAGAAAAGAAATTACAATCGCATAAGAGGGCCTCTTCGAGAAGTCTCCGGTTAGTTCCAAAGAAAGAAATACCTGCTTTGTTCCTTCCGCCGATTGAGAAAAGGAAAGAAGAGTAGATTTCTGGGCTTAGTAGGGAAGTTGCTTCTTTCTTATGTTTAAGATGATATTTTTTACTTTTCCGGTTTATTGATTACTACTTCAATACGGCCCTAAAAAAAATTCTAAGAGGCAGTTAGAAACGTACGGATAGTCCTATGGAATGTTTAGGTTCAAATAAATGCATTGATGAACCGCCTATCCCCATAAAATTAAGATCCAAGTCACCGAATCCTTCTGACTCAGCACTGAGATACCAGTCTTTTTTGATTTTATACTTAAGGCCAAAGCCAAATACAGCGCCGAGATCATTGATATTCAACCGAAGTAAATCGATATCTCCAGCGTTATTTTTTTGAAGGTATTGTAGCCCCAACCTCCCGTAGACCGAAAACCCTTGTTCAAAAGGGACCTCCGCCGTGCTCGAGAACTTCAGAACAGATGCTTGACAGTTGATAGCATCTTCTCCGTTATCAAAATTTCTACAAGATTTATTGTTTCCTTGAAATTTTAATTGATGCTGCCCAACGGCGAGAGTCTCATTTTCCGGCGATATGAATGAGGCACCGAATTCATCCGTATTGGTTCCTAGTATCGAAAAACTAAAAGTCCCCTTAAGTCCCTCGTGTGTCTTACTGTTTTGGATAGAAAGCCCATTAGCAGCTATAATCAGCTTCATATCATTTGTGTTTGCACTATGGGCTGACAAGTGAAGAAACAAACTCGTGACAACCATGAGTGCAACAAATTTCCTAAAACTTTTAAATTTACTGATCATAAAATTAGTTTATCCTTAATTGGCCATAAACCCAAGTAATTTTGCAACAGAAAATTTTAAGGCTTGCTTGAGGGTAAAAATGCGAGGTTATCAAGTTTTTCAGAATTGTTCGAGTGGCTCATCTCCAAACAATTCATTGTCCATTTCCAACAGGGATTTTTCAGGCACTAGAGCACCTGGTGCACGATTATTTTCCATTCCAAGGTTGTCGAGAATAAGGGCGTCTCTACGTCTTAAATAGTTGTCACGAAGGAATGCGTAAGGATCTAATTGCGTATCAACAATATCGGTTACGGTGAGTAGTCGAGCTCGTTTGTCAGTGATTTGAATTCCACTGAGGGCATAAGTGATGGAGTTGTTTGTTATCAGGCTACTCACTGGGTTAGCGATGATATCAATTGGCCTTCCGAGTCCGTCGCGAACAGTGGTCGGCCCTACAAAGGGAATCATCAGATAGGGACCGGACTTTACTCCCCAGTATCCTAAAGTTTGACCGAAATCTTCGTCATTTATTGGTATTCCAAGTCGACTGGCAACATCGAATAGTCCACCGACACCGACTGTTGAATTAAGCGTAATTCTCAATAGATCATCCGGGGTCTTATATAATTTGAGCTGGAAAATATTATTTAGGGTGGTGGATATCATCCCAAGATTTTGAAAGAAATTACGAACTCCTTGCTTGACTGAGTTAGGTGTGTATCTGGAGTAGGTTTTTGCTATGGGTTTTGTAACGACTTTATCAATCGAGTGATTAAAGTTATAGATTTTGCGATTTACCGCTTCGAAAGGATCACCGCGATGAGACCCAGATGCGCAACCTGACAAAAAAACTAACGTTAGAACAATAATTTGTTTTATTAATCGGCAATTCATTTCTTAATATAACGCAAACAATTGTAGCAACCCTGTTTGGGAAACTATTGTTGTTAAGTTTAAGTACAAGTTATCATATTGTGCCTGATTTTTTGTTTTGAGTGGAAATATTTTCGATCTATAAAAAATTAAATTAAGGAGTTTCACAAATGGATTTTGGTATAAAAAACAAGACAGCGATAGTTTGCGCCTCCAGTAAGGGTTTGGGGAAAGCCTGTGCCGGATCATTAGCGATGGAGGGAGTAAATTTAGTTATTACAGCCAGAACAGAGGATACATTAGAGAAAACTGCTGAAGAAATAAGAAATTCAACAGGTGTCAAGGTCAAAACTATTGTTGCTGATATAACTAGTTCCAGTGGTCGTAACAAAGTTCTTTCTGCGTGTCCTAACCCTGATATTTTGATAAATAACTCGGGAGGTCCTCCCCCAGGTGATTTTAGGGAATTTTCAATAGACGACTGGAATCGAGCAATTAACGCAAATATGTTGACGCCTATAGAATTGATCAAAGCGACAGTTGATGGAATGATAAAACGAAAATTCGGTCGAATCGTTAATATAACGTCCGCATCTGTCAAGTCTCCTATAGATATTTTGGCTTTATCCAATGGTGCTAGAAGTGGCTTAACTGGTTTTGTGGCTGGTCTCTCACGAAAGACAATTAAGCATAATGTCACCATTAACGGAATCCTTCCGGGGCTTTTCGTGACTGACACGATGCGGGGGCGCATGAGGGAAGGTGCTAAAATGGAAGGAGTAACGGAAAAGGTCTACACCTCTGACAGAATTGCAAGTATCCCGGCCGGCAGGGCAGGTCAACCTGATGAGTTTGGCAAATTATGTGCCTACATATGTAGTTCGCATACCTCTTTCATATCAGGTCAAAATTTTCTAATTGATGGAGGTGCCTATCCTGGAACTTTTTAACAAACGGGTTAGAAAAGTCACGAGATGGTTGAAATTATTTAAAAAAAACGTATAGTCCCCAATCGGCATTAATTGCTAGAGGTTTTTCGGAGCAACAAGTTTTTAAATTGTTCATTAAACTATTAAATTTCTCGCTCGAGTTGGCGATGAATATACTTCTTTTAAGTATTTTAGATTTAGCGAATATTGGAAGGCATCAATGCCACAACTAAAAGTAAGACAGATCAATTCCACTCTAAATAGATCATCGGTTATGGATGATAAAAAATCGACTGGTAGCCATTTGATGGGTGATTTTTATGATTGCAAATGTGAGCCTGAATTGTTATGTGATCTTAATTCACTTAAAGATCATTGCCTTCATTTTGTAAAGACCGTCGGATTAAATGCTGTTGGACACAAGTTTCACAAGTTTGATGGTGGGGGTATAACAGGAATGATAGTTCTCGCCGAATCCCATATGTCAGTCCATACGTGGCCAGAGAATAACTATGTAACGGTGGACGTTTACGTTTGCAGTTATACACAAGATAATCGTCCGCGCGCAATACGACTTTACGATCTGTTAAGGGGCTTATTTTTGCCGAACAACGAGAATTCTCTTGAGGTAGAACGCTTATAATCTTATGAAAAAAAAATCTGAAATGAATTCGTATATTTCTGAAGAGTTAAATCCCAATGCCGGTTTTTGGGTCAAAACAAAGAAAAGAGTTAATTCTATTAAGTCCCGTTATCAAAATATAGAATTGATCGACACACATTCCTATGGGCTAGCTCTTAGGATAGATGATTATTGGATGACTTCGGAGAAAGACGAATTTTTTTATCATGAAAATATGGTACATCCTGCGGCTGTGGCTTTTGGCGCACCCAAATCTGCTTTAATAATTGGTGGTGGCGATGGGGGTGCTGCAGAGGAATATTTGAAGTATCAAAGTATAAAAAAAGTAGTTTTGGCTGAATTAGATGAGGAGGTAATCAATTTTTGTAAGGAGCACCTTCGTGGTGTTCATAATGGGGCATTTGACGATCCAAGGCTCGACTTAAAAATAACTGACGGCAAAAAATTTGTGGAAAACACAGCTGAAAAATTTGATCTCATGATGTTAGATTTAACAGATCCTTTTGGACCTGCTGAGGCTTTATACCGAGCTGAATTTCTTAAAACATGTAAAAGAGTTCTGGGAAAACACGGAGTTTTGTCAATTCACCTGGGGTCACCAGTTATGAAGCCGAAAGTTTTTGGACGAATGGTGGCTACCTTACGACAAGTATTTGAGGTTGTTAGGCCTTACATGGTTTATGTCCCTTTGTATGGCACGTGGTGGGGAATGGCTACAGCCTCTGATGAGACAGACCCAGTTAAAATAGACAAGCTTACCGTGGAAAACCGTATTTCTGAAAATGGTCTCAATGATCTAAATTTTTACAACAGCGATACACATTTTGGTTTATTCAGTTTGCCTAATTTTATAATAAAAATTATCAATGATAGAGATTTAATACCTATCACTGAGTCGTCTCCTTTAAACGAATATGGCCTCGATCCTAGCCAGCACGAGCCAATCCGTATTATTAAAGATTGTTGAGATGCTACTAAAATTTAAAAGTTGCAGGTCGGAATAAGCCTGTATATTCCACGCGTGATATATTACTCAGTAATAGATCAATTACTTGTTAAACAAACCTGGGAAAGGAATTAAAATGCTTCTTAAGTCTCGTGTCGCACGAATAAACGAATTTGGATCACCCTCTGTCATTAAGATAGAAGAAGAGATGGTTAATGCTCCGGGTAGTGGTGAAATCAGGATAAAACACACTGTTGCCGGATTGAATTTTATAGACGTCTATCAAAGAAAAGGCCTGTTGAAGGCTCTTACTGGTGAGCCACCCATGACATTAGGTATGGAAGCAAGCGGGGTTGTGGAGAGTGTTGGGGATGGGGTTGTTGATTTTAAGGAAGGGGATCGTGTAAGTCATTGCATGAATAGGGGGGCTTACTCTGATTTTATGGTTGTATCAGAAAAGCGTGTTGTAAAATTACCGGATGCCATATCAGATGAGGTTGCCGCGGCTTCCACCCTACAAGGATTAACCGCACAATATTTACTGCATGCGTCGTGGGAGTTAAAACCAGGTGAAACGGTTCTGGTGCAAGCGGCTGCAGGCGGTGTGGGCCTGTTTTTATGCCAATGGGCTAGACATATTGGAGCGACTGTTTTAGGCACAGTCAGTACTAAAG
>CACKOO010000007.1 GCA_902601765.1 Hydrogenophilales bacterium | reverse complement strand
CTGCCGATATTGTTTTAAATCATACAAACAAAGATAATGACATTATCTTGCACAAATTAAAAAAAATGTTACGCCAAAAGCTAGAGAAGCATATGAGGCCAGTCTTTATTAGAATAGTACAAAATATTGATACCAGTTACTCCGGAAAAATTAACAGGGTCCAATAATGGAAAAAATCATATTGACGGGAGCTTCCAGTGGATTGGGACACGATATTTTGAACACCCTCATTAATAATGATTATCAGGTTATTTGCATCAATAGAAAAAATAACCACAATATACAATCACTAGCAGATGCCTCAAACGGTTTAGTTGACTTGTATGAATACGATTTAACCAATACCAAAGACATTCCCAATTTGGTATCCTCTATTACAAAGAAACACGGCGCTATATTTGGACTCATAAATAATGCTGGTGTTGGGCTAGATGGGCTTTTAGCAACTCAACACAACTCAGAGATTTCTAAAATCTTAAAAGTAAACCTTCAAGCACCTATATTACTAAGCAAATACGTTTGCAGGTCAATGCTAACAAACAAAAAAGGAAGAATAATCCATATATCATCTATAACAGCCACTACGGGGTTCAACGGGTTAGCAGTCTACGGAGCCACCAAAGCTGGGTTAATTGGCTTCACTAAGTCTTTGTCAAGAGAATTGGGAAGAGCTCATATCACCGTGAATTGTATTTCTCCAGGGTTCATGAAGACTAAAATGACAGAAAGTTTAGAAGGAAAGAAACTGAAATCTATCGAACGGAGATCTCCTCTTGGAATTCCAACAACTTTAGATGTGTCAGAGGCGGTTCTGTTTTTGCTTTCGAATGGTGCTGCTCGTATTACTGGCACGACGTTAACAATTGATGGCGGCAGCACCGCTTAATTATTATGATGCCTAATAGTCATGTGAATTTCAAAGGTTTTCAATACGGTAATGGATAAATATTACTTAAGTTACTTGTTAACCCCATGGGATTCTCGAGCTTTATCAGTAAAAACTGCGGAATTTAAAATACACCCAGAATCTGAAACATTCCACGATAGTACTCATTACGTGCATAACTGGGAGCAACTTTCAACAAAACTAGAGAATAAAAATGTTCAGCTTTCATACGGGCGCATAGGTTCACAATACAAAAAAGTTATTTCAGATGCTCAAACTAATGGGTACAGGATTACCGAGGTATCTCACACGGTTTCCATAAATAAACTTCAAATGTGGCAAGCTCCTGCGGCATTCTCTAAAACATTTGCACTAGATATTGCCTCTCAAAATGATTTGCCTGCCATCCAAGAAATAGCTGTAAAAAACTTTAAATATGGACGTTTTGCTGAAGATCCTTCAATAACAGAGGAAAAAAATAAAACACGCCAAAGGCTATGGATTAATGATCTAATAAAACAAGAAACTATATTTATAAAAAAAATTCAGAATTCAACAATTGGTTTCATGGCGATCTCGCGACCCTCGAACATTGGTCAAGTCGATTTGATTCTCGGGGGCGTGCGTGATACTTACCCAGTTATGGTTTATCGGTTTTGGGTATCTATTATTGAACAATTAAAGCGCGAAGGTGTGAAAAGTGTTAAAACACTGGTTTCAGCGTCAAACATTGGGGTAATCAATCTTTATGCTCGTTTGGGATTTTTGTTTGCAGGATGTGACTTTGGGTTTCGGAAATGGCACAAATAAAAAATGAAAAAATAAACTGGAAGGGTATCATTCTTGCGGGAGGATCGGGAACACGTTTATTCCCCCTCACAAAATCTGTATCAAAACAGCTCCTTCCTGTTTTTGACAAACCAATGATTTACTATCCTCTTTCAGCTCTATTATTAGCGAAAATAAGGGATATATTAATAATCACTACCCCAGAGGACCAAGCTCAGTTCATGAAACTACTAGGAGACGGTTCTGATTTCGGTGTTAATTTAAGTTACGCGATTCAACCATTGCCAAATGGATTAGCTGAAGCCTTCATAATTGGAAGTGAATTTATTGGAGATGACAACGTGTGCCTAGTTCTTGGTGATAATATATTTTTCGGCCAAGGATTTAAAGTATTTCTCGAAAAAGCGAAATCCCGTAAAAATGGGGCTACGATTTTTGGCTACCCGGTCAGCAACCCAGAAAACTTTGGTGTAGTAGATTTTGATGAAAATAATCAAGCACTTTCTGTCACCGAAAAACCCCAAAACCCATCATCAAATTATGCTGTCACAGGTTTATATTTTTATGACAATAAAGTGGTTGATATTGCCAAACAAATTAGGCCATCAGATAGGGGAGAATTAGAAATTACAACCATCAATAACCATTATCTCAATGCGGGTGAACTCAGGGTGGAAAACTTTGGAAGGGGATTTGCTTGGCTCGATACAGGAACTCACAACAGTCTGATGGAAGCAAGCCAATTTATTCAAGTAATTGAAAGACGGCAAGGCTTAAAGGTGGCATGTCTAGAGGAACTTGCCTATCGGAATTCATGGATCACCAAATCAATGTTGAAATCACAAGCAAAAAAACTTAAAAATACTTCTTACGGCGAATATCTCGCCGAGATATCAAACGAAATAAAATGAATGTCTTTAAAATATGAAATTTAAAAATATTTCAGTTATTGGCCTCGGCTATATAGGTCTACCGACTGCCGTTCTATTCGCCTCTAAAAATATAAAAGTTACAGGCTTAGATGTCGACGATGATAAAATTGACCTGATAAACAAAGGGGAAAGCCCTTTTGAGGAACCACATCTCGATCATTTGATCAAAACAACAGTGAGCAATGGAATGCTGAAGGCTTATAATAGCCCAAAACCTGCTCAGGCCTTTATTATTGCTGTGCCTACGCCTTTTCTTGAAGATCTTACTCCGGATCTTTCGTATGTTAAGCAGGCCGTAAATACGATAGCTAAGGTATTAAAAAGAGGTGACTTGATAATTCTAGAGTCTACCTCTCCAGTCGGAACTACGGCTCTTGTTTCTAAGTGGTTACAAGTAATAAGACAAGACTTAAAATTCCCAGGTGAAAACCAGGAAAATTGCGATGTGAATATTGCGTATTGCCCAGAAAGAGTTCTGCCGGGGAATATTATTAAGGAGCTACAAGAGAACGACCGAGTTATTGGCGGCCTTACTCCAAGCTGCTCAGACCAAGCAGCAATTCTATACAGGGAAATAATCGATGGAAAGATTCATATCACTAATGCCAAAGCCGCAGAGTTAACAAAACTCGCCGAAAACTCTTATCGAGATGTGAATATTGCTTTTGCTAATGAATTGAATATGATTTGTGAAAAACTAGAAATCAATACCTCGGAGGTGAGAAAACTTGCCAATCTCCATCCACGTGTTGATATTCTAAACCCTGGCATAGGAGTAGGAGGTCATTGCATACCAGTGGATCCTTGGTTCATCGTTCACTCAGCACCGGATGAATCTAAAATTATTCAAATAGCCCGCAAGATTAATCGTAATAGAACTGATATTGTCTATAAAAAAATACTTAAACATATTAAAGCAGCAAAAAGAAAAGAATCTATAGCATGTCTAGGAATCGGTTATAAAGCAAATATCGGTGATACTAGGGAAAGTCCTGCTGTGGAAATTATAAAAAAACTAGATGAAGACCAGCTGGGTGAGTTACTAATAATTGACCCACATGTCAAAACTTTGCCAAAGGTACTCAAGAACAGAAAACACCTTACTCTAACGTCAGACCTCGGACAAGCGCTTGACAACAGTGATGTGATACTGAAATTAGTTGGTCACCGTGAGTTCGAGAATATCGAATCGCTAAAATTTCCTGACAAACTGATTCTAAATTTCTGTTAATACGATTTTTCAGTGATCTAACGAGTAAAATGACAACCGAAGAGCAGTTTTTAATAAAGATTAATCAGATTGAAGAAAACTCCTTAAATCAAAACTTGAGTTTTCTAAATTTCAATCCTTGGCCGTATGTTAGGCTTAATTTAATGTATCAGTACTTACCGAAGAATCATGATAAATCTATCTTAAAAGAGAGCCTACTCACCAGAGTAAATAACCTAATAAAATCATCTAAAAACTACAGGGGAAATCCCATACAAAGTGCCAATAAGGAAATAATATATTTCTCTAATCTATCTTGGTTCGGGATAAAACTAAATAAAAAAATATTTAATAAGTACTCGGATAGTTTTCATCAACTTTTAAATGATACAAATAGAATACAACAGATCGAGCTTAGCAACTTCGGATTTAATGACAAATTTAGTCAAAACGTAATTTATATAAACTGGTTAATTCAAATTGAACGCATAAAACACAATATAAAATCCCTATTAATAAAAGAAAAAGAGGAATTTTGTCCCAAACTTAACTCTGAAATTAAGAAGCAATTTGGATTTGAATTTACGAGTACTAAAGCACTGCGTGACATTAAAATTATTTCGGAGGTGTTAATTAAAATTTTAAATCAATTTAAACCTAAATTATTAATTCTAGAATGCTTTTATCATCCGGTAGGTATGGCGATATGCTTAGCAGGAGCTAAACTCCAAATACCCGTTATAGAAATCCAACACGGTGGAATTAGAATTAATCACTGTATGTATTCTAATTGGGCGGGAATTCCCAGACTAGGCCATCAATTACTGCCAGATGTTTTTTGGACATGGGACAAAGAGTCACAATCGGTTTTACAAAAATGGATGGAAAACACCAATTACCACCGAACCCTAGTTGGTGGTAATACATGGAAAACATATAACCAAAATTTTCTAGTCAATAAAAATAATAAAACAAAGAATAATATTCTATTCGATTCCCATAAAAAACATATTTTGGTATCTCTTCAAGGAGCATCAGAATTTCCCAAATTAATGCTGGAAATGATAGATTTATTTAAAGATGACGTTTTTTGGCATTTCCGTGAACACCCAACACTAAGAATAGATGAATACCCCAAGCGACAGATTGAGTTACAACGTAATGCAAAATTTCACTCTCGAGATGATTATACCTTAGATGAAGTTTTGAATCGTGTTCAACTCCATGTTACTTCTAGTTCATCCGTAGCTATAGAGGCTCGAGAGTACGGGGTTCCGACTATTTTTCTCTCAAAATCAGGTCTTGAGGGTTACCGTAATTACGTGGATAACAAAATTATGTTTTACGCGAAGGATATTAAAAATGTAGAAAAACTTATCAACCGTGTATTATCGAAATGGAAAAAAAACACTATAAAGAATGAATATAATACCATTGAACATCACAAAAAAATTCTAAAGCGAATAATAAATGAAACTTAAAAGTATACTCAAATCAATTTTTTACTTTATGAAGGAAAGAATATCGATATTTCGATTAAATAAAAATGAAATAGAAAGAATAAATCTTTGCTGCGGAGATCAGAAAATCCCAGGATATCTAGGCATCGATATGAGCTTGTCTGCCGATCTTTACCTTAATCTACAAAAAGCACGGCTTCCATTTAACTCAAATTCATTAAAGTCTGTAGTTTGTATTTCTGGAATTAATTATTTCACCCGTGCTAATGCTGTTGAAATTATCGCTGAAACTTATCGAGTATTAAAAACTCGAGGGATAGCTAGATTCGCGACTCAAGATTTGGAAACCATAGCAAAACGTTATGTGCAAAAAGATAAATCCTTTTTTTTTCAAACATTACCAAGCGGAAAAGAACGTTTCGAAGGAGTCACCTTTGGGGATAAGTTTAATTCATGGTTTTACGGGTATTTGACGGCAGGAGGTACCAGTAAATATTTCTACGATTTTGACACACTGCAAAAAATATTTGTAGAGGCTGGATTTTCATCGGTGGAAAATAAAGGATATATGGTTAGTCAATTAGAAAATATTAAGTTTATTGATAATAGACCAGATCAAATGTTTTTCTTGGAGGCAATTAAATGATAACTTTAAAAGGAGTAATGCAGTTAACACTACTTCGTAAACTAAAGAGGTTTCTTGTGGCAACGGAGATTGGGGCAAAAACCCGAATGATTTTTCAATTTTTTTTGAGATTTAGTTTTACTGGTAAAAATTTTTCAATACTCCGTCGATATTTAAAACCAGAACTCTTCGAGGAAGATAGTGATCAGGTACATTTAGACGCCACGATGGAATGGTTAAAATATGCACAAGATCACGACAAGTCTGATGCTGGTATAGCTAACGTTTATTATTTTTATAACGGATGGGGGGTTTCTTACCCCGAAACTAGTGGTTATATTATCCCGACTTTTTTAGCTTACTCAGAAAAATTTAAAGACAAATCGCTTAAAGACAGAGCCGTTGCAATAGGAAAATGGGAAATAGATATACAAGCACCAGATGGAGGTGTTTACTCTAGTGTTGTTAGAAAAAATATTCGTGTGTTTAACACTGGGCAGGTTATGCTGGGCTGGTGTGCCCTATACGAAGCAACAAAAAATCGCGAGTTTTTAAAAGCCGCTTCTAAAGCTGGCGACTATCTTTGCACCATACAAGAAACTAATGGCTCATGGATAACTAGCACCCATTGCGGGGCTAGAACCCTCCACGCAAGAGTTGACTGGGCTTTATTAAGGTGCTTTGAAATTACTCGTAATCCGTTGTACGAGATTTCCGCTGTTGAAAATCTAAAGTGGGTTCTCTCTCAACAAACTCCGAACGGCTGGTTTGAAAACAGTCAATTTGATGACGAGCTTCCTATTATGCATACGATCATATATACACTGCGGGGACTTCTGGAGTCTCATCTATCAAATTCGACCGCGGTAAAAGAGCTTGATCTTCTCTCCTGTGTCAAAAAAACTGTTGATACATTGTGTGATTGTGCATTTGACCAACCTGTAGACGGAGTATTCGGACTTGTTCCCCGAGCCTTCGATCGGAACTGGATTGGAACTGTAAGCGATTCTTGCATAACAGGAAACGTGCAATTCGCCTGTCTGTTATTTCGCCTTAGTCATATTATAGAAAATGAAAAATATATCAAAGTTGCTAACGCTTTAATTTCCGCCACAAAAAAAACTCAGATAATAAATACTGATAATAGAAATTTAAGGGGAGCAGTTCCTGGAACTTACCCCATGTATACGGGATATGTACCAAACGGTTATCCCAACTGGGCCGCGAAATATTTAGCGGATTCTATCTTGATGAAGACAGGGTTACCTGAAAAGCTGAGAATATTAGCATGATATTTTATTCGTGAATTGCCGGTTTAAATTTGATCAACATAGTGCTTTACCTTCATGGAAATAGTTTTAAATCTTAAGTTGATCACGCTTTCGCTATGCCGGATTTTGCTAATCTATCGTTCGAGTATCTTTTAGATACCATGCTACGGTCTTTCTAAGTCCAGATAAAAAGTCAGTTTTCGGAACCCAACCACACTGTATTTTAACTTTTTCGGAGTTGATAGCGTAACGGAAATCATGACCTGGTCTATCTTCTGTAAAAGTAATAAGCTCATCATAGCGTCTACTAGGCATTGGAACCATATCGGATAGAATCTCGCAAATTCTTCTCACTACCTCTATATTGGTAACTTCGCAATTTCCACCTATATTGTAAGTCTCCCCTACTATTCCTTTTTCAAGTACCAATCGTATTGCCTCAACATGATCATCTACATAGATCCAGTCTCTAATATTAGTCCCATCACCATACACTGAAAGTTTTCTTCCTTTTAAGGCGTTTAAAATAGTTAGAGGAATTAATTTTTCAGGATATTGAAAAGGTCCGTAGTTATTGGAACAATTTGTTATAACCACAGGAATTTTATAAGTTTTATACCATGCTCTGACTAAATGATCACTGGCAGCCTTACTAGCTGAATATGGAGAATTAGGTAAATACGGCGACTCTTCAGTAAAAGCTGGATCTTTGAGGTTTAGTTCTCCATAAACTTCATCTGTGGACACATGATGGAATCTGAAACTTTCTTTTTTTTTGTAATTTTGCAACTTCCAGTACTTAAAAGAAGCCTCCAATAAAGTGAATGTACCAACCACATTTGTATTGATAAATTGATTCGGTTTATCTATTGATCTATCTACATGACTCTCCGCAGCTAAATGAATTACTGCATCGGGTCTATATTTATCGAATATTTTCACTAAACCTTTAGTATCACATATATCAGTTTTTTCGAAAAAATATCGAGGATGATTTTCTATTGACTCTAACGCTCTGAGGTTTCCAGCGTACGTAACTTTGTCAATGTTTATCAAACGGTAACTCGTACTCTTTATTAGATACCTTAATAGCGACGATCCAATAAACCCTGCCCCTCCAGTCACTAAAATTGTCTTCATTTTTTGATCTCAAGAATAATTATATTTTTTTAAGAAATTCATCTATTGCTGCAACAATTTTGATACACGCCTTACCGTCTCCGTAGGGGTTGTGAGATTTGCTCATTTTCTCATATTCCACCGGACTGTTCAGTAATTTTTTCACTATTTCAACAATACGTTCTTTCGATGAACCGACAAGTTTAACAGTTCCAGCCGTAACAGCCTCTGGTCTTTCTGTCGTTTCTCTCATAACCAATACAGGCTTACCAAGACTAGGAGCTTCCTCTTGAATTCCTCCGCTATCGGTTAAAACTAGATAGCAATGCTGTAACAAAAAAACAAATTCTGGATAATAATACGGTTCAACTAAATGAACGTTACTTATGCCAACTAAAATTTCGTTTACTGGATCTCTAACATTCGGGTTTAGGTGCACCGGATAGATAATGTGAACATCTGGATTTAGCAAGGCAATTTCTTTTATCGCATCGCATATGTTACGAAATGCTGATCCAAAATTCTCTCTTCTATGACCAGTCACAAGAATATATTTTTTTTCGTCACACTGAAATAAAAATTCTTTATGAAATTTTTGTCTTAAGCGATCCTTCTCCTTAGAATTCTTACTAATTTTTTCTAGCATCCAGTGCAATGAATCAATAACGGTATTTCCCGTTATTTTAATGTTTTTTTCGTCGACACCTTCATTAAGCAAATTATTTTTGCTAATCTGTGTGGGAGCAAAATTCAATTTAGAAATTTTACTAACAGTTTGTCTATTAAACTCTTCAGGGAATGGTTGACTAAGATCATAAGTTCTAAGACCTGCCTCAACATGCGCAAGGTTTAATCTCAGATAAAAAGCCGTCAACGCCGTAGCTAACGTAGTTGTAGTATCCCCATGAACAATGACAAGATCTGGCTTCTCTTTTTCAAAAAACGACCGCAGTTTAAGCATTACATTACAAGTAACATCAAACAAATCCTGACTCGGCTCCATAATGTTTAGGTCTACATCAACCTCTAGGTTGAAACTAGATATTACCTGATCCAACATATCACGATGCTGACCAGTAACGCATACTAATGTTGCATGTTTTACATTATTTTTCTGTAAAGCATGACAGAGAGGCGCCATTTTTATCGCTTCTGGCCGAGTACCAAACACTACAACTATTTTTTTTTTCGTATGTGTATTAACCATGTTTTGCAAACTGGGGTAAACGAATAATTTTATAAATCAGGATGATTTGATAAAAATAGCATCCACCTGTAATAGTCTTCCATTTTGAGGATTACTAAAAACTGAGGCAATAGACCACAATTCAAACCCTTTTTCTTTTAATATATTTATCATATCATCATATAAAAGTTGATTTTCATATAAAGGTACTAGGGAAAGTTCTAACTGTAGGCCAATACAATGTTTTAGGGTTTCGTCGCTTCCTTTTAATATTAGATGCTCCGATCCTTGAGTATCTATTTTCAAAAATACGATTGATTCCGGCTGAATGTAATTTGGGGAAATATCATCCAGAATACATAAAGGCACCTCCTCAGTCCCTATATATTTAGATCTCGGCTCAGCGTCGGAATGAGCCTCTAACATCGGCATCAGGGAGCTACTAACAAAATTTTCAGATATATTTATATTACCCTTCCCTTTATGATCCCCTAAGGCACACCTTGGTCCAATTATCCATTTCTCATCACTACGACTCGACCGCTCTAGCTTTTTTCTCACCATAGATAGTGGTTCAAACGATACAATACTACCTTTATACCCGTATCTCCTTAACTCTTCTGCGTAGGATCCAATATTAGCACCGATATCAAAAACCAGATTGACCCGATTAGCTGAAAGTGTCCGCATTAACCTCGCATGTGCCGAGCTATCAACCGAGTATTGATGCATCTCGTAACCGAGATGATAGAGCATTTTTTTTATTCTTTGTTTTATCTTCATAGCTCGCTACTCTCTAATGTTTTTTTGATTCATTTGATTTAAATAAAATTTTTTGATTGTGCTCGCAACTATTTCTATCATGTCTTCGGTCATTTCATAGTACATTGGCAACCGTAACAGCTGATTAGAGTAAATATCCGCATATTTTAACTCTCGTCCATCGTGCTTTCCTTCAAAAAAACTACTTCTATGAAGGGATTGATAATGAAAAACCGCTTGTATTTCATGTTTTGCCAGGTGCTCTATTAAAGCACTTCTCTCCGAAGTATTTGCGACTATAATACTGAACATATGGGCATTATTTGTTGCATATTCCGGAATTTCAGGGATTTGGAAATATCCTTGTAATACTAAATCACTTAACTCATAAAAATACTTTCTCCAAAGTAACTTTCGCTTACCCTGTATTCTATTTATGTTGCTAATTTGGGCATACAAAATCGCAGCTGTTATATCAGATGGCAGAAATGATGAGCCTATGTCTACCCAGCCATATTTATCTACTAAACCACGAAAAAATGCAGCTCGGTTTGTTCCTTTTTCTCTTATAATTTCAGCCCTATCTACATATTCATCCTTATTTATTACGAGCATTCCTCCCTCACCTGAAATTATATTTTTTGTTTCATGAAATGAAAAGGTTGCAAAATGTCCTAGTGTACCTAACCTTTTGCCTTTGTAAAAAGAATCTATTGCCTGAGCAGCGTCTTCTACAACAAATAAATTGTATTTGTCTGCCAATGCTAAAATGGCATCCATATCGCACGAAATCCCTGCGTAATGAACGACAATAATCACCTTCGTTCTATCACAAATTAATGCCTCGATCTTAGAGGCATCGATATTGGGATTACTTGCCTCACTATCAATGAATGAGATATCAGCCCCTCGCATAACAAAAGGATTTACAGATGAAACGAATGTATAACTCGGAGCGATAACATGATCCCCTGGTCTAATATCGCAAAGAATTGATGACATTTCTAAGGCGTCGGTACACGATGGAGTCAACAAAACTTTATTAAATTTTTGCTCTGCTTCGAAAAATAGATGACATTTTTTTGTAAAACTTCCGTCTCCAGCAATACGGCTTGATTCGAAGCAATTCTTAATGAAGTTAATTTCGTCCCCACTTATATAGGGTTTATTAAAAGGTATTTCCATTTTTAGAACATATATAAAAATTATCGTTTGATTAGAAACCTACAATCACTATCTACTGAAGACAGATAGCAATTAATATCATTATGTCTGGCATATTCATCAAATGCACGTTTACATCCATCATATGTTCCGTAATCATCAATTATAACTACGCCACCAACGACAACCTTGGGATAAAGATATTCTAAGCAAATTTTAGTAGATGCATACCAGTCGCCATCTAGCCTCAAGATAGCTATCTTGTCTATTTCTTTTGAACTTTGTGGGATGGTATCTTGGAACCATCCTTTATGATAGTTTATCGACTTTCTGGGATAATTAATTATGTTCTCTAGAAGTTCTACATTCTCTGAAAGAGTTCCCGGACCTCCTAGAGATTCATAGATCCCTTCAATTGACTTTAACTTTCCCTTAATGTTTCTTCCCGTACCAGAAAATTCTTCAACTTCCTTGATAGCTTTCAAACCATCTACTTTATCATCAGGCTCACAAATATCGGCAAAAGAGTCATATAAATGGAGAACTCTCCTTTCTTTACCATAATCTAAATTACCCAGAGCCATTAGTCCCATAGCGCCACCTTTCCAAACTCCACACTCCACAAAACAACCTTGGATTTTTGCTGTTTCACAGTAAACTACTTGCTGGAAAAGCGTCACTAACCGTCTTTTAGATAACATTGTATTCTTTTTTATTTTTAAAATATGCTCATAACACTTTTCCTCTAACTCATAGTTTAATTCTTCATTAATATTAAGGTTTCTTTCTCTCTGATCGACATATCTTACAACATCCAAACCAAACCTATTAAGAAATCTCCGAAACGTGTTTTTCATAATTTTATTCCTGATAACGATATACTCTACAGTTTATTGAAAACTTTTTTAAATGCATTGACTTGAACTTCTGGATCACACAATTTTAGTGCAAGAGAACGACAACGATCTTGTGTTTTTTTTTCATCTAAACTTTTTTTAAAAAGATAATCGAACATGCCTTCGGCAAAATCATTAGGATCATTTATTCTTGCCCGGTACCCAGTCTCTCCTGAAATTACTAGATCTTTAGCTACGCCAATGTCGTATGAAACGACGGGAGTTCCGCACATAATTGATTCATTTATCATCATAGGTCCTGCATCTTCGATTGATGGACATACGAAAATACTAGCGGCCTGATAAAATTTGGCTAAGGCATTATTGCTATTTATAACTCCTGCAAACCTACTGGGGAAAAAAAAGCTACCCTGTAAATCTTTGGATCCTTTACCTGCAATCACGAGATAGATGTCATCTGACTTTATTTCATTTTCCAGCGCTTTACGATGCAGAATTTCTAGTGACTTTTTTAAAAGATGAAATCCTTTTCTTTCCTCTGAGTAATTCATAGCACCGAAAAAAATAATTTTTTTGTCTGTTGGCAAGCGTAAAAGCACTTTGGCTTTTTGTTTATCTCCTGCCGAAAATACATTAGAATCTATTCCTAGTGGTATTAATTTATAAGGTTTGTTTTTAAATATACTGGAAGCGATTAATCGCTCCTGTAACCAGGTAGAACCGACAATAGGTATCACTCTCATTTTCTGTATAGTTTCGAACCTTTTTTGCCACTGCAATCTTGAGAGATCATTTTCGATATTAGTGAATTCTATCTGAGGACAGTTTCCGCAATTTTCCATATATTTGTTACATCCCATTGTGTAATGACATCCACCAGTCAAAGGACCCATGTCCATTAAATACCATGCTACTGGGACATTCCAAAACTTGCTAATTTCGTACAAAGTTACTACATCAATAAACTCGCTAACCCAATGTGCAATAATCAGATCCGGCTTCCAGTTTAAGGACTTTCTCAAATCCTGAGCCGTAACAAAACCATGTTTCTCGTTAAAAAAGTACGACCGATTTGTTTTTCTACTAAACAATTTTAATTTGACGCTGTCGAACCTAGCCTTCAATATAGTTAATATTGTACGGAAATAATATACGCCCTTTTTTAGGTAATTGAGATTATTAAAAATTGGTATTACCTCAGAGTCTCCACTTCTATTTTTGAGAACCAACATCTTGGACTGAACACCTGTACCTAGCATATTTCGATGCAGGCGATATGCTGCCTCGAAACCTCCGCCTCCCCCGCCTAAGTCAAACTTCGATAGATGTAAAACTTTCATCAAGGCTCCGCGTTTTTAACTACATAATCAAATGCGAGCTTATAGCCATCAATAACAGTTTTAATATTAACATCGTTTTTTATAATACGAATTGACTCCCTTCCCATTCTACTTAATTGATTTTGGTTTTCTACAAACCATTTGAGTTTCATATATAAATCCTGCTCGCTTCCATCTTTGAAGTATTTGCCATTTACACCTTCTCTCACAAGAATTTTTTCGGTTCCATCTCCTACTGAAACTAAAACAGGCAATCCAAAACACATCGCATCATTTATTGATATGCCACCCATTCCAGCCAATACATATACTGATGACTCTAATAAATATTTTCCTAGTATCTCTGGGTCGTAAACACCCCCAAGAAATTTGACGTAACTACTAATTTGCAAGTCATGAGTTAGTTCTTTCAAACCATTAAGTTCAGGGCCTTTTCCAATGATAATAAGATCAGACTTAGTAGCTATTTTCCTTATTTTTGCAAACACTCTAATTAACATGTCGACGTTTTTCCACTTAACTAATCTGCCGACATGTATTATGCGAAACGAAGATTTTTCAAGAAGTAAAGGGGTTCTTTCAACTTTCTTTTTTATAGAAAATAATCTATCGGTATCCGGAGAATTTCTCGTGATAAAAATACGAGATTTATCAACCCCGTAACTTTCCCATATACTAGTAGCCTCAATATAGTTTACATGCGCGTCCGGGATCTGGTACGCTTTTTTTCTGATTTCAAGAGCCGCCATTAGGAAAATTTTTTTAATACCGATTAATTTTATAAAATTTTTCAAAAAGCTTTCTTGTGAACAGAAAACTCGAGGATTCAGATGAATTTCTTTTTTGGCTGCATCATATGTTTTCAACCGAAAAGGAATATCTTTTAATATTAATTTGGCTCCAATATTTCTCATGGTTTTTTTTAATCTCAAATCAAACATAAATGCTCGTAAATACGGAGCGACAAGGATAACGATATTAGGTTTGATCTGTACTAAAACATCAGAGAGTCCGGAAAATGATGAATAAAGGAAATTATGCTTCTCGGGCAACTCGAAAAGAGGAAAATTTATCCCCTGTTTCGTCCGCTGGACTCCCTCGCCTACAAAAGAACTATTCCCAAGTGGTGCGATAACCGTTAGATTTATATCGTCCTCTGAGTGAAGTTTTGATAAGACATGATTGTAATAATGTGTTAAACCATTCGCCAAAAAAACAACCTTCATTATTTGCTTTCTTATTAGTATATAGGTACCAATGTGATTTTAATGGACACTATTGGTTTGACAAAAATTTTACTCTTGCTTCATTTTTATAGGCAATCGTTTCCCGTGCAACTGCCAATAAACTTCTTTAGCCCCGTCCACTAAAAGCCTTACTTCACCTGTCTCATTTCTCTCAGATAAAATATCAATATGGTGATACAGTCCATCATTAAAATCTTCAAATTTTGTGCCTTTGAATATTTTGTTGGCAACATTTTTTTCTGTGAAGACTTTAGTGTCTAATTGAATTATTTCCTGAAGATTTACTCCCCGGCCATATGCCTCCGTGTTATACATAGTAGGACGGTATAATTTTCCTTTAATCTGAAAGATTTTTCCTGCGCTTCGGTTTACAATAGGGTCGTTTGTAATTGGACTGTCTGGATGCTCGGTAAAACTATTATTGCTTAGCAAATCTTCACCGTAAAACAACCTTAGGTATCCGTCGCCATCGGTTCCAAATAAAAAATATACTCCATCTTTATACAAAACAGTGGGGTCAAACATTGCCACATTAACTGGGTAAGTGCCCCCCTGCTCTAAACATGAAGATTCCCTACAAAGCCCTTCATCATAACGATAAAAACCAGGAAATCCGGTTTTGGACTCAAATTCTTCTAGACCAATCAACTGAGTTCCATCAGCCATTTTTACGGGAATAGGATAACTAATTTTATGCTTTGGATCATATTTGACCTCGCTGTGCAAAACCGACCCGTTATTATTTATCGTAGCTTCATTTATTGTGATGTTCCATTGTTTACTTTCATCAAAGTAGGCAGTCTCGTAAAGTATAGTAAAAGTTCCATCATTATTAGTTTTTAGTAAAAACGGATCCCAGTGGTCTATTTCATGGTTACCGTTTTCGGGAAAGTGATCTAGGTCAACAGAGTGAACTTCCTCAACTCTAAAATCTATAGGAAAATCACAACACACATCTAGGATAAAAACCTTCCATTCTTGGTTTACTACCGCTTTGTCTTGCTTAAAACCGTCCATCGTTTTTTCTGTAAATATGTCCATTCTATACAGAATTTTATCTACCAGAACAGTTGGTCTCTCTGAGAGGAAAAATAATCCAACTATGGTAGTGAGAAAACAGCCGAACAATATTTTTGCAAGAGTATTCATAACGTGCCCCCTATTTAGTAGTTGATACTAGATTCCGTGATATTACGAACTAAAACGTATCTAGTTTTATTTGGTTCTTGTGAATGAGCTCCGGATTGATCTGAAACAATGAAGGTTTCTTTTTTATCTAGAAGTACGTAATCTTTAATCACAGATTATATGTTTCCTCGTGATCTACATTTTTAATTGTAATACGCAAGTTACTACCCCCTCTGTATAGTTTTCGACTTTACTTCGTAGATTCTATCGCAAAATTCCACGGAATTCACGCGGTGGGATACCCAAACAATGGTGATAGATTTCGGTAATTCGCTTATCATTTTAATTATACTTTCTTGACTATTATCATCCAGAGAAGAGCTCGCCTCGTCAAAAATCAAAAAATCTCTATCTCGGTAAATGGCTCTCGCGATAGCAAGTCTCTGTCTTTGTCCACCCGAGAGCAATAATCCCGCCTCTCCTACACGTGTATTTACCCCGTGCGGTAAATTTTCCACAAACTTTATTGCTCCTGATTCTTTTAACGCTATTTCAATTTTTTCTCTTTTAACAGCGCCGGGTTCTACGCCAAAAGCGATATTTTCTTTGACAGTACCATCAAGTAAAAAAGATTCTTGTGGTACATGTGCAATGTGCTCACCCCAACTTAATCTTTGCATACTTGTCTCAATTGGAATTCCATCAACGCTCATGACGCCGTCGGTGGGTTTTAACAGTCCCATCAAAATATCGCACAAGGTACTTTTCCCTGATCCTGATGAACCTATAAATGCTATTCTCTCTCCTTTTTTAATATCAAGGTTGAGATTTTCTAAAATATATTCTGCTCCTGCATCAGACCGGTATGAAAAACATACGTTTGCGAGAGAAATATTTTTTTCAAACAAAATTCTCTGGTCTTTTGCAGTAATATCTAAAACTTTCTCATCTTTATCAACCGACATCCATTCCAAAATTGCCCAGACAACCTCGCGCTGAGCAGAGACCACACTCCAGCCTCGGTACATTCGTTGTAACAGGGGCAATAACCTCTGGACTGCAAGCACTAAAGCAGCAAACACAGGAATCGCCGACATCGCACCACCATCGTTTTGCGAAACCCCATAAAAAACAAACATAATCCCACATATCATACATGCCTCAATCATGAATTTGGGGCAATCCGAAAACATCGCTAACTTTATATGAGCTTTACGAAAGCGATAATCAGTCGAGGCAAACCTCTCATTAAAATAGCCGTAGCACTTGAAGATTAATATGTCACGTAATGCCCCCAAGGATTCTTGAACGATTTTTATCTTTTTTTCAACTGTGGTGTTTAAATCATCTCTAATGGATCTCAAGCTTTTTTTTATGAACCCTATTAGAATTAAATACACTAGTAGTAAGACAGAAAAAACTGTCATGGTAGTTTGAATTGAAAGTACACTTAGCCCAGCTAAAATAATTAAAGTCATAAACAATGATGTTACGGAATCTAATATAGGAAAGAATACTTGGTGCACCAAAACCTGTACTTTATTCACTGCAGCTTGAACATCGCTAGTATTAAAACTAGATCGTTTCTTCAAAGAAGATCTAATCGAGTTATCAAAAATTATTTTTGAAAATGAATGGCCTATTTCGTGAATAATTAAACTATTAACCCAAACGAGTGCCATTCTTAAAAACATCGATACCATGATGCTTATAATAAAGACACTTAAAATTACTTTAGGATTAAATAAATAATTTATAAAAGGCTGTAAAACAGAATAGTTTTTTACTATATTCAACCCTTGATCGGGATTAATCAGGACATGTAGTAAAGGAATAACAGCACCAATAGAAATTAGCTCGGCTACTGATCCTAAAAAAACTAGAAAAATTACAAAAAATAAACGGCCTCGTGTGGATTGATCAATCAGACTCCATACTTTTAACCAAGGAGAAACCTTAGCTTTTTCATTTTGAATTTGACTGTTCATTTTATTGTATACCTAATTTTTAACTTCATTGAAATATTTCTCAAATCGATGATTTTTTGAGCCACCAAGCCTCTCCCACATAAGTTACCGGCAACAAAAAACTTATATAAAATATCTATAGTACAAAAAAAATTTTCGCCGCTAATGATCTTCGTCCCCTATTTCAGGTTCCCCGGGCTCTATTCGGGGTTTTCTCTCCGCTGAATTTTCGTACTCGTATATCCAATAATATGACCCCTGAGCGTCACTAAAGGAATCCCCATGACGGTGAGGCATGATCCCAGAGGCACCGCTTAAAGAGATGAAGGTTTCTTTTAACGCAACAGTACATTCATGCATGATGTTATCTATTTCACTCCACTCATTGAGTTGAAACTGCTTGGGAATTTTGGTGTAATTCTCTTTCCTATCCCAGGGCATTGATAATCCGCCAAAGTCCTCCGGACCTTTCTCTAACCAATATTCAGTAACCGAATTTGGCATCGTTCCAGTTGTGTGTTCACTACCATATCGATAAGCAGACAATTCATATATGTAACTCATAATTGATCTCCTTTTTTGTTATTACACTATGAATATGATAGTTTTTGGTTAATGTTACGACTAGGGATATAGACAGCTCCTGTACACCAACAAGCTTATTTCCGATGTCCATGAAATTCCCAAAATAATTCGTTTGATTTAATTGTTTGCCAAAGAGTTTTAGAATACATTCTAGATTATAAGTCTGCGGTTAAAGAACTTAGTAGGTTACTTTAAAAAGATAAGGTGCTGAATTGATCTGTTCCTATTTCATTAAACAAGAAAACTAAATATAAGATTATACCTGACAATTGCTATGTTGATCATGTTGTTAAATTTGATTAAGACTATTCTAATACACTAGATAGGTATGGACTAAAAACGAATGCTGATAGGTTTTTAGTTGAAAAACCATTTCAAAATTAAAAAAGATTTAGTTTTTCCTATGTTACTATCTCATTACTACAAATAACGATTAATTTTTTGAACTTAATTGAATAAAAGGTAGGCATTATAATGTATCAAAAGCTGAAATGAAATATTGGGAAAATTTATGAATAATTTGGTTTATAAACAAAGATTACTTTCAGATAACGGTTGGTCTCCTATTGGTAATATAAAAGAATTTATTCCATCTTTATACAATATACATTTAAAGTTGGGAAAAAAAAATGGAATATCTGTACCATCTAAAAATGAAGATAAAAACCGATCGTCTGTATTTATTATTGAACCAAAAGAATTCTTATCTCTAAAAGAAGGTAAAAAGATTTTTGACAAGCTATTAATCAATGATGATTATTTGTCTAATCTTAATCTGGAAACTATTTATTATGTGATTGACAAAAAAGGATCCGAGCATCGAAATCATGTATGGCACTTTGATACATATCTTAAAACTAAGATTATGCTCCATATTAAGGGATGTAACCCCAGTACTGCGACACAATTCTTATCAAAAAGTCATAAGTCATTTTATCCTAGATTTTCGAATTTTTTATCTAAAATTTCAAGAAATAGAATTCTTATATCTAAAAAGGGTGCTACCACCTTCCTTTTTTTAAGCGACTGATAAGACAATTTGAAAAGGCAACAACAAAGGAATCTGATGACGGTGTGATATTTAATACTAATACTATACATAAAGCAGGGAATATTAGTAATGAAAGGCACGTTATAATTCTTCACTTTACACATTAGGAAAAGTACGTTTAAGTTATCTGATATTGCTGTGTCTTTAATTTATATTTTTTAATCACCATGACACTTTTACTCTTTATGCTATTTCAAGCAACAAAATATCTTGGTTTTATGTTTTTTAATTTTTTGGGCCTACATATAAGCTATTTCGTTAACAATCAAACTATTGACAAAAATTAGTGCAATTCTTAAAACACCGATGTGATAATACTTATAATAGTAACGCCTAAAAATATTTAAGGATTTAATAAATAATTTATAAAAAGCTGTATGGAGTCATAGTTTGTATTGCTTTCAATTCTTGGTCGGGATTGATCAATACATGAAATAAAGGAATAACGGCGCCGATAAAAATTAGCTTCACTATCGATCCTAAAAATACTAGAAAAATTACAAAAATCAAACGACTCAGTGTTGCTTAATCAATAAGTCCCCAAACATTTAACCGAGTAGAAACATTCAGCATTTCAACTTGAATAGAATTATTCATTTTTCGTTTCTCTAGTTTTTAATTTTTTGAGAATATTTCTTGAACCCATGATCTTTTAATCGACCACCGGACTCGTCGTATAAATGAATTGAGAAAAAAATCAGCCATTTTTTTATATCAATCATTCTCTGGACATTAATATCCGACCAATTAATAGCTGACTGATTAGAGTGATCAAAGATGAATTCATCACGTTGTAAAAAGTAGTCTGGATTTTTACTTACATTTTGATTTTTGTTTCCATACGAAAACTCGCACCCAAAAAAAACAATATCCGCACATTGATACATCAGTGCAACTGGAATAGCCACATCGATAACAACAGTTTTTTCCAACTCCCCCGGAACCGGGAATTGTTTTCGGAATTTTTGCAAAAGATTAAAACTTTGTAAGATTTTATCAACGGATTGTATGTGTTTTCCGTCAAAGCCTAATTTATTAATACCGGAAATTATTTTATCTGAGGCAAATACTTTGTAGTTTCTGCTTTTTTGTACTACTAAATCAATAAACACTTTATCTTTTAGCAACCGCTCTTCGCTAAAGCAAAACACTGGGCTTGTACACTGCCAAAACCTATCAACAAAAAGTAAACGATTAGTACCAATAGTTAATACGTTCCTGTATTTTACGAATTCGTATTTCGCTAATGACGGGCCATTCCCAAGGATATGACAAACCTGCGTTCTACTGGACATAGCTGAAAATTCTCACAAGTTGTTAATGAGCTTAGGTTCAGGTAATTTTTCATAAACTGAAGTTAGATATTTAACCACTCTGTTATCAAATTTTTCGTATATGGCTATTAAATGCTCCGGCCTGAACTGAGAAAACAAGTAAGATCTCCCCACCAACCTTTGCGGTGTAACCTCAATATTTTTTCCTGACCTAAATTCACTTACCAATTCAAATAAGAGCTCAGAGCCTAGTTTTATCGCCTCAGTGGCGGTTTCATGAACCCCATATTCCGGATTTAGAATCGACCCGCTCTGCGCATATATGCCCCCTCCATCTGGAAGCTCGGTCATTTTGTGAAGAGTTACGCCCGTATTCCAAGGTTCTAAATTATAAGTGGGCCAAAAGAGAGTCGCTGATCCTCGATACCAGGGCGAAAGCCCTAAATGAATATTAACAGATTTTTCCGGTAATAAAGACAAAAATTCGTTATCTAGAATATAGGATCCCGCAACAACACATATGTCTGCTCGAGTATTACGGAAAAATTTCTTCGTATCGGTACTATTGAAATTATCTTTTGTAACACCATAAAAGTTAATTTGATTTTTTTTACAGAAAACAGAAAGGTCTTCATCTCCAAAAACCGTTTGCTCAATATTAAATCTATCGTCGAAATGTATTTTCATCAACTTACTCAATCTATGGTCCCGTATATTTTCATTTTCACGCAATAAACTTTCTCTTTCGGCACAAATAACATGGACATCCCTACTTAAAGAAAATAGTTTTTCAACCAGGAAACGGTGGCGCGGATGACTACCACCAATAATGCATATTTTCATGATATTTTCGATTTGATTTGATCAATTAATGAAAGAACCTCTAGTGCCTCAGTCATTGTTGCTAATCTCCTATCATTTTTTTTCCCAACCACCCATTGATAAAAAGCACACGACTGTTCGAAAAATCCCGGCTTGAACTCAGAGACCTCAGTCATAACTGTATTATCAACCACAGGCACATACCTTCGAAGAGGATATTCGGGCGTGGGTTCTTTTCTCTCCAATCCCTTAAAAGTTGTAAGACTTTCAAATGGCGATAACACGTAAGAAAAAGGAGGACAGTCCACTCTAAGGACAACATTTTGTGAAGCCCCCCAGTTTTGATTAAAAGTAATTACATCACCTCTTGAAGAACGTCCCATAAAAACAAAACCTGGCCCATCAGGCTGCGTTGAACCTTCAGCCGAGATTAATTCAAAATCGAAATCGAGGACATGCAACATTAAATCTAAAAGATGACAGCCATTTATAACGAATTGATGCCAAGAGCGAATAGAGTCAGGCATCGATGCTTGTATGTTAACTTTAGAACCGAGCTCTATATTACTTTTAAGTTTACTCGTGGTGTTATAAAAACGACGATTATACGAAAACCGTAAATTATCTCTGAATTCTCTAGGGACAACTTCATTTAATTGGGTTCGATTAATACCACCGGGTTTTTCACACAAAATTGGCTTACCTAAATTAATTACTTGAGATAAAGCGTTTGGTGTGATTGATGTTTCCAAAGCTATAAAAATAGCATCGGAATTTGCCACAACGCCAGACAAGAAATCTTCCCTATTATCTATTTTTTTTATTTGATGGTTTTGACAAAACTTCCCCAGTCTATCTGATCCAGTGCGACTGTGTGCTCCAGTGATATCAAAGCCTGCTTCACGCAGGGCAGGAACATGAAAATTTGATATAGGACCAGATCCCCAAAAAGCTAATTTTGTCATTTTTTTACCTATGTAAAATTCCAAGATTTTAACAAAAGTGGTTTTGAAATATTTTTAAGATCTTTCAAAGACACATTTTGAGATTTTTTTTCGCATGAGACCATGCCTGCTAACAGGATTTTGGAGGCCAAAATTCCCTCCTCTATTGTAACACTACCATCAGCATCTAATCCCATACCAGCCAACATTATTTTTTCAAACGGGTCATATTTTACGCACTTGAGCTCACCGTTTTCAATGTTCTTTGCAACTTTGTACTGGTAGGGTTTTAAGGAATCCAGGTTGGTATCAATACTAGAAACATTGTATTCACCGGTAAAATCCCATTTGACGGCACCTTTTTGGAAAATAACATTCATATTTGGAGCTATGTGAGAAGCCTCATGGAAATTAAACTCACAATCAAACGTATCTAAGCAAAAAGATAATCGACCTGAGAGATAATTCAATTCTTTGCTACGAGGGTTTGATTTTTTAGCTTGGATGTTACCTGAAACCACAACCTCTTTCGGTATCGAGCCATATTGCGCCTCATAGAGACTAAGCGAGAAACCAATCCAATGTAACCCACCTGCGGCTAAGTCACAGTTTCCTGCTGACAATTCAAAAGATACCATTTCTCCCAAGTCAGCACGACGACTTATTAGTTGAATTTCTTGGGATAACCCCAAGATTGACCAACGATGGTGCGAAAGTAAATTCAAATTAGATTTATGGACTAATTTCTCTAACTCGAATATCGGAACAATACTATCTGATAGTGGTTTTTCAAATATACAAAATTTTTTAAGTCTTTCCTTAATCTCCAAGAACACGGAAATGCGATCTCTAGCGTAATTAGAAATAACTGCCCCATCAAAATCTATTCCAGGCAAATCCTCGATTTTATTTTCTATTGTTACGCCCTTAAGATTACTCGAAAACACCTCCGGAAACTTAGGATCAACGGCATATATTTCCCAGCCAAGTTTTATGGCAGATTCGGCATATTTTCTTCCAGCGCTACCTAATCCGATTATTATGAGCCTAGGCTTATCGATTAAATTTCTCCTTAACGTATCTAACAAAATCTAGATCCAGTGGAGTGTCAATATCAAGTGATTCTATTTGCTCCATGGAAATATAACCGACGGAAAGACCGGACCCTTTCGTAACATTATATTCTTCTCTGCCATAAACATGCTTTACCAATCCCGATATTATTGCACCGTTAAAGCGCAATAACGGTGGTAACTCTTGTCTATTTGCCCACATCATTGATGCGTCTAAATCAAAAAAAGGCTGAATGTGCTCAGCATCTAATTTCTCCATAGCTCTGTAGGGGTGATGTTCGCATTCTGTGGTAGTATAAACCCAGTCGAACGAACCAGACCTTAACATTGCAATAGCTTTTTCTAAATGTTTTTGTTTTCTGAAGGGTGTTGTTGCTAACAAACAAGCAAACGCCAAAGGTTCATAATTTTCCTGTTTTTTTAGCCAATCAAGAGTGTGTTTATAAACTAAAAACATATGAGCCGCATCCCCAGAAATATTTTTAGGGCGCATAAAAGGCACCTCAGCACCAGCAGTCCTGGCCACCTCTGCGATTTCGCTATCATCTGTAACCACAAGCACTCTAGAGAAGTCACAATTTAATGCCTGCTTAATGGTGTAGGAAATAAGTGGCTCTCCTCCGAAATCTTGAATATTCTTTTTTGGAATACCCTTTGATCCTCCTCGAGCAGGTATTATGGCTACCACGTCATTGGTTTGAGTCACTAATTTTACTCCTTCATAAAACATAAATTCATCATATTACCTGGAAAAGCAAATGAACTTTTATTAAAAGGTAACACCAGATTTAAAAAAAATCTGGAAAAATCCCGAAGAGGACTGTCATATCCACTGTTCCAATAGGGATATTCTCTAGCTTTTAATTGATATCCTGCTCTTTGGCAAATAATTTCAACTTGGCGAGCTGAAGGCAGGAAATAACACCTTTCTTGGTCTAACGCGGGTAATCTACGAAAGAGGCGATAGCAAAGTGAGTCAATATCTGGTGTGCTTAATATAAACAATAGCCCTCCTTTTTTCAGCGCCCGGTAACTGTCCTCTATCGATCTAAAAGGTTCATTGATATGCTGTATTGTCCCTCTAAAAATAATAACATCAAAATAAGCGTTAGCGTCACACAGTTTGATATCAAAACTTATCTTCTTTTTTTCCGCTTCCAGCTTGGCTAGATCATTAATTTCCTCGCCGTATCTATTACCCTCCCATTTGATATGTTCCAGAAACTCACCCGTTGAACAACCCACGTCACAAATTACTCCATCATTGCCACAAAATTTACTGATAAATTCTTTTTCTAGTTCGAAACTTTTCAGTCTTTTAGGGTCATTTAAATTTCTTTGTTCAAAATAACTATCTGGGAAAAGATCTTTTCTATCCATAATTGCCCCTTAAACACATACGCTTTAAAATGTTTTCTATTTCCGTATTACGTGAAAAATAAATTTTTTTGAAATATACGTTTAAATATACCTTCCTTGACTGTGGGCACTAAAAACAATGCTAGTATTTATAACAATTGAAAAATTTGACGCGATTTTCCAATTTAAATAAAACTTAAGTTAGAAAATTAGGTTTTCAAACTCTTTCAATTTTTTATACGATTTGTTTGACTTACCAGTCCGATTTGCCTAGCTTTCTTAACAACTCTGTATACTGATTCGTATTCTACACCAAGCATTTTAGCAATATCTAAAAGATCGTGCTGTCCATCACAATAATTCAGCACATTCAAAAAATTCTTACCATCTCCGTCAACTATTCCCGCAAAATTTTTTGTGGAGTATAGATCATATTTTGATAACATTGGCTCTCCCAAAACGTTACTTTCAAAAATATCGTTTGTTTCCATTAAAAAAACTATCTTCATGTAAAGCTTTAGACTTTTAAAAATCTGATCTATTGAAATTAAATCTAAATTATCCAAACTAGTGTGGTACTCAGGATATTCGTGAAATTTAGCTGTTGTGATAGTACAAACGGGCAAATCCAAAGGAGGGAAACACCACTGTCGTTCATCACTACCTCTAGCCAAATAACTTGACATGCGATAGGTTCCATCGGTCATTGCAATAGCACGGTCCGCAAATTTATCAGATAGTGTATTTCCTTTTCTGGATGGTACTACCGTGAAATCTTGATCAACACCCAAGCAAGTTAAAACATATCCTGCAACGGTGTTATCTTTCAATATTTTAAAATTCTGGGAAATATAAGCTATGGCTCCTATGGTTTCCGGACCAATAACAAACCGGTATCTGTTTCGTAATTTATCTGTTTTATCAATTTCTGATAATGCTCGTAACAAAAGACTCCAAACAATAGGACCTGATAGTTCATTATTTGCCATCTGAGGATGACAGTTATAGGTAGAGAATAGAACTTCTCTTTTTATAGCAGAATTACCAACTAATTTACTACCTACGACTAGATCTGATGGGCTTTCCTCAACATCTATATCCACATGATAATTTTCGTGTTTTTTCAATTTGTTAAACTCGGATGCCTTCATACAGATTGCCCAATCACGCTTTCCATAGTAGTTTGTGACATATGGTATTGCGTCTTGCATGTCCTCTTTTATGTAACAATGCCGCGTGAGTTCTGCGTATGAAACTATGCCTTTGAAAGACAGAGAGCCAACCATTACTCTGAGATTACTGTCAGACAAGTCTTGTAATAAATTCTTGTTGCGATCCTTAAGCTGAAAAGACCTCAAGTTCCAAGACTTAGGAACAGTCCAATTCCCAACTTCGGTTCCAGATGGAAATTTGGAGTAATCTAGTGTTATTTTCGAAAACTTTTCGATTAACCTTAGGGTTTCGATGTTGCCATCAGCCACCAGCGCTCTGCGAATAGGATAGAGATCATTCAGCAACTGCGTGGTTTCTGTTTGCCACTCACTCCATTTGTTTTCGATATAATTTTCGAACCTGTTCGTCATTTTATAAAACTTGCTCTCATCACAGAGACACTTAGTGGTTAAATACTGTCTTGTCCAACTCCCAATCCTTTTTCTACCAAATCACAGACAATATGACCAATTAAAATATGGGCTTCTTGAATGCGCGCCGTTGAAGAACTAGGCACAATAAAATTATGATCCGCTAAATTGAGAGACTGCCCCCCGCCTTTACCTAAAAGACAGATGGTTGCGGCTCCTATTTTTTTTGCCTCTTTGATTGCATTAATTAAATTAGGGCTATTACCTGAGGTAGAAATTGCCACCAAGACATCATTCCTATTTAATAGCGCTTCAACCTGTCTGCTGAAAACATTTTCATAAGAAAAATCATTGGCAATACAAGTTAAAACCGATGTGTCGGTATTTAAGGCTATTGACTTGAGAGCTCTTCTGTTGTTTTTAAATCTTCCGATTAATTCTGCCGCTAAATGCTGGCTATCTGAAGCACTCCCTCCGTTACCACACCAAAACACTCCTCCCCCTTTTTTCAAAGTATTTACTAATGTATCAGCTATTGTGATAATTGAAATTAGTTCGTCACGATTTAACTGTTTGATAACAGACATATGCTCTGCAATGTGATCGGTAACAACCGATAAAAATTCTTTGTTAGCACCCATTAAAATCCCTTTTATTTAATCTTTATCAAACCACTTTCTTTAGTAATAGTCGACGGTTTGCATCCAAGAGATCCTTTGAGACCATCTCTTTGCACATTTGCTCCGCGGTTATCTCAGGAATCCATCCTAATTTTTCTTTTGCTTTACTACTATCTCCTAACAAACTCTCTACCTCTGTGGGTCTAAAGTAACGAGGATCAACTTTTACAATGACATCACCCACTGACAAAGCTGGCGCTCTACTTCCCAAAATCTTTTTTATTTTAGCAATTTCTCTCACACCAGAACCTTGAAATTCAAGCTCAAGGCCCAACTCTTGCGCCGCCCAAATAATAAACTGACGAACTGAAAACTGCTTTCCCGTTGCGATTACGAAATCATCTGGTTCTTTTTGCTGTAGCATTAACCATTGCATTTTCACATAGTCCTTGGCATGTCCCCAATCGCGGAGGGCGTCAAGATTACCCATATGTAAACATTTCTCAACTCCAACCGCCATATTGGCCAGACCTCGTGTTATTTTACGAGTAACGAACGTCTCCCCTCTGCGAGGACTTTCGTGGTTAAAAAGAATTCCGTTACAAGCATACATTCCATAGGCTTCTCTGTAATTGATTGCAATCCAATAGGCATAAAGTTTTGCTACAGCGTAGGGGCTCCTAGGATAAAAAGGGGTTGTTTCTTTCTGAGGAGTCTCTTGAACCAAACCATAAAGCTCCGAACTCGAAGCTTGATAGTACCTGGTTTTATTCTCCAAGCCTGCTGCTCTCACCCCCTCCAGAAGCCTTAGAGACCCTAAAGCTACTACATCAGCTGTATATTCTGGAACATCAAAGCTCACTGCAACATGACTCTGGGCTCCCAAATTATAAATTTCATCTGGAGATATTTGCTTTATCAAACGCATCAGACTACTTGAGTCCACAAGATCCCCATAGTGTAAAAAGAAATTTTTCGATGGCGCGTGGGGATCTTGGTATATATGATCTATTCTTTGCGTGTTGAACGAGCTTGAGCGCCTCTTGATTCCATGAACTTCATAATCCTTTTCTAACAAAAATTCAGCCAAATAAGAACCATCCTGACCGGTAATCCCCGTTATAAGTGCGACCTTTTTATTGGTTCCCATAGATATTACGTCCTAAGATTTCTAGTTTGTTTTAGTCCTTGTTTAAAATCATCGTAAGCTTTTTCTAAACCTGATTCCAAGTTGGTAGCCGCATTCCACCCTAAAGATTTTAACCTTGACCCATCCATCAGCTTTCTTGGTGTGCCATCTGGTTTAGAGGGGTCCTGTCGAACGCAGCCTTCAAATCCCACAACTTTGCCGATAAGTTTCGATAATTCTAAAATAGATATTTCAACTCCTGAACCGATGTTAATAAAACCACCAGCTTCCAATGCAACTTTATGAAAAGATTCTTTTTCCATTTCCATTAAAAATACACATGCGTCAGCGAGATCATCCGTATATAAAAACTCCCTGAGCGGACTACCAGTTCCCCATATGACTACTTCTTTATTTTCGTCTTCCTTAGCCTCATGGAAACGGCGTAACAGCGCCGGAATAACATGCGCGTCATCGTGCTTATAATTGTCTCCTAAACCATATAAATTACACGGCATGACAGCTCTAAAATCAGTACCATATTGCTTGTTGAAACCATTACATAATTTAATACCACTAATTTTGGCTAAGGCATAACTCTCATTAGTTGGCTCTAAGGGGCCAGTCAAAAGAGATTCTTCCCTAATTGGCTGGGAAGCGTGTTTAGGGAAAATACAACTTGACCCTAAAAATAATAATTTTGCGACACCGGATAGGTACGCTGCCTGAATAACATTAGTTTGTATTTTTAGATTTTTCATCAAAAAATCTGCCGGATTATCGTTATTTGCTTTTATCCCTCCAACTTTTGCAGCTGCTAGATATACCTGGTCCGGCATGTGTTTATCAAAAAATCTCTTTACTGCAGAGTCATCCTCAAGGTCAAGAACAGACCTATCGGCGACGATTATTTCCATTTCATTTTGATTTAATTTTTGTGACGATGCATTGGCGTTATCTAAAGCTCTAACAATGGAACTTCCAACCATGCCGCGATGCCCTGCTATAAAAATCTTCAAGAAACTCTCCCGTAGTTATCCTCCAAGCGAATAATATCATCTTCACCCAAATAAGAACCGGTTTGCACTTCGATAATCTCAAGATTGAATGACTTTTTATTTGAAAGACGATGAACAGTTCCAATTGGTATATAAACCGATTCATCTTGCCGTAGAGTTAATGTTTTATCGTTCTTTGTAACCTCTGCCTCACCCGAAACAACAACCCAATGCTCAGATCTGTATACATGTTTTTGCAAACTAATAGATTGATTCGGAAGAACACATATACGTTTAACCTGAAACCTATCCCCACTATCAATAACGTCATACCAACCCCAAGGTCGGTACCCTCTTTGATGACATTCGGTATACGATTTTCCGATTTCACTTAAATGCTCTACCACTTTACGAAGATTTTCCGAGTCATTTTTATCCATTACTAAAAGGACATCTCCAGCATCTACAACAACCAAAGATTGGAGTCCGATACAAACTACAGGTCTTCCACCAACGGAACGATAAACAAAGGTTTTTTTGGTATTAATCATAGTGATATCATCGCCATCAATGACGTTTCCATCTATATCTGAAACTGCTATATCTCCCAAGGCCGGCCAAGTACCTATGTCACTCCAGTTACCATAGAAGGGAATGAGTGCCAAGTTTGGTGACTTTTCCATTATGGCTTTATCTACACTTATTTTTTTTGTTGTTTTTATATGATCCGGATCAGGAAAAATGAATGTGATTCCGTTGTCCTCTGTAACTTTACTTTGCCTCGATGCCTCTTCTGCAGCTGAATAAATATCAGTAGCATATTTTTTAAACGCCTCTAAAAACACCGAACACTGCCCAAGGAAAATTCCAGAATTCCAAAAAACTTTATCATTCTTTAATAAGTCCTGCGCCCCCTTTAGATCTGGTTTTTCTATAAACCTATTGACATGATATCCGTGACTTTCTAATTTTCCGCCTGCTTTGATGTAACCGTATCCGGTAGCTGGATAATTAGGTTGGATTCCAAAAGTCACCAATTTTTTTTCTTGTATTACCAAATCGTAGCCATCAGATATCATTTTTGAGAATTTTTTGTTTTCTGGTATGTAGTGATCAGAAGGACAAATCATAATGACCTCACTTGGATCGCAATTATTAATAGCGAGTGCAATTGCAATTGCGGTATTTTTAGCATATTTTTCTAGGATAACCCGCCCTAAAATATTGTTTTTTTTCAAAATATCTAACAACAAAAACTTGTATGCCTCGGCCGTAACAAAAGTTATTGCCTTTTGATTAAAAACCTGACTGCCAGTCAATCGATTTAAGGTTAATTCTAATAAGCTTTTACCTTCAACAATTGCTGCGAACTGTTTAGGAAACTGTTTTCTACTAACCGGCCATAATCGAGTTCCTGAGCCTCCACACAAAACAACTGGGGTTACGCATTTATTCATTTGTTTTATGCTCTCAAATGCCATGGCCATAGGTTTTTAACTTTTTGGCACCAAGGCTTATCGCATGTCCCCACAAAGATTGAATACCATACTTCACTTTTATAATCCCTCTATTTCTCGGTTCAAACATATTATTGGCTCTCCCACTTCGATTGAGAGTTCGGTTGAATAGCCATGCCTCAATAAAGTTAGGACATGGGTAGTTTTGTTAAGTAGCATTAAAAAATCCGGAACTATCAGGCTTCGAACTGACAATAAGGCAACCTGCATTATATTTTGATAATCTTAACTTGTGCATGAAACAGTTTTTCTCATACATATCACCGTCTATTAAATTTACCACTTCATTGGATATTTTTGATAATGATTATCCTGTTGTTTGTAGCATTATACTCGAGGGATAACACGTATTCATACCCACATGATTTTATTGAGGTCGGTCTTGCAATATAGCCAAGTGCTTCCGTAACAAAAAACCGCCATCTGTTTTTTTATTCCTATCGGATAATAATCATATTTATCCTAAAATTTGCGGCATGAAATAAGCAAACCAAAACTCAAAGATGGAGTGAAACCCGACCTAGCGCAGTAACCATTTTAATTTGCTTTTCAGTAGGCTCGCTCTAACTTCACTACTGGCTTCAGCAAATAACAGCTGCATACCTTGCCTGATAATTAGAATGAAAATCAAAATACAGAAGGTAAGTCCAGTTGCCACTATAGCCATAAACGCTTTTCGAGGAGCCACTTTGAATTCAGGTACACTAGCGTGATCGACAACTTGGATGGTTCGATCTTTCGCTTCATCAACTTTCGCCGCTTCATATTGGCTCAGATTTAACTCAAAAACTGCTTCTTTCAATTTAAAATTCCTGTACACCTGAAGGTATCCTAACGAACTGGTATCAATCTTGTCGGAAATTTCTTCTTTAGCAAGCTGTTTTTCAAGAGCCAACAAATCGGCTTTTGCTTGCTTTACGTCGGCCGAATCGTCGACTAAGTAATTTTTCAGAGATTGAATAAAAATTTCCTGCTGTATAATTTGTGATTTTAAAGCCAAAACATTAGCAACCGCCGATCCCGGCTCAGTTTTGAGCAAACTATCAGTAACACGAGTTTTGGCAATTTCTAATTCAGCGACAACCAGTTCGTCTTTACTTTTCTCTAATTGCTTTTCGTAAAAGGCACGTCTACTTTGAGCCTCGGTTATCGCCAATTCATTTAATGTCTCTCGAAGTATATCAACATAAGCTTGTGCCAGTTGAGCGGCTCTCTGGGGAGATTCATCCAAAACATGAATAACTATTAACCCTCGACTTGCTTGTAAGTCAATATGGGTACGCGAATGTAGTTTCTCTATCGTTTGAGTCCTAGTCAAAACATTGTAATCTTTTATCAGATTGTATTTTTTTAAAATTTTATCTGCCACTCTATGACTTTTTAAAATTGAGACAATTTCATCAAGTTTTCGGTCTTCGACGGATCCACCTACCAAACCTCCTAATAAAGCCATAGCTCCACCACTATCAATCGACGGTGAAGACGGATTATCAACCGCGGGTGGCAACATTGATACCGTGCTCCTGTAAGTAGGCACTATGGTATAGCTGTAACCCAGAGTAATAAGCCCTCCCAGAAGAGAAAGAATAATTATTAATTGAAAATTATTGACCAACAGGAGAATCAGATCGAGGAATCCCACCTCTCCACTCTGGTCAGACACAGATTTAGTCTCTTCTGATACATCTACGTCCGTCATTGATAAACTTTCTCGTCTATTTAAATCAATTTAATATAATTTGATCCGCAAGTCGCTTTAGGTTACTTATTCAGGTGCACTAACTACTTCCCGGAAAATTAGATGATTAACTGACTGAAAAACTTAATGTTACCCGACATCCTACCTAAAGGGTAAAAGAAGTTTAGGAGTCCTAAAATTGACTATTCGGAAATATATGTACACATATAATATTATGTAAACTACAACGATGACAAATATTGCTAAGGTGTTGTCCCAAAACAATACCCCCATAGAAGAAAATATTACGCTGAGATAGAGCAAATTGGGACTAGTGTAGCTATTTCTCTTCCATCCATCGAAATGACACATCACCCTTAAAAATATCAATTGATGGAGATGTAATGAATCGGGAAGCCCTATAGCATTTTTGTGAAAAAATTTCCGACGCGTGACTGAAAATAATGTTTCCCATACCGGATAAATAACATTAACTAAAACAAACCAGGGGGAAACTGTTGGGTTTCGGTACACCAACATCGCAGAGATTGTGGCTAATATGAAACCTATGAAATATGCACCACCATCTCCTGCAAATATTTTTCCTTTCGGAAAATTCCAAAATAGAAAGCCGAATAAACTCCCAATTAATACTAAGGTAATGTTTAATATTTCATGGTCATTGACAATATAAGAAACTGCTGTTACCCCCAAAGCACTTATTATGGCTTGCCCGACCATTAGTCCGTTGTATCCATCAATAATATTAAAAGCATGGGCAACTCCGCCTATGCAGAAAACGGTGAGAGTTAATGCAAACGGCGTAAACCACAAAAATTGATCAATATAGGGAATACCCAAAAATCGAACCTGCGCCTCAAGTAGAAAAAAACCAAATGTAGCCGATGCAAAACTGGCCCAAAGTCGGACTATAGGAGGTATTTTTTTTAGAAGATCTTCAGACAGGCCAGCAACAAAAACTGGAAATGCACAAACTAAAATCAGGTAATAATCTTTAGCTAAAATTCCAGCTGAGACCAACAAACCTTGAGTTAAAAAGAAGCTCGTAAAAATAGCAACGCCTCCTACTCTTGGCACTGCATGTGTGTGGAACTTTTGAGGTCCTCCAAAAACTTCATCCAGCGTTAAATGCCCGTGCCTCTTTTTTGAAAGAAGAATTATCCAGGTTAAACTGAAACTTAAAATAGCACTTATTAAGAGATACATTTTCAGAATAATTAATTTAATATTATATGTAAAATTTTATAACAATTTTACAAATCTCCTAGAACCTTCAATCCTGCAACTCCTAGAGCGAACTGATATAAAATTTGACTCCAATCTTTGAGCTCCTTACTAAAACTAAACTGATCAACTTTTTCCGGAACGATTAATGCGTCGCCCGGCAGAAGAGCCCTGTCGAGTACTCCAGTGTTCCACCACCGAGACTGTTTTTGACTCTCTACAGAACCATTCGCTCTCAGTATATAAATCTGTTTTTTATCGGCTTCTCGTGTTGTTCCTCCTGCTTGCGACAGGTATTGTTTAGCATCATTACGTCTTCCACCGTAAACAAAAGCATTCTGATTGTACACCGCCCCAAAAACGCTCACGGTGCCCGGCCTGGATGGTATATGCAAAATATCGCTACCTTCTAAGGGCAAGTCAGGCAATTCATATATCGAATACATCGGGGTTTCAGACAAAACAATGCGACCCGAAGCTTTGATGCTTTGTAGCCTTTTTACTAAAGCGCGCTGTGCTTCCACTTGAGCTTTTATAGAAGCCGCATCATCGGCAGATAGAGCAGTTGCTGCATTTTGCGCCGCTGTTCTCTCAACTTGCGCTTCAAACTTTACTATTGCTTTATCGAGCTGCTCTTGTTGTTTAATCCTGGTTTTTTCTCTGTAAAATTTCGCACCATAGAGGTATGCATTATCAGTGACGCCACCTACCCTAGCTACAAGTTGACTGAGTGTCTCTCCTTTGAGTATTTGGTAAATTCCCGGAGCAGAAAATTCACCATCGAGCTGAACATACTTGATTCTTTTGTCTATCGACGGCTGGACATCATTTGTTGAAAAAACTGTCACCACGTCACCAGGCAAAAGTAATAAATCATGAGCAGGGTCTTTGTCACGCACAGCCTTTCCTAAATTGAAAGGAATTAACTCTGTCTCTAGGGTAGTTGGGTCCATACGCTCTATTACCGCGTAATCCCAGTTTACGTGAGCTCCAATAAAGGATTTTTTCAATATTTCTAACGTATTTTTTTGGAGGTCGTCGATCATTTGTTGCGAAGGACTCACCAGAAGATTTGAACTATTCTCCTCCACAGGATAATCCTGCTCGGTATTGTTTCGGTAACAATGATTTTGACATATCCTCACTACTTCGTAGTCCAACGTTTGTGACGATTGCCCACGTCCGTCAACAAAATTCCCTAGTACCTCGTCGCATTGTAACTTTAAGCACACCCCACTGTTAGTTTCCGTATCAAGGCCAGACCGCAATTGATCATTTAACCAATCAGTAGGCCTTGAGAGATTATTTCGATTGATCCAAAAATCGGGGGTCACCAGAATCGAGACCTCTGGAATTAAATCAGTAATCGACATGTTTTTGTGCCAAGGTGAACGAGTACTCTCCAGTACATGCCCTCGTAATGTAACAACATTCGAAATTTTTGGAGAGATGCTAGGGACGTTGACTAAATCGCCATCCCTTAATTTTAAAAGCATGCCATCACTTTTTGTGTTTATTTTCCTAACAACTCTAGACCGGTGAGCAAGTATCCTCTCTAGGGAAATATTATCTAGCGACGCGGTAGACGCTAACCCTCCAGCTAACTGCACCAAATCGGCAACCGATGTCCCCATCGTAATTTCGTATATGCCCGGCACATTTACCCCCCCAGAAATTGCCGCTAGTTCACCAACTGGCGGAACATAAATCACGTCTCCCGCTTTTAACATCAAGTCACCTGAGATATCACCCTCTCGTAATAACTTGTAGATATCGAAGTCAATTACGGTATCTTTTCCTCTTTTGAGCTGGATGTTTCTTAATGAACCAGAATACTTCGCCCCTCCTGCAATAAACAAAGAGCTTATTAATGTTGAGCGTGCACTCAGGAGATAAACCCCTGGCCGACGCACCTGACCAACAACAAAAACCTGAATAGAGTGTAGCTCTCCTAAAATAGCTGTTAGTTCAAAATTCTTATATACCTTGGAAACAGCCGCTTTAACAACGCTTTCTAATCGACTGTACTTCACACCCGCTAGGTGAACTTGTCCAACGCGAGGTATAAAAAGGTTACCTTGAGGACTGACGTTCGACTTGACCTCAATATCCACCTGCCCCCATGAGCGAATTATGATTTCATCTCCAACATTAATAACGTATTGTGGAGATACCACCCCATGTTTTACTAGTGAAAAATCCTGATCGGCTGTCTTAAATATATCGTGCCCAAAAAACGGTAAATTTTTCCCAACAGATCTTTCAACCAGTCTTTGAAAATCAATTTTTTTCCCTGGATCAACCGAAACCGTGTCTCCGATGACATCAATATCTGGTTTTTTGAGCATGTTTTCTGTTATTTTTTTTGGCGGTTTTGGTTTTAATTGTGCGGCTGCCGCTCCGGAGTCTGTGGCAAGACCGACAGACGAAGATTCTCCACTAACCCCCTCGAGTAGGTCTTGAACATTCAAGTTTTGCGCAGAGATATTGGCGATGTGCGAAAAAAACCCCAGCAAAAGTAACACTGCAAAAATACCGTTTGTAGCTTTCAATAATTTTCCTTGAAAAATCTTCTTAATAAGCGCTTTTTCCCCACAAATAACGCTTTCCAACAGCTAAGGTGTTCGTAATATTTCCATTCAAACTTAATTTACTCGAGACGGCTGACCTATAAATTAATGTTTGCTAATGTTAAACCGTACGTCATCTGGCTTGTGAAAAACCTTCCCCCAGCTAAACACTCGACAACCAAAATTTCCTCGTGTATGCATGATATTAAGATATAACCGCATGATTTTAACATGATTTTTTTTTTAATGATAAAAATTTCAATTTAAACTGACTTTTCGTTTCAGCTAACATCAACTAACAGTGATCGTCACGGAACTGGCAACCTTGAAAAGCCGCGAATTTATTTTTACGCCACATTGTATGCAATACCAAGATAGCAATTTCTTGAAAGTTAGTTGAAAAATCGAATCTTGATTCGCATTCATTCCATAAAAACTTGATTTTATTGATTAAAATATTTTCCTTGAAAAAATCTTGTGGTAAAAGTAACTTAGTAATTGTAGTTTTATTGATTTTTGAGTTACATAATGGTTAACTTTCGAATGAACTAGTAGCTAACCGGTTACGGGAGAAGTATAATTTTATCGTTAAATGCATTGAAACTATTTTAAGGACGAGAAAACAAATGAAAGATATATTAAGGATAGGACGTATTTTAACGGCAGCAGTTTTTCTGGGATTAACCATCGTCGCATGTGGCGGTTCCTCGGAGTCAACTTTGGGAGCTGGAGAGGGTGGCCTAAGCGCGGCATCGTCCGTATCAGCAGTTAGTGCGACAGAATAAATTAAAAGGAGATTGTAAAATGTTGATTAGAAAACTGGGGATTGTCTTACCGGGTTTCCTCTTTCTGCTGTTTGGTAACAATGTGTTTTCAGCGCCTCCCACTACGGGTGCCTACTCCACAGATAGCCAACAGGAGTTCGTTCAAGATCAGGCGACTGAGAGCATTTCTACCGCGCAGCAGATCATGTGTTTTATGTACAATGTTAGAGCTGACTTGATGGTTAATGCTGGTCAGTACATTGCTTTTATTGATGAAGCTGCCTGCAACACATCTGGGAGAGCCAGCGCCTCTAATAGTTCTAACTCAAGTGCTTCAGGTACTACTAGTTATACACGTATGAGTATGCTATCCACAAAGGCCACTGTAGCAGCAGATCAGATAGTCAAAGGCCACGCAGAGATTGTAGAAGAAGATGGCGCTAAGCAACAGGTCTACATACATACTAATTCTTCAGAGGGTCCAAGTGCAACCGCACCCAATGGTATAATGACTTTAAATTTTACTGGGCTAAACAGCGCTGGAAATCGAGTATTTAGAGGTGAATTGGCGGTGAACGCGACGGGAATGACCTTCTCTGAATCAGGAGACTACGGGAGTGGCGAGGAGTCTATAAGGCTTTACGTAGATGGTACTGATTCCTCCGGATCAGGCGCTGTAGTGGCGCCAAATGGGGGGGGCGGAACAGACACCATAACTTTTGGATATAACTCCAGTTATTTTTGCCGAGTAAAAAATGCTGGGACAGAGCGTTGCTTTAGTAGGTCCAAAGCACAAGCAGACTCCACCGTTTGGCAGTATGGAACCTATGACGACTCAACAGGAGCTCAATTCGATCTGGCACAGCCTGGATTTAGTATTAAAGATAGTGGTGGCAAATATGGTTTCGCTAGCTATTGGGGAGTTTGGCTTCCAACAACGCCTTCTGATGGCGCCACAGTTACAAACACAGCAGGAGACGTATCTTACACCGTCAAACAGGGCAAGGGTCGAATGATGAAATTCACCCGAGTGCAAACAACGCTAGATGCAATAAAAAAAGTTCCCTTCGTTTTTAGATCAGAAGCATCCACAACGATAGCAAGTACAGCCTACAGTGCAGGTACCGAATTCGAAGCATACTGGGATGATGCAAACGATAATTTTGCAGTAACAGGAACGCAGAATTGCGGTAGTTCTGGGTGTTTCATGAATAAAATTAGTGATGCCACCTTAACAGCTGCAGCACTCAAAACTTTAACAACCAGTGGCGGCAATGCATTTGGAGTCAGAGGATGGTCTCGCGGGCTCGGAGGACAAATTCAAATAAAGGCAGCAGCGCTCAGTGATTCCGACCCTGGAGCTTCGGCAAATGGTGTACGCTATATGACAGAGGTCGTGGTTGCCCCTGGAGATTCCGGGGTCCCAACGACCTTCAAGTGCGTAAGGGATTGTATGACTGACGCTTCGCTAGACGTTATAAGTTCTAGCGACTCGCCCTTTACTGCTGGAACGTACAATCAGTGGGGTAATGTTGGTGCAGGCGCAGTTGAGACTTACACTTGGAGTACGAGCAACTACTCGCTCACCGACTCAACATCGGCTGTGGTGAATAGTACGGCACTTCCAACAGGAAACTTATCAGGAAACTATCAATGGGGCGTAAGGACTGGACCATTGGTGGCAAGTAGTGACTTGGCGAGTCTGCAATGTGATTGGGACGCATCAAAATACTGCGACTGGAAAGCCAATGATCTCAGCACATACTACGTCTGGGAAACTGGAACACAAAACTGGAATACTGCCACTTTTCTCAAAAACTCAGATGATACATACGTAGACTTCACAGCACCTCAAGGAGCGAGCTTTACAGTGCCAGCCAATACCTCGGGAACAACGCCCTATGGTGACTTTGCTGGAGCACCACTTAGGCTAGAATTTATGGGCTTCGGACAGCTTCATGGTATACCGGGAAAATGTTTCTCCTCGGAGACCAATGCAGAAGTGGACTGTGGTGATGGTACCCGATATGTTCCGGCCTTTACTATTCCATCTGATAGCAATGGATATGTAACTATCGATAGCGCGACAAAATGGATCAAGTGGCTTGAGCGCGAACTAAGATTTAAACCAGAATCCGGAATTACATCGGCAGGGCAAAGTATAACGATGGGAGCCACAAGCAGTTTGCCAGCTGCCCAAGTGCTTACCGGAGACGCTAAAGACCCTTCAATGAGTTCCAATACGACATATTATCCTGGAGCGTACAGCGGCGTTAATTGGGATGTTGCACCAGCAGTAATTCAAGGTGTTAAGCAACCTTAAAACAACATTAATTTATCATTGTAGAAACTATGGCCTCAACTGGGGTCATAGTTTTTTTCAGTTTAAGGTGCTTAGTTTTACAGTATTAATTTCCATATTACTGCATTTCCTAGTTCTTTTTTTTCCAATAACCCCAAAAAAAACTATACCTTCTAATGTTTCTTATGAGGAAACACTCAACGTAGTGATAAAAAATATCGGGGGAAATCGAATTTCTATCACAAGTTCTACTCTTTCAAATTCTTCTTCCTTGCAAGACCCTGCCAACACAAAAGAAAGGAAAACGGTATTGTCATCACCAGACCTAATACCTGGCGTTGTTCTAGGTGGTTCCACTCAATTTGGAATAGACTCCCCGGCTTCACCTAGAGCTTTTTCCCGTTCAAACCAACACCTCAGGGCAAAAATAGAAAGTAGAAAAACAGCTAATCTCCGGTTTCGCGAGATGATGACCGAAAAACCTCCTATGAAAGCAATATGGGAAATTTTGCGAAATTCGCAACAGTATTACGGCGGGGGAAACAACCTTACTTGCGTAGGTGGAGAAACTTTTGTGTGTCGTCCCGAAAACCAAAAACTAGCAAAGTTTTTAGAAAGTCAATGGGCTATTATGCGTATGAGTTACCCAACAATGCCTCCATTAGAATTAAAACGAACCTCCGGATATTGGAGAATTCATAAAGTATACAAATCTCACAATCACCGCAATTAACGCCATATTAATTTACGCAATCAGTTAGTTGATGTATTGTAAATACAGAAATCATCTTAATTGGTTGAAAAAACTTTATGTCAATGGTCCATAGGAACAACAAAGATATGATAGCCAGAAAAATGCAAACCCAACACTATAAAATGCAAGGTTTTTCGCTCATTGAAATAATGGTGGTTGTTGTAATCATGGGAATTCTTGCATCTCTTCTCGTGCCCAAACTTATCGGCCGTACGGATGATGCAAGGATAATGGCATCCAAACAAGATATCGCTACCTTAATGCAAGCGATCTCGCTTTATAAGCTCGACAACTATCACTACCCTAGTAGCGCTCAGGGATTGAAAGCTTTGCTTAATAAGCCGTCTTCAAAACCGATTCCAACAAATTGGAAAGAAGGAGGTTACATTGATCGACTACCGAAAGACCCTTGGGGACAAGACTACCAATATCTGTCTCCAGGTATTCATGGATCTTTCGATATTTTCTCCTTGGGAGCAGATGGAAAACCGGGTGGTGAGAAACAAAATAGTGATATTGGATCGTGGCTTGATTAAAATTGATATTAACTGTGTTTTTGGCACTCAAAAAAAAAAATATAAGATACCGGCAGGTTTTACTCTTTTAGAATTGTTGATAGTCATACTTATTCTGGGAATTGTATTAACGACCACTTCAATTTCTATTTTTCAAAATGACGATCGTGCACTGCTTAAAGATACCAAACGGCTTGCTTCACTTTTCCGTTTAGCGAGAGAAGAAGCCATACTTAGAAATACCCCGATCGCTGTTAAAATTGATAATAGTGATTACCAGTTTTTTACTAAAAATCGCCTAGAATGGATTCCTATCGAAAATGATAGCTTACTTAGAACACGTGAATTTTCAATCCCGAATATCAGCATATCTTCAACTCAATCAGCAAATGAAAAAGACGAACTTATGATAATTTTTGGACTTGAGCCAGTGGCACAACCTTTTAAAATTTTCCTGTCGACTCCAACTAATAGGTCATCAATAAACGCAGACGGATTAGGTAATTTCCATATCTATTAATTAAATTTTTATAGTGATATGAATAGCTTCCAAAATGAATATACGGAAAAAGGTTTTACATTATTGGAAGTGCTGGTTGCTCTATTTATATTAGCAGCAGCACTGGGAGCTAGCTTAAGAGCTATTGGGAGTCTTACCCAAAACAATGGGGATTTGCGCGTTGCCATTATGTCTACTTGGTCTGCTGAAAATCAGCTCACTCAAATTCGACTATCAAATATTTGGCCCTCCCTGGGCAAGACAATTTATAACTGCCCTCAAGGAGATTTCAACTTTGTATGTCAGCAGGTAGTTTTTCAAACACCTAATCCGTTATTTAGAAGAGTAGAAATCAGTGTTTTTTTAAACTCTGAATCAAATAATAAAATACTCAAATTAACTCAGCTTGTTCCTAATGGAATTTAGTATGCTTAAATTTAAATATCAAAAACAAACAGGTGTAACCCTCGTCGAGCTCCTAATAGCCATCACAATTTTAGCGATAATTGCCGTACTCGGATGGAAGGGATTGGACTCTATAATATTTAGTGAAGACAAGCTTTCTAAAGATATAGATGATGTACGTAACCTGCAATTGATCTTCGCCCAACTACAAACTGATTGTGCACAACTTAGCAAACCTAAGCTCATTAACGGTAGATCTCCAATCTTTATTGATAACAAATCCCTGATCATCACTAGGGATACCGTTTCGATTGATGGCATTCCGGGTGTACAAATAGTGAAGTATCATTTTAATAATGGAAAACTAACTCGATCTGCATCTTCTCCTACTCGCTCTATTCGTCAGCTTCATCAATATTGGCTTGGAGATCAATTGGCAAACAATGATAAGGCGGTTCTGTTACATGCTAATTTAGAGAGTATCAACATTCGTCTATGGAATAAAAATCTCAAAGCATGGCAATCTGTTAATCAATCAAAATCAACTACTTCAAATGATGATGTTTCGAATTCAGGAGAAAAAATCTGGAACTACAATTGGAGTGGACTTGCATTTGATATTCAGTTGACTAATCGAAAATCTACGATTACTAAAATAGTATCTTTAGGTCCATCATGAAGCCCGTATCCTCAAGTAAAAACCAAAAGGGGGTAGCTGTAGTGACCGTACTACTACTTACGGTTCTTTGCTTGTCAATTGTCACAAGTTTATTTTGGGAGCAACAAGTCCAAGTTAGATCTATAGAAAACCAGCGACTACAATTACAACAATACTGGATACTTCGTGGAGCATTAAATTGGGCGAAACTGATTTTAATTGAAGATGCTAAATTTTCTGCAACAGATGATCTTACCGAGCCTTGGAATACTCCTCTCATGGAAACCAGACTGGATGAATATGCAAAAGATTCAAAGATCCAAACAAACTCTGTAGATGCGATTCTCTCTGGATATATTGTTGATGCTCAGTCCAAGTTCAATATTATAAGACTAGCTACCAACGGGAAAATCAACTCAAATAATGTTGAAATTTTTGCACGTCTTTTGAGAGATCTTGATTTACCTTCTCATCTATCACTTGTTTTTGGTACAGCTCTTGCTAATCAACAAAAATGGAGTGTTCATGAGGATAAATTAATTTCTGGAACAATAGGGTTTTCTAATTTAAATGACCTACTCGCATTACCAGGATTTAATAATAAGATATTGAGATTACTTGAAGAGCACATTATTATTTTACCCAGAATCACTAAAACTAATATTAATACAGCGAGCCTATCAGTAATAGCGGCAGAATTAGATATAGCCTATACTGATGCCAGAAATTTAGTGGCTATGCGGGAAAATGCGATTTTTCTTGATACAAGTGATTTCGTAAGTAGAACCTTACAACTGGGATTAAAGGTACAATCTCGAAATATTACGGTTAAGTCGGACTTTTTCATAATACTAGGTAATGTGAAGATTAATAAGTCGCTAATACAAAAGAAATGTTTAATCGAACGCACACCTGAGAGTGCTTATTTAATATGGCTAAAAGACGTTTAAAAAAATGGGGGAAATCCTTGTTTATCTTTGTACCTCCCAAAAAAGAAGTACAGGCTTCAGCGGATGAGTCCCAAATTATATTCCCCAGCGCTACTATGCTCACTTGTGGAGATTTAGGGAAATTAGAAAATCTAACTTCAGAATCCATAAACATTAAACTCCGTAAATTAAAACGACTTATTCTTGTTTTTTCAAGTAATGACATAAATGTCCTGCAAATAGAATGTCCTCAGCTATCAAAAAAAAACCTAGAACTTGCTTTACCTAATTTGGCAGAGGAGTATCTTTTAACAAAGCTTGATGAAACGAGCCTGGTGCCTGGAAATTATATTAATAATAGACAAACTATTTATGTATTAGATAAGATATTTCTTACGCAAATTCTTGATATATTTCGTCAATCCAAAATTAAATCAATTTATTTTTTATCAGATCAAGTTGGCATACCTGATCCCGATTCTAATCAAATTTATGGAAGATTATTAAAATACAAAAAAAGTAACAATATTTCGATAAAAACAGAAATAAATACGATATTAAGTGTTTCATTGGATAACAAAGAAATAGCAAATTTTCCTGAGAAATTAATTCAAATATTTTTAAAAAATAAAAATGACAAAAATCTCTCTTTAGACGTTCCGGCTTCTTTTATTGTTGATTATCAGAAATCCATAGATGCGATATACAACGCCCGAGAAAAAATATCACTCAAGACATATGATTGGAATGACTTTTTGGTAAAGGCTTATGCAAATGCTGTTACGTTGTCTTCAGTAATTTCTAAAGATGATGATTTTAATTTAGATTCATCTAAGTGGAAAATTCCCGCCATTGCAACGTTATTGCTAATAATCATTAACACCACTGCGATTAATTGGAAATGGATGCAAATGAAAGAAGAAATTAAAATATCAGAGGCTTTCATTACGCGGGAATTCAAAAATTATTTTCCGAAAGAAACAGTAATGCTTGACCCGATAAAGCAAATGCGCCAAAAAATTAATTATATCGACAATTCTAATTTATTAGACCAAAATAATTTTTATAGCCTAATTGTTGGTTTTAGTGAATTCAGGGAAACCTTATCAAAGGAAGGAGATAGTAATTCAGTCCCCGCAGTCGTTGCTATAGAATATCGAAATAAGATTTTATACGTTCACTTCGAGCCCAACCAAAACTCGATTCTTGCCACCAACCGAAACCTTCTTGACGAACTAGGGTTATATGTCACCGAATCTTCCTCGAAATCAAAAGGAATTATTTGGAAAATATCGGGAATAAAGTAAATAAAAAAATAATGAACAACTACTTAAATATTTTTTCTCACCTCTGGTCAAGTCGAACGCTGAGAGAGAAAGTCACTATTTTTTTTGTTAGTATAATTTTGTCCTTATGGATTCTTTTCTACTTTTTATTGCTTCCTGCAATAAAAGGGATCGGAAATGATCAACAGAAAATTTATGAGATGAAAAACCAAATCGAAGAAATGAATAAACTTTCTCGAATGGTATCTAAATCTAAATTACCGTCGCCAAATAATCCTGAAGAATTCAAAAGTTTTTTATTTTCTAGTATGGATAGGAGGGGTTTTTTAAAACCATCAATATCTAATACCGATAATCTTTATCATTTGGAGATATCTTCCACCTCATTTCAAAACCTAATGTCATGGTTGATAGATATAAAAAAGTCGGGAAACATATTTGTGACAAACGCAATTATAACTCGTAATAACGATACTAACTTTGTAAAAGTGAGCCTAACGCTTAGTGAGGCCGAATAAACTTATGGTCCGGAAAATTTTTTTCTTTCTTATTTTAATACTATTCCTAATAATTGGAATGGCATTATCTCCCCCAGCAACTTGGATTACTAAACTAGTCGAATTGCAAACAAAAGACCTGTTAACAATAGGGGATGCACGCGGAACTATATGGCGTGGATCAGCGGTCATCGCAAGACGGAATACGGCGACCAATAAACTTATATCACTGCTACCGGGTCGATTTTCGTGGGAAATTTCGCCAAAAATTTTGATCGGTAAGCTTGAAGCAAGAATCTTTAATGACAAAATGTTAAGAAATCCCCTGTATATAACTGGATACTGGAACAACTATCAATTAAATAAATCAGATATGACTTTACCCAGTAATAAGCTTGTCAGCTTAGGAGCACCATTCAACACAATAAGACCGAGCGGAGATTTATTGCTGTCGTGGAGTGATGTCATTTTCATATTTGACAACTCAATAATGAAAATTTATGGCAAAATGACACTTGACCTGAAAAATATCGAAACAAAATTATCACCGGTCAATCCATTGGGGAACTATACGTTAAATTTTGACTGGAATGGGAGCGAAGGTGAAGTTGTACTCAGCACAAAAAATGGGATTTTAATACTGAACGGAGAAGGTTTAATCAAAAATGGAAAATTAAGTTTCTCTGGGTACGCAAAAACAAATAATGAACAAAAGAGTTTAAGAAATCTAATGAATTTATTGGGGCAGTGGAAAACTGTAAATGGAGAGGATGTTGTCAGTTTGCGATTTTAATGATGTTTTTAAATACAGTGAATAAGAAATTATCAAAATTAAGTTATCCAAATAGTTGGACTATAATTTTAATGGGCATTGCGTTGACAAGTTTCAGTTATTCGGTTGGCGCAAATGATCTTCCAGAAAACAAAGCCACGCTAAATTTTGTTGATACTAATCTTGAAATTGTTGTCCGTGCAATAGGAAAATATACGGGTAGAATTTTTATCTTCGACCCTAGGGTTAAGGGAAAAATAAACTTAATATCAGAAAAAGCGGTAACAAAAAAAGAAGCATACGCTCTGCTGGCTCTTTCACTAAAACTAAGGGGTTATGCCCTTATGCAAGCAGAAGGTTATGTAATGGTGATACCGGAGGCTGATGGAAAACGTCACTCGGCAATTAATTCTGATGAATCAAGTACGCCGGGCCAAATAACAACGAAAATATTTCCTCTTAAAAACGAAATTGCGAATAATTTAATTCCAGTAATCAAACCCTTGGTAACACCGAATAATGTCATTACATCCAGCAATTTGAATAATAGTCTGATTATCACAGACTATGAAGATAATTTAATTCGGCTAGGGAAAATAATTAAACAGTTAGATTCTCATCAACAGCAAGAAAATATACATGTCGTAAATATCCAAAATGCAATGGCTAGTGAGTTAGTAACTATTGCAGATAGAATTTTAAACGAAAGTAATGAGAGCGTTAACACAAACTATGGGGATAAGGTTATTCTCATGGCGGACCGAAGGACCAATTCTATAATCATAAAATGTTCTTCAAAAAAAAGACTAATGATAGCGGAGGCATTGATAGAAAAGTTAGATCAACCGTTAGACTCGTCGAGCGATATCCACTTAGTACATTTAAAAAATGCAGATTCCGTTCAATTAGCGCAAGTTCTCAGAGCAGTAGTTACGAGTACAGTTTATAGTTCTGCCAGTAGTCAAGATCTTTCGGATAATCAGTCGGCTGATAATCAGAACACGAGCTCACTAAGTAATAGTGGTGGTGGCTTCATACAAGCAGATCCTACGACCAACACTTTAATTATATCTTCAGATCAGTCTACTTTCAAAAACTTACGAATGATTATCGATCAATTGGACTCCCGCAGAGCTCAAGTATACGTTGAATCGCTTATAGTCGAGGTAAGTGCGGATAAAGCTGAGGCTTTTGGTATCCAATGGGCTGGTGTTTCTGGAACAAGCACGAGTGACTTTAGAATTGGGCTCTTAGCTGGAGTTTCAGAAAATTTAATCAATTCGGCAGGGTCAGCTATATTAAGCCTTTCAGACTCTACCGATGTAACGGGACTAACTGGGTTGGCAGCTGCTCTTGAAAACGTGGCTAGTGCGAATATTTTATCGATGCCTAATCTCATTACTTTAGATAATGAGGAAGCTAAAATTATGGTGGGGAAAAACGTGCCATTTATAACAGGACAATTCTCAAATGCTACAACAGGAGCTGGCGCTAGTCCCTTTCAAACTATAGAAAGAAAAGATGTCGGATTATCTCTGCAGATCCGCCCTCAAATATCAGAGGGTGGTACTGTAAAAATGGCAATTTACCAAGAGACCTCAAGTATTCAAGAGACAACCACATCGGGATTAATTACAAATAAAAGATCTTTAGAAACTCATGTTTTGGTTAATGACGGTGATATTATTGTTCTGGGCGGATTAATAGAAGACACAGTCAGCGATACTGTGCAGAAAATACCACTCCTAGGAGATCTACCTTTTTTTGGTAGACTATTTCAATTCCAATCAAAATCAAGAGCTAAAACAAATTTGATGGTATTTATACGCCCTACTGTACTCAGGACGGCAGCAGAGAGCTCTGATTTAACCTCTGATCGATATGATTATATCGGAGCAGCTCAACCGGAAATATCATTTGACGAGGAACTTTCATTACCTCAGTTGCCAAATTCGAATATAGACGATGTGATGAAAATGAATCCGAACACTATTAACTTCACTCGAAAACGTTTACAACCTAACACGTTGGGTAATGATTTAGACCTGCCTGAAGAAAAATTTACTGATGATGAATAATGATTATCACAGACAACGTAGAATCTCTAAATAAAGCGACACTTCTTCCTTTTAGCTTTGCGAGAAAATTTTTTATTCTTGCATACGTAGAGACTAATGATATTGTAGAAGTATGGTCATGTCACGAGACACCTCCTGAGGCAATTTCTGAAGTTAACAGATTACATGGACCAATAAATCTTAATACAATAAGCAGTCAACAGTTAGATGAGGCTCTAAAAAAATCTTATGAAAATTTGTCAGGAGATGCGGCACAAGTAATAGATGAATACGAAGCTGATGTAGACCTTGCAAGACTATTAGAAGAT